>JAKBLM010000051.1 GCA_021832085.1 Acidobacteriota bacterium | reverse complement strand
GCTGGCAGGGTGGTCGCATCCCACCCTTATCGACCAGCCCCTCGATCGAAGAGAAACCGGACCCGTTCTCCCTTGCGGCCCGTAACCAGCGTCGATTGAGTAGTCTCACAGATTCCTGCGCAGAGCCCAATAAGCTTCGGCGAGCCGTTTTCTCCACGATTCCGGCAAGTGGTGCAACAAGGCCAGGAACACACCGTTGGTCCAGCCAAATCCGATCACATTCTGGGTGTAGCCGGCTGTTATGTGTGTCTCGTACGACCGGGTCACCACGTTGTACTTCTCACGAATCGTCCCATCGCTCCGGAAATTCCGCAGCACTGTGCCCAGAAATCGGTACGCCACTCGGTCCGCCCGCTGGTCGAAGCCGTAGCGCCACAGCCCGCCCGCCGCAATCAACTGGAGCGGTGCCCAGCCGTAGGGATAATCCCATTGTGCCCCGGTTTTCCGCAGGCTTGTTACCACGCCGCCCGGCTCGAGAAACAGCTTGAGGTTCGCGGCCACCTCTCGCGCTTGCGCCGGTGAGGCTAGCCCGGCCCAGAGTGGATAAAACGTTGTCGCGAATTCATAGCCGGACTGCTTCTGGGTCACGAAGTCGTAATCGAAAAACATCCCGCTATTCGCGTTCCACAGATACTTGTCGACTCTTTCCCTCCGCAGCGCCGCCCGCTCCGCCCATTCCCGCCCCTGTCGTTCCCGGCCGAGGAGCTGGCTGATGCGCTCCAGGTTTTTCTCTGTTTTGTAGAGCAGGCTGTTCAGGTCCACCGGCGCGTACTCGGCCGTGTCGTCGCCGAAGGGGCCGAAGCGAAACGACACGTCGAAGCCGGATTCACGCATGCTTCGGTCGCTCTTGTAATACTTCGCTGTCAACCCCACCTGCTCGGCCAGGTCGCAGCCGGGTTCGCCAGGTTTTTTTGCTTCGTCACAGATGTATATCGGAAAGCGCGGACCAACCACCCTTACACTGGAACCCGCCTTGCCACTCCGCGCCAGGTTCCCGCGTGCCGCTTTCGGATGCAGCAAAAAGTAGGTCGCGACGTAGCGATAATAGTGGGGATTGCCCGCCATCGCCTCTGGCGCCGGCCCGTTCCCTAATGCGTAATATCGCGAGAGTCCGGTCGTGCCGGCCAGGTGCGGGCTATGCGTCCAGAAATCGTAGTCTTTCAACGCATAGGGATATGCCTTCGCCAGCCACTTCAGGTCATTGTGCCCCGCCGCCTTGTCGCTGTCGTACACCGCCAGGATCATCGAGCTGAGGAACGGCGGCTGCGAGCGCGTCAGGTAATAGGTGCGATTGGCGTTGAGCACCATGCCATAGTGCTCGATCTCGTAGAAAAAGTTGTCCACGATTCCCCGCGCCAATTTTCGTTTTCCCGCCCGCAGCAGCCCGCGAATGATGAAGTAACTGTCCCATCCGTACATTTCGTTGAATCTTCCTCCCGGCACCACATACGGGTTTGGCAGATAGAGCAGTCCCTGAGGTTTGATTGCGTTCACGTCGATTGCTCCGGGCTTGCGGACCACGACGGGCAAACGGCGTACACTCACCCCGCACGTCTTTTCCAGGTTCGTCAGCGCCGCCGGCTCCTGCACCCCGGCTGGCAGGTAGAGCACCGGCTTTCCCACCGACTTGACGTCCTTGAAGCTGTCGCAACTTTCCATCGAACGCGTCAGCTGTCCCCATCCGCGCGAGATATAGCCGAGAATATCCTTGAGCCCCGGGCTTTCGGCTTGCCGGCTCGTCGCCGCCTGCCGCGCAGCTCCGGGCGCCTGGCCCGCAGCGGTCGATTGCGCCCGCGCAACTCCCAGCGAGACCCACAGCACCGCGCCTGTCGCGCAAACCCGCTTCCATCCGAGCATTTTTCGCCCTCCTGTTGCTCCAACTTTATCAGTGCTTCGCTCCACTCCCAACGTCCGTCGCCACCTTCGCGCTTGCATATGCTGCCCGCCGAGCCGGTTGTCCGGGCCGCGCGCTATACTCTCGAAAAGGGGAAGGCGAGGCTCGCGCACGTCGCCGGCCGCGCCAACGCCGGGCAGCAGAGGCATCCCGCCTTGGTTGGCGCACAGCCGCGCACACCGCGAAGAGTGCCGATCCGGACGCCAGCAACGTGCCGGACGGCCTGCAGGCATTGGAATCCAAGTCCAGCGAAGGAGTCACTTCACGATGCAAATCGGAATGATCGGGCTCGGTAGGATGGGTGCAAACATGGTTCGCCGGCTGATGCGCGGCGGACACCAGTGTGTGGTTTTTGATCGCGAAACTTCGATCGTCGAGCAGTTGGCCTCCGAAGGCGCCACCGGTGCCTCCTCGCTCGGGGATCTTGTCAAGAAACTGGCTCCTCCTCGTCCCGTCTGGATGATGGTTCCGGCGGCGATCGTGGACAACGTAATCGAGGAAATCGCTCCGATGCTCAGCAAAGGCGATATCCTCATCGACGGCGGTAACAGCTACTACATCGACGACATCCGCCGCGCCGGCGAGCTCGCTCCGCGCGGCATCGGCTATGTCGATGTCGGCACCAGCGGCGGTGTCTGGGGCCTCGAGCGCGGCTTCTGCGAAATGATCGGTGGCCCCACCGATGTCGTTCGCCATCTCGATCCCATCTTCAAAACCCTGGCGCCCGGCCGCGGCAGCCTGCCGCGGACTCCCGGCCGCGAAAAGGTTCCCGGCACCGCTGAAGATGGTTATCTGCATTGCGGTTTCTCCGGCGCCGGCCATTTCGTCAAGATGGTTCACAACGGAATCGAGTACGGCATCATGGCAGCCTACGCCGAGGGGTTGAATATTCTTCGCCACGCCAACGCCGGCAAGCGGCAGCACCTCACCGACGCCGAAACCGCTCCGCTCCGCCACCCCGAGCACTACCAGTACGACCTCAACCTCGCCGACGTCGCCGAGGTCTGGCGCCGCGGCAGCGTCATCGCTTCCTGGTTGCTTGATCTCACTGCGCTCGCCTTGATCGAGGAGCCGAATCTCGACAAGTATGCCGGCCGCGTCTCCGATTCCGGCGAAGGCCGCTGGACTATCCTCGCCGCCATCGAGGAGTCTGCCCCTGCCCATGTCTTGAGCTCGGCGCTCTACGAACGCTTCAGTTCCCGCGGTGAGGCCGACTTTGCCGACAAGCTCCTCTCCGCCATGCGATTCCAGTTCGGCGGGCACGTTGAGCGCAAGGAGGGCGACAACTCCTGAAGATTAGAGCCGCTCACCCTCACGGCGGGAGTTGAGTTTCCCGGCCCTAGCGTCACCGAGTCTCCGGCGGCCACGGCTGGCGCGTGGCCGGCCGAGGGCGTGGGTTCGGCAGGCTTCTGCCGGGGTTGGACTTCTGTCCTGGAACAGGGATATGGAATTTGAGCATCTGATCCCGTGTTTGCCGCATCGAAATTGGCGAGAAGGGTTTGCCCGGCGCCCCGCGTGCGTCCCGGGCCGCCCGTCTTGTCAAACGGGCATGAATGCGATGCTGATACGATTTCCGACTCGACCGCCTCGTTCCAGTGTAAAATCTGAAAATATTTTGTGGAGAGTGCCGTGAGAAAGCTGCTTACAACCGCCGTGCTCGTCTTCTGTGCCTCGTTCCTTTTCCAGGGCAACGCCCACGCCCAGCAGGTTGATGTGGCCTTCGGCGTCGATACGCTTACGGCGCCTTCGGCCAATTCCGCGTCGGGCAATCATTTTCCCCAGTCCCTCACCGGTGGGTTCTACCCCACCATCAGTGGTGACGTGCTTTTCTGGCACCATCTTGGCGCCGGCGCCGAAGTTTCTTGGCGCGGCAGCCGCAGCTATTTCGCCGGCGACGCCTCGCAGCCGTTCCGGCCGCTGTTCTTCGATTTCAATGCCGTCTATGCCCCGCCGATCACGCACAAAATTCAAGCCCAGCTTCAGGCTGGCATGGGAGCCGAGGACATCCGTTTCTACCAGAACACCTATTTCTACAATCCCTACACCGGCTCCTACACGAACTACATCAGCAGCAAGCATTTCATGGGCGACTTCGGTGCAGGCATCAAGTTCTACGTATGGGGGCATGTCTTCGTTCGCCCCGAGTTTACGCTTTTCCTTGTGCATGACAATTACGAGTTCAGCTCGAACCACGCCACGCGCTTCGGCATTTCCATCGGCTATACGCTCGGCCACATCTAGGAAGCGCTTCGCGCTTGCTTGTCTTCGAGGCTCGGCGCCATCCTGAGGTCGCCGAGCCTCTGTGCTGTTTGGGAAAAGTTTCCTGCCCGCCGGCGTCGCACGTAAGGACTTTCTACGAACAAAGCCTTGTATCTAGGGCCGCCACGGCCCACGCTTTTCGGCCCTAGGTCTTTCCCGTTCTATTCGGCGATCAGCAGATTCTCCGCGAACGGCCACTCCTCATCCACCCATTGCGCCACGCAGCCGAAGCCGCTTTGCTTGGCCATGCGGTAGGGTTCCCATCGGGAATATTTGTGGCTGCTTTCGGTCCAGATCGTTTCGCCTTCGCGGATCATCACGGTGAAATCCGCCTTGGCGATCGTCACGGTCTGCGTGTAGCGCGCCCGCAGGTGCATCTCGATCCGTCGCTCCTCCGGATCGTATCGGACGACGTGGTCGTAGCCTTGAAGGTCGAAATCAGCGTCGAGTTCGCGATTGACGCGCGCCAGCAAGTTCCGGTTGAACGCGGCGGTGATGCCGAGCGGATCGTCGTAGCCTTCCACCAGTTGTGCCACCGGCTTTTCCAGATCGGTTCCCAGCAGCAGCGCATCACCCGCTTCCAGGATCTCCCTCACCTGCTCGAGAAACTCCACTCCAGCCGGCCGGTCGAAATTCCCGATCGTGCTCCCGAGAAAGAGCACCAGGATCCGCTCTTCCGGCTCCCGGCCCGCCGCCACTTCCCGCAGCCCGTCCAGATATTCCCGCTCGAAGCCGACGATGTGGATCGACTCGATATCGCTCAGCTCCCGCCGGCACATCCGCAGCGCCGCCCGCGAGATTTCGATGGGGAAGTAGGAAGTGGGCTCGCGCCGCGCAAACGCCTCGAGCAGCGAGCGCGTCTTCCTGCCCGTGCCACTGCCCAGTTCCGCCACGCGCACGGGTGCCGGCACGCGCGCCACAATCTCCGCCGCGTGCTGCCGTAGCACTCGCTCGTCTGCCCGCGTCACCCCGTATTCCGGCAGCAGGCTGATCACTTCGAAGAGTGCCGATCCGATCGCGTCGTAGAGGTATTTCGATGGCAACTCCTTCTGCCCCGGCCGGCCCAAGCCGCTGCGCACATCCGCGGCGAATTCGGCAACCGCACTCTCGTCGGTGGTTCCTGTCGGCATCGAGTCCCCCCTCTCGTTCCGGAATGTCAGGCGGAAACGCAGCGAAACCCCGCGTAAACGTACGGATAGTGCGCCTGAAACCAGTTGCGGAACGTCCGCCGCAGCATGCACGTCGCCGTCCGCGAAGATCCGCCCTTCATCGTGAAATGTTTGCCGTCGAAAAAATTCGCCGAATAGCCGGGATAGAAAGGAAACGCTGCGAACCCCGGGAACGGCCCGAAAGCACTCGCCGTCCACTCCCATCCGTTTCCGAGCAGGCCCTCGACGCCAAACGCACTGCTGCTTTCCGGATAGGCGTTCGCGGGCGCTGGGTCCCACCGCGCGAAATTGAAATTCCCGTATAGCGCCGTCGGCGCCTCATTGCCCCACGGATATGCTCGCTCCTTGCCCTCCGGTGTCCCGTAGGCGGCTCGCTGCCATTGCGCTTCGCTCGGCAGTTTCTTGCCTGCCCAGCGCGCATAAGCGCTCGCCTCGGCATGGCTCACGTAGACCGGCCAGTCCGCCGGCAGTGGAATCTCCTCAAACATGCCGCGCCACAGCCAGCGCCCGCCCTCCGATTTCCAGAACAGCGGATGGCGAATGTTCTCCCGGCATCTCCACTCCCACGCCGACGCCGTCCACAGCTCCCGATTCTCGTACCCGCCTGCCTCGACGAATTTGCGATACTCCCCATTCGTCACCATGTACCGGTCAATCGCAAAAGCGGGCACGTCCACCTGGTGCGTTTCGTACTCGTTGTCCCAGCCAAACGTAGCCGCGTCGCTCCGCGAAAGCCCCAGCGTGACCCGGCCCTCGGGAATCTCGACCATCGTTCCGGCCCCGCCGTGCGCGGCCGGTGTCGGTGCTTGTTCCTGGCTTCGTTTTTGTTCGTAAGGCAGCTGCTGCAGCATGTACGAGAGCGTCTCTTCATGCATCAGCCGGTGCTCGATCGCCACGTGCATCAGTTGCTCGATTTCGGCGCCGTTTCCCTTCGCAGCCCCGAGCGCCCGCTCAATTCCTGTGTCGAGTTCTTGCCGAATCTCCTCGTTGTACTGCCGCACCTCCTCGAGCCGCGGCCACTCCTCCGGCCGGTCGGTCGGCAAGCCGCCGTCCACCGGATCAATACCAAAGGCGAAGAGCTTGTCCAGCTCCGGCCGCCATGGCGCACGGCACCCGCTCGCTTCCCGCAGCAGATTCCAGTCGAAGGCTTCCAGATGGCCGAGGTAGAAAATGATTCGGTGCCGCTCCGGAATCGGTCGCTCGTAGAGGTATTCAGTTTTCACTACGTTGAACAAGCGACCGGCGCGCTCTCTGGCCCGGGCGAGTTCGTCGCGAAGATCCGAAAATGCCCCCCTCGCGTGCTGCGTGCTTGCCATCTTCCCCCTCCCGAGCTTTTATTTTTTTTTCGGGTCGCCCGTCGTTCCTGCCGCCGTTAACTTCCTCCGGTGGAAATTTCCTCCGGCAGAGAAGGGAACCACTCCCCTTCGATTGGTGTACCTTGGGCCTGTTATTTGTCGATGGGGGTTCCGTTCAGGCTCGAACCGCCCGTTCGCCATGCATGAAGGTTCTCTTTTTGGATGTCAACAGCAGGGTATCCGCTTCATTCCCTTTGCCACATTTTGCACCTTGCGGCAGGATTCGTGGCAGCGGGAAACGAGCGATTCGGAGTCGGCCTTTTATTTCGCGTCCGGTCGCCGAGGTCAAATGATCCTCCCTCATCCGCACCGGATCGCCAAGCCGAAGATGGCAAAACGCCTGGACGGTCACTTCATTCTGTCATCGCCATTCTGTTTATGCGGTAGCGCGTTCGCACCGTCGCTTCATCCGTTCCGCACTCGCAGCACCGCCGCGCCCTCGATCGCGTCGTTTTTCAGCGAATTCAGTGCCCGATTCGCTTCGGCGAGTGGAAAAACCTCCACGTGCGTTTTGATCGGAATCTCCGCCGCCACCTTCAGGAAATCCTCGCCATCCTGCCGCGTGTTATTGGCCACGCTGCGAATCACCCGCTCTTCCCACAGCAGGTCGTAGCTGAATTGCGGAATCGGGCTCATGTGAATTCCGCCGCACACCAGCGTGCCGCCTTTGCGCAGCGCGCCGAGCGCAGCTGGCACGATCTCGCCTGCCGGTGCAAAGATGATCGCCGCGTCGAGTTTTTCCGGTGGTGCGTCAAATGTTCCCCCGGCCCACACCGCGCCCAGTTCACGCGCCAGTCGCTGGTGCCGTTCGTCGCGCGTCGAAGCGTAAACGGTCACGCCCCAGTGCTGCGCCACCTGGATCGCCACGTGCGCCGCCGCGCCAAAGCCGTAAAAGCCCAGCCGCCCGCCTCGTTCGATTCCCGAGAGCCGCAGCGACCGGAAGCCGATGATCCCCGCGCACAGCAGCGGCGCCGCCTGCTCGTCGGCGAAAGCCTCCGGGATCGGGTAGACGAAATCCTCCGGTGCCACGATCTGCTCGGCATATCCGCCGTCGGCCGTGTACCCCGTGAACGAGGGGTTGTCGCACAGGTTCTCCTCGCCTTCGAGGCAATAGCGGCAAGTGCCGTCGGTCTGGTGCAGCCACGCGATACCCACCCGCGCACCGGGCTGAAAGCGCCGTGCGCCTTCACCCGTTCTTTCCACCACTCCCACCACCTGATGCCCCGGAATCACCGGCATTTTCCCTCTTGGCAATTCCCCTTCCACCACATGCAAATCCGTGCGGCACACTCCGCAGCAGTTTACCTTTACCAGCACTTCTCCCTTCGCTGGTCGTGGCGCTTCAACGTCGGTGAATGCCAGTGGGTTCGTCTCGATTGGCGCGTTCCCGCGCAGCAGGCAAGCTTTCACGTTCTTCCTCCCAGGTCTCAATTCTCCGATGACACAGTCTTCCGCTCCTGCGCGCTCGAAAATCTCTCCAAGCGCTGCTACGCCTCGCCCATCACCTGCCTTACGATCTCCCGTGCTTCCTCCAGAATCGAATCCAGGTGCGCCGCGCCGCGAAAACTCTCCCCGTAGATCTTGCAGATGTTTTCCGTTCCCGAGGGCCGCACCGCAAACCATCCGTTCTTGGCCACCACTTTCAGCCCGCCGATGCCCGCCCCGTTTCCCGGCGCCCGCGTCAGCGTAGCCGTGATCGGTTCTCCGCCGAGTTGCTTCGCTTCCACCGCTTGCGGCTGCAGTTTCTTGAGCGCTTCTTTTTGTCCCACAGTCGCGGGCAAGTCCAGCCGCTTGTAGCAGGGTACGCCGAAACGCGCCGTCAGCTCCTCGTACCGTTTCCCCGGATCGCTTCCTGTTTTCGCGGTGATTTCCGCGGCCAACAGATCCATCAACACGCCGTCCTTGTCGGTCGTCCACACACGCCCGTCTTTTTGCAGAAAACTCGCGCCGGCGCTCTCCTCGCCGCCAAAACACAGGCTGCTGTCGAAGAGTCCTGGCGCAAACCATTTGAATCCCACGGGAACCTCGTACAGCCGTCGCCCCGCTTCCGCCACCACACGGTCGATCATGCTGCTGCTCACCAACGTTTTTCCCACCGCCGCTTCCCGCGGCCATTCCGGTCGTTCCTTGAGCAGGTAGCCGATCGCCACCGCCAGAAAATGGTTCGGATTCATCAGCCCGGCCGAAGGCGTCACGATCCCGTGCCGGTCCGAATCCGGGTCGTTCCCAAAGGCCACGTCGAAGCGGTCCTTCAGCCCCACCAGCTTCGCCATCGCGTACGGGCTCGAGCAGTCCATGCGGATTTTCCCGTCGTGATCCAGCGTCATGAAGCCGAATGCCGGATCGAGCCTGGTATTCACCACCTCGATGTTTAGTCCATAGAGTGCGTTGATCGGTTCCCAGTAGCCGAGCGCCGCTCCCCCTAGCGGATCGACGCCCAGCCGCAGTCCCGCACGCCGGATCGCATCCATGTCGACGACACGCGCCAGATCCCTCACGTAAGGCGTCAGGAAATCGTGCTCGCGCGTCGTCGCCGCTTTCTTCGCTGCGGCAAACGCGACGCGCTTTACCTCGCGATTCCCCGCGCGCAACAGCTCGTTGGCCCGCCGCTCGATCCACGCTGTCACTCGCGTCTCCGCCGGTCCTCCGTTCGGCGGGTTGTACTTGAACCCGCCGTCGCCCGGCGGATTGTGAGATGGACTGATGATGATCCCGTCGGCCTGTCCGCCTTTGCTTGCAAAGTTGTGGACGAGGATCGCGCGCGAAACGGCGGGAATCGGCGTCACGCCGTCGCCGGTTTGAGTGCGCGTTTCGACGCCGTTGGCGGCCAACACTTCGAGCGCCGTCTGCTCGGCCGGTGCGGATAGCGCGTGCGTGTCCTTGCCCATGAACAGCGGTCCGTCGATCCCTTCGCTCTGCCGGTAGTCGCAGATCGCCTGCGCGATCGAGAGGATGTGCGCTTCCGTGAAGCTCCCGTCGCTCGGCGTGCCACGATGGCCGCTGGTCCCGAAGCTCACCTGCTGGCTCGGCTCGCCCAGGTCCGGTCGGCGCTCGAAATACTCCCGCCGCAACTTTTCGACGTCGATCAGCATGTCCCGAGTGGCGGGCTTGCCCGCAAGTGGATGAATAGCCACGGCGTTTTCCTCCTGAGTCTCTGTCGCGATTCTACCCCCGCCGCCCATGCTCTCTCGCAAGGATTGAACAGCACCCGAATTCCCGTGCGTCTTTCGCGCACTTCGCCGTTGCACACCACGCCACCCTCTCATTCCGTCTCTCCTCTGCCCCATTTTGGAACCACGGACAGAGGTGCCCCGACCATTGGCCCTGCTTTCTTGCTTGTCGTCATAGTCGAGCCTGGCACAAGGCAGCCCAACCCGCGTGCCGGCTATTGGCGCAGCCACAAATACAAGCCTCGCGCCTCTCCGGATGTCATTTCCCACGCCGCGTTGTGTGATTTCCCGTCCCGATTTTCTCGGAAAACCGCCTCCGTCCTGGCCAACTCCTTGGCACAATAGAAGATAAAGAGTCAGCCCATACGGCCCACGGTTTGCACTCCACATCGGGGAGGGGATATGAAAATCCTGCTTGCCATCGACGACTCCAAATTTTCCCAGGCAGCCACCCGAGCCATCCTCAAGCTCGCTCCGCCGCGGGCCACCCGACTCCGCGTCCTGCACGTTGTTGAACCGCCATCGGTTCTGGTCGCTCGTGGCATGGGTGGTTACAGTCCCAATCTCCGCCTGATTTGGGAAGCCCAGCGCAAAAGGGGTGTCGCGCTCGTCACGAGAATCGCCCAGCAGCTTCGGGCCAAAGGCTACAAGGTAGCCGCGTCGGTTGTGCAGGGTGAACCGCGCGGCAAGATCGTCGACGTCGCCGCACGCTGGAAAGCCGACCTGATCGTCGTCGGTTCCCACGGCCACCGGGGAGTCAAACGTTTCCTGATGGGCAGCGTCTCGGACGCGGTCGTCCATCACGCGCACTGCTCGGTCCTCGTGGTGCGCATCGTCTCCGCGCGTTGATGCGGGGAGGAACGCCATTCCAGATCGATCCCAGCTCGCAGCCTCGCCTGCCGCTTCGGCGTCCACCGCCACTGCGGACGTGGCTGCCCTGAGCCTGGAGGATCTCCGCGCTCGGCTCCGGGCCCCGGAGACCGGCCTGACGCAAGCCGAAGCCCAGGCCCGCCTCGCCAGCTACGGCTTCAACGAGCTTCCCGAAAAAACCGTCCAGCCGATCCTGAAATTCCTGTCCTATTTTTGGGGCCCGATTCCCTGGATGATCGAGGTTGCCGCGATCCTCTCGGCCCTCGTGCGCCACTGGGAAGATTTCTACATCATCCTCGCGCTGCTGCTGATGAACGCCGGCGTCGGCTTCTGGGAAGAAAGCCAGGCTGGCAACGCCGTTGCCGCGCTCAAGGCCCGCCTCGCCCTGCAGGCCCGCGTCCTGCGCGACGGCGCCTGGACCACCCTCCCCGCCCGCGAACTGGTTCCCGGCGACCGCATTCGCGTCCGGATTGGCGACGTCATCCCCGCCGATGCCCGCCTGCTCGACGGCGACCCGGTAGAAATAGATCAGTCGGCGCTCACCGGCGAATCGCTGCCGGTCAGCCGCAAGCCTGGCGAAACGATCTATTCCGGTTCCGTGCTCAAGCAAGGGGAAAGTGACGCGCTCGTCTGCGCCACCGGCGCGAATACCTATTTCGGCAAGACGGCCAGCTTGGTTGAGCGCGCGCACGCGGTCAGCCACTTCCAGCGTGCCGTCCTGAAGATTGGCGACTATCTGATCTTGCTTGCCTTGGCGCTGGTGATTCTGATCCTGGTTGTGGCTTTCCTCCGCGGCAACCGCACGGCCACCACGCTGGAATTCGCGCTCGTGCTCACCGTTGCCGCCGTTCCGGTCGCCATGCCCGCGGTGCTCTCGGTGACGATGGCGGTCGGCTCGCGCACGCTCGCCCATTTTCAGGCCATCGTCACCCACCTCGAGGCGATGGAGGAACTGGCCGGCATCGACGTACTCTGCTGCGACAAGACCGGCACACTCACCCAGAACAAACTCACCCTTGCCGCGCCCTTCTGCGCCGAAGGAGTGCGTCCCGACGAGGTTATTCTCGCTGCCGCCTTGGCTTCCCGTGCCGAGGATCAGGATCCGATCGATCTCGCCGTGCTCGCCGGCCTCGCCGACAAGCAAAGCGTGCGCCCGTTCCGCATCACCCACTTCCAGCCCTTCGACCCCGTCCACAAACGCACAGAAGCTGCCGTCGAGGGACCGTCCGGCGCTTCCTTCCGCGTCAGCAAGGGCGCCTCGCAAGTCATCCTCGCCATGGCCGCCGACGCCGCTCGCGTCGGCCCTTCCGTCGATCGCGCGGTCACCCAATTCGCCGCTCGCGGTTTCCGCTCGCTCGGCGTTGCCCGCACTGAGCCGGACGGCCCCTGGCGTTTTCTCGGCGTCTTGCCCCTGTACGATCCCCCGCGTGAGGATTCGAAAGCGACCATCGAGACCGCCGCACAAATGGGCATCGGCGTGAAAATGGTCACCGGCGACCAGATCGCCATTGCTCGCGAAATCGCCGGCCAGCTCGGCCTTGGCTCCCGGATTGCCGACGCCTCCGTTCTCACCGCGTCCGATGGATCGATGAAAGAGCACGCCGCCACCACCATCGAACAGGCCGACGGCTTCGCCCAGGTCTTTCCCGAGCACAAATTCCACATCGTCGAACTGCTGCAGCAAAGCAAGCACATCGTCGGCATGACCGGCGACGGCGTCAACGATGCTCCCGCGCTAAAGCAGGCCGATGCAGGCATCGCCGTCTCCGGCGCCACCGATGCCGCCCGCGCCGCAGCCGACATCGTGCTGCTCGCTTCGGGCCTCTCGGTGATCGTTCGCGCGATCAAGGAAAGTCGCAAGATGTTCCAGCGCATGAACAGCTACGCGATCTACCGCATCGCCGAAACCATTCGCGTGCTGTTCTTCATGACCCTTGCCATTCTCGTCTTCAATTTCTACCCGGTCACCCCGGTCATGATCGTGCTCCTGGCGATTCTCAACGATGGCGCCATCCTTTCGATCGCCTACGATCGCGTGCGCTACGATAATCGCCCCGAAGCCTGGAATATGCCGGTCGTCCTCGGCATTGCCACCGTGCTCGGCGTCATCGGCGTCGTTTCCTCCTTCGGCATGTTCTATCTGGGCGAGCGCGTTTTTCACCTCGGTCGCGAGACGGTCCAGACGCTGATGTACCTCAAACTCTCGGTCGCCGGTCACCTGACGATCTTCCTCACGCGTACTCGTCGCCCCTTCTGGGCGATTCGTCCGGCGCGCATCCTGCTGGCCGCCGTGCTCGGCACGCAGACGGTAGCCACGCTGATCGCCGTCTTCGGCCTGTTCATGGCGCCGCTGAGTTGGGGCTGGGCGCTCTTCGTCTGGGGCTACGCGCTTGCCTGGTTTCTGCTGAACGATCGTGTCAAGCTGGTTGCCTATCGCTTTTTCGATCCACAGCCGGACGCCGCGGGCGCCAAAAGCGCCACCGCCGCCTGCCGTGGGGCGTGAATATTCCCGAGGGAGGAAAAATCGTGAAACTGTCGATGAGGGGCATGACCCTGGCCGCCGCCTTTCTCTGGGGCGGCTGCATCCTGTTCGTCGGGCTCCTGAATCTGGCCTTCCCCGATTACGGTATGAACTTTCTTCGGATGATCAGCTCCGTGTATCCTTGGTTTCATGCGTCGCGAAGCTTCCCCGACGTGCTCATCGGCACGGGAGATGGGCTCGTTGACGGAGCGGTCGCGGGTTTTCTGTTTGCTTGGCTCTACAACGTCTTCTCCGGCCGCCCGCACCAGATCTGAAGACGCCGCCGCGTGTGCTGCATGCCGGAGCACCCTCGCGCGGCCATTCCCTGATCGGCGCCGGAAGACTACACTGTCTCCAGTCCCTGAGTTTCGGGGCGCATGGGCTTCCGAACCCCTCCGGGTCCGGTAAGCCGTGCAACCGGGTCGAATCGCTATGGCTGATGTGACCACCAAACCGTGTCTCGCCGACCAACTCGCACAACTCTCCGAGAGCGCCGACGTCCGTGACGGCCGTCCGCTGCTCTGGGGTGCCGAGCCCCATGCCGACGGCGTCAATTTCTCGCTCACCAGCCGCCACGCCACCCGTGTTCGGCTCGAATTCTACGATCACGCCGGCGACGCCAAGCCCACTCGCGTCATCGATCTCGATCCCGAGCGGCATCGCACCGGCGATGTCTGGCACGTCTGGGTTCGCGGTATTTCCCAGGGTCAGCTCTACGCCTTCCGCGTCGAAGGTCCCTATGAGCCCGCCTCCGGCCAGCGCTTCAATCCCTGTAAACTCTTGCTCGACCCCTTCGCTACGGCAATCGCCGCCGTCGATCACTGGGATTTCGGCCCTGCGCGCGGCTACGATCCCGACGCCACGCCGCCCGAAGACGTCCGCTCCGCCGAAAATGACGCCGCCCGGATGCCAAAGTGCGTCTTCACCCACAACCATTTCAACTGGGCCGGCGATCGCCCACTAGGCCACTCCCCCTCCGATAGCATCATCTATGAAACCCATGTCCGCGGCGCCACGATCCACCCCTCCTCCGGCGTGGCGCACCCCGGCACCTATCGCGGCCTCGTCGAGCTCATCCCTTATTTCCAGTCGCTCGGCATCACTACGCTCGAGCTGATGCCCGTCCAGGAATTCAACGAGCACGAGCTGCTGCGCGTCAATCCCGCGACGGGTGAACGCCTGCGCAATTACTGGGGCTACAATCCCGTCGCTTTCGTCGCTCCAAAAGCCTCCTACTCCAGCCTCGGCTCCGCTGGCGAGCAGAAGCTCGAATTCAAGCAGATGATCCAGGCCTTCCACCAGGCTGGCATCGAGGTGATCATCGACGTCGTGCTCAATCACACCGCCGAGGGCAACGAGCTCGGTCCCACCCTCTGCCTACGCGGCATCGACAATTCCATCTTCTACCTGCTCGACGAAGCCGATCCGCGCCGCTATCTCGACTTCACAGGCACCGGCAACACCCTCAACGCCAACCACCCCATCGTTCGCCAGTTCATTCGCAGTGTCCTCCGCTACTGGGTCACCGAGATGCACGTCGACGGCTTCCGCTTCGATCTCGCTTCGGTGCTCGGGCGGGGCCGGGATGGCCGTCTTCTCCCCGATGCGCCTCTGCTCGAATCCCTCGCCGAGGACCCGATCCTCCGCGACGTGGGGCTGATCGCAGAGGCCTGGGATGCTGGCGGCGCCTACCAGGTCGGCAGCTTTTCCGAGCACCGCTGGGCCGAATGGAACGGCCGTTTCCGCGACGATGTCCGCCGCTTTTGGCTCGGCCGGCCCGACGGCGTCGGCGACTTTGCCAGCCGCCTCTGCGGCAGCTCCGATCTCTACCAGCCGTCGGGAAAGACGCCCGCCGCCAGCGTTAATTTCATCACCTGCCACGACGGCTTCACCCTCAACGACCTCGTCAGCTACTCCCGCAAGCACAACGAAGCCAATGGCGAAAGCAATCACGACGGCTCCGACTACAACGAAAGCAACAATTGCGGCGTTGAGGGGCCGGCCGACGATCCCGCTGTCGAAACCCTCCGTAAGCGCCTGATCAAGAATTTGCTTCTCACTCTTTTCGTCTCGCGCGGCGTCCCGATGCTGCTCGGCGGCGACGAGTTCCGCCGCACCCAGCTCGGCAACAACA
Organism: Acidobacteriota bacterium; assembly: GCA_021832085.1. Lineage (GTDB taxonomy): Bacteria > Acidobacteriota > Terriglobia > Acidiferrales > UBA7541 > JAKASX01. The sequence continues at coordinate 13,567 of JAKBLM010000051.1, read as the reverse complement.
ACGCCTATTGTCAGGACAACGAGATCTCCTGGTACGACTGGCGCCTGGTTGAGCGTCACCGCGAAATTCACCGCTTCACCCGCGGCATGATCGCATTCCGCCGCGCCCATCCGGTGCTCCGTCGTCCTACCTTCTACGCCGACGCCGATCTTCGCTGGTTCAATCCAGGCGGCTCGACTCCCGACTGGCGGAACCCCGATGATCTCGCGCTCGCCTGCCTTATCTTCGGCCGTGAGGAATCCGATCTTTGCCTGCTTTTCAACGCCGGACCCGAGCCCGTCTCTTTCGCTGTGCCGCCCGCGCCCGGTCGTGGTTCCTGGCGCCTGGCCGCCGACACCTTTCGTCAGCCGCCGCAGGACCTGTTTGCTCCGGACCAGGAACCACTGCTGGAAAACCAGAATTTCTATCGGCTCGCCCCGCGTTCCAGCGCCATTCTGCTGGCCCGCCGGGAAGGATCGTGACGTCCATGGAATCAAGTGACCCTCCGACCACCCGCCTCCCTCATCTCCCCGAGCGCATCCGCGGTCTGGAACGCCTCGCCTACAACCTCTGGTGGAGCTGGCACCGCCAGGCATGGGAACTGTTCCGCGCCATCGACCTCCGCGCTTGGCGCGAAAACGAGGAAAATCCCGTCCGCATGCTCGCCTCGCTTCCGGCCGAAGTGCTCGAAAGCGCCGCGGCCGATTCCGACTTCCTCGCCCTCTACGATTCCGTGATCGATCATTTCGACGCCAACGTCACTTCGCGTACCGGCTGGTTTGCCTCCCAATGTCCCGGCGCCACTTCTCTGCTTGCCTATTTCTCCGCCGAGTACGCCTTCCACTCCTCGCTGCCGCTCTACGCTGGCGGTCTCGGCGTCCTCGCCGGTGACTACATCAAGGAATTGAGTGATCTCGCTGTTCCCGCCGTCGCCGTTGGCCTCATCTATTCCCGCGGCTACCTCACCCAGAAGATTCGCGACGACGGCCGGCAGGAAGACGAGGAGCAGAATCTCGACCGCACCTACGATCCCATCTCCGCCGTCCTCGATTCCCAGGGTCGCCCGGTCGTTGTCGAGGTCCCGCTTTTCGATCCCCCGGTCCACGTCGCCGTCTGGCGCGCCGACGTTGGCCGCGTCCCCGTCTACCTCCTCGATACCGATCTCGAGGTCAACCAGCCCTGGGATCGCGCCATCGCCCACCACCTGTACGCCACCAATCCTGAGCAGCGCCTCCGCCAGGAAATCGTCCTCGGCATTGGCGGCATGCGCGTGCTCGATGCCCTCGGCATCCGCCCGGCCGCCATTCACATCAACGAGGGCCATCCGGCGCTCGCCTTTATCGAGTGGTTGTGCCAGTGGAGCGAGCAGGGCCTGAACTTCGTCGACGCGGTAGCTCGTGTCCGTGCCGGTTCGATTTTCACTACTCACACCCCAGTCGCCGCCGGTACCGACGTCTTTCCCTTCGCCATGATGGAAAAATATTTCGCTCCAACCCACGCCCGCCTCAGCGCCGATTGCCGTCGCGTCTTCGATCTCGGCGTCAATCCCGACGACCCCGCCGCCGGTTTCAATATGACCGTCTTCGCTCTTCGCATGGCCGGCCGCTCCAACGCCGTCAGCCGACGCCATGGCGAGGTGGCCCGGGAAATGTGGCACAGCGTCTGGCCCGAAAAGAAAGTCGACGAGGTCCCGATCTCCGCCATCACCAACGGCGTCCATCTCTCCACGTGGATCGATCCGCTCGGCCTGCAGCCGCTGTTCGATCGCCATCTCGGCCCCGCCTGGCGCGAAGAAGAGGACCGCACCGGCATCTGGAAACCGGTCGCCAAGATTCCCGATTCCGCCCTCTGGCGCGCCCATCTCAATCTGAAAGCATCGCTTTTCGACGAGATCAACGAGCGCGCCCGCCGCCGCTGGCAGGGGAACCATGTCCGCGCAGAAAGCGTCGTCGCCTTCGGCGCCCTTTTCGATCCCGAAATTTTCACCATTGGCTTTGCGCGCCGCTTCACCTCCTACAAGCGTCCCGATCTCATCCTTCTCGATCTTGATCGACTCAAGCGTTTACTGCTCGATTCCTGGCACCCGGTGCAAATCGTTTTCGCCGGCAAGGCCCACCCCTCCGACGTCGAGGGCCAGCGCCTGATTCAGAAAATCTTTCGCCTCGCCCAGGAAAACGAATTCGGCGGCCGGCTGGCTTTTGTCGAGGACTACGACCAGGAACTCGCGATGCACATCGTTCGCGGCGTCGACGTCTGGCTCAACAATCCGCTCCCCCCGCTCGAGGCCAGCGGTACAAGCGGCATGAAAGCCGCCGTCAACGGCGTGCCGAACCTCTCCATCCTCGACGGCTGGTGGATCGAGGGCTACAACGGGCATAACGGCTGGGCCTTTGGCGCGGATACCCCCGCCGACGACCGCACCAAATCGGATGCCGAGGCAATCTATCGCCTCCTCGAAGAGGAGATCGTGCCGCTCTATTACCGTCGCTCGGACGACGGTATTCCGCATGATTTCGTTGCTTTCATGAAGGCGGCCATCGAGAGCGTTGCCCCGGCGTTCAGTACGCGTCGCATGGCCAAGGAGTATGCCACCGGTTTCTACGCGCCCATTCTCGGCTGCGGCTCGCCGTAACCAGCGCTCGCGGCGCACGCCATTAGTCATTGTTGCATGGCGGACCGCGCCGTTTTTCGTCGCTGTCGGCTCTTGCTTCACGGCCCTGTAGCGCCGCTCTTCAGTGCGGCACGTGCCGCGGCGTATCGTAAAGAGGAGCGGCGCACGCGGCTCCGCAGCCTGCGGGAGAGCACAGTTTTCTTTGTAGGTCGCAGCTTCACTCGCGACCCAAGGCCCACGGACCCACCGGGGCTTCAGCCCCCGAAACCCGTGGCCACGCAACAAGCTTCAGAAAGGGGGCATCATCATGGCTCGGAATCCCGTCGCCAGCTACCATCTCCCGGCTCAACCTGAGCCCATTCCCGCCGACGAACTCGAAAAACTCAACGCCTATTGGCGCGCCGCCAACTATCTCTCCGTCGGCCAGATCTATCTCCGCGATAATCCGCTCCTGCGCGAGCCGCTTCGCTCCGAACACGTCAAGACGCGCCTGCTCGGCCACTGGGGCACCACACCCGGTCTCAATTTCATCTACGTCCATCTCAACCGCATGATCCGTCTGCACGACCTCAATGTCATCTTCATCACCGGCCCCGGCCATGGCGGTCCTGGCCTCGTTGCCAACACCTACTTGGAAGGTACCTACAGCGAGCTCTATTCCAGCGTTCCGCGCAACGAGCGCGGCCTCCAGCGCCTCTGCAAGCAGTTCTCGTTTCCCGGCGGCATTCCCAGCCATGTCGCTCCGGAAACCCCCGGCTCGATTCACGAGGGAGGGGAGCTCGGCTATTCGATCGCTCATGCCTACGGCGCGGTCTTTGATAATCCGGATCTGCTCGCCTGCTGCGTCGTTGGCGACGGCGAAGCGGAAACCGGCCCGCTCGCCACCAGCTGGCATTCCAACAAGTTCCTCAATCCCGTTCGTGATGGCGCTGTCCTGCTCGTGCTCCATCTCAACGGCTACAAGATCAACAACCCCACCGTGCTCGGTCGCCTCACCGACGAGGAGCTGACCAATCTCTTCACCGGCTACGGCTACCGCCCCGTCTTCGTCGAAGGCGACGAACCCGGCGCCATGCACCAGAAAATGGCCGCCACTCTTGAAATCGTCATCGACGAAATCCACGCCATCCAGAAAGAGGCCCGCGCGAACGGCTTCTCCGGCCGGCCCGTCTGGCCCATGATCGTTCTTCGCACACCCAAAGGATGGACCGGGCCCAAGCAGGTCGACGGCCTGCCGGTCGAGGGCACCTATCGAGCCCACCAGGTTCCCATCCCCGAAGCCGCTAACAACCCTCATCACCTCAAGCTGCTCGAGGAATGGATGAAGGGTTACCACCCTGAGGAACTCTTCGACGAAAACGGCACCTTCCGCCCTGAACTCGCCGCCCTTGCCCCTCAGGGCAACCGCCGCATGGGTGCCAATCCCCACGCCAACGGCGGCCGCCTGCTGCGCGATCTCCAGATGCCTGATTTCCGCGACTACGCCGTGCCTGTGCCCAATCCCGGCGTCTCCGTCGCCGAAGCCACCCGCGTCCTCGGCCGCTTCCTGCGCGACATCATGAAATTCAACCCGCAGACCTTCCGCGTCTTTGGCCCCGACGAAACCAGTTCCAACCGCCTCAATGCCCTTTTCGAAGCCACCGGCAAGATGTTCACCGGTCCCTTCGTTCCCACCGACGATAATCTTTCACCCGAGGGCCGCGTCCTCGAGGTCTTGAGCGAGCATCTTTGCCAGGGCTGGCTTGAGGGCTATCTGCTCACCGGCCGCCACGGCTTCTTCTCCTGCTATGAAGCCTTCATCCACATCGTCGATTCGATGTTCAATCAGCACGCCAAGTGGCTGAAGGTCAGCAGCCACATCCCCTGGCGTCGCCCGATCGCCTCGCTCAACTACCTGCTCACCTCCCACGTCTGGCGCCAGGATCACAACGGCTTTTCCCACCAGGACCCCGGCTTCATCGACCACGTCATCAACAAAAAAGCCGACATCGTTCGCGTTTATCTCCCGCCAGATACCAACACGCTGCTCTCGGTTGCCGACCACTGCCTCCGCTCGCGCAACTACGTCAACGTCATCGTCGCCGGCAAGCAGCCTTCACTCCAATGGCTCCCAATGGACGCCGCCATCCGCCATTGCACCGTCGGCATCAGCATCTGGGATTGGGCGAGTAACGATCAGGGCGCCGAGCCCGACGCCGTCATGGCGTGCGCCGGCGACGTCCCCACGCTCGAAACCCTCGCCGCCGTCGATTTGCTCCGCCAGCATTTTCCCGATATCCGACTCCGCGTCGTCAACGTGGTCGATCTGATGACCCTCCAGCCCTCCACCGAGCATCCCCATGGCCTTTCCGACCGCGATTTCGATTCCATCTTCACCACCGACCGCCCGATCATCTTCGCCTATCACGGCTATCCCTGGCTGATTCACCGCCTCACCTACCGCCGCCACAATCACGACAATCTCCACGTCCGCGGCTACAAGGAGGAAGGCACCACCACCACCCCCTTCGACATGACCGTGCTCAACGATCTCGATCGCTTCCACCTCGCCTCGGATACCGTCGATCGCATTCCACGTCTCCAGCGCCTCAGTGGTCATTTCAAGCAGTTCGTTCGCGATCGCTTGGTCGATCACAAGCAGTACATCATCGAGCACGGCAACGACATGCCCGAAATCCGCAACTGGAAATGGCCTTACTAGCCATGTGGCTAAAGAACTCGCCGCCGCGTTCTCCCGTGCCACGGCCGCCCGTGGCACGGGCTTCAGCCCGTGCGCCTTTCCGCGCCTCCCGATCGGCGTTCGCCCGTGGCGCAGCCCTCGGCCCGTACGCCTCCCGATCGCAGGTCTCCAGTGGCACCGACACCCTTGTCCATGCGCCTTTGCCCTTTTTCAGTCCCACCCTTACATGCGTCCCCGGCTCCAGTGGCACAGGCTTCAGCCTGTGCCCTTTCCCCTCGTCGCGCCGCGCTGAAATCTCGGCTCCCCGTAGCGCCGGCGTCTCGCCGTCGCCCCTCCCTTCGTTTCACACCCATCGCCCCCGCGAGCGCCTCTCATGAAAGCCCTCGTGCTCAATTCCGGCTCCAGCAGCCAAAAATGCTGCCTCTACCATCTCACCGCCCCGCTCCCCGCCGATCCTCCCGCTCCGCTCTGGGAAGCCCGCATCGAGTGGGGCACCGCCGAAGGCGTCGCCGAGATGCGCATCCACAACGCCGCCGGCCAGACCCGCCGCGAGCGCCATCCCGTGGAATCCCGCGAAGAAATGGTCGCGCGCATGCTCCACGGTTTGTGGGAAGGTGAGGCGTCTGCCGTCTCCGGTCCCGGCGAAATCGACGTCGTCGGCCATCGCATCGTTCACGGCGGCGCCGATTTCCGCGAGCCGGCGCGCGTCACTTCCGAGGTCATCGAAGCAATCACTCGCTTCTCCTCGATCGCGCCGCTGCACAACCGTGCCGAGGTTCGCGGCATTCGCATGGTCGAGCGCGCGCTCGGCCAGGTGCCGCAAGTCGCCGTCTTCGACACCGCCTTCCACCGCACACTGCCGCGCGAAGCGGCGGTCTATCCCGGCCCCTACGCATGGCTCGACGAGGGCATTCAGCGCTATGGCTTCCACGGAATCAACCATCGCTACTGCGCCGGCCGTGCCGCCCGCCTCCTCCGTCGCGATCCTGCCGATCTGCGCCTGATCACTTGCCATCTCGGCAACGGCTGCTCTCTTGCCGCCATCCGTGCCGGCCGCAGCATCGACACCACCATGGGTTTCACCCCGCTCGAAGGCCTGATGATGGGTAGCCGCTCCGGGTCGATCGATCCCGGCATCTTGATTCATCTCGTCCGCAAGCACGGCTACACCGCCGACGATCTCGACCGCATCCTCAATCGCGAATCCGGACTCATCGGGCTCTCGGGCGTTTCGAGTGACATGCGCGACGTCGTCGCCGCCATGAAGCAGGGAAATCCCCGCGCCCGCCTCGCCTTCGACGTCTTCGTCCATCGCCTCCGTCATTTCATCGGCTCGATGCTCGCCTCGCTCGGCGGCCTCGACGCGCTCGTTTTCAGCGCCGGCATCGGCGAAAATTCGCCCGAGGTCCGCGCCGCCACCTGCGAGCCGTTCGCCTTCCTCGGCCTCCGCCTCGACGCGCAGAAAAACGCCGGCCACCCCGTCGACGCCGACATCTCGATGCCCGATTCCCAGGTCTGCGTCCTCGTCCTCACCGCCCAGGAAGACTGGGCCATCGCTCAGGATTGCTGGCACCTGCTCCGGCATCCGGCATAGCCCGCTGACCGCACCCGTTCGCCGCTTTTCTTTGAAATTTCAAATTTCAGATTTGAGATCGCCTGTCCTCCCGTCATGCTTCTGCAATCTCAGATTTGCTCACTTCCGCCCCGTGCCGCTCGTTTCCCGCGCTTTTCTTCTGAAATCTCAAATTTCAAATTTGAGGTCCTCTGCTCTCATTTCTTTACGAATCTGTCGTATCCTCATTACGCATTGCAGACGAAAGGAGACCGCCCATCGCCGCCATCAGTCGCCATGCCATCGGATCCGCCTACCGTGCCATCCTCCCGCACATCCGCGTCACTCCGATTCTCGAACTCAGCGGCGCCGATTTCGGCCTCGTCCCTTTCCCGCTCACCTTGAAGCTTGAACATCTCCAGCACGGCGGCTCGTTCAAGACGCGTGGCGCCTTCGCCAATCTTCTCCTGCGCGAAGTCCCCGCCGCCGGCGTCGTCGCCGCCTCCGGCGGCAACCACGGCGCCGCTGTCGCCTACGCCGCGCGCCAGCTTTCCGTGCCCGCCAAGATCTTCGTTCCCACCGTTTCCTCGCCGGCTAAAATCCGCCGCATCCGCGATTACGGCGCTGATTTGGTCGTCACCGGCGAACGCTACGCCGACGCCCTCGCCGCCAGCGAGGAATGGGCGCGTGAGTCTGGCGCCATGACCATCCACGCCTACGATCAGGAGGAAACCATCCTCGGCCAGGGCACTCTCGCCCTCGAACTTCAACGCCAGGCGCCACAACTCGACACGCTGCTGGTCGCAGTGGGTGGAGGCGGCCTGATCGGCGGCATCGCCGCCTGGTATGCCGGATCGGTCCACGTGGTCGCCGTCGAACCCGAAGGCGCTCCCACACTTCACGCCGCCCTCGCTGCCGGCCGTCCCGTCGACGCCCCTGCCGGCGGCATCGCCGCCGATTCGCTCGCCCCGCGTCAGGTCGGTCGGTTGATGTTTCCGATTGCACAGGCTTACGTCGCCCGCCCGGTCTTGGTCACCGACGAGGCCATTCGCCGCGCCCAGCAATCGCTCTGGGACTCCACGCGCCTCGTCGCCGAACCAGGCGGCGCCGCCGCACTCGCCGCGCTGCTCTCGGGCGCCTATGTCCCCGCTCCCGCCGAGCGAGTTGGCGTCGTCATCAGCGGCGCGAATACCACCGCCGTAAATTTCGCCTCTCACTAGCGTCGCAGCCTTCAGCTTTGGCAACCCACTTTCGCGTTGCATGACTTGGTAGATACAAGCCACGGTCAACGCGAACTGCTGACCATAGACCGTTCTTCAATCCGTCCCCCTTCTCCGCCGGTTGGCGCATCAAACGAAGGGCAGTTACAATCACCGCTTGTGGGGGATGCAAGTCTCTTCGGCCTCCGCCACCCTTCGGGAGTTTTTCACTCAATGCGCTACGGTTTTGCCATCGACCAGGATCGTTGTATCGGCTGCCATGCCTGCACGGTGGCCTGTAAGGAGGAGCATCAAGTCCCCGTCGGCGTCTTCCGCACGTGGGTCAAATACATCGAAAAGGGCGAGTTCCCGCACACGCGGCGCCATTTCGGCGTGCTCCGCTGCAATCATTGTGAAGACGCCCCGTGCGTGGAGATCTGTCCCACGCGCGCCCTCCATCACCGCCCCGATGGCATTGTCGATTTCGATAATCGTCGCTGCATCGGCTGCAAAAGCTGCATGCAGGCTTGCCCTTACGACGCCCTCTACATCGACCCGAACACGCTCACCGCGGCCAAATGCAATTTCTGCGCTCACCGCGTCGAGACCGGCCTAGAGCCCGCCTGCGTGATCGTCTGCCCCGTGCAGGCGATCATTCCCGGCGACCTCGACGATCCCGCAAGTCGCATCAGCCGCATCGTCGCCACCGAGAAGGTCTCCGTCCGCAAACCGCAAAAGGGCACGAATCCGAAAGTCTTTTATGTGGGCATCGAAGGCGACCTGCTCCAGCCAACTCGCCTCGTCCGCCAGAACGGCGACTTCTGGTCCGATCGCCGCAAGGACCCGGAACATCCCACTGCCCCCACAAGCGTCGCCGCCTTCGATCCCGAACTCACGCGCGAGGTTTACGACGTCTCCCATCCCGCTCCCTGGGGCTGGATGATCGGCGCGTATCTGTGGACGAAATCGATTGCCGCCGGTGCGCTTATGGTCGCCGCGATTCTGCTCGCCTTGAGAGGAGCCTCCGTAACCGCTCCTGCTGCCGCGCTCTTTGGTGTGGTCAGCCCACTGATTGCCCTGGTCGCGCTCGGCGTCACTAGCGCCTTGCTCGTTTTCGATCTCAAGCGCCCCGAGCGTTTCTACTATCTGCTGACCAAATCGAATCCTCGTTCCTGGCTCGTGATCGGCGCCTGGATCCTGATGGCCTACGGCGCCGCGGCATTTGTCTGGCTGCTCCTCGGCTTCTTCGCCGGCGCCGTTCCCGCCCCGCTCGTTTGGCTTACGGCGGTGCTAGGTGTTGCCGGCGCTTGCTATTCCGCGTTCCTCTTCGCGCAGGCCAAGGGCCGCGATCTCTGGCAGAGTCCGCTCTTCATCTGGCACCTGCTCGTGCAAGCGTTCGTTGCTGGCTCGGCCAGTGTGCTGCTCGCCGCGGTAGCGATGGGTGCCGCGCCGGGCATCGTTCACCACGCGTCGCTGATTCTGCTGGCATCGATCATCGCCAGCCTCGCCATGGAGCTCCTCGAAATGGCGCTGCCCGCCGTCTCACAGGACGTCAAGCTCGCCCATCACGCCCTCAAGAGTGGCCACCTGAGTGGCCGTTTCTGGTTCTTTGCCGTCATTGCCGGCGCCGTGCTCCCAATCGTCTTCTCGGTGCTCGCGCTGCTTTCCGGTTCCGTTGTCGCCGCAGTTCTGGCCGCGGTGCTCGCGCTCATTGGCGTCTGGTGGGCCGAGCATCTCTGGGTCGAGGCCGGCCAATCGGTTCCGCTCAGTTGACGAGGTCTTCATGAACGATAAACAGCCGCTTCATCCCGCCGCTCTCGAACTTGACGCCCCTTCCGGCGGATTGACAAATTTCCCGCCGCCGAGCCGTTGGGACGACTGGCGCGAAAACGATCCCACCCGCTGGCCCGAGCGCGTCGAGCGCCGCTACTCGCTCATCCCCACCATCTGCTTCAATTGTGAAGCCAGTTGCGGCCTGCTCGCCTATGTCGACAAGGACACCTCCCGCATCCGCAAATTCGAGGGCAATCCCGCTCATCCCGGCAGCCGTGGCCGCAATTGCGCCAAGGGCCCCGCCACAATCAATCAGATCAACGATTCCGAGCGCATCCGCTATCCGATGCGCCGCGTCGGCAAGCGCGGGGAAGGGAAGTGGGAGCGAGTGAGTTGGGACGAAGTGCTCGACGATCTGGCCGCCCGCATCCGCCTGGCCATCCAGGAAGATCGCCGCAACGAAATCATGTACCACGTCGGCCGTCCCGGTCACGAGCTGCTCTACAACCAGCGCATCCTCCATTCCTGGGGCCTCGACTCCCACAACAGCCACACGAATGTCTGCTCGGCTGGCGGCCGCACCGGCTATGCCTTCTGGCATGGCTTCGATCGTCCCTCGCCCGATTTCGCCAACGCCCGCTTCATCCTGCTCTGCAGTTCCCATCTCGAGGCCGGCCATTATTTCAATCCCCATGCCCAGCGCATCATCGACGGCAAATCCGCCGGCGCGAAGCTCTGCGTCGTCGATACGCGCCTTTCCAACACCGCCTCTAAGGCCGACTACTGGCTCTCGCCCTGGCCGGGCACCGAAGCCGCTCTGTTCCTCGCCATGTGCCGCATCCTCATCGAGGAAAATCTCTTCGATCGCGATTTCATGCGCCGCTGGGTCAACTGGGAGGAATTCCTTCATGACGAGCGCCCTGACGGGCCGAAGACCTTTGATCATTTCATCGAAGTTTTGAAGGAGATCTACGCCCCCTACACGCCGGAATTCGCCGCGCAGGAATCGGGCGTCGATGCCGCGCTGATCGTCGAGGTCGCCCGCGAAATCGGCCGTGCCGGCTCCGCGCTTGCCACCCACATCTGGCGCAACGCCGCCGCCGGCAACTTGGGCGGCTGGCAGGTCGCCCGCGCCCTCGAGTTCCTCAACGTGCTCATGGGCGCCGTCGCCACGCCCGGCGGCACCAGCCCCAGCTCCGCCAACAAGTTCGTTCCGCGTCCGCCCCTGATGCCTCCTCCGCCCGCGCGCTGGAATGAGATGATGTGGCCGCGCGATTTCCCGCTCGCTTTTTTCGAGATGAGTTTTCTGCTCCCGCATTTCCTCCGTGAAGGCCGAGGCAAGCTCGCGCTCTATTTCAGTCGCGTCTACAACCCTGTCTGGACCAATCCCGACGGCATGAGCTGGATCGAAGCCCTTTCCGACGAAACGAAAGTCGAGTGCCACGCCTGTCTCACGCCGACCTGGAGCGAAACCGCCAATTTCGCCGACTACGTCCTGCCGATGGGCCTTTCAGCAGAACGCCACGACCTGATGAGCCAGGAAACCCATTCTGCTCGCTGGATTGGCTTCCGTCAGCCGGTGCTCCGCGTCGCGCTCGAGCGCCGGGGCAAGCATTTCGACTTCACCTGGCAGGCGCACAGCGAAGCCGGCATCGGCGAAATTTGGGAGGAAGACGAATTCTGGACCGAGCTTTCCTGGCGCATCGATCCGGACGGCTCGCTCGGCATCCGCAAATATTTCGAATCTCCCTACCAGCCCGGTGCCAAGCTCACCGTCGACGATTACTACCGCTGGATTTTCGAAAACAGCGTTCCCGGCCTTCCCGAGGCCGCGGCGAAAGAGGGCCTCACGCCGCTCGACTACATGCGCAAATACGGCGCGTTCCTCGTCGAGGAAAATATCTACCGCCCGCAGGAAAAAGCACCTTCTCCCGAAGTGCTCGAGGGCTCTACGGTCGACCCGGCGACCCATGTGATCTCGAAGCATGGCCACGCTGTCGGTGTCGTCATCGACGACCATCCGCATGTCGGTTTCCCCACGCCCTCGCGCAAGCTGGAGTTCTATTCCCGCACGCTGAAGGAATGGAAGTGGCCGGAATACGCGATTCCGACCTATATCCACAGCCACGTTCATCGCGACAATATCGATTTCGCCAAGGGCGAGATGCTGCTGCTGCCCACCTTCCGCCTGCCCACGCTGATCCACACGCGCTCGGGCAACGCGAAATGGCTCTACGAAATCTCCCACAAGAATCCCGTTTGGCTGCACACGTCCGACGCCGCGCGCCTGGGCGTCTCCACCGGCGACCTGGTGAAGGTGGCCACCTCGATCGGCTATTTCGTCGACCGTGTTTGGGTCACGGAATCGATTCGCCCCGGCGTCGTCGCCTGTTCCCACCACCTGGGGCGCTGGCGCCTGCGGGAGGAATCCGGCGGCTCGCACTGGTCCTCGGCACTGGTCGATCTGAAACAGGTCGCGCCCGGGCAATGGAAAATGCGCCAGATCCACGGCATTCGCCCGTTCACAAGCGACGATCCCGATTCCTCGCGCATCCACTGGCAGGACGCCGGCGTGCACCAGAACCTCGTCTTCCCCGTCCAGCCCGACCCGATCAGCGGCCAGCATTGCTGGCATCAGAAGGTCACCGTCACGCGCCCCGGCCCCGACGACCGCTACGGCGACATCTTTGTCGATACCAATCTCGCCCACGAGGAATACAAGCGCTGGCTCGCGCAGACGCGTCCCGCTCCCGGCCCCGGCAATCTCCGCCGTCCGCTCTGGATCGCCCGCGTCTATCGCCCGGCTCCCGAGGCCTTCTACATCCCCGAACCATAGCCTGTGTTTTTCCCAAGTCTCCTGTGGGAAATGCCGGAGCTCCTGTGTAGCGGCGGGTCTTTAGCCCGCCATCTTCCCCCCTACCGGGTCCAGTCGCAGCACGCAGTTCAAAGTTCACCCGTGACACTCGGGCCGCTTCGTCGCAAAATAGGGGCATCGGCCCAACAACTGGTTGGAGGGGGAAGGAATGGCGATGTTACGCCGGTCGCTTTTCTATGCCATTGCGGCTGTGGTGTTGCTGGTGGGCATGCGTTTGGGAACGATGGCGCAACAGCCACGCAAACCTCTTGTCACCCGCTCGGCAGCCTCCGTCGCGCAAACCGTTTCGCACAATAGTCGTCTCGCGCCCACGCTCCCGCCGCGCGATTTCTCCGGCAATCCGGTGGCCGAGCACGCCTACGCTGCTGCTGCCAGGATTGAGCCACTGCTTCGCCAATTGCCCAGCTACTGCGGCCACGGCAAATCCAGCCGCACGAACCTGCTCAGCCTCTACCAAACGCGCAACGCCTCGGCCTGCAACGTCTCTTTGAAGGAAACTTTTTACGCCTTTCAGCAGAGCCGGGAGGGGAAGACCGTCAGCCAGATTCGCCGCGGCATCATTCATGGCAACTGGCGGCACGTCAATCTCTCCAAGTGGCGGGCGCCGCTCCCGTCCTCCGGCCTGTAATCCAGGTGCGCGCTGTCTCCCAGCCTGCCGAGCCTTCGGCAAACTGAGCGAGCCGGAGAGGCTTGTGTAGAGCCGCCCTTCAGGGCGGCACCGTGTCGGCACTCAACCGAAGCGATGCTGGACTGCTCCCATCGCCACGCAGGCCAGTTGTGTCCGTCAAGTTCAGCAAATTGGGTCTGACGTTTTCTTTGTCGGCCGCTGATTTCGCGAAGGGCCTGCAGCCCGGTTCGAAACGCCGGGGGGTGGCGTTTCGAACCGGGCTGCAGGCGG
>JAKBLM010000050.1:20382-29899 GCA_021832085.1 Acidobacteriota bacterium | reverse complement strand
TCCGTGAGCCTGGCGGTGAAACCTGTCGGAGAGCCGGATGCGGGAAATTCGCACGTCCGGTTCGATGAGCGGGGACGGGAGACGGAGCGCCCGTTTCGGCGCCACCGCGCTCATCCTCGACTCTACCAAGGATGGCTGACTTGCGTGCCTTCGGCAGCCTGCGCGAGCCGATGAGGGCTGTGTAGCGCCAACCTTCAGGGTGGCAGTTCGTCGGCGCCGAGGAGAAACGGTGGAGGGCTGAAGCCCGCCTCGACACAACCGATTCCCTTAATTCCGTCAAGTGGCTCGTGAGAAATGCGGGGGAGGGCGGATTTCTTACCGGCAAGGCGCTGCCTACGTGTCATCCCGCGCGAAGCATTGGCGAAGAACGCGGCGAGTCCCGGCGCGGTGTGTCGAGGAGGATGCGGAAAATCCCGGGACTGAGCCACCTGTTTGCCGTGCACCGAACAGCCGGCGCCGGGTATCCTATCCGGACGAGAACATCTTCGGAGCTGACCGCATCGGCGCGGCGGCTCGCCCGGCCGCGCCAAGGGAGGGAGGAAAGATGACGCTGCTGCTCACCGAAAGCGACGTTCGCCAGTTGCTGACCATGCCGATGGCGCTCGAAGCCGTCGAGATGGCTTTCCACGATCTTGCCGAGGGCACGTTCATCCTGCACAGCCGGCGCCGCATCCACACGCCGAACAAGGGGTTTCTCCACTACATGGCGGCCGCGGATTTCAATAGCGGCTACGAGGGCCTGAAGATCTACAGCTACGCGAACGGCTCGGTTCGTTTCCTCTTGCCGCTCTTCCGGTGGGATACCGGCGAACTGGTAGCGCTGATCGAGGCGGATTACCTGGGGCGCGTGCGCACGGGCGCGGCCAGCGGCGTGGCGACGAAATTCATGGCGAGGCCCGACGCCCGCGCGGTGGCGCTGATCGGCACGGGAACGCAGGCGCCGACGCAGGTGGAAGCCGTTTGCGCCGTGCGGCCGATCGAGCACGTGCGCGTTTACGGCCGGAAAGAGGAGAAGAGACGGGAATTCGCCCGCCGGCTGGCCGAGAAGGTGAAGCTGCCGGTCGAAGCGGCCGATTCGTGCGAGCAGGCCGTGCGCGGCGCGGACATTGTGATCGCGATGACCACCTCGGCGCATCCGGTGGTGGAATCCGCCTGGCTCGAGCCGGGCGTCCACATCAACGCCGCCGGCAGCAACCTGGCCCATAAATGCGAACTGGACGGCGAAATCGTGCGCCAGGCCGGCGTGATCGCGGTCGACTCGATCGAGCAATCGAAGATCGAGGCGGGCGACCTGATTCAGGTGTTTGGCGGCGACGCGGGCCGCTGGGCGCGCGTGGTGGAACTGGCGCAGATCGTCACGGGCCGCGCGCCGGGGCGGCACGACCGCGGCGAGATCACGCTGTTCAAGTCGAATGGCGTGGCCATCGAAGACGTCGCCGTAGCCGCGCGCGTTTACGAGCTGGCACGCGAGCGCGGAATGGGCCGGGAGATTCCGTTTTTCGAGAAGCGGTGAACGCAGCGAGCCGACGCGGTTTGTGTAGGGCCGCCCTTCAGGGCGGCATCTTGTCCACGCCGAGGCGAGGCGATGATGGCCTGATGCCGCCATCACGCAATTTATTGTCTTTCCCGTGAATGGCTTGTGAGAGACGCGGATGATCCGCGCGCTTGGGTCGCGCGGGGAATGTCAGGGATGCGGACCGCGGAGCCGCTGTTCCAGGGCGAGATGCAGGCGATCGCGGAGATCCTGGGGCAAGGGAACCGGATCGGAGTTACAAAAGATCTCGATCGTCTTTCGCGTCGTGTCGACCAGCAACCGGCAGTCGTGGCAATGGTCGAGATGCTGTTTCATATGCTCGACCGTTTCGGCGTCCAGCTGGCCATCGAGAAAATCGCAGAGCTCGTTCAGGACCGTTTTACAGTTCACTCCCTTGCAGCTCACTTCTAGCGCCCCCACGGAAGAAGCGGTCGAGAGACTGGCGCAGTTTCAACCGGGCCCGCAACAGCCTCGACTTGACGGCTGGAATCGAAAGGCCGAGTAATTGTGCCGTTTCTTCCGTTGACAGTTCTTCGATGTCGCGAAGCTGGAAAACGATTCGGTAGGCCGGGTCGAGCTGGGCGATCGAGCGGGCGAGGATGCCTTGCAGTTCGGACTGCTCGAAACGCTCGTCGGGTTTCGGTCCCCAGTCCTCGATCTCGCGCGGTACCAGATCGTCGGCGGTCTGAATCGACTCGTCGAGGGAAACCTCCTGGGGCCGCCGCCGGCGCAACTTCATGAGTGCCTCGTTGACGGCGATGCGAACCAGCCACGTGTAGAAGCGGGATTCGCCCTGGAAGCCCTGAAGGTGCTGGTAGGCCTTGAGAAAGGCCTCCTGGGTGGAATCCTCCGCGTCTTCGCGGTTCTGGGTGATGTTGTAGGTTAGCCGGTAGATCCTGCCCTCGTAGCGGTGGACCAGCGTTTCGAACGAACGGAGATCGCCGGACTTGGCCGCGGCGACGAGCGAGGCTTCGTCGTCGGGTAGGGCAGTTCGGGAAGCGGTTGCTTGCATACGGGCGCGATCCGTCGGGTTCATCGGTCATTTCCAATCCGCCTGTTTGGCCCAGCGTACCATACCTCGAGCTTTTGCCGAAGGACCGGCTGGGCTGTGTCAACCCCGGGCACTTCGCCGCGGCCACCGTCGGCCGGTGCCGTGGCGGGCCGAAGCCCGGGCTCGCGGCGGGAAACAGGTTCATTGATTAGGATGCCGGCCGGGAGGGAAAGGCGGCACTTGAATCGGCGAAGCCGGAGGCCGCTCGTGCCGCTCGAAGCGCCGAAAAAGGCCTTTTCGGCCCTTCGGAAACAAGGTTGCTGGCCAAACCAAGGCTGAATGTTGTTTAATACGCTGCCAGGGGATGCTGACGCTGGGACGAAAACGCAAGTTGCTGGCCACGGTGGCCATCCTGGCTGCCAGCCTGTTCTTCGTCACCTCGATCGAAGCTCAGATCGTCCATCAGCACCACACGCTTGCCGGGGAAGCCACCTGCCCGCTGTGCCACCTGCTCCATCGCGCCGCGGTGCAAGGGGTAACCGGGCAAATCGTTTCGAACCCGCAGCCGCTCTGCCTGAAGAAGGTGTTGCCGCGCAACTCCATCATGCGGCTGAGCCCCTTCTACACGCCGAATTCCCCCCGCGCACCGCCCGCCGCCTGACCGGACTTCCGTTTCCCGGCACAAGAGGTCATCGCCAACCGCTTTCGCATACTTTCCCTGCATCGAACGCATGGCGCCGGGAAAGGCGTGCAGCGTACTTCCAGATTCTCACCGCGGCGCCGGAGGGCCCCGCGTGGTTTCGCTTTCGGTCGCGGCCGGGGCCCGGTGAATGCTCCGGCCTCTCGGGCCGCGACCGCGAATCTTTGCCGATGGAAGGAATCATGCCTACTTTTTCACGTTCTTTCGCTGCCGCGCTGCTGGGCGCCGCGCTGCTCCTGGCGCCGGCCGCGGCCTGGGGGCAGTCGGCGGCCCCGGCACAGTCGCCGCCGCAATCGCCGGCGCAGCCGCCGGAAAAAATCACGCTGCAGCAGGCGATTCATCTCGCCTTGCTCCACAATCCGACGTTGCGGGCCGACCGGACCACGATCCAGCAGAGCAAGGACGAGGAAATCACCGCGAATCTTCGGCCGAATCCGGTGCTCGGCTGGGACGCACAGTTCATTCCGCTGTTCAGCCCGGACGCGCTGACGCCGGACACGATCAATACCTTCTCGCAATTCGATATCGGCCTGAGCTACACGTTCGAGCGCGGAAAAAAGCGGCAGCACCGGCTGGCGGCCGCGCGGGCGGCAACGGCGGTGACCCGGTCGGAGGTGAACAACGTGCAACGCTCGCTGATCTACAGCGTGGCGCAGGAATTTACCGGGGTGCTGCTGGCGGAATCCTCCCTGCGCTTCGCGAAAAAAGACCTGGCGAGTTTCGAGAAAACCGTGGCGATCAGCCAGTCGCGCTACAAGGCCGGGGAAATCAGCGACGGCGACTTCCTGAAGATCAAGCTGCAAACGCTGCAATTCCAGCTCGACGTCTCGGCTGCGCAGCTTGCGCGGCAGCAGACGCTCGCCGGGCTGCGGCGGCTGATGGGCTACGAATCGGTGCCGGCGAATTTCGACGTTTCGGGCACGCTGGCCTACAAACCTCTGGCACTCAGTCGGCGGGGCCTGGAGCAACTCGCGCTGCGGCTGCGGCCGGACCTGCGGGCCGCGCGGCAGGGCATCACCGCGGCGCAGAGCAACCACGCGCTTGCCCTGGCCAACGGCAAGCGCGACGTCTCCGTGACCGCTAACTACACCCACCTGGGCGCGCTGAACAACGGCTCGTTCTTCTGGAACATGCAGCTGCCCATTTTCGACCGCAACCAGGGCGAGATCGCGCGGACCCAGGCCGCGATCACCCAGGCCCAGGACCAGGAAATCGCGGCGCGGCTGCGCGTCCTCAACGAGGTGTCCGACGCCTACGACACCGCGGTTTCCGATGGGCAAACGGTCCAGCTCTATCAATCCGGCTATCTGAAGGATGCGCGCGAATCGCGCAACATCGCCGCCTACGCCTACCAGCGCGGCGGCGTCAGCCTGCTCGATCTGCTCGACGCTGAGCGGAGCTACCGCGCAACCGAGCTCGGCTACCTGGATTCGCTCGCCGCTTATCAGCTTTCCTTGGAACAACTCCGCGAAACCGTCGGCACCAGGAGACTGCCATGAATATGCAAGACGCGTTTTCCCCACGCGATCGGGTGACTGCCCGGAAAAACCGGCCGTTGCGCCCGAGCGCTCGCTTCCCGCGGTTTGCGCTGGCGCTGGCCGTGCTGACGCTGGCTCTGGCTGCCGGTTGCGCCCGCGAGGAGACCAAGGCCCAGAACGCGATGACCTCGTTTTCGGCCCAGGGCGTCAAGGCCTCCTATTTCTCGGTGCCGAAAGACCAGTTGTCGCACATCCAGATTGTCACGGTGACGGCGCGGAAGATCGAGCGCATCCTCCAGCTGCCCGGCACGGTGACCTACAACCTGTTCCGGACGACGCCGGTGATCAGCCAGGTTGGCGGGCCGGTGAGCCGGATCCTGGCGATGCCGGGCGAGGAGGTGCGCCAGGGACAGCCGCTGCTCTACGTGCAGAGCCCGCAATATTCGCAACTGCGCGCCAACTTCCTGAACGCGCGAGACGCCTACCGCGTGGCCAAGGTCAATTACAAGCGCGCGCAGGACCTCTACACGCACAAGGCGATCGCCGAGCGCGCGCTGCTCTCGGCCGAATCGTCGCGCAACCAGGCCCGGGACAATTTCGAGGCGGCCGAGCAGGCGCTGGAGATCCTCGGAATCCGCAATCCCGCCCAGGCGGCCGACAGTCCGTCGCCGGAGGTCCCGGTGCTGGCGCCGATCTCGGGCGAAGTGGTGGACCGGCAGGCGTCGCCGGGAATGCTGCTGCAGGCCGGTTCCACCCAGTGCTTCACGATTTCCGACATGCGCACGGTGTGGGTGCTGGTGAACGTCTTCCAGAAGGACCTGCCCGAGGTACGGGTGGGTGAGCCGGCGACGATCGAGACCGATAGCTACCCGAATGTATTTCGCGGCCGGATCTCCTATCTGGCGCCCTCGCTCAACCCGGCGACGCGCACGCTCGCGGCTCGGATCGTCACGGCGAACCCGCAGCTGGAGCTGAAAAAGGACATGTACGTCACCGCGCTGGTCGACGCCGGCGCCGAGCCCAACGCGCTCGTGGTGCCCGACGCTTCGGTGCTGCGCACCAGCGACAACCAGCCCTTCGTCTACATCAAGGTGGCCCCGGACCAGTTCGCGCGGCGGCTGGTCACGCTCGGCGAAAGCCAGCAAGGCTACACCCAGATCACCGCCGGCCTGAAGGCCGGGGAAAAGGTCGTCGGCGACGGCAGCCTCTTCCTCCAGTTCGCCAATTCGTTGCGCTAGGGGAAATCGCCGATGATCCATCGTATCGTTCGCGCCGCGCTGCACCAACGATTCCTGGTCCTGATGCTGGTCGCCTTCCTGATCCTGGGCGGCTCGATTTCCTTCCATAAAATGCCGGTCGAGGCGTATCCCGACCTCTCGCCGCCGATCGTGGAGATCATCACGCAGTGGCCGGGTCACGCCGCCGAGGAAGTGGAGCGGCTCATCACCATTCCGATCGAGATCCAAATGAACGGGATTCCGGACCTGAAGGTGATGCGGTCGACGACGCTCTACGGCCTCTCGGACGTGATGCTGACCTTCCATTACGGCACGCGGAAATACTGGGCGCGCGACCGCGCCTTCGAGCGGCTGACGCAGGTCCAATTGCCGGCAGGCGTGACGCCAAGCATGGCGCCGCTCTCGAGCCCGAGCGACCTGGTCTACCGCTACGTGCTCGAAAGCCCCGACCGCAGCCCGATGGAGCTGAAGACGATCGAGGACTGGGTGGTCGCGCGCGCCTACAAGTCGGTGCCGGGCGTCGCCGACGATTCCGGCTTTGGCGGCACGGACATGGAATACCAGGTGCTGCTCAATCCGGACAAGCTCTACAGCTACCACCTGAGCGTGCCGCGGGTGATGGCCGCGATCGCCGCGAACAATTCGAACGCGGGCGGCGGCTTCTATTCCCGCGGCGGGCAGTTCTACTACGTCACCGGCCTGGGACTGCTCCGTTCGCTGCGCAACATCGGCGACATTGTCGTCGGGAGCCACAACGGCGTGCCGGTGCTCGTGAAGGACGTCGGCAAGGTGGTGATCGGCCACGCGCCGCGGCTGGGCGAATTCGGCTTCATGAACAACAACGACGCGGTCGAGGGCGTGATCCTGATGCGTACCGGCGAGAAGACGCAGACGGTGCTCAAACGCGTCGAGGCCGAAACGAAAAAGATCAATTCCCAGCTGCTGCCGCCCGACGTAAAGGTGCGGCCGTTCTACGACCGCAGCAACCTCGTACAGCTGACGATCGACACCGTCGAAGCCAACCTCGTCCGCGGCATGATTCTCGTGTTGATCGTGCTGATCTTCTTCCTGGTGAGCGTGCGTGCGGCGGTGATCGTGGCGCTGACAATCCCGCTGGCGCTGCTCTTCGCCTTCGTCCTGCTCCACGCGGAAAACGTTTCGGCCAACCTCTTATCGATCGGCGCGATCGACTTCGGCATCATCATCGACGGCACGGTGGTGATGATGGAAAACATCTACCGCGAGCTCGGCCTCCGCGCCGGCCAGGAATACAACCTGTTCGACGTGATCCTGGCTGCGGCGCGGGACGTCGACCGCCCGATCTTCTATTCGATCGCCGTCATCATCTCGGGCTATTTGCCCATCTACGCGCTCAAGGGCCCTTCCGGCCACCTGTTCCATCCGATGGCCGACACGATGGTTTTCGCGCTGGTCGGTGCGCTGATCATCACCCTGACTCTCGTCCCCGTCCTCAGCTCCTACTGGTTCAGAAAGGGAGTGAAGGACCGGCCGAACCGGATCTTCGAGTGGCTCAAGCGGGAATACGCCTGGGGACTCGACTGGGCACTCGATCACCCGAAGTCCACCCTCGGCGCGGCAGCGGTCATTTTCCTCGCCGCGCTGACCCTGGTGCCCCACATCGGCGCCGAGTTCATGCCCCAACTCGATGAAGGCGCGCTGTGGGTGCGGGCCACGATGCCCTACACGATCAGCTGGCAGCAGGCGGCGCAGGAGGCGCCCGAGATCCGCCACGTCCTTATGTCGTTTCCCCAGGTGACCGTGGTGGGGCAGGAACTCGGCCGCCCGGACGACGGCACCGACGCCACCGGCTTCTTCAATTGTGAATACTACGTCGGTCTGCATCCCTACGCCGATAAGGAGTGGAAGACCGGGCCGATCCGCACGAAAAAAGAGCTGATCGCCGCGATCCAGAAAAAGCTGCGCGTCTTCCCCGGCGTCATCTTCAACTACACCCAGCCGGCCGAAGACGCGGTCGACGAGGCGCTCACCGGCTTGAAGAGCGCGCTCGCCGTGAAAATCTACGGCCCGAGCCTGCACGAGCTGCAGAAAAAAGCCCTTCAGATCAAAACGGCACTCTCCCACGTGCGCGGCTTCACCTCGCTGCTGGTGGTTCGCGAACTGGGCCAGCCCAGCCTGCGGATCCAGATCAACCAGAGCAAGATCGCGCGCTACGGCATCAGCGTCGACGACGTCGAGTCGGTGATCGAGACCGCCGTCGGCGGTGCCACGGCCACCCAGGTGATCCAGGGCGAGCGCCTCTTCAACCTCGTGGTCCGCATGGAGCCGCAGTTCCGGTCCAGCCCGCGGGAAATCGGCAACTTGCCGGTGATGAGCCCCTCCGGGCAGATGATTCCGCTCAAGGAGCTGGCCAGCATCAAGGTGGTCAACGGTGCGTCGTTCATCTTCCGCGAGAACGATTCGCGCTACATCGGCGTCCAGTACGCAATCCAGGGGCGCCATCTGGCCGGAGCCGTGGCCGCGGGCAAGGCGGCCATCGCCAAAGAGGTGAAGCTGCCGCCTGGTTACTTCGTCACCTGGGGCGGGGAATACAGCGAATACCTTGCCGCCAAGGCGCAAATCGAAGTGATCGCGCCGATCACCGTGCTGCTGATTCTGCTCATCCTGTTTGCCCTCTACGGCAACTTCAAATTCCCGCTGGCCGCGCTGGTCGGTGTCATCCTCACCGAGCCGGTGGGCGCGCTGCTGGCGCTTTGGCTTTCGGGCACGCCGTTCAGCGTGTCGAGCGCGCTGGGATTGCTCGCGCTGATGGGCGTCTCGGTCGAAATCGTGGTGGTGATGTATTCCTACGTGAACAAGATGCGCCTGGAAGGGATGGACATCCGCAGCGCAACGCGCGAAGCGGCGTTGCTCCGGCTCCGGCCGATCATGATGACGGCGCTGGTGGCCTGCCTCGGGCTGCTGCCGGCGGCGCTTTCGCACGGCATCGGCTCGAGCACGCAGCGGCCGTTCGCCCGCGTCATCGTCGGCGGCCTGCTCGGCCCGTTGTTCCTGGGCTTCTTCGTCTACCCGGTCCTCTACCGCCTGGTCGCCCGCGACGACGACGTCCTGCAGGTGTAACGACAACACTTCCGCCTCTGCGGCGCCGCGCTCCTCTCGCGTGACGTTTTGCCCGTGGTTTCGCCCGCGGTTTTGCCCGCGGTTTTGTCCTCGGTTTTGCCTGTGGTCTTGCCTTTAGTGTTGTCTGTGATTTTGCCCTTGCTGTTGCCTGTGATTTTGCCTTTGGTTTTGCCTGTGGTCTTGTCCGTGGTTTTGCCGTTGCCCGTGATTTTGCCTTTGCTGTTGCCCGTGATTTTGCCTTTGCTGTTGCCCGTGATTTTGCCTTTGCTGTTGCCCGTGATTTTGCCTTTGCTGTTGCCCGTGGTTTTGCCTTTGCCGTTGCCCGTGATTTTGCCTTTGCTGTTGCCCGTGATTTTGCCTTTGCTGTTGCCCGTGGTTTTGCCTTTGCCGTTGCCCGTGGTTTTGCCTTTGCCGTTGCCCGTGATTTTGCCTTTGCCGTTGCCCGTGATTTTGCCTTTGCCGTTGCCCGTGATTTTG
>JAKBLM010000050.1:0-20282 GCA_021832085.1 Acidobacteriota bacterium | reverse complement strand
CCTTTGCTGTTGCCCGTGGTTTTGCCTTTGCTGTTGCCCGTGGTTTTGCCTTTGCTGTTGCCCGTGGTTTTGCCTTTGCTGTTGCCCGTGGTTTTGCCTTTGCTGTTGCCCGTGGTTTTGCCTTTGCTGTTGCCCGTGGTTTTGCCTTTGCCGTTGCCCGTGGTTTTGCCTTTGCCGTTGCCCGTGGTTTTGCCTTTGCCGTTGCCTGTGATTTTGCCTTTGCCGTTGCCTGTGATTTTGCCTTTGCTGTTGCCTGTGTAGCGCCGGGCTTCAGCCCGGCACCGGGAATCTGGCCACGGCGGCGCCTTGACCGCGTTTTCGGCCGAACGATATTCTTGTCACTAGACGCGGCTCCGGGCACGCCGCGCGCTCCCATGCAACGCATCTATTTCGATCACAACGCGACGACGCCGGTCGATCCGGAAGTGCTTGGCGCAATGCTGCCCTTTTTCTCCGGGGTTTACGGCAACGCCAGCTCGATCCATTCCTTCGGCCAGCAGGCGCGCGCGGCGGTGGAACAGGCGCGCGAGCAGGTGGCTCGGCTGGTGGGTGCCCGAGCGGCAGAGATCGTCTTCACCAGCGGCGGCACCGAATCCGACAATCTGGCGATTCTGGGCATCGTGCGCGCCTCGCGGGCAGAGCGCAAGCACGTGATCACCGCCGCGATCGAACACCACGCCGTGCTGAACACCTGCGAGGCGCTCGAAGCCGAGGGCGTGGAAGTCACCTACCTGCCGGTGAGCGGTGCCGGCGTGGTCGACCCGGACGCCGTGCGCGCGGCGCTGCGGCCGGAAACCGTCCTCATCAGCGTGATGACGGCCAACAACGAGATCGGCACGATTCAGCCGATCGAGGAGATCGGCCTTATTGCCGCCGAAGCCGACGTCTGGTTCCACACCGACGCGGTGCAGGCTGCGGGCAAGCTCCCGCTCGACGTCGCGCGTATGGGCGTCGATCTGCTCTCGCTTTCCGGCCACAAGCTCTACGCGCCCAAGGGAGTCGGTGCGCTCTACGTCCGCTCGGGTGCGCGCATCGCGCCGCAGTCGTTCGGCGGCCATCATCAGCGCGGCCGGCGCCCCGGCACCGAAAACGTGCCCGGCATCCTTGCGCTGGGCAAGGCGGCCGAGCTGGCCGTGGAGCGAATGGCGAGCGAGCCTGCGCGCCTCGCCGCGCTGCGCGACCGCTTGGAGCAGGCAATTCTCTCTCGCGTTCCCGCCACCCGCGTGAACGGCGCCGGAGCGCTGCGCGTCCCCAACACAACGAACATCGTCTTTTCGTTCATCGAGGGGGAAGCGCTGGTGATTGCGCTCGATCTCAAAGGGCTGGCCTGCTCGACCGGGGCGGCCTGCTCGTCGGGGGCGATCGAAGCGTCGCATGTGCTCACCGCGATCGGGCTCGAGCCGCACGAGGCGCACGCGAGCCTGCGCTTCAGCCTGGGGCGCACCACCACGGAAGAGGAAGTCGACCGTGCAATCGAGCTGCTGCCCGGGGTGGTGGAGCATCTGCGCGAACTTTCTCCGCTCTACAAAAAAGTCTCCAGCTAGAATGAACCGAATGGCCAAGCAAACCATTGCCGTGGCGATGAGCGGCGGCGTCGACAGCTCCACCGTGGCGGCGCTGCTGTGCGCGCGGGGCGAAAGCGTCGTGGGGCTCACGATGCAGCTCTGGAACCAACGCCGGCTCCCGGAACTGTCCGCCGGAGCCGTGGCCGGCCACCGCTGCTGCTCGCTCGACGACGTCTACGACGCGCGCCGCGTGGCCGAGCACCTCGGCTTTCCTTATTACGTGGTGAATTTCGAGCGGCAATTCGAGCAGGCGGTCGTGCGCCCGTTCGTCGACGACTATCTGGCCGGCCGCACGCCGATCCCCTGCGCGCGCTGCAACACATTTGTGAAATTCGACGACCTGATCCGGCTGGCGCGCCAGGTGGATGCCGGCCGCCTGGCCACGGGACATTACGCGCGGATCCGGCGAAATCCGCGGACCGGCCGTTCGGAGCTGCTCCGCGCCATCGACAGCGCGAAGGACCAAAGTTATTTCCTTTTCGGCCTGACGCAGGAGCAACTGGCGCGCACCGAATTTCCGCTGGGCGAGATGAGCAAGACGGAAGTGCGCGAAGCGGCCCGCGCCGCCCGCCTGCCCGTGGCGGAAAAGCCCGAAAGCCAGGAAATCTGCTTCGTGCCGAACGGCGACTACGCCGGCTTCATCGAGGCCTATCTCGAGGAGCAGGGAAGCGCGGTGACGGCCGGAGCGGGTGAGATCGTGACGCCCGGCGGCGAGGTTCTCGGCCGGCATCAGGGATTGCATCATTACACCGTCGGCCAGCGCCGCGGCCTTGGCCTCGCCGCCGGCCATCCGCTCTACGTGATCGAAATCGATCCTCAGCGCAACCGGCTGGTCGTGGGCGAAGACGCCGATCTGCGGCGCGACAGCTGCGAAGTCCGCGAGGTGAACTGGATCCCGTGGGAAACGCTCGAACAGCCGATCGACGCGGAAGTGAAAATCCGCTACCGGCATCGGTCGGCGCCCGCCCGTATCGAGTCGGCCGGACCGGGCCGCGCGCGCTTGCATTTCGAAACGCCGCAGCGCGCGATCACGCCGGGCCAGGCCGCCGTTTTTTACCAGGGCGATATGGTCCTCGGCGGCGGCTGGATCGTCTAGCCCACGTCCTTCACGAGCCACTTGGTGGCATTACAGGAATCGGTTGTGTAGCGGCGGGCTTCAGCCCGCCACGGTCTGTCCTTGGCGCCGACAAGCTGCCGCCCGCGGAGTTTGTGTGGCAACCTGATCCTTGTCTAAGCCTTAAGGGCACGGCTTCAGCCGTGCCGTAAATCCGGGGTCGGCAAAGCGGCTTCAGCCGCTGAGGGAAAGTCGCGACAAGGCGCCAGGCAGGACGGGCGGCGCTACACTGACCTCAGCTCGACAGGGTCGTTCTTCTGCCGCTGCTGTGCGGCGAGCAACCACTCGGCCAGTGCCGGCGCGCGGTCAGGGCGCCGGCGCAACAACTGCCGGGCGCGCTCGATGTCGTCTGGCCGGTCAAGATCGAAATCCCAGGCAAGCAAGCGATAGGAAGCGCGCGCTCTCCTGAGTGCTCGGCGCGTCGAGGCGAGCACCGCGCCGCTGCCCCAGCCGATACCGCGAAAGATGGCGGGCAGCGGGCGGCGCAAGCCAACCAGGTAGTACCCGCCGTCGACTGAAGGGCCGAGCACGGCATCATTGCAGTCGAGCCATGCGAGCGCTGTCCGGATGCGCCGCCGGCCCATCCAGGGCGTATCGGTGCCGATGATGACCACCCGCGAGGCGCCGCGGCGAAAGTCCTCGGCAAACGCGCGCTCCATCCGCTCGCCCAGTTCGCTTCCGCGCTGCGGCTCGAGTTGCCAGCCCGGCGGAAGGGCGATGCCGGCCTCCTGCCAGTGCGCCATTCCTCCCGCGAGAAGCAGGCGCCGGCGGCAGCCGGGCGCCGATTCCGCCAGCCGAATTGCGTCGAGCATGCAGGCGCGATGCAGCGCGGTCGCTTCGGCAGCGCCGATGCTTGCGGCCAGGCGCGTTTTCACGGAGCCGGGCGCGGGTGCGCGCGCGAAGACGATCAGCGTCGAACTCCCGCACGCACCGGTCAATATCTGGTTGGGATCGTCAAGGCGTACCGGATGGTTCCGGCCGCAGGAAAGGCGGAAAGAGCGGCCGGAGCAGCGGTTCAGATGAAGAGCCCCTCGTCCTGTGCTTCGCGCCGGCGCTCGGGCATCCGTTTGCGGCCGCGGAAAAAGTCGATTCCCGCGCGCACCCCGCGGACAAAGGCGATCGTCGTATGCAGCGGCTCGATCACGGAGCTGCGCAGCTCGCTGCCGGTCTCTTCCACCGCCTCGAGCGCGCCGGTGATCATCCGGTCCGCGTGGATGATCTGCAGGCGGAGCCGGTCGGTCGCGTCGTCGAGGACGCGATCGACCCTCACGGTGTTGGTCTTGACCAGGCGCATGATCTCGGAAGTGTCGTTGAGGATCTCGCGCATCTGGCCCTGGGACTCATCGAGCATGCGCTCGACGCGGACCAGCACCGGCGAGAGCTGCCGCTCGAGCATGGTGGAAACCTGGGTGAGGACGCCGCTGAGGCGCCGGAACTGCAGGTAAAACGCAAACAGCAGTAACATCTCCAGAACGATCGCCACCGCGGCGACCACGACGAAAACGACCAACAATGTCTGCATGCGTTCCTGCGCCTCTTGGGGCTGGGCGCCAGCCCGGCTTAACTTTTAGCTGTGCGACTTGGATTTTTCCCGCTGATACGCTTCCTTGCCTGCGTCGTAGGCTGCGCTCAGCGATTCGCGCTGCCGGTCGATCACGTCCTTGCCGCGCTCGACAATGTCCTCGGCATGTTCGCGCAGCTCCTGCGCTTTCCGCTGCGCGTATTGGCGGCTTTCATCTGCCTTCTGGCTCAGGAATTTCCGCGTTTCTTCCCCGGATTGAGGCGCAAAGAGAATGCCCACCAGCGCGCCCAAGCCGAGTCCGGCCAGGAAATATGTGAATTTTGCCCCGGTGTTCTCGCTCATGGTACAGCCTCCTAGCTCAACGTATCATAGCTCCCTGGACCACACAAGATGCCGCGAAAAAGCCATTCGGTTGCCCGTTTCCCTATGACTCTCAGTCATGTTCCCCGCATCGAGGCCGAGCGAGGCACTCCCGATGCGGCTCCGGACGCGCACGGGGCAGGGAACCGCGGATTCACGAGGGCCTGCCCCGAAGCCTCCCACGCTTTGGGCACCCCGCGCCCGGAAAATGGGCACCGGAACACCGTGCGGGATTGATGCACTGGGGCAGCGTCTAAATCCCGTGTGCCCTTCCGGGCCATCCTTGCGGTTTCCAGCAAGGGTGGGGGTTTTGGCCCCGAACGCGCGCCGCAAGGGAACCGTGGATTAGACGAAGGTTTTCCCAAAGCCTTCCACCTTTCGGGCAAACCGCGCCCGGAAAATGAGGGCGCCCGCGCCACCTCGTCGCCTGGAACAAACGCTGCCGGGCCGGCCGCCCTCCAGCCAGGATTCTCTTGACTTGCTCATCGTTCGTGCGCATTATGTTGATGCGCCATATATGGCGGCAACAATGTCAGAAATCGAATGGAAAAAGGTCAGCGCCGAGATGCTCATCCTCTCGCTCGTCGAAGCGCGGCCTCGTCACGGCTATGAAATCTCCCAGTTGATCGAGCAGCGGTCCGGCGGCGCGGTGCGCTTCTACGTCGCCTCGCTCTACCCGCTGCTCTATCGCCTGGAGAAGCGCGGCTGGATTCAGGGCCGATGGGTCGAAAAGGAGGGCCAGCGCCGCCGCCGCTATTACCGCCTTACGCCGCAAGGGAAGAGGGTTCTCGCTTCTCAGCGTCGCGGCTGGCGAGCCTTTGTCGAGGCGATCAACCGCATCACCGAGGCCGAAAATGCCTGATTGGAAGCCGGAAATCGCCAGACGGCTCGCGCCGCTAAAGCTCGACCCCGTCCGCGAGGCCGAAATCACGGAAGAGCTGGCCCAGCATCTCGAGGACCGCTTCCAGGAACTGGTTTCCCGTGGCGCCACCGAAGATCAGGCCCAACGCACCGCATTGGCAGAGCTGAGCGATGAGGATCTCCTAACCAAAGGCCTGCGCCAGGTGGAACAGGAAGCACCGCGAAAGCCAATTGTCCTCGGCAGCGGCGGCCACAATTTCCTTTCGAGCCTCTGGCAAGACGTCCGCTACAGTTTCCGCCAGCTTCGCCGCAACCCCGGATTCGCCGCTGTTGCAATACTCACGCTCGCCCTCGGCATCGGCGCGAACACCGCGATTTTCAGCGTTGTAGATGCAGTGTTACTGAGGCCTTTGCCGGTGCAGCATTCCCAGCAGCTCGTTGACGTGTACAACGAGATACCCCAAAAGATCCTTTTCATCAGGGACGTTCCCCTTTCCTACCCCGAATATGAGGACCTGGTGCGGCAGAGCACCTGCTTTTCCGGCCTGGCTGCCTATTACGCCGATACTTTCGCACTCGAACGGCAAAGCGGAAGTTGGTTAGTGCCGGGGATGCTGGTGACCGGGAATTATTTCGATACGCTCGGCGTAGGCGCCGTTCTGGGACGGACCTTCGACTCGGCAGGTGTGGCGAAGCCGGGCGGCTACGCAGTCGCCGTAATCAGCCACTCGCTGTGGGAACGGCAATTCGGCGGGAATCGGAACGTGTTGGGCAAAACGATCGAGCTCAATGGAAACCTTTTCACGGTGATCGGCGTGGCGCCAGCTTCCTTCAACGGTCTCGCGCCGGTGGCGGCGCCGCAAATTTGGGTGCCGCTGACCCAGGAATCCTGGCATGTGATGGTGCGGTGGTCGCTAGAGAATCGCGGTGCCAACAGCGTTCAGGTGGTGGGCCGGCTGAGGCCAGGCCGAACGATTCAGCAGGCGCAGACGGAAATGAGCACGATTGCCAGCCGCCTGGCCGCGCAGTACCCAAAAACGGACAAAGGGCACACCATTCAGCTTTTTCCCGCCAACCAGGTACGCATCTTGCCCGGCGAAGTCGACAAGACGCTCTATAGAGCCTCGGCCGTGCTCATGGCCGTGGTGGGATTGGTATTGCTGATCGCGTGTACGAACGTGGCGGCCATGAGTCTGGCGCGAGCCGCATCGCGACGGAAGGAAATCGCTGTGCGCGCGGCATTGGGAGCAGGCCGGTGGCGCCTGACGAGGCAACTGCTGACGGAAAGCTTATTGCTCGCACTGGGCGGGGGTGCCGCAGCGGTGGTGATGACGCGCGTGGCGAATGGGGAGTTCGTCCGCGCGCTGAACGCGCTGCCGTTGCCCGCCGAACTGAACGTGACGCTCGGTTTGCACGTCGATTACCGCGTGCTGATTTTCACGATGCTCGCGGTGGCGCTGGCGACGATGCTTTTCGGTCTCGCACCGGCCCTGCAGGCTTCGCGAACGACGGCGGCCGACGTTCTCAAAGAGGAAGGGCGTGGCGGCAGCGGGCGCAGGCACCGGCTGCTGAGCGCGCTAGTGGTGGCGCAGGTCGCCGCTTCGCTTGTGCTCCTGGTTTGCGCGGGGCTCTCTCTACGGAGCGTGTTCAACGCCTATCGAATCAACCCCGGATTCCAGCCCCGGGGGGTAGTGACGGCGCAGTTCGCGCCGAATGTCGTCGGCTACAATGCGAGCCAGGCCGCGACGTTTTACGACACGCTCGGGCGGAGGGTGAAGCGGCTGCCGGGCGTCACGAGTGCTGCCTTTTCGGACAATCTCCTGCCGCTGACCCTGAGAGGTCTTAGGAGGCCGACGAACGTCACCCCGTCGGCCATGGCCGCCTCACTGCCGGAAAAGCAATGGCCCCTGGTCGACCGCTCCCAGGTGGGCCCCGGCTATTTCCGAACGATGGGAATTCCCATTCTACGCGGGCGCGAATTCTTGAAAACGGACACGGCGAAAGCGCCACGCGTCGCGGTGGTCAATCAGGCGCTCGCCCGGAATTTCTGGCCCGGACAGGATCCAATCGGCAAGCGGCTCGATATCGGGGACATAAAGAAGGAATGGGAAGTGGTGGGCGTGGTGGCGACCGCCAAGTACGTTACGCTTGGGGAAAAGCCGCGCCCACTCGTCTACCTCTCGATCTTGCAGACGGGCAATTCGTCTCGCAGCATCGTGGTACGTACGTCGGGTGCGACGACGCCTTTGGCCGCCTCCATTCGCCGGATCTCGCGCCAGATCGATCCGAAAGTTCCCGTGCTCGATGTGGAAACGCTGAGCCAGGCGATGGCACCGGCTTTACTTCTTCCGAAACTGGGCGTGGACTTTTTCGGACTGGCCGGGTTGCTCGGTCTGGTGTTGGCGTGCGTCGGGATCTATGGCGTGATCGCATATTCAGTGAGCCAGCGCACGCACGAGATCGGCATCCGAATAGCGCTCGGCGCCCAAAAACGCGATGTGGCGCGAATGATTCTGAGCCGGAGCCTGCTTTTGACTTTGGCGGGAGTGGGGATCGGGTTGGGACTTGCGTTGGCCGTAACGCGCGTGCTTGCCGACATTCTCTACGGCATCAGCGCCACCGATCCCGTGACGTTCATTGGTGTGCCCGTGTTGCTGGTCCTGGTCGCCTTGCTGGCCTCTTACGTGCCCGCGCGGCGAGCGACCAGGGTAGATCCGGTGGTGGCTTTGCGCAATGAGTGATCCATAGTCGCCTGGAAGAGGAAGCAGGCGAAAGGCCCAAAAGGAGCCTCAATGCCTGGCTGGAAGCCGGAAATCGCCAGGCGGCTCTCGCCCCTGAAGCTCCATCCCGCCCGTGAGGCCGAAATCACGGAAGAACTCGCGCAGCACCTCGATGACCCCTTCCAGGAACTGCTTTCCGCCGGCGCCACCGAAGAGCAAGCCCACCGCACCGCATTGGCAGAATTGAGCGATGAGGATCTCCTAGCCAAAAGCCTCCGCCAGGTGGAGCAAGAATCGCCACAGGAGCCCGTTTTCCTCGGGGCCGATTGGGGGCACAACTTTCTTTCGAGCCTCTGGCAAGACGTTCGCTACGGTCTCCGCCAGCTTCGCCGCAACCCGGGATTTGCTGTAGTAGCCGTGGTCACTCTCGCGCTCGGCATCGGCGCGAACACCGCGATTTTCAGCATCATCGATGCCATCCTGTTTCGCACGCTTCCCGTGCCCCAGCCTCAGCAACTGGTGGTTTTTGGCTGGTCCGCACACGCTTACGGGAATTTTGACGGGATGAGCGCTTACGGCAACTGCCCCTTCGCCTCGAAGGGTCCGCATGGTTGCACTTTCTCTTACCCGCTCTTCGAGCGGCTTCGCGCCGAACAGACGGTCTTCTCGGGGGTTTCGGCCCTACTCCCCGGTGGCCCCTACGAAGCGACGATTGACGGCCACCCCAGCACGGTTAGCGCCCAATTCGTTTCTGGCAACTTTTTCCGCACCCTACAGACACGAGCGGCGTTGGGCCGAACGCTCAGGCCGGCTGACGATTCCTTAGGCGCCCCTTCGGTTGCCGTGCTCAGTTACGGCTACTGGCAAAGCCGGTTCGGCGGAAGTCGGGCGGTCGTCGGGAAGACAATCGACATCCACAGGTTCCCATTCACAATCGTGGGCGTCGCACCCCAACGATTCACGGGGCTCGACCCCTACACCGCCCCGGATATTTGGGTTCCCCTGTCTTGCCGCTTTGCCATCGACTCCGGATTTTCCAAACGCAAGCTAACCGACCGCGGCGATATCTGGCTGGAAATGTTCGCGCGGCTAAGGCCGGGCGTTTCCCTCGCTCGAGCACAAGCGGTCGCGAGCGCGGTCTTCGCTCGCGACGTCACAACGGGGTCCGGAGCCGTTTTCAAGCCGAAAGATGACCCGCGGCTCCGGCTCGCCAGCATTGCCGCCGGCCTCAGCCCGCTGTGGCGCGTCTATTCGCAAAGTCTCTTGTTGCTGATGATCCTGACGGGAATCGTCCTGCTGCTCGCCTGCGCCAACGTGGCGGGCCTCACGGTTGCGCGATGGGCGTCGCGGCATAAGGAAGTGGCGATTCGACTGGCGCTCGGCACGGGCCGCTGGCGCCTCGTTCGGCAGTTTCTTACTGAAGGCACGCTTCTGGCCGGGATCGGCGGGGTGCTGGGCGTTTTTCTTGCATTTTGGGGCTCCGAGTCGATCATCGGATTTCTTCAGCAGTACGGCCTGCCCCGCCAGTTCGCCGTTCTTCCCGATCCGCGCGTTTTGGGTTTCACGTTCGTGGTCACGGCGCTGGTGGGGATTCTGGCAGGTCTGGCGCCGGCCATCCAGGCCACGCGAGTGGACGTAACGCCCGCGTTAAAGGAAGCCTACGGTGCATGGCTGAGCGCGAACTGCCGCTGGCGCCGCTTCGGGCTTGGCAGTTTGCTGGTCGTGGGCCAGGTGGCCATTTCGGTTCTCGTGCTTGTGGGCGCGGGTTTGCTCGCGCGATCCCTACTGAACCGCGAGACCCGTCATTTTGGCTTTCAAACGAGCAACCTGCTCACCGTCGACATCCATCCGGCTCACTGGGCAACCGCAACCATCGAGATGGGAATCCGGGGCCCGGACCTCTCGGCGGCGTACCGCCAATTGCAGGATCGGTTCTCGACGCTGCCTGGCGTGGCCTCGGTGAGTTACTCGGCTTGGGCACCCATGTCCGGAGGCTACGCAATGACGTCGTACTCCCTTCCCGGTGCCGCGCTGAAGCGTGGGCCCATGGACATGACGGGATACATCGGCGTGGGGCCAGGGTTTTTCAAGGCCCTGAGGATTCCGATTGTCGCGGGCCACGGGCTTGCCGCTTCGGATTTTGCCTCTACCGCGTTACCCGAACCGGCGGTGGCGAACGAGGCGTTCGTCAAACAGGCACTTGGAAACCTCTACCCGATCGGGCAGGAGGTGACGAAACTGCCGGCTCCCGGGCCTCGTTCCGTCCGCATCGTTGGCGTCGCGCGAAACGTCAGCTTCGAATTGCCACCGAACGGAAGGGCGCCCATGCCCGCTCTTTACTACCCGCTGCGAAACGGGGTCGCGTCCTTTGAATTTCGCACCTCGGCCGATCCGAAGACCCTCGTTCCGCTGGTTCGCTCCATCGTTTCTCAGGCAAATGCCGGTTTGGTGGCCGGCAACGTCGTTCCCGTGAGCGAAGAGATTGACCACTTCCTCTATAAGGAACGCCTGGTGGGCTGGCTCTCAACGCTGTTTGCCGCACTGGCGCTCCTGCTGGCCTCGGTCGGTCTTTATGGCTTGCTGGCCTGGGAGGTGACGCGGCGCACGCACGAACTCGGCGTCCGCATGGCACTCGGCGCCGAGCGCGCAAGCGTCTTGAGGATGGTCCTTTGGCTCGGCGCCCGCCTCATCCTCATGGGAACCGCCGTCGGCCTTGCTCTGGCATTGGCACTGACGCGACTGATGCGCCACTTCCTTTTCCACCTGTCGCCGACCGATCCCGTCTCCTTCGCTGCGGCTTGCCTGATCTTGTTCCTCGTAGCCCTGCTGGCGTGCTACATCCCCGCCCGCCGCGCGACAAAAGTCGACCCCATCGTGGCCCTCAGATACGAATAGCGCCCGCCGTCCCGTTTCACCGTGTTTGCTCTCCACAATAGAGTTTCCACGACTGGCGCCCCGGGTAGTGGGTCAGTTTGAGGCAGCGAGCATCCCGATATGGTACTCTGTCACCCCTATGCGTCAGTTCAGATT
Source organism: Acidobacteriota bacterium (assembly GCA_021832085.1). Lineage (GTDB taxonomy): Bacteria > Acidobacteriota > Terriglobia > Acidiferrales > UBA7541 > JAKASX01. The sequence continues at coordinate 9,110 of JAKBLM010000050.1, read as the reverse complement.
TCAAATTCTGGAGATGAAGGAAACTTCCCCGCAAGAATGGTTGCGCGTGTGGTGCGCTCGGTATCGGGGATACGACGAAAAAGAGTACGCGGATTTGATTGCGAAGCACAACTCGTTTTCAGCCGAAGACTTCGAACGGATTGGCATGTGGAAGGATGGCGTGACGAAAGAGAGTCGGTGGAAGCCCAATATAGCGTCGGTTGCCTATCTGATTTGGAAGCAGGCGGCCCAGGAGTTGCCAAAATGCCCAGAGGAAGACGACGTAGCGGCTTTCCTGGAAGGTTGGTCTGGCAGGACGTACACCGATGTATTTCCAAACAAATCAGTGGAGAAACGCTTTGGGCTGTCCCGCGCGACGGCATTACTCCATTTCGTCAGCGGAGGCCGCTATCCTATCTTCGACTCGCGGGTAAAGGCGGCGGTCGCCAGACTGCTCAACAGCCAAGAGTTGCCCGGCACCGTTAGCTCTTACTTGCATCTGTTTCTACCACTCTTCAAGGAACTCGCCGACCGTTGTGGCTGCGGAACGATGGACGACCTTCGAAGGTTGGACAAAGCACTTTTCAGTTACGGTGCGTTGGAATCCAGTATATTCGCAAACTGACCCACTATTGCGCCCCCAGATTCCTTGACGTGCCGCAACTGAGACGGTAGATTGAGCTTTTAGCCGTTTTTATGCAGGCAGCCCTTCTCCACTTTCCCCCTGCCGACCGCACTTCCTGCCGAGGGCAGCGAGTACACGGAATGCGCCGGGGCGGCAACGGAGAGCCACGCCGTGGCTTCGGGCGGCACGTGTCTGCCTGGACGTTCCGGCAAGCCGCTGTGGCAATTGTGCTTGCCGCAGGGCTCTCGCTGGGCGGTGCGGCGACAGCGTATGCGGCGCAGTATAGCCCCTCGCCGGGCGAAGTGATCCGCATCCGGCCGAACAAGCAACTTTTCGTCACGCTGTGCGCGCTCTACGCCGCCGGCTATCCGGAGATGCCGTCGCACATCCCGCCGCAATTGCAGCAGTTGGTGCGGCAGCTGGCCACGATGAGCGATCCGCAGGTCGTTGCGCTGCGTCAGTTTTACCAGCAGCATAAAAAGGCCACGCCGAGCGCCACGCTCAAGCCCTACATTTCCCTGGCGATGGTGGTTGGTCCGCCGCCGCACTTCCACTACGTGGTGCCCGAGAGCGGCATCCCGCCCAGCGTGAACGACCTCAAGGGGTTTCGCGGCCTGCTCGGCGCGTTCTATACGCAAGACAACATCGATCGCCTGTGGAAGCAGGTGAAACCGTTCTATGAGGCGGATGCCGCTCAGATCCGCGGACCGGTTTCTCAGGTGGTGACCGAGGAAAAGGCCTACATCCGGCGGATGTACGCATTCCAGGGCGGGCGCACCTTCACGGTGGACGTCGATCCGCTGATCGGTTCGGCCACCAATTTCCGTATCTACAGCGAGCGCTACCGGATCGCGGTGAATCCGGCGGAGCCGGGAACGGTGGCGGCCATTCGCCGCGCGTTCCTCTATTTCCTGGTCGATCCGATCGTTTTCAACGCGCAGGGCGAGGTCGACCGGCTGCATTACCTGCAATATTACGCGCGAAAAGCGCCGCGTCTTCCCGAGGATTACAAATACGACTTCGCCTCCTTCGTCGACGAATGCCTGGTCCGCGCCATGCTGCTGCGCATGGGCAACTTCTCTCCCCCCCAACTCGCCGGGACGCTCCAGCGTGATGACCGCGACGGCTATGTGTTGGTGCGGCCGCTCTACGAAGCGCTGAAGGGCTACCAGCATTCGCAGGTTTCCTTCTTGCAGTATTTCCCGACGCTGATGAAGTCGATCAACGTGAAGCAAGAGGGCGAGCGCGAGGCGCAAATCGATTTCGCCCCCGCCGCCGGCGAGCCGGTGACCCCGAAGCAAGCCAGGGCTGACAAGATCTTCCGGTTGTTGAATGAGGCCAACCAGGACATCGCCACGCAGCAGGAAAAGCAGGCGATTTCGCTCTTCCAAGAGGTGCTGCAACTGGACCCGAAAAACACCCAGGCTATGTACGGCCTCGGCGTCGCGTCGGCGCTCAACGGCCAGGGCGAGCGTGCCCACGAGCTTTTCGAGCAGGTGGTCGCGTCGGCGCAAAAGGCATACGTCGATCCGTCGACGCTCGCCTGGTCGCACGTCTACCTGGGGCGCATGAACGATCTGGCCGGGCGGCGGGCGCGGGCGGTTTCGCAATACCGGGCGGCCCTGGCGGTTTCCGGATTGCCGACGGCGGCCCGGCAGGCGGCTGAGAGCGGCGTGAAGCGGCCGTATACGCCAGGCGTGAAGACGCAACACACGACTCCACATTGACCAAGGCAGGGAACCTAAGAGGTGGATTCGAAACACTAGAGGACTAGAGGAGAGAATCACAATGAACTTTTCCGTTCGCTTTGCCCTACTGGCCGGCCTGGTGGTGGGCATGGCCGGCCTGCCGGCCATCGCCGCCCCGCAACAGCAGCAATCGCCGGCCGGGCAGCAGAAGACTGGACAGCAGCAGGCCGGCCAGAAGGCTACGACGACCGGCAAGCCCGCGGTCCCGGCCCCAAAGGTGAATCCGGCCGAAGAGAAGGCCTACGTCAAGTTTTACAAACTGAACGTTGGCACCGATCCCCAAGGCGTGATCGCAAGCGGCACCGCTTTTCTGAAGAAGTACCCGAGCAGCGCCTACGCCGAGTCGGTCTATGCGCGGCTGACCACTGCCTACGAAGCCACTGGCGACGACGCCAAGATGTTCGCCGCCGGCAAGCACGTATTGCAGCTCGACCCGAACAACGTCGACGTGCTCTCGATGCTGGCCTATGCCATTCCGCGCCGCGTCGACCCGAACAATCTGGATGCGTCAGGGAAACTGACAGAGGCCGAGGGATACGCCAAGCACGCCCTGGCCCTGCTGGCCAAAATGCAGAAGCCCGCGGACCTGACCGATGCGCAGTTCACCGCGGCGAAGAATGCCGACGAAGCGGCTTGCCACAGCGGCCTGGGGCTGGTGTATTACTACGAGCACAACCTGCCGGGCATGATTAGCGAGTTCGAGCAGGCGGTGAAGCTGAATCCCAAGGACATGAGCGACCAGTTCCTGCTTGGTCTCGCCTACGTGCAGGCCGGGCAGTGGGCCAATGCCGTGACGCCGCTCCAGACCTGCGTCTCGACGCCCGGCCCGATGGTGAGCCATTGCCAGCCCCTGCTGGCCCAGGCGAAGAAGCAGCTGGCGGCGCAGCCGAAACCGAAGTCGTAACGGCTGACGCGATGAACGAGGAAGAGCAGGCAGAGCTGGAAGCGGCAATCGGCCACCATTTCGCCAGGCCGGAATTGCTCAGCTGCGCGCTCACCCATCGTTCCTTTCGCGCCTGCGACGCCACCAGCCGGCACAACGAGCAACTCGAGTTTCTCGGCGACGCCGTGCTCGGGCTGCTGCTGGGCGAGTTCCTCGTGCGCCAGTTTCCGGTCTGGACCGAGGGCTACCTGAGCAAGACGCGGGCCCGGCTGGCCAGCGCCCGCTCGCTGTGCGAGGCGAGCCGCCGCCTGGGACTCGGACGCTACCTCCGGCTCGGCCCCGGCGAGGAAAAAACCGGCGGCCGCGACAAGCGAACTTTGCTCGCGAATGCCTACGAAGCGCTCGTTGCCGCCATCTATATGGATGGGGGGCTCGAAGCTTCCGGCCGCTTCGTTCGGCAATCGCTGATTGGGCCCGCGTTCGAGCGGCCCCCGGAAATGCTGGCCGCGTCCGACCACAAATCGGCGCTCCAGGAATGGCTGCAGGCTCGCGGCATGCGCCTGGCCGGATACCGGGTGGTGCGGGAAACCGGTCCCGATCATGCCAAGACGTTCCTGGTCGAGGTGGAGGCCGGAGGGCGCGTGCTCGCCTGTTCGGAAGGGATGACCAAGAAGGATGCGGAACAGGCCGCGGCCGCTCGCGCGCTCGAGCGGCTGCGCCACGAGGCCGAAACTGGAGACCCTGAGTCGTGACTGAAACTGCAACGGAAACCCGCGCCGCCAAAGGCACTCCCCAGCCAACCGAAAAGCGTCCCGGCTGGCGCGAGTCCGTCGAATCGCTCCTGGTGACGATCATCCTCGCGCTGTTCGCCACCTGCTTCGTCGTCCAGGCATTCAAGATTCCTTCCCCCTCGATGGAACCGACGCTACTCGTCGGCGATCACCTGCTCGTCAACAAGTTCATCTTCGAGGGAACCGGCGCCTGGTACGACCACATCCTGCCCTATCGCAAGATCCGCCAGGGCGACGTGATCGTTTTCAAATTCCCGTATCAAAACCATCCCTTTTACGTGAAGCGGGTGATCGGCGTTCCTGGCGACCGCATCAAGATCGTGAATTCGGTGGTCTACGTCAACGGCAAGCGGCTGAAGGAGCCCTACGTCATTCACGATCCCGCCACCTACGACCCGTTTGCAGAAAATTTCCCCCCAACCAGCCAGGACTATCTCGATTCCGCCGTGCTGCCCGAGTGGAAAGCCGAGCTGCCGAAATACGTCAACGCCAAGGGCGAGCTGGTCGTTCCGCCCCACAAGTATTTCGTCATGGGCGACAATCGCGACAACAGCTGGGACAGCCGCTACTGGGGATTCGTCCCGCGCGACGCGATCATGGGGCGGCCGGTGATCATCTACTGGTCGCTCAAGGAGCCCTCGGAATTCTCCGACACGGGCGCCCCGCACAATTGGCTGGTCGGCGTGTTCGATACGTTGCTTCGCATTCCGCTCGATACGCGCTGGAACCGCATGTTCAGGGAAGTCCATTGACGAACCCGCGCGCCGTGCGCCCGGCGCCGCATCTTCGTTCTTTTGTGTAGCGCCGTCCTTCAGGACGGCACGTTGTTGGTCCGGAGAAAATTGCCGGCCCGAGACCCCGCCGCCACACCACCGGATTCCTCATTCAAATCAACCCTGGGAAGCGCAAGTTGACGTCTCCTTCCCGTCCCGCCTGCTGCGCTTCCGGCCTGCCTTTCCTTCGCCAGTTCCTTCTGTCAGAATTCCCCTGTGATGAAGCGGTGGCGCAACTGGCTGATCGGTGTGGCCGTGGTGGCGGCGCTTTTCCTCGTGGCGAACACCGCCGGCTCGCTCGCCTTGCGCAGCCGCCACGTGCAGCAAGCCCTCACCGCCCGGCTCGAAGCGGCCTTCGGCCGGCCAGTCCAGGTGGGCAGGTACAGCTTCAGCTTGTGGGGAGAACCGCGGATCGAAGCCGACCCGGTCACGGTGAGCGAGAACCCGCTCTTCGGCCACGAGTATTTCCTGCGCGCCCGATCGGTGACCGTGACGCTGCCCTGGACGTCGCTCTTGCGCGGCCGCGTCGAATTCGGTTCCTTCTCGCTCTCCGGTGCAAACCTGAACGTGGTGGACGTGGGCGGCCGCTGGAACCTGGAGGATTGGCTGCCGCCGGTGAGGCCCGGCGGCCCGGGTGCCCGTTCCGAAACGCCGCGCCTCTACCGGATCGACGTCCACGACGGCAGAATCAATTTCGAGCACGGAGTGAATAAACTGCCGTTCGCTCTGGTGGATGTGAAGGGCAGCGTGGACGAGAGTGCGCCGGGCCGGTGGCGGCTTTCGCTCGCCGCGCAGCCCATGCGCGCCGCCGTCACCCTGCAGAGCGCCGGTACGCTGCACCTTTCCGGCGAAGTGGGTGGCCGGTCGGTTCGGTTGCGGCCGGCCAGCCTCGACCTGCGCTGGGACAACGCCTCGCTCTCCGATGTCCTCCGCCTCGCCTTCGGCAACGATTACGGCGTTCGCGGCCGGCAAAACCTGGAACTGCGCGCCGGCAGCAGCGGCGGCCAATGGCATTTCGAATTCACTGCGCGGGAGAGCGGCATGCATCGCTGGGATTTTGCCGCCGAACCCGGCAATCCCAGCGTCAACGTGCGCGTGGCCGGTGCCTGGTCGCCGGGGGAAGGGAAGCTGACGCTGGCCGGAAGCCAGATCTCCGCGCCGGCCTCGCTTGTGAAGTTGAGCGGCGGTGTTTCCTGGCCGGTGAGCGGAACGGCTGCCGCGCGGCGATTTCCTTCCGGTCCGCGCCTCCACCTGCATTTTTCCACGAAAGGGATCGGCGCCCGCGATCTGTTGGCGTGGTACCGCTCGTTTCACGAGGACATTTCGCCGCGCCTGCGCGCCACCGGCTGGCTGCAGGGCTCGTTCGACGTGGACGGCTGGCCGCCGCGCATTCACAGCGCCGACTTGACCGGCAGCGGCCTGCGCGTCGCCGGCGGCGGGCTCAAGGCGCCGGTAGTCCTCTCGGCTGCGCATCTGCGGATGACCGACCGGAAGGCCTCGCTGCTGCTTGCCGGCCTGAATTTCGGGCCGCACACCGGCCATTTCCGGATCACCGGCACGGCTCGCGATCTGGGCGGATGGAAATACAATCTCGCCGCCGCCGGCTCGACCCCCAACCTGGCCGCGCTGACCGCATCCGCGCAAACGCTCGGCGCGCGGCTTTCGAGCTACTGGAAGGAATTCGGCGGCAGCGCCAAAATTCGGGTCGATTTGGCGGGCGACCTGCGCCTTTCGCGGCAAACTGTCCACGCCGCGCTCGACCTGCACGACGCGATCTGGCACGAGCCGACCCTTCCGGCCCGCGTGAGGCTGGCGCGCGCCCGCGTCGATGCCTCCGCCAATCGCTTTCGCGTGGACGTGCTCGACGGGCGCGCCCTGGGCGCCATCTGGCACGGCTGGATCGAGCGGCGCTTGCCCGGCGGCAGGTGGCAATTCGACCTGGCGGCCAATCGGCTGAACCTGCGCGCGCTGGCCGCGCGGCTGCAGCCGCGGCAGCAGCGTCCCAGCCTGCTGGAGCGGATTTTCGGTTTCGGGCACGCCGCAGGCTCTCCGCCGCTGTGGCTGGCCACGCTCGACGCTGAAGGCCGCATGCAGTTGGGCCGGCTTCTGGTCGCGCCCCTGGCGCTGGACGGCCTGAGCGGCCAGCTGAGGATTCAAAACGGGCGCGTGGAATTGTCGAGGGCCGAAGGCCGCTTCTACGGTGGCCGCGCCACCGGGCTGCTGGTTTTTTCGGTGCGCCGGCACATGCCGGTCTGGCGGGTCGGCGTGCGGCTCGACGACGTGAACCTGGGCCTCGTTTCGCGCGCGGTGCAGCGAAAGGGGGAACGTTTTTCCGGGCGCGCTTACGGCACGCTGGACGGCTCGGCGCAGGGCACCACGGCGGCGGCGCTGCTCAATTCGCTCGACGGGCAGGCGCGCCTCGCGATCTACGGCGCGCGTGACCGGCGGATCAACTGGCTCGCGACGCTCGAGGCCGGCCATGTGGTCGACGGTGGCAGTTGGTTTCGCGAAGTTTCGGCGCTCGCGCGCCTGAATTCGGGCAAGGTGACCTTCGAAAACCTCACGCTTTCCGGTGCGCGAGCGCGGCTCGAAGCAACCGGCGAGCTCGATCTCGCCCACGGAAGCAAGCTCGCCGTGGTGGCGCGTTTGCTGCCCGCGGTGGGCAATGCGCCCAAGCCCCCGCGCACCTACCACGTTACCGGCAGCCCCTCGCGTCCGCGGGTTCGCCTGCGCCCGCCCACACTGGAAAAAACGCAACCCTGATTTGCCTGCCGCCGGATGCCCGTGGCGTCACTCCGACGCATGAATCCCGCGAGGCGTTCCGGGCCCATGTCCCCCGCAGCCGTTGCGGAGGCGGATGTCCCATTCTTCGGGCGTCTTTTGCCCGCGGAGTGGGAAGCCGCGAGGAAACCGCTGCGTGATCTTCGGCCCGTTTTCGCGTGGGTTCGGCGCCCTTGGCGCACCCCGTAACGCCTGTCTTGGCACTCAACACCACCGGGTCGCCCGGCCTTCGCCGCGTGCATGGGCCCGTGCTCCCGACGCATCGCCGCCGGTCCCGCGTTTGCCGTGTCCCGGCCCTCGTGCTAGCGTCGAAGAAAATGAGTTCCCTCGGCTCCAGCGCGCGCAGGTTCGGCCTTATCGCCGCGCTTCTCTTCTTTCCCGTTGCGGCGGCCGCCGCCCCGCGCGCGGCGTCGCGGCTTCCCTCGCTCGCCGCCGGAGAAACGCTGCGCTACCGCCTCGAATATCACAGCACCATCGACTCCCGCAGCAAGGGCCCGATCTACACGCCGGAAACGGCGCATCGGATGAGCGTCTCGCTGGGCGCGGTTTTGCGGCTCGATGTGCTCTCGGTCAAGGAAAACCCGAAACTGGGATGCCTGACGCGCCTCCGCGTTACCTACGAGGCCTCGACCGCGCGCGTCCATAGCGACGCCTACGATCCCGGAGCGGCGGCGCTCGCCAAGCAGTATGAAAGCCTGCGTGGCCGTTCCTTCGCCTTCACCATCGACGCCGCCGGCCGCGTGCTCGATATCTCGGGCCTGGCCAAGCTCGCTCCCAACGAAAGCGGCCGCGAAGCCATTCGCCAATGGCTGCGCGAGCTCACCCTCCCGCTCGGGCTCTGGCAGTCCGGGCTGAAGCCGGGGAAAAAATGGTCGCGCCTGGTGCCGCTGGTCGATGCGCCGCTCGAGGGGCTCGCCTGGCGCACGCGGTCGATCTACCTGAAAAACGAATCCTGTCCGCCGGCCCCCGGAGCGCCCGCCGCGCTGGCGCGGCAAACCTGCGCGGTGATCGAGACGCGCATGGAAACCGTCCGGCGCGGCAAGCACGGCAATCCCACCCCGCCCGAATACCGGAGCCAGGGCTTGCGAACGAGCGGTGACTGGCGTGCACGCGGCACGAGCCTGAGCTACGTTTCGCTGGCAACGGGCCTGGTGACCAGCAGCACGGCGAGTGAGCAGAGCGCGGTGGATTTGACGATCATGGCGGCACTCAGCGGCTCGGAGCTCCACTACGCCGCCCAAACGCAAAGCTCCTCGCAGCTCACCCTGATCGGCTTTCACCTGCCCTCGCCCCCACGCGCCCCCTAGCCCGTGATCCTCAACGAGAATCGCTGACCGCCGTCCCCTCGTCAGTCTGCGCGAGCCACGTTGAGGTCTGTGTAGCGCCGCCCTTCAGGGCGGCATCTAGTTGTGTCCGTCAAGTTCAGCAAATTGGGTCTGACGTTTTCTTTGTCGGCCGCTGATTTCGCGAAGGGCCTGCAGCCCGGTTCGAAACGCCGGGGGGTGGCGTTTCGAACCGGGCTGCAGGCGG
>JAKBLM010000007.1 GCA_021832085.1 Acidobacteriota bacterium | reverse complement strand
CTCGGTCGTATCCTTGTTCGGGGTCATGCTCCGTCTTCCTCCTTGTCAGGTTCTCGCAAACCGATAATTGGAAAACGTCATGACCCCTTCCGCAAAATAATTTGCTGAACTTGTGCAACATAACCACGGATCCCTTCGCCACGCGGGAACTCGCCCTCCCGACGTCCGATTCCCGCGTGGCGTCCGGGCGTGTACCCGCCAGAGGTCTTGGGCCCTCAGGCGGGCTTCCCACCCTTCGGACGCGAGCCGTCCGAAGGGTGGGAATCGTTTTTCTCCGCCTCCGATTCGCCTCGCGCCAACCGCGCGGCTCTCCGCGAAATCCGGTGAACGTTTCCCTGGCGCGATACAATCGGTTCACAGGGAGGTAAAGAGGTGCGCGCAGAAGTCGAGCAGGCGCTCGAAACGCTGCAAAAACAGGAACCGGGTAACGTCGATCACGCGCTCCAGCTGCTGCAAAAAGCCGTCTTCTCGTTCAGCATGAAGCTCTGCGGCCGCCGCGAGGACGCCGAGGACACCATGCAGGAGACGCTGATGAAGACCGTCTCCCAGATGGCCAATTTCCATAGCGCGAAAGCACTTGGCGTCTGGCTCTACAAGGTAGCGAAGAGCCAGTGCCTGATGAGCCGCCGCAAGAGCAAATTTGCCCCGCGCGAAGAGCTTTCGCTCGAACTCCTCATGCCCGACCGGCAGGAATTCCAGGGCCGTCCGTCGCCCGAATTTCCGCCACCCGACCGCGCACTGCTGCGCCGCGAGCGCAGCGAGCAGCTGCGGAAAGCGATCCTGAAGCTTCCGCCTGGCTTCCGGCTCATCCTCGTCCTGCACGACATGGAAGAGCTTTCCACCGAAGAGGTCGCCCGCGTCACCGGCCTGCGCGAAGGCACCGTGCGCGTCCGGCTGCATCGCGCCCGCCTGTTCCTGCGCAATGAACTCGCCGGCCTGGAGCCGCGCGCGCCTGCGCCGCCCGAGCCCCCGGCCGTGCCCACCGGCCGTTGCCGCGACCTGTTTCGCGAGCTTTCCGACTATCTTGACGGCGTGCTCGATCCCTCGCTCTGCCAGGAACTCGAGGAGCATCTGGCCGATTGCCAATCCTGCCGCGCTTTCGTCAAGAGCCTGGAGCACACCGTCGAGCAGCTGCGCAGCCAGCACGCCCCGGCGCTCAATCCGCGAACGGCGGACAGGATCCGCGCCACGCTCCAGGCCGAATATCGCCGCGTGCTGGAGGATTCTCATGGCCCGCGGCGCAAGCACACTTCCTGATCGCCGCGCGACTGGCGATTTTTCGCACCGGAAGCCATTTTCCGGCCCGCGGCCCGTAACAAACCCGCCGCAAATGCATTTGTACGATTGGAGTCCCCCTCCCCCGGCCCTCCCGGCGTGCGCGAGCGCATGGGAGGGCCGGCCGCCGCAGGCGCTGGCGCGTAGACGCACGGGCAACAAGCGCCATGCGGAAGGATGGTTACATGCGCAACATGGGAAAAATCGACAGAATCGTTCGGGTCCTTGCGGGCATCTTCGTGCTGTCCCTGGTTTTCGTCGGGCCACAAACGCCGTGGGGCTGGCTCGGATTCATTCCGCTGGTCACCGGCTTGATCGGCTGGTGCCCGCTTTACAACATCCTGGGAATCGGAAGACACCACTTGCCGCCAAGCAGCCGGCCGGCATAATCGTTTGCCCGGTCACGAGCATCCATAAACTGTCGGCCGCTACGGATTCCGTCGCCGGATGAGGACAATGTTGGGCTGGAAAGCCTTCGAGCAAGCCGCAACCACCTACGAGCAGTGGTACGCGACCCCGCGCGGCCGCCGCGCGGCCCTCGCTGAACGCCTGCTGCTCAAGTGGCTTCTCTCGACGTTTCGCGAAAACCGCTCCATTCTGGAAATCGGCTGCGGCACCGGCCATTTCACCGGCTGGCTGGCCGAATCCGGCTTCCACGTGGTCGGGCTCGATCGTTCCCCCGCGATGATTGAACAGGCCCGCGAGCGCCTTCCACACGTTTCGTTTCTTCAGGCTGATGCGTTCGAGTTGCCGTTTCCTCGGGCGGCTTTCGACGTGGTGGTCTTCGTCACCGCGCTCGAATTTGTGGACCATCCTTCGGTGGTGCTCCGGGAAGCGGTGCGCGTGGCGCGGCAGGGAGTGGTGGTGATCGCGCTCAATCGTCACAGCTTTGGCGCGCTTGCGCGCCGATGGAGCCGGTCGCGCCAGCCGCTGCTCAGCCAGGCCCGCGATTATTCCATCCGGGATCTTCGCCGCGTCCTGCGCGACGCCGCCAGCGATCGCCTGCGCCCCGTCGCCTGGTCCGCCACGTTGTTCCCGGGAAAGTTCTGGTCGCTGCGCGCGCGGCTGCCGCTAGGCAACGTGATTGGCGTCAGCCTCCAGCTGCAACCTGAATTGGCCGCCGCGCCATCCGCCACGCGTCGAACATGGGTGGCTGGCCAGGTCACACGCACGGGCGAGCTGGAGCACGCCGGCCGCCTCGCATCGTAACTTCCACGCCACCTTCCCGAATGGATGTAACGTGTTCCTTCCCTTTGCATTGGTATCGGTATAAAAAGGTGAGAGCAGCAAAGCTCTGGGGCAGGACCCTGTCCCCTGCCGGCAATCCGCAAGCCGGCCGCGACCCATGGGCACCGGACGCGGCGCAATCGTGCGGAACGGCATGGGAAACACGGCGCGGGCAATCCATGGAGGTTCCCGCAATGAACAGGGTCGGCACGTTGCTCGAAATGGGAGCGGAGCTATGTGAGAAGCAGAACCACGCCGAAGGAATCGCGCTGCTAGAAGAGGCGGCCCGCCTCGATCCCCGCAACGCCCTGGTCCAATACGAACTCGGTTTTTGCTACGCCGGTGGATGCGGCCCGCACGCGCGGCTCAATCCGCAACTCGCCATCGAGCACCTGCGCGTGGCCCTCCGCGAAAGCGAAACCTGCTCCAGCCCGCTGCTGCGCGCCCGCATTCTGAGCGCAATGGGCAACGCCTACATGGCCGCCACCGGCCTGCCGCCCACCACGCGCCTGCTTTCCGCCATCGATTGCTGCCACGAGTCCGCCGCGCTCTACCACAGGCACGGCAAGCCCGAGGACCGCGCCCGCGAACAGTTCAACGAGGCCAACGCCTGGTGCGAGCTGCCCGAAGATGCCTTCGCCGAAAAATGGGAGCGGGCGATCGTACTCTATCGCGAGGCGCTCGCCGTGCGCACGCGGCACGACCACCCCGAGCGCTACGCCGCCACCATGCACAACCTGGGCACCGCATACCGCGAGCTGAAATCCGGCAATCGCGCCCGGAACGTCGCCCGGGCCATCGGCTGTTATCGCGCAGCGCTCCGCGTGCGCACCGCGGCCGCCGCGCCGCTCAAAAACGCCGGCCTGCACAACAACCTCGGCAACGCCTACGTCACCCTGGCCCAGATCGACAGGGAACACGCCGCCAAACACGCTCGCCGCGCCCTGCGCCACTTTGATCTGGCATTGCACTTCTATTCGCGCACGGAGCACCCGTGCGACTACGCCCTCACACAATTCAATCGCGGCCACGCGTGGCTGCTCGCGCTTTCGGAAAACGCGGAAGCGGCGCTGCGCCAAGCCGCCGTTTGTTTCCGCCAGGCGCAGGAGTGTTTCGCCCTGTGCGGCCGCACCGCCTACAGCGAAGCAGCACGCCAGCGGCTCGAGCAGCTCCAGCCCATTTTGTCCGCACACTAAGGCGCGCCGACAGCTCGGCAACCACATCCACTCTGGTATTGGTACGGGCGGGATTCAAACCCGCCCCGACCAGACCGGTGCTTCCGGGCCGTCGCCTGGAGCGGCGCGGACGGTGCGCAAACCTGGCTTTGCCTGCGTCGGGGCGACGGCCCGAATGTCTCGTTTTGCAGTCGGTCCCCGCTACCTCATCGTGGTTCCGTTTTTCCGGCGGATAAGCGGCCCATTTGAAATCACCTCGGAGACCCCGCTCATTGCTGGTTATTGCCTGATGTTGTCGGGTGCACTTTTACGGTGGATACGTAGCTCACCTGGATGCCGGGGATTACGGTCATCGCTCGGACTTGGTTACCGTTGTCCACAATCACGCCAACGAATCCCGGTATGGTGGTGCCCTCCATCGTTAGGTCTGCGCTGAAGGTGCAATCCGAGTTGACCGTCGCTTGGCCTGTGAACGTGAAGGGCTGCGAGGTGCCAGGTGGCGCGGGCACCAATTGGCCGTTAACGACCTCGTATTCCTTAATGGTCAACTCTCCGCTCGGGCTCATGGTAAGCGTGCCATTGGAGGTTACATATCCTACGGGAAGGCCAAGGAGGTTGTCGTCGTAGGTGTAGCCGAAGGCGCTGTAACCGTACGTGCCGACTGCCCTGCAAGCTGTGATGGCGCTCATAAGCGCGGCGGCCCGAGTCGGTCCCGGCCGAAGCGCAGCGAAGAGAATCGCCCCTGCCCCGGCGAGCAGAAGCGCAACGATGGATACTCCTAGACGCGACATTCTCTTGTTCATATTTATCCTCCTGAGTTGACTGTTCAGATTCGACTTCGCTATGGACCACGGAGACGATTGCATCGCGGAGCCCTGCCGATGGGTGATGCCGGGCCAGCGGGGCGCGCGACATCCTCACCCAACTCCTGGGTTCAAGGTTCCTTGCAACTGGGGAAATGCCGAGGGCAGCGAGTTCGCTGCCAATCACACTGCACGAAAGGGACCATGGGGAGCGGCCTGGGCCGCCGGGTAAGGCATGACTTGCCAGGAAGTTAGAAGGGCCGGAGCAGTCACAACAAAACTTGAACTGCAAATCTTGGAGCCTAGAGTGCAAGAGTTTTCAGTAAACAGAAACCTTGGCCGCGACAGGGAGTGTGACTGAAACTGCGACCGATAACCGAAGCGATCCTGAGGCAGTGCGTCTCCGCTCAATTCGCCGCGAGCACGCTCTCGACGAAGCGCTGCATGCGCCGGTAGTGGGAACCTTTCCAGTAGACGTGGCCGCAGCTGGGGCAAAGGAAAAATTCGTCGTAGAATTGTCGCGTTTCGGGCAGCAGCCGGTCCTCGACCGCTTCTTTCGAGACGGTTTGCAACAGGGCGTTGCAATGCGTGCAGCGGCGAAAAGGCTTTACCGACGCTGCCAGGGCGAAGCGGCGCAGCACCTCGACGACCTGGCTCGCGGGATCGGTCGCCTGCACGTAGTAGCCGCGCGTCACCATGTTTCGCTTCAGCAGGCCACGGTCGCGCGTCAGCAGGATGCGCTTTTCCTCGGCTGCAATCGCCGCCAGTTCCTCATCCACCGAGTCCCGCCGGTACCACGTGTCGAAGCCGAGCATTCGGAGATAGGCGGCGAGCCGGCCCAGGTGCGTATCCGCGACAAAGGCGAATTCCTCGAGCGCCTCCGGCCGCAGCGAGAGCAGCGGCGTTATGTCGATGTAGCGGAAAGGGGGGTAGACGCTGATGCGGTCGCGGTCCTGCACCCGGTAGCCGAAATCCACCGGCTCACCATTCACCAGGATCAGATCCACTTCCGTGTGCGGGACGCCCAGGGATTCGATCAGGTCCTTCACCGACCCGCTGACCAAAAAGTCGTAATCGCTTGCCTGTCCCTGCCGCGACGGCGTCAGGAAATTGTTCAAATCCGCGTAGAACCGAATCCGCGCTCGTTTCATGCCCAGTCACCCGTGGCCGGCTCTTTGCTCCAGCCGGCCGATGTGTGAAATCCGTTACCAACACGTAAGATGCGTCAGGCGCAAGGAACACCGGGCATAACGGCAAGCATGAATCTTTGCCAGGAATCAGGGCAATCCGTTTGCCAAGCTGCAATGCCGTCGTGATTTACTGCCAGCACGAATTAGCAGGAAAACCCGGATGGTGTCCCTTCCGCGTGCGAATAATCCCGCGAATCCCAGCGAAGTTTCACCCACCGGACAGGCGGGCGGGAGCAAGCGCACACTCCGTCTGCCGATGTGGAAAGAACTTGCAACTTCCCCCGGTGGTCCTGCCGCGGCAATCGGTCCACAACGGCTTCGCCGGCCACGGAGTCGTCTGGTGGGGTGCGGAGGCCGGAAAACCGGGCGCCCGATGCTCTCAGCGCCGCTCAGGCATTTCCTGGCCGCCGGTTCCTCGATTGAAACGGAAATTCTGCTTATACTCGGCAGCGTGACGGGGAGGTTCTGACACATAGGAGGCTGTAGCGTGAAACGCACGGAATGGAAGGGAGCCGGGATGGCCGCTGTCTGGGCCGTGCTCGCATGCGCCATGGTCCCTCTGGCTGTGGCCGCAAGCATTGGCAACACCCGCGACATCACGAGCGCAATCACAATCAACGCAAGCAATCGTGGCCTGGTCACGCATGTTCTTCCCACCGGCCGGACCGTTTCCCCCGTGGGAATGGTCAACGGCAGCCCCAACTTTGTGACCCAGGTGGTGCCGTTCGGGGATGATATTGCCGTGCTGAATGACGGGGCGGCGCGCACCCAGGCGGTCACCTTGTATGCGGGACAGACGCTGCATCGCTTGGCGCATTTTGTCGCGTACGAGAAAAAGAAGCAGGCAATGACACCCGGATTACCTGGCGGCGCCATCGGTCATCAGAGCTTCTTTCAGGGGCTGGCGGCGGGGCCGGGCCAGCGCCTCTACGTTGCCGGCGGGTTCAGCGACGATGTGGTCGCGCTCGCTCTGGAGGACGGAAAACCACAGGTATTGCGCCGGTATTCCCTGCACTGGCAGCCCTCTCCCCGCGATCAGTACCCATACCACTATCAAGGCCATCATATGGGCAAGACGCGTCTCTTCTATCCGGACGCTGTTGTCGTCGGCCCTCGGGGGCGCCATCTCTTTGTCACCGGCATGCTGGCCAATAGTCTTGCCCGGATCGATCTCGCCACCGGCAAAACGGATTATCTCAACATTGGCCCCTATCCATTCGCGCTCGCCTTTGCGGATGGCGGGCATCGCCTGGTGGCGAGCCTGTGGGGCGGCGATGCGGTGGCAGTGGTGGACCCTGAAACGATGCGCCTTTTGGGCACCGTACGAGTAGGTCCGCCCACGGGGCCGGGCAATACTCAGGCAGGAGTGCATCCCACCGCTTTGGCAGCTGTTGCCGGCGGACCCGACGTGCTCGTGGCCTTGGCCAACGTGGACCGGATCGCCAGGGTAGACACTCGCACCTTGAAGACGCTCGGTTATCTGAGCGACAGCCCGTACCCCGACGCACCGCCGGGCAGTTATCCCGATGGCTTGGCGGTGGCCGGCGGCAAGCTCTTCGTGGCCAACGCGGGCAACAACGACGTCGCGGTTTTTGACCTGGCCTCGGGGAAGCCAATGGGCCTCATCCCCACTGGCTGGTATCCCGCCGCGTTGACCGTGGCCCACGGCGCCCTATACGTCGCTGCGGCGAAGGGTTTGGGGTCCGGTCCCAATGTCGAGCACCAATGGGTGGGCGACATGATGGATGGCCTGATCCAAAAGGTGGACCTAACGAATCTCTCCGCCCATCTACCGGCGTGGACACAACAAGCCTTACACAACGATGGCTTCACTTCAGCCCAGCGCACGGCGCGCCATGCCGAAGATGCCAACACGGTGGCATTTCTGCGCCAGCACATTCAGTATGTCGTCTTCATTCTCCGCGAGAATAAAACCTTTGACGAAGACTTCGGTGACTACCCGAAGGCAGGGGCCTGGGCCGATCCGCACCTCGACCTCTATGGCCCGAAAGATCTCCCCAACCTCTACCGGCTGGCGAACCGATATACGCTTTTCGCCAATTTCATGGCTGACGGTGAAGTGACTGCCCAGGGCCACCAGTGGACCACCGCTGCGTCGGACTCCGACTTCGTCCAGCGCACCTGGCCGGAATATTACTCGGGCCGCGGCCTCGTGGCCGACCCCGGCTGGACGCAGTCGCTCATTCCTGGTGGCGCCACAGGCACGGGCGGCATGCCACTGGGAACGGACAACCCGTATGCCATCTACAAAGATCTCTCGGCGCTGGGCCCATGGTCCAACCCATGGATCACGTATCCGCAGCGTCTCTTTATCTTCAACGATCTTCTGGAACATCACGTGTCCTTTGAGGACTTTGGTGAATTTGTCTCGCGCTCGGAGGTGGGAAACATCTCCGTCGCGATGAAAGGGCACCTGGCCAAGAAATTCCCCGCCTGGGACCGCATGATCCTCGACACTTACCGGGCGAAGATGGCCATCCAATGGCTGAAGGCGCATCCGGGCGAGCAGTTCCCGCATTTCATCTATATCTGGCTGCCGGACGATCACACGGCTGGGCGTTCGCCCTGTTACTACAATCCGGACTACTATGTCGCCAACAATGACCTCGCCACAGCTCAACTCATCCACTACCTTTCCACCACGCCGGAGTGGAAACACATGGTGGTGTTCCTGACCGAAGACGATGCCCAATCGGGGGCCGACCACATCAACGCCCACCGTACCTTTGCCTTGGCCATTGGCCCGTGGGTCAAAAGAGGCTATCTGGAAACCGACCTTTCTTCCCAGGTGAACATTCTCAAGACCACGGAAGCTATCTTTGGGCTACCGCCGCTGTCGCAATGGGACCGAAACGCCAGCGTGTTTTCCGGTATCTGGACAAACCGCCCGGATTTCGCTCCTTACCAGCTCTTGCCCAGCCAAGTGCCATTGACCTACAACGCCGGTAAATGCACGAATTACACCCTTCTGCGCCGCGAAGCCGGAGTAAATGGGCATTATCTGGATCCTGACTGGATGATTCGGTATAAGGAACACCAGGATTCGCACGGCAAGGGACTCCCTCCCCCGACCAAGAGTGACGCTTATACGCCAACCGCGATCCTCAAGGTTCCTGGCCCGGAACAGATGAAACAAGAATGGATCGCCGCCCGGGGTGTAAAGGCCTATGAGAAGGAAATGGCATACCTGAAAGCCTATGCCGAAGAGCACCACGCTCCTCTGGCTGCTTTTCAGGCGGGAGATGGAGAGTGATGATGCGGCGATACGTTAGCGGAATCGCGTTGTTGTTACTCTGCTACGCGGCCATGGGCGACCGGAGATGCCAAGGAATAAGCCGGGAAATCGCCGCACTCGGTGAAATCTGACCTATGCGAAGCCGCAGCCTGAAGGATGTGCCACTGGGCGCGCCGCGCGTGTCCAGCTCGGGATTGTGATTACGAGCGGCGAGCCGCGGTGTATGCTGTGGAGGCGGGAAAGCGGCAAAAAATAATCCTGACTGGATAGGTTCTGTACGGTCTGCGTGGTGAAAAGCGGGCGGCAACACGCATGCTGAACCGTCTCACACTTCGTTTCGCAGTCGCGCTGTTTGTTTGGGCAGCCTGCGGTGCGGCTGCCAGCGCGCAGAGCCGCAAGAAGCCTTCAGCCAAGCCTCCGTCCTCGATCCTCCGGGTGCGCTCGAACCTCGTGGTGGTGCCCGCGCTCGTGACGACCAAATCCGGCAGGATCGTATTTTCCCTCACGACGGACGACTTCCTGCTCACCGACAACGGGGTTCCCCAAGCGCTGAAACTGGAGCGCAACACCGACTCGGAGCCGCTCGCGCTGGCCGTTGTCGTGGAAACCAGCGGCGGTGGACCGCATCTGCGTGACTACCGCGCTCTTGGGCCGGTGCTGGCTGCTGTGGTCGGCGGAGTGCATCATCGCGTCGCCGTGATCGCGTTCGGCGGCTCGCCCCGGCTCGTGCTCGATTTCACGCCGAACACGAACAAAGCAGCTCGCGCCATCGCCGACCTTCGCTCGTGGGGCACGGGAGCGTCGATCCTCGACGCGCTCAATTTCGCCATCGATTTTCTACATCGGCAGCCGTCCTACTATCGTCGCGCCGTCCTCCTGCTCAGCGGAACCGTGGACACCGGCAGCCAGGCGAGCCTCGCAAGCGTGTTGAGCAAAATCGATAACACCGACACGGAGATTTATGCCGTCTCGTTCTCGAGCATCAATGCCACGGTCGCGCACCAGATGGCGGAAGATCGCCAGCCGTACGGACCGGGCGGTTGCATGAGCAAAAGCTCAGCTCGCGACGCGCACGAGAAGCGCTCTGTGCAGGCGCTCAACTGCTTGAGCGACCTGCTCCCGCCACTGCAATGGGCACGGTGGGCGTTTCTTGCGGCGCACGACGCAGCCAAGCGAAATGTACCCAAGACCGTCGCGCAGCTGACCGGCGGCGAGTATTTTCGCTTCAAGAATCCGAACACCCTCACACGCGATCTGCTCTCGATCTCGAACGACATCCCGAACTATTACGTGCTGACTTTCCGCCCGCACTCACCGGCCCCGGGATTCCATGCCATCAAACTCAGCGTCAAGGACCGGCCCGGCCTGCGGGTGAGAGCCCCGCGCACCTATTGGGTGGAACCGGAAACCACAGCGGAGCAGAACTAATGCCACTCCGAGGCGCGGGCTCTCCGAGTCGCGATCGGCTCTCAATGGAGGAAGCGCGCCAAAAGTGGAAGGACCATACCGTCCAATGAAAATGCTGATTTCGTGCATCAAGCCAACTGGCTACTGCCGGGCCGGTTCTATGGCGGCGCAAGGCTCAGCCGTGCGAGCATTCCCAGCCGCGAGGGCCGCCGACGAATCGCTCGTGGCGCCCGAATCCGGCCCTTTCCGCTGGAAGCATGAACCTCCGGCCCTCACGGCGGCGGAACGTGACCCGCTGGTGAGAAGCGTAACCAGACCCGGGTGCCGGGACAAGCACAATTGATTGTCTCGCGCTGCATCTTCGTAATCTTTCAAGAAGGCAGCAGGCAGCCCGGACAGCGGCCGCTGAAGTGTTGAAACCTGCTGCGCATTGGTGGCGTCTATGTATTCGCTTAGAGGTGGCAGATGGTAGCTTCATTCGCGCTTCTTTTCATCGGAATTGCAGTCATCCTCTGGGGAGCTTGGGCAGATTTCATGGATGCGAACCCAATCCCCTCCGTTGCTTTCCGTCTTGAGTCCGGTATTATCTTCCTCCTGCTTTCGTTAGCATGCTTCGTGCTATTCGTCTGGAGGAAACGAAAACCTCGACAGCTATAATTTGCCTCCGATCCAGGCCCGGAGAGGCAACTGCTGGTGACACCGGCGGGTGGGGTAATCGTCCCCGAATTCGAAAACGCGCAAACGGAAGTCGGACACGACCTCTGTTTGCACCTTCGGGAACGCGGGTGGCCCAGTTTAGGTGAGGGGGTCCGGCAAGCAGCGCCTTGCTCAACCAGTCGAAGAGGCTGCCCGGCTGAGTGACCGCGATGTTGGTGACCAACTGCAATGAACCGGTTGGCGCGGGGATACGGCAGCACAAGGCTCGAAAGGCGGTATCCAACAGAATCATGGTGCCGGAGGAGGGGGTCGAACCCACACGGTGCTAAGCACCACGAGATTTTGAGTCTCGCGCGTCTGCCAGTTCCGCCACTCCGGCCTAGTTGATAGGAAAGGACTTGGGAGCTTGGCCGGCTTCCGTGCTCGCCGCTGGTGCTATTGTGGTGTCGGTTCCGACCGGGAAATTCTCGGCCATCCGGTCCACCGCAGTCTTCAAATGCGCCGGCGCGAGGTGTGCATATCGCATGGCCATGCTCACTGTCCTATCGCCGAGCAATTCTAGCAGCGTTCGGATGTCCGTGCCAGACATCACCAGTCGGCTGGCAAAGGTGTGCCGGAGATCGTGCCAATGCAAATCGGCGACGCCAGCCGCCGTCCGCACCGCCTCGAACCAACGGCGATAGGGATGGCACACGCGTCCGGACCCGTCGCTTCTGGCGTGGAGAGTTTCCAGCGCCGTCCGTGCTTCGCGGTCAATTGGAATGTGCCGCGTCCCTCCCTGCTTCGTTCTCCGAATCGTGATGATCCCCGCCAGGATGTCCACGTCCGCCCACCGCAGGCCGTACTGTTCGCTTCGGCGCATCCCCGTATGAAGCGCAAGCGTGAATTCCGGTTCGCGCTCAGGGCATAGCGAGCGGATTTTTCCTCGCAGATTCTTCTCTTCCTCGGGCGTCAGAAAGCGCACGCGGGAGTTATTTTCCTTCCTCTGGCGAACCATCCGTGCCGGATTCACCGCAGCCTTCCCATTCCGTACAGCCAGCCGGTAGATCAGGCTCAGGAAGGCGCGATAGCGATTGAGCGTTGCCGGCTTGCGCCCCTGGGCCGCCAGCCCTTCGAGCCTCACCTCGATGTCCTGCGCGCTCACCCCGTCGGCGCTCCGCTCGCCAAACCATTCAAGCACGATCCTCTTGTGCCATTTGTCGGCGCGATAGGCAGCATGCGCCTTGTTCTGCCGGGAGTATTCGAGCGCGTCGTTGACAATCTCCCGAAAAGACGCCGGCGCGCGCCGCAACTTCTCCGGCAATTTGCGGCCTTCGAGTGCCTCGTTCTTCCGCTTGAGATAGAGTGCGCGAGCCGCGCTTCGTGTCCCCGCCTTCTCCCGATGGTAGCGGCCGGCGGCGTCCGTGTAGCGAACCCACCAGATGCCGGAGCGGGGAACCTTCTCGAAAATGCCGCGTTGCTTTTTCACTTTTCCCTCCCCTTCGCCCGATTTCCTCCTGGCATCGGGTACTGCCTCGCAAGTTCCCGCAATTCCCCTTTGGCTAGCTCGTGCGGCCAGCGCCAGCGGGAAAGCCGTTTGGTGGCCGTGAGCGGCGCAAGCCCTAGTGTCAGGCCCGCCAGTACCTTGGCGAAAAATGCGATTCGTTTGTCATCGTTCGAGGCCGGGTCGCTGGGATAGTGAGGCAGTCGCTTCGCACGCATCAGTGTGTCAGCATTCGTGCGAATCGCCTTCGCGTAGTAATGCGGACCGGTCCGCCACTCAGCCGGCGCTCCCAGCATTTCCTGTGGGATGCCCTTCGCCCACTCCGACTCCCATCGCCGGACGGCGCGCGCGGCCATCTTCATTTCCGCTGCTGTGCGGGCGCGCTTCATTCGCTCCCAAGCTTCGGTTGCGGGATAGATGGGCGGAACGAAGAGGCCGTTGGGGGAGAGCCGGCGGTTTCTCTCCTTGACTTCTTCGACTACCAGCCTGGTAGACACCGGGACGATTGCAACGCGCCTAAGCCGGTGGGTCATTCCTACTTCTTCCTGAACTTCAGTTCGCTTTTCCGGGAGCGGCTCGAACAAGTAGAAGGCTCCATCCTGGCCGTCGCGGAGGGTAAAGAAGAAATCCGTCCATCGTGCCGCCTCGGTTTTGAGCCGACTAAGGTCTACCGGGTTGGGGCCGCGCTTTCCCATAACTTGTCAACTTCTATAGCATAACTTGATTCCTTGTCAAGCCCTGCGACACAATGCGGCCGAGGTGATTGCATGAAGGACGAAAAGATTCTCGTGGACCGCAAGGCAGCGGCCGAGGCACTCAGCATTTCCGTTCGGGCCGTTGACTACCTGATTTCGCAAAGGAAACTGCGTGTGCGCCGTCTCGGCAAACGGGTCTTGGTTCCCCGCACCGAACTCGAACGGTTTGCCCGTGGCGATCATCCCCGCATCACGCCGGACGAGGCATGACGGCCAGCACAAACAATTTGCTGAAGTGTGGGGCCATGAAGCCATTTGCGTCATCGGTCGAGTGCGAGTCGCGGCGCGGCGCCATGCTTCCCTCCCCTGGCGAGATCATGCTCGTGGCGGCGCTCAGCTACGCGAAGCGCGGGTGGTCCGTCTTCCCTGCCCGACCGCGAGGGAAGGAGCCGACGACGGCTCACGGGGTTCTCGATGCGACGCGGGACGAAACAACGATTCAGGGCTGGTGGCATGCGCAGCCGGCCGCCGGAGTCGCAATCGCGACCGGACGCGCCTCGCGCCTCGTGGTCATCGACATCGATGGCGCAACGGGCGAGAAGTCGCTTGAGCGTCTGCAAGAGGAAATCGGCCCGCTGCCCGTTACGGCCGAAGTAAGGACGGCGCGCGGTCGCCATCTGTATTTTGCCCTCCCTGAACGAAAGGCGGTCCGCTGTTCGGTGGGCAGGCTTGGCACCGGCCTCGACGTTCGCGGAGACGGCGGATATGTCGTTGCGCCGCCGTCCCTCCATCCGACCGGCTCAGCGTATGAATGGCTTCGCGAATGTCCCCCCGCGCCCCTTCCAATCCCACTAGCGCGCTTGCTGGACGAACACCGGAGCGCCCCCAGCAACCTACCAGCCGGCGAAAAATTCAGAGAAGGTACGCGCAACGCGACGCTTGCGAGTTTGGCCGGCACAATGCGCCGGCGCGGGATGGGCGAAGATGCAATCCGCGCGGCGCTGCTCGCGGAAAACGCAGCCAAGTGCGATCCACCGTTGGCGGGTTCAGAGGTTGAGCGAATTGCGGCCAGCATATCGCGGTACGCTCCCGCCACGCCCGACCGTAAGGCGAAGCCGAAGGACTCAGGATCGGCACAGTGGCCGGAGGCACTTGCGCCTGAAGCCTTTCACGGTCTCGCGGGCGAGATCGTCCACGCCATCGAACCCCACAGCGAGGCCGATCCAGCAGCATTATTGCTGCAGTTCCTCGCCGCATTCGGCAGTGCCGTTGGGTCGTCATCGTTTTTCCGTGTCGAGGGGGACCTTCATCGACCGAACCTCTTCGTTTGTCTAGTAGGCGTTACTTCTGGCGGCCGCAAGGGTACTTCACTGGGGCGCGTGAGGGAAACTCTCACCCAAGTTGATCCCGAATGGGCTGCGAAGCGAATCGCCACAGGGCTTTCCTCTGGCGAAGGATTGATCTGGTCTGTTCGCGACGCAATCGAAAAATCGCACCCCGTCCGTCAGAAGGGCCACGTCGTCGGCTACGAAACGGTCACCGAGGATCCTGGCATAGAGGACAAGCGATTGTTGGTCGTTGAGACGGAATTTGCGGCCCCACTTCACGTAATGTCCCGCGAGGGCAACACACTCTCTGCAATTCTACGCGACGCATGGGATCGCGGCGATCTGAGTTCGCTGACAAAGAATTCACCGGCAAGAGCGACAGGCGCACACGTCTCGATCATCGGCCACATTACGAAGGATGAACTGCTCCGATGCCTGAGTGCCACGGAAATGGCAAATGGATTCGCGAATCGGTTTTTATGGGTCTGCGTACGCCGGTCAAAGCTTCTACCCGAGGGCGGCAACTTCGACCTGGGTGAACACCCGGACTTAGTCCGCCGACTCGATCACGCGCTGAAATTCGGGCGCACGGGCGGCGAAATGCGGCGTGACGACGAAGCGCAAGAAATCTGGCGAACGGTCTACCCGGAACTGTCCGAAGAGAGACCGGGTTTGCTCGGCTCAATCATCAGCCGCGCACCTGCACAGGTCCTTCGTCTCTCTGTGCTCTACGCTCTACTCGATGAGTCGCTCTTTATTCGCCCGGCACATCTCCTCGCCGCGCTGGCTGTCTGGGCCTACTGCGAGGCGTCAGCCCACTTCATCTTCGGGGACTCGCTCGGCTACCCCGAGGCAGATCGCATCCTCAGCGAGCTTCGTCAGAACCCCGAGGGACTAACGCGCACTGAGATAAGCGGGTTGTTTGGACGCCACCGATCCGAGGCCGAAATCGATGCGGCGCTGAGGGCGATTTCCGAGCGCGGGCTAGCTTCCCGGCAAAGCGTACAGACGCCCGGCAGGCCGGTCGAAATCTGGAAGGCCACATGAGGCGCGAAAGATGCGAAATAACGCGAAATAAGTGGACGGAATATTTCGCCTTTTTCGCTTGTTTCGCAAGGGAGATGTGAACGTGGATTATCTGGAAGCCGCGAAAGAGGTGCTCAGGCGGCAGCGTGAAGCCGCCGGCCGGCCTAAGCCTGCCCATGGCCGCAAGGAGCCGTCCAGCCGGCCGCTGGCTCATGGCGCGACTAAGGCCGTGCGCACTGACCCTGCCGGTGACGCTGTGCGGGCGCTACTCCGACCGGGGGAGGAAATCACAAAACGCGGGACAATCCGCCGACTGCCAAAAGGAATCTGCCGCCATTGTGCCGGCGCCGGCTTCTGCCCATGCCCACTTTGCAGCCATGGCCGGGCTGGATCGCACGGCAGATGTGCCGCATGCGGCGGATCGGGAAGGGTGCAATGAGCCGCGTCCTGTCACTTCCTGCCCGAACCTTCCAGTACGCGGAGCTGGCGCGGCGGACGCTGCTGCTCCGCGTTCGCAAGGATGGTGCGGTCTCGGCGCTCCGATGCGTGATGCGAGGCGAGGCAGCCACGCATCGACGCTCGTTCCCAACCATCACAGACCCAAACGCAGCCACCATCTATGCAGAGATTTTACGTGGCCCGGAATTCGACTTCGTCACCCCGCGCATCAGGCGCGGTGGCCGATGGGTGTCGCTGCTGCGAGAAGAAATTCCCTTGCCAACTGCTGGGATGGACACGCGGACCCCGCGCCGGAGTGCAGGCCGTATGCCGCATGCGGCGAACCGGCAGCGGGAATTTTTCCAGACGGCCGGAGGCGCACTGTGAAAGTCCCGGAGTGGGGTTGGGTGATTCTCTTCGTCGCCGGTGCGCTCCTCGCGGCGGCGCTGTTGAAGAAAATTTCCGGCGGAAAACCGAGCACGTCAGCGTTTCCCGCTCTGAGGTGAACATGAGCTATGCAGAACAAATTCGGCATCCTTCCGAGGCGCTTGATCCGCCAATATCGAGCGAACAGGAGGAAACATGGTGGCAGAGGAGACCGGGCTTGGCACTGCTCGTTTGGCTCGCCATTGCCGGCTTGATCGTCTACGGCCTTTGGCGGGCGAACGCAATTCAAAAAGCGGCGGCGGCGCTGGGCGTGGCCGCTGAGAATCCCTTTGGATGGGTGTGATATGCAGAATCGAATCATCCTGTGTGTAGGTTTCCGAGGCTCAGGAAAGAGCACTGTCGCCAGCGCGATCCTTAAGCCGCACAATGGCGTTTTCGTTTTCGACCCGCACGGCGACGACGCCTACCGCTGGATTCCTAACACGGCGCGAACCGTCGAACAGTTGAAGGACTATTCCCGCTGGTACCGTGAAGCGAAGCCGGCGAAAGCCTCGCTGCGCTACGTTCCCGATGGCCGTCTCGATCCCTTCGAGGCGCTGAACGACTGGTGTGCCTGGGCCTGGCCGTGGCGTAACACCTGGCTGTGTGTCGAAGAAGTCTCTGAAGGCACGCGAAACACAAGCGCGGCCGGCATGCCGCCGGAATTGCGGCGCATCGTCAATCAAGGACGACATCGGAAGATCAATCAGGTGTACTGCGGCCTCCGCTATGCGGAAATTCCCCGGCCAATTTCCGCCGGCGCCGACGTGCAGGTGATCTTCTCCTGCCGCGAGCCGGGTGACTTGGACGTAATGGCCAGCCGCATCGGAACCGAGGCTGTCGAGCGAGTAGCCGGACTTCAGCGCCATGAGTGCCTGATTTTCTTCCCCGACCGGAGCTGGCTTGTGGTGGGGAGCCGCGAAGAGCGCATTGCCGATCTTGTGATGCTGGAGGGCGCGCCCGATGCTGTACAAGCGAACAAAGCGTAAGAACGCCAGGAAGGCGGCCATCCTCGACGTTCTGGCGCGCGCAAACTACGCGCTGAGCTACCGGCAGGTTGCCGAAGCGGTCGGCATCCGCCCGGTTCGTCAAGTGGCGCGCGACCTCCAGCGTTACGCGCGCTTTGGCTACGTCCGCCGGCGGCGGGTAGCCGGCCGTTTTCGCTACTCGATCACACGGCGCGGCCGGGAGCGACTGGTATTCTTCACCCAACCGCACGAGCGCCGGGGGGCTTAGGGCTGACAAATCTGCCACCATCCTCTTGGCGTTCAAAGCTTGCCTGTAAGGCTATAACGTTGCTAAGGAAACCGAGGCCAAGTCACTCGCGGCGCACAAGGCCGGTGACGCCGGCAACGAACAGCGTGGCGAACAGCCACCCAAATAGAATTTGTGCCCAAAGGAATCCGAACAGGAACCCCGGCGAGGTGAAGGGCCGGCGGAGGCGCGCGTTCCAAGAAGAGCCCGAGGACGCTGAGCTGTGGGGATGGGGGTTGGGCTGCCAGCGGTCAACTTGACCCAGTTTCACGAAGGGCAGTGAGTTCTCAAGGGAATAGACGAGTGGATGGAAAGGTTCGTAGTAGGCAGGCAGTCCGTGATACTGCGCTAAGTGATTACTGGCCTTGCTTTGGGTTGGAACTATCATGCCTACGTGATTAGCAAGCCCAAAGAATAGCCAGCCCAGGGCTACAAGAGCGCCCCAGGGCCAGAGAATCTTGAAGGGACGATACCCGAAACCAACGGTCAGCCTCAGCAACCACCGGAAAACCGGCGCCAGCAGGCTCTTGTCCTGCAGCCAGAGCTGATTTTCCATCTCAAAAAGGACGCGGCGGGCGCCGCGGTTGTCGCCAGATTCACGTAGGACTTTGGCGAGGCGTCGGTACGGCTGGGGCTTGAATGGTTTCTTGGGCTGGAGGGCCAGCCACTTGAGTCTGGGCTCGACGTCGATAGGGCCCGCAGAGATGCGATCATAGTTGAAGCCATCGAGAAAGAGACTGCCGGGGTCGGGCCAGCTTTCACCGTCGTCAGCCACTGCGCCAACGGAGGCGTCCCTCAAATCAAGGGTGACTCCGCGGGTGTTCCGAACGCCCAGCCAAAACAGGTTGCCCCCGATCTGGGCGCCAATCAGACAGACCTGGCCTTCGGCGCTAAAGCCGTTTCGGAGGAAAACGCTGCCTTTGACGTTGATGCGGTTGGCCACCAGGGCCTCACCCGTTCCGTCGACGGCATGGCCTTCGGCATCCTTCTGCGGCGGGTTCTTGAACGTGCCAGCGTAGCAGTCGAGTTCGCCCCCGATCTGGGCGCCGATGAGACGGACCTCACCTTCGGCACTAAACCCGTTGCGGAGGAAGATGTCGTCCTGAACCTTGATGCCGTCGGCATCCAGGGCCATGCCCGCTGCGGCGACGACATGGCCCTCGGCATCCTTCTGTGGCGGGTTCTTGAACGTGCCAGCCTCGCAGTCGAGTTTCCCCCCGATCTGGGCGCCAATGAGATAGACCTGGCCTTCGGCGCTAAAGCCGTTTCGGAGGAAAACGCTGCCTTTGACGTTGATGCGGTTGGCCACCAGGGCCTCACCCGTTCCGCCGACGGCATGGCCTTCGGCATCCTTCTGCGGCGGGTTCTTGAACGTGCCAGCGTGGCAGTCGAGTTTGCCCCCGATCTCGGCCTCAAAAAACGGACTTGGCCTTCGGCGCTGAAGCCTTCGCTGAGGAAGACGCTGCTCTTGACGTTGATGCGGTCGGACAGCAGGGCCGTGCCGGTTCCGTCGACGACATGGCCTTCGGCATCCTTCTGCGGCGGGTTCTTGAACGTGCCAGCGTAGCAGTCGAGTTCGCCCCCGATCTGGGCGCCGACGAGACGGACCTCACCCTCGGCACTAAAGTCGTTGCGGAGGAAGATGTCGCCCTGGACCTTGATGCCGTCGGCATCCAGGGCCGTGCCGGTTCCGTCGATGACATGGCCTTCGGCATCCTTCTGCGGCGGGTTCTTGAACGTGCCAGCGTGGCAGTCGAGTTCGCCCCCGATCTGGGCACCAAGGAGATAGACCTGGCCTTCGGCGCTGAAGCACTTGCTCAGGAAAACGCTGCCTTTGACGTCGACGCCTTCGGCTTTAATTTCTCGCGTCCAAGCGCCGCTGAGGTTGAGCTCCACGAGTTGCGCATGAGTGAAGTCCGCTTTCTCGGCTAACCGGCAACGAAGAAAGGCCAGGGGAAACGGCACGGTGACGAACGAGAAGTCGAGTGCGCCCGAGATTTTACCGGCATAGACTTGGACGCCCCTTGGGTCCACAAACCCCCTGGCTTTGCCGTCAACACAGAGCCAACGGATCAGCCGGGCGCGGACGGTCCGGTCGGCGGCCCAGCCCGCGGGCTCAGGCTCGTCGGCTTTGCTGGGATCATTTTGGGGATCATCGTCGCGGGGGCTGGAACCGCAATAGGCGACGGTGCCTTCGAAGGCGGCGCGAAGCATCTTTTTCTCGGCGGCACCGAGAGGGAGAAATTCAGAGGGAACGAGTTTGATGAGCGCGTCGGCCGGGGTTGTTTGCGGAGGGGACATGGTGTCTTCCTCGGAGAAAGCCTTACATCATAGTCTTGGAAGCTAACCGGAATTTCGGTTTTAAGCTTCCCGTGTTGCGCGATACCCTAGCCCTCCCCATCCGTCGTGTCAATCGCGATTCTCGTTGGCGCCACACAGTCTTTGTAAAAATTACCTCTTTCCCGTGCGACGAAATCCGTGACGGGGCCTGCCGTCGATTCAAGCGGCATCTTCACGACTCGCCAAGTGGCCCGTGATCTGCAACGCTACACACGTTTCGGCTATGTGCGCCGGCAGCGCGTTGCCGGCCGCTTCCGGTACTCCGTCACGCGCCGGGGGACGGGAGCGTCTGGCATTCTTCACTCAACCTGGCGGTTGGGTTGCTGTGGCAACGGAACTCGCTCCGAAAACAACTGCCAAGAATTAGACTGATAAAGCACTGGACAGCGAGTCTAAGTCAGCACCTGACGCCAGGCGTGAGGCGAAGGCATCAGCGTCGTTACGTAGCGCGGCCCATCTATCGCCGAACAACTCTACCAAACCGCTCGGCCAGCCCGAATCCCACACGGAGCGTACAAAGCTTATCGATAGAAAGCCATGCTTCAAGTCACCTGGCGTGACTCGCAATAAGGAAGCGGTTTTCTTCAGGAAGCCCCCGTATCCGCCCTGTTTCTTTCTCGAAACGGAGACTCGCTCGCCAAGCTTGAAGACAGCGAAAGCTACGAGATCGAGACACGCTTCGTCCCATTTGGCCCGGACCAACATCTCTAACACCAGGGCTTTTGCCAAGCGTTCGGAGTTCGTGCCGGTGTCAGCGCGAACCTGGAGGATAAGGGCGTCCAGTTCGGCGCTAGGTCGGATGCTTTGGGAATGCAGGAACCACTGGCGTTGCTCCCGGTCAATTCTGGAAAGTAGCATGAAACAGCCGCGGCGTGCCCACCTCCCGATGTAACCTTGTTCATCGCACGCTTGAGCTAGGTCATCGAAACAGGCCGGATCGCCTATCAGCGTTAGGGCAAACGCGCTAGCTGCCCTAACAGAGGGGAGTTCCGCCACGTCACCTAGGAATCCTCTCAGCGTCGACTGTAGGGCCAAGACTCGGAGGCGCCCGACACGGTCCACTGCCGTTGCACGAACGTTCGGGTCTGGGTGGTGTATGTAGCTGTCAAGCAACTCGACAAAATTGGGAGCCGCCCGCTCGCTTGATGGGACCCATTTCGATTGTCGTTCAAGCCAATCGAGGGCTTGTTCGGAATCCTCTGGTTTTGGTTTTATTTGAGGACTTGTGCGCGAAGCATTGGCTATTCCAACTGGGCGAAAAGCCGCCAACTGCTGCGCCGCACTTCCTGCCCCGCGTGGTGCAATCCACGGTATCGAGACGGGAGGCCGTATCGCAACTCTGCGAGCTTTGTGCGCCCTCGTGCGCTTACGTCCCGCCGCCTCTTCACCCTCCGGGGGCGTCAATGACAAAAGCTCTTCCTGCACCCACGAAAAGTATGAAGGTCCGACCGTTGCAGCACTCTCCCACCACTCCCAAAACAGCGACCGCGCTGCCGAAATCAGGTCGGGCTCACGGGACATTATCAATGCTTCCTGGTTGCGGTACAGGCCTCCCTCTGTCAGGTTCGCTGATCCCAAAATGAGCCCGTGATCGTCACTGATCAGGAATTTCGCATGGAGATTGGCAAGTGCGCGGGCATGGAGGTTCACGCCAATTTGGCCGTGCGACGGGCAAAACACGTTCAGATCTGAAGAGCCCGCCAGGAAATCTTCCAATTCTAGGCGAGCCAGGAGGTAGATTTCTGGTCTCGGGATCGGCTGCAGAGAAGCGAGTAGGACCTGTATTATCGGGCGTTTCACCCACGGACTTGCAATCAGCAATTGTGATCGGGCAGTTGAAGCGAAAGCCCTGAGCGCCTCGGTCCATGCTCCTGAAATCACGGTCGAAGTGTGTTCGGTGCGATTCATGCGCCAGAATTATACTCCCCCAGGAATCGCTGGCATGGGCTATTCTATGTCAAAGCAGAGGCCGCCAGGCAGGGAGAGAGAGCACGCAATGAAACACGAAAACGAGGAGGCAAACCTCAAAGGTCATGCTCAACTTGCGCAGACTTTGAGGCTGTTGCTAACGAATGGCACATCCTCGCTTGCTGAAAGTATCTTGTATTCACAATTTCGCGATCTCGTATGGGACTCAAGCGACATTTTGCGAAAGTATGCGGATGAGAGCGAGATTCAGGAAGTCTTTGATTTTGCCTCTGGCCTAGTGTCCCAAGGAAAGTCTGCCGCTGAAGCCGCAGGAGAGACCATCGACCTTTTGAGCAGGGCCAACAAAATCCTCGCCGGGCAGATACGAAAGCCCAGAGTCGCTGGGCTACTCTGTCCTGTACGCTCGATCTCTTCCCTCCCTCACATCGTGACGGAAGAAGGCTTTCGATTGGGGCCATTCTCCGTTTTCAGGTGTTCCCAAGCTTATGTCAATTCGCTCCAAGAACGTTTCCGAGACACTTGGGAGATGGGTCCTACCGCCGATGAATTTGGCAACGACATTTCGCAGTGGATCATGGACCTCCCGGAAGACTTGGAACGTGACTTTAGCTTCTCTCATGCGTCCCGGGACTGCTGTACCGGCCGAATTTGCTTCCTTGCAGAGACCGCTCAAAGTCCCCACACGACATGGCCCGGGCCGGTCGGTCTCGGAGGGATGTACGACGTCAATTTCTACGACTCGCAGATCTTGGAGCGTTTTCGAAATCTGGTGCGTTATGTTTACCCAGAATTTGAGATCTCCCTTAGTTGCCGCATCGACTTGGACTACGAGGCTAGAATCGCGAGCGTAAGAACACCGGCGGAGTCGTGTGACACAACGCTCCTCGGCAAGCCTCTCCCCAATGATTTGGCGACCAAGCTCCAAGCGCTTCACAGGGTTCTTACACTCGCCCCAAAAGTAGAACTAGCGCGATGCCTGGAAGCCGCTGTCTTCTGGGTCGGTTCGGCAAAGAGTCGTACCGCAAGCTCGATTGCAGGCTCGAATCCGCTGGACACTGCTAGTGCAGTCGACTACCTCAAGTTCATGATTGCGCTGGAATCGCTGCTTGTCTTCGCGGAGCATAACATCACGGAAGCCGTTTCGAGCCGGGTGGCTCACCTTCTTTGGACAGAATATGGCAAGGTCGAATACTTCAAGAAAAGGGTCAGGCGTCTGTACAACATCCGCTCTCGCATCGTTCATGACGGGGAGTGGTACGTGTCGCCTCCAGACTTGGCGGAGCTAGAGGACATAACCCGGAAGGTTGTGGACACACTCCTGGAGAACCCGGAGAGATGGGCTTCGAAGCAAGAGCTCTCCAAGTGGGTGGAACTAAAAGAATGGGTCACTTCGGACAGTTCCACCGTCCAAGTTCCGGCAAAGAAGGTCCGGCAGTGGATGACCGCCATTGAAGAGGCTCGGTCTTGACGCCTCGCAGGACCGGAAGAAATCGCTCATTGTTCGACCGTGACTCTGGCAGGAGCCGCGACCAAGACTGTGACCGACTAATGGAAGGTCACGATTGCTGAATTTCTGAAGCGTGCCCCCTGCCGACAAGACTGTGCCCCATCACGACGAGAACCGTGACTGTGCCCGACCGGAAGAATAGAATCATGTTATGGCTCTGAGATGTCCTGAATGCGGGACGCGAGTTTCATCGAAGGCGGCCCTGCCCGGCCACTACCGGCGGGCGCACGGCGCGGCTCGAAAGGCCGCTTCCGCTGCACGAGGCAGCAGTGCGCCTAAAAAACGCAACAGGAAGCCCGTAGAGCGATTTTCCGAGCGAGGCATAGCTTCTGCTGGGTCATCCCCTCGGCCGGCGATTGTGCGTGTCCCCTGTACTGCGCCGGTGGGCCAGGGCGTGGCAAATTCTGACTCGGATTCGGACGTTGATCTCTACCCTGGCGACCGGCCGCTCGGGCCTCCTACTCCGCTTCCCGATGGTGTGCGGCTCCGGGCGCAGTACCACGCGCTTCAAGCGATGGCCGCCAAGTTGGACTCGGGGTACGGGACGGAAGTCGACGCCTACCTGTTCGAGCAAAGCTTGGCCGAGTACAACGAACTATTCGAACGGGTAAAAGAGACGAGGGCGTTGCCAGCGCCGGCAAAAACGCAATAGAAAGTCCGTAGAGCGATTTTTCAGATGGGGTTCAACCGACCCCGGCCATACCTTCTGGCTGGGAACGACCCAAAGAATTTGGCCGTTTAGTGCGGCTGATCGTAGTACGCTTTCCCACAGCTGTGGCAATAGCGCTGTATTCCGCCGGGTTGCCAAGGCCGCCCGTGGTCGAGATGAACGGCGATTCCTTTTGCTTCCCAGCAAAGTCGGCAAAAAGGATTTGGGTCGCCGTCTTGGTAGTAATAGGGGAAACGGAACTTCATCGCCTGCCTCAAGTCGAG
This sequence comes from Acidobacteriota bacterium, assembly GCA_021832085.1. Classification (GTDB taxonomy): domain Bacteria; phylum Acidobacteriota; class Terriglobia; order Acidiferrales; family UBA7541; genus JAKASX01. The sequence continues at coordinate 98,005 of JAKBLM010000007.1, read as the reverse complement.
GATTCTCCTCATTTCGGCGTTTTCTTGCTCACATTTCAGCTTTTCCTCGGAAAGGCTAACAATCTCGCCCTGCAGTTCCACAATCCTGCGGTACAGGTCTAGATTCCCGATCTTCTGGACAAGGTCCGCGACCTCCCTTGCGTTTTCGATGACACCCATAAGCCCCTCCCAGTTCAATCCAAGTTGGACGCTGGGATTATCACTTCTTTTTGCGCCCAAAGGGGCGCTAAATTTCGGTGCTATTGTGGTGTCGGTTTGACTTGTGATTTTCTACAGCATGCTGCAACGGATTGCAACGGGGGCGGCGCTAAGCGTCTTGTTTTGTTAGTGGGTGCAACCCACTGCGATAAGCTACAGGCCAGAAGCGAGGATTTTGAGTCTCGCGCGTCTGCCAGTTCCGCCACTCCGGCTCTCGGGCCTAACAGTCTAATTCAGCGGCGACTTACGGGCAATCTCCTCCCTGCCGGAGGTTTCGCTCTGGGCAGCGACTATCGGCGAACGACGTGCAGAACACTCGACTGGCGCGCCGTTTCGGTAATGCCGGCCTCGTTCACGATAGTGTAGCGGCGGAACGCCGAGCGCGATTTGTGGCGGCTGACGGCCATGGGCACTCGCTCCGGTACGCCCCGGCGCCACCGCCGAGCGGCGAAGATCGTGGAAGAGCGGCGCAGTGGTCTGGCTCCGAAAGGCCACGAGATTCTGATGGCTTTGCGGGAGTGGCGTTCATTGCCTTCGTCAATAAGCACCCTGAGAAGCGGAATAGGAAATCGCCGAGACCGAGCCCGCAATGAAAAGCCAGGGGACGATCCTCGCGAGCTTCTTGTGGTGATGGCCCCGAAGCCAGCGGCAAAGGACGATGCTTACTAGCGGCCCGGAGAGGATCATCGCATCCGCGCCAGCGGGCGATTGGGTCGGCAGCCACCGTTCATGCCCGCCTTTCTCGAGGTTGTCGGCAGTCATCCCGGCGTCGACGCCGGCGAGAGCAACTTCGAGGACAGTCACGTAATGCTCGCGAAAAAAGCTTCGATGGGGCGCCTTCGGCTTAGGTTTCGGCCCTGCGGCGGCCGAAGACGCAAGCAAAAGAACCAGCAGCAAGATGCCTGGGCGCATCGTGCATTTGCCCCGCAAGCCGTATTTGATTCAACTCTGAGGAGTCAGTCCGCTTTGTCCCATGAGGGCCGGTGAGGACCGGTGACGCACAGAAACTCGTTTTCGAGCCTTGCGCGTCTGCCAGTTCCGCCATCCCCGCGTGCTGAACTGATTATAGGAGCAATCGGGCAATCACAGAAGCGGGTCCGCGCCGGGAAAACCGTGCTCGAAACTCCCGCATACCGCACCGGCGCGCCTATTGCGGCGACTCCTTGACATGTTCTTCGATCCACTCCGACGCCTGGCGCTCGCAATCGGAGAACTGGCTCGGGCTGAGCCTTCCTCTCAACTGTTCGATCCTCTTCGGCAGCTCCTCACGCATCTTTTTCACGTCGGCGGGATTCCACCATCGCGCCCCGCCCCGCTTGTCGAGCTGCTCCGCAATGCGATACCAGACGCAGGCGCCCTGATTGTCGGGCTCTCCTCCGCTCTTCGGCCCTATCGAATAGATTTCCGCGAGCGTGAATGCGCCGAAAGGAGAGCCCTGCCTGGCCGCCAGTTCGAACCTCTCCACGGCCGGGCTTGCGGAGCCTTTTTTCCAATAATAGAGACCGGCGAAATAGCTCCCCAGGGGGTCGCCCTGCCGGCTCGCCTCCTCGAACCACTCGAGTCCCTCTTCCTCGTTTTGGGGAACGCCTTCCCCTTTCATGCAGGCCACGCCCAGGTCGATTTGCGCCGTGGCGTAGCCCTGCTCCGCCGCTTTCCGGTACCACTTCGCGGCCTCCGCGTAGTCCTGCGGGACGCCCGCCCCGAAGTTATACTTCTGCGCCAGGTTGTACTGCGCCAGCACGCATCCCCGGTCGGCGGCCATGCGATACCAGCCCACAGCCTGTTCCTGGTCGCGACGCACTCCTTTCCCTTCGTCGTAGCTGACGCCGAGCCTGTTCTGCGCGGAGGCGTCGCCCTGTTCGGCAGCTTTTCGGAACCACTTCACCGCTTCCGCAGCGTCCTGCGGTACGCCCAGGCCGATGTAGTAGCACCAGCCCAGATCGCTCTGCGCCGCGGCGTTGCCGAGTTCCGCCGCTCTGCGGAATTCCGGAATAGCGCCCGCGATGTCCTTTCTTACCCGAAGGGCATTGGCGAGCGAATAGTGGGCAAGGGCAAAATTGCCCTGGAGCCGAATCGCTTCGCGATATTCGGCAATGGCGTCGTCGCCGCGTCGCTGGCATTCGAGCGCGCTGCCGAGCATGCTGTGGAGCACGGCACTATCCGCCTTCCTCTTGAGCGCGGAACGCAGCGCCTGCTCGGCTTCCCCACAGACGTTTCGGCGCCAAGCCTCGCCGAAATGGAAATCCGGAAAGACCCGGGCCGCGCGCACCGCGTCGAGCACCTCGGTCGCGGCGCCAATAGCCTTGAGCCATCCGAGACTTTCCGGATCCGGCTGGAAGGTCACGCCTCGCTCGCCGACCTGGGCCACAATCTGCCCGCTCGGATCCCCCCTCACAATCATGGCCGCAAGCTCAAAACCCGGGAGCGGCGGATTGGTTCGCGCCTCGCGGGGCACGGGACCCGAAAGCTCCCCCATGCCGGCCGCCGGGCTTTCAGCAGGAACTATTTCGTAGTCTTGCTCCGGAAAAGTTGAGCTTGGCGCGGTGTGCTGGCCGAGAACCCACACCAATCCAAGAGTCGCAATCGCTAGAACAATCCGCTGCGTGCGCATGATTGCTCCTCTCGCTCCGGCTGTTCTGGGCTCGATTCGAGGCGATTTGAGGGGAAATCGGCGCTTCTTGACCACGGAAGATGCACTTGGCTGCCCATCAAAAAACCCGTGGGAGCTGCGGCGAACTCCCTGCCGCTGTATCGGTTAGCCGTGACGCCGGCCAGGGGCGCTCACCCTCTGGCGTGAAAAATCGCTGGCGCCTGCGCAAAAAGAGCCAGCAATCCGCCACCTCCCGCCGTAGTAGTCGCGCGACTGCGAGCCAGCGAGAGACCAACTCGTCGCCAGGCAAACCCCTATCCTTATCGCCTCATCCATACCTATGTATGGCGAGCGAAACGAAAATGACTGCGGCAAGGAAATTCCGGGGAATGCGGTTCGAGACCATGTGCAAACCCTTGCACAAGCCTGCGTGGGTGAGCGTATGCTTTTTTCTGGCGCTTTTCGCTGTGGGCGCCCGGGCCCAGACGGCCGGCTCAGCAGATCGGCAATCCCGGGCCCAGATTCTGCAGCGCGTCGAGGCCCAGGCCGAAGCCTATAAAGCCGACATCGCGAAAATTCCGCTCCAGGTGCGGGAGACCGAGCGTTTTTACGACGGCAGCGGCCATCTCAAGCGCACGCGCCACTCCTTGTATCGCTTCTCGTTCGCAGCCCTCGATTCGAAAACGGGCCAAGCCGGGCGCCGTGCGGCGCACGCGCAGGCAGAAACGCCCAGTGGCGTCGACTTGGCCGACGGGGCCTCGTTCCCGCTCCTGTTCCTTCCCGGCTCGGTCAGCCGCCTTTCGATCCGCCTGGAGACGCGCAGCGGCGGCCCCACGATCCTCCATTTCAGGAGCACGCCTTGCCCTCCGCCCATTCTGCAGCACCGATGGATGCAGGTAGACATTCACAGCCAGTGCGTCGAGGGCAATGCATACCTCGATCCGGGCAGCGATTCGATCACGCGCATCCGGATGAAGATGGGCGGCCTGCCGGTTTTCTTCCGGCCGCTTCCGAATCCGCTTTCCGTCGAGGTTTTCGAACTCTATAACGAGGCATCTTTCCGCCTGATCCGAACGACTCCCGGCGCTCCGCCGCAGCTGGTTCCGACCAGATCGAGGTATGTCACCTACACCAGCCGCAGCCGCACCGTCGTCGACAAGACCTTCGAAGTGCTGCCGCTCAAGTCCCAAGGCCCGCGCTCGCATTAGGCAAGTGCGAGGAACCAGTCAGCGGCCTCGCCTCCCTGACTCAATTTTGGGGCTGGAATCGAAACTCGCTTCCCCGGCTCGCACCTCACATTCCTGCAAAAATCCTGACCCCGCGGCGTACAGCTCGTGCGATGAGCCGGTAGCGCGCAGCCGCGAAACTCGGATAAAATCGATGGCGGGGATTGGCACACGATTCGGGGCTGCCCTCAGCTGCGCAAGACGGACACAATCTAGCACGGGGCTGGCGGAATCGGGATACAAGAATGGCGCAAGGGAAAATGAGCGACTCGCAAAACCAGATCCCAGCGGACTCGGCAATGCCCATTCGCCCGCGGCGCCCGACCGTCGGCGTGCGCGTCGGCCGCGTGCTGGTGGGCGGCGGCGCGCCAGTCGTCGTCCAGTCGATGACGAACACCGACACTGCCGACGCCGCATCTACCGCGACCCAGTGCATCGAGCTGGCTCAGGCCGGCTCGGAAATGGTACGCGTCACGGTGAATGTCCCCGAAGCCGCCGCCGCGGTGCCCGAGATCAAGCAGCGCATGCTCGATGCCGGCTGTGAAGCGCCGCTGATCGGCGATTTCCATTACAACGGCCATGTGCTGCTGGTGAAATATCCCGGATGCGCCCGCGCGCTCGATAAATACCGCATCAATCCCGGCAACGTCGGCAAGGGCGCGCGCCGCGACGAGCAGTTTTCCACGATTTGCAAGGTGGCCGCGGAAAACGGCAAGCCTGTCCGCATCGGCGTCAACGCCGGTTCCCTGAATCAGGAACTGGTGATGCAGAAAATGCAGGAAAACACCGACCGCAACCTGGGCCGCACGTCGGAAGAGATCATCAACGAGTGCATGGCGCTTTCCGCGCTCCAATCGACCGAACTCGCCATCGCCTCGGGCCTGCGCGAGGACCAGATCATCATCTCGTGCAAGATTTCCCGCCCGCGCGATCTGATCGCGATCTATCGCGACCTTTCCGCCAGGACCGATCAACCGCTCCACCTGGGCCTCACCGAAGCCGGCATGGGCGCGAAGGGCCTGATCTGGTCGGCAAGCTCGATGGCCATCCTGCTCGCCGAGGGCATCGGCGATACGATCCGCATCTCGCTCACGCCGCGCCCCGGCGGCGATCGGCGCGAGGAAGTGTACGCCGCGTGCGAACTGCTCCAGGCGCTCGGACTGCGCTCGTTCGCGCCGTCGGTGACCGCCTGCCCCGGCTGCGGCCGCACTACCAGCAGCACGTTCCAGGAACTCGCCGAGCGCATTCAGGAATACATCCGCGACCGCATGCCCGCATGGAAGCAGCAGTACGAGGGCGTCGAGGAATTGAAGCTCGCCGTGATGGGCTGCATCGTCAACGGCCCCGGCGAATCGCGCGCCGCCAATATCGGCATCAGCCTGCCCGGCACGGGCGAGGAACCCGCCTGCCCCGTCTACATCGACGGCCGCAAAGCCACCACGCTGCGCGGCACCTACGAGGAATTGTCTGCCGCCTTCCGCGCGCTGCTCGAGGATTACGTCGCCACGAAATATCCGCCCCGCTCCGAAGATTCCCCCACGCCTACCACACCCGCAAACTCCCTCCGCATTCTCTCTTAGCGGGAACACATCTTCGGCAAGATTGAGGAGAGGCCCACGGTAAGGACTGCTTTGACCGCGGCCACTAAACCGTCCTCCGGTAGAAGCGCGGTCACCGCGCCCGCCAGGCCGGGTCCGCCTTGGTTTGTGTAGCGCTGCCCTTCAGGGCAGCAGCCTTTCGAAGCCGAGGAGAAACGTGGCGGGCTGAAAGCCCGCCTCTACACGACCAACACCTTCACAACCGGAAACCATGCAAGTAAAAGGTACACCGCTGACAGGGGTTCGGCGACATTACTGCCGTTTCAGCAGGGCGGCCCAGTTCAGCAGGAGGGAGATCGAATCGGCAGCGGCCGGATCGGCCGCCGTGGCGACGATAAACCGCTGGCCGTCGGGCGTGACGTCGAACAGCGGCGCATTGGTCACGGGCAGGTGCAACTGAAAGAGCGGCGTGATGGATTTCACCTGCAAGGAGTTTCCGTTCGCGTTCAGATCGGCTTCCATCAGGCGGTTGCCCATCGTCAGGAAAAACAGTCTGTCCCCCGCGGCCCAGCGCTCCATCCAGCCGCCACTCTGGGAGATCTGATATTTCCCGCCGGTGGGGGGAAACGGCACAACGAAGACCTCGGGCCGGCCGGTTTCGTAAGAAAAGTAAGCGTACCAATGCCCATCGGGCGAGAAATTGCCGTCGTACTGATCGGCGTCCACCGGAGCGGGCTGGAACGGCTTTGGGATCCCCGTGAGAGGCAGAACCCAACTGCCCCAGCGGCGATTCTTTCGCTCCTGCTCGTCGAAACTCAAATATTTCCCGTTGAGCGACCAGTCGACAACGGCGACCGAGATGGCTTCCGGTCCCAATTTCAGCAGCGTCTTCGGCGCCCCGGACCCGTCGGCCGGCTTGAGGCAAATTGACAAGTCTCCGCCGGGCTGGCAACCGTAGGCAATGTATTGCCCATTGGGCGACCAGACGCTAAATGTGTTGTCTCCCGAACCGAATGTCAGCCGCGTTCCCACTCCGCCTTTTACCGGGTAAGACCAAAGGTTGGACGTGTCACCTGTCGAGTTTCCCTTGTCCACCAGCACCCGATTCCCGTTCGGGGAAATTTTTGGCCCGAACCACGGATGTACCCCGCCGATCGTGCCAAGCAAATTTCCGCCGCGATCGAACCATTCCAGGCGCGCGTCGTGCGAGCCGCCCTGGAAGGCCAGCACACCGTTGGCGGACACGGAAAAGGCGAACGCCTCTTCCAACGGCATCGCGTCGCCCATCATCTTTCCGCCGGCCGCATCGAAACGTTGGGCAAAAATCCTGCCGCCACGCAGAAACAACAAATCGCCTGACGCGAACTCTGGCCAATAGGCATGCTGGAGGACGAATTGTGATTTGCCCCCCTTCAGCGAGGCCATGCGAATGGATGGCTGTCCGTCGCGGTCCAGCGCGGTGTACACAATCTGCTTGCCGCCAGGCAGAAATATCGGTGAATCCAGGCCAATTTCATCGCTCGCAGGCTGGATCACCGGCCGCGAAGTCCCGCCGGTAGCCGGGATACTGTCGATCGGACCGCCGCATTGGGGGATGAACAGGATCACGTTCTGCGAACTCCAGGCGCCACCCCTGTCGGCACAGGGCGCCTCGCCCAGAGTTTGGACTGTCCCACTCTCGACGGCCACCGTCTTCAGTTTCGCATCCGCGAAAAAGCCCAGTGATTGGCCGTCGGGCGACCAGAATGGCCTCGAGCCGTCTTCGGTCCCGGCCAGCGCCTTCGCTTTGCCGCCGCCGAGCGGCCGCACCCAGATGCTCGTCACGCCTTTCTGATCGGTCGCCGAAAAGGCCAATTCCTTGCCGTTCGGCGAGACCACCACGGGCCCGGCGCCAAAGCCGTAGAAGAGGAAGCTGGTGCCGGGCGGCGGAGGAACATAAGCCAGAGCCGGAGGGACAGGAACGGGCGTCGCACGCGGCGTCAGCCAAACCCATGCGGCGGCGCCGGCCCCGGCCAGCAGCAGAAAGCCGACCAGCGCCCAGGCGATGATTTCGCGGCGGGAGCGCACCGCCGCCGGAACGGCGGCGCGAATTTCCGCCACTTCAGCGGAGCCGGAAATGACTTCGTCGAGCGCGATACGGGCTTCGCCGATGGCTTGCAGGCGCTGTTTGGCATCTTTTTTCAGGCAGCGCGTGAGAAGGCGGCGAATCACTGACGGCGTGCTGGCCGGCAAAGCCGACCAATCCGGCTCTTCCTTCACCACTGAAGCCAGCACGTCGGTCACCGTCTCGCCGTCGAACGGCTTCTTGCCGGTGAGCATTTCGTAGAGCACGCATCCGAACGCCCAGACGTCCGTGCGGCGATCGACCGGCAATCCCTTGGCCTGCTCGGGCGACATATAAGCCGCGGTGCCCAGGATCACGCCCGCCTGCGTCGCCATCCGGCTGATCGTCGGCGAAGTGGAAATATCGCCTGCGCCCATTTCCCCTTCGAGCGCCTTCGCCAGGCCAAAATCCAGCAGCTTCACCGTCTGGTCCGGCGTGATTTTCACGTTTGCCGGTTTCAAATCGCGGTGCACGATGCCGCGCTCGTGCGCGTATTCCAGTCCCTCGGCGATTTGCCGCGCGATCGGCAGCGCATCGTCGAGGCGCAGCGGCCCCATGGCGATCAACTCGGCCAGCGTCGGCCCTTCGACCAGCTCCATCGCCAGTGCATGCACGCCCGCCGAATCTTCGAAGCCGTAGATCGCCGCAATGTTCGGATGATTCAGCGAAGCGAGGACTTTTGCTTCGCGCTCGAAACGCCCCATGCGTTCCGGATCGGACGAGAATGCTTCCGGCAGGACTTTCAGCGCAACTTCGCGCCCGAGCTTGGTATCTCGCGCGCGATACACTTCCCCCATGCCCCCGGCGCCAATCGCGCCAACAACCTCGTATGCCTTCACACGAGTCCCCGCAGCAAGCCCCATGGCCGCGTATTATATTGATCCACCCCGCCCATTGCCAGCCCCACTATGCCATTCGGCGCCGCGCAGGCACTCCTGACCACGCCATTGGTCATCCCGCCAGAAGCGCTTCCACTTCGCCCAGACCGGACATGGCCCGCGCGCCAACGCGCGTGCAGCAGAGCGCAGCGCAAGCGTTGGCAAACCGGCCCGCATCGGCCGGTGACTTCCCTTTCAGCAGCGCGTACGAGAGCCCGCCGAGGAAGCCGTCGCCCGCGCCCGTGGTATCGACCACCTTCACCGAGAAGCCGGGGCAATGCGCCACGCCATCGCTCGAAGCCACCAGGCATCCCTCCGAGCCCAGTGTGATCGCGACAAGATCCGGCCCGTGCCGCAGCAGCTTTTCCGCCATGCGAGCCGGGTCCTCTTCTCCGCTCATCTCGCGCGCGGCCGCCTTGCACGGTTTGAGCACGTCGGTGAGCTTCAGCGCCTCTTCGAGCTCCGCCCGGCTGCCAAGCCCCGCCGCGACGAAATCGGCAGGGCTGACGTCGAGGTCGAAAAAGACGCGCACGCCGGCCTCACGCGCAATCCGCATCGCCTCGAGCACCGGGGCGAGCGGCAACTGCGAAGCTTCGGTATGAAAATGGCGCGCGGAGCGGATGTGGGAGGCGAAGCGGTCGCGAATCTGCGCCGGGGTCACGCGCGCGGTGACGTTGGGAAACATGTAGATCAGCCGGTCGCCCTGCGCGTCGACGGGAATCCAGGTGAAGGAAGAGCGCTCGCCGGGAACCACCTCCAGGCCGCTCACGTCCATCTTGTCTTCGAGAAACTGCTTGCGAATGGTCTCGCCGTTGCCGTCGTCGCCCAGCAGCCCGATCCAGCCCGCGCTCGCGCCCAGCCGCGCCACCTGCGTCAGATTGTTGGCCGTCACTCCGCCGGCATAGACCTCCAGCTTCGACACATTCATTTTTTCTTCCGCGCCGATCAGCCGCGGTACCAATGCGAAAAAATCCACCGTGCAGCTGCCAAGCCCTACGACTTCGGCTTTGCCCATCGTTGTTGCCTCCCAGCCCTTAGGAAATGACCCAACGCCTCCCGGCCGGTTACTCTATCAGCGGGGACACGCCATGCCAATGGCGAACCATGTTGTTTCCGCGGCGCCTTCAGCCTAAACTGGCGCGCGAACGGTCTCGCGGCCGATGAACGCGACGCCACAAGTCGAGGAAACGAACGGCTCCTGGAAAACCGGTTTCTGGAGCTTGATCGCCGTCCAGTTCCAGGGCGCTTTCAGCGACAACCTGCTGAAGTGGCTGGTGACATTCCTGGTGCTTGGGATGAGCATCAGCGAAGCACAAAGCGACCGGTTCGTCGTGCTCATGATTCCGCTCCTCTTCGCGATTCCCTTTCTGCTCTTTTCGATGGCCGGCGGTTACCTGGCCGACCGCTACAGCAAGCGCCAGGTGACGATCGGCACGAAGTACATGGAGATCGCGGTGGCCTGCATCGCTTTCGTCGGGCTGGCTATCGGCAGCCTGCCCATCGCCTTTACCGCGATCTTTTTGCTGAGCACGCAGGCCGCCCTGTTCGGGGCGACGAAATACGGCCTGCTGCCGGAATTGCTGCCGGAAAAGCGGCTCTCCTGGGGGAACGGCATCATCGAGCTGTGGACGTTCATCGCCATCATCACCGGCGAGATGGCGGCCGGCGTGCTCGCCGACCGTTTTCGCGGCCGCGAATATTTCCCCGGCTTGTTGCTGATTCTGCTCTCGCTCATCGGTCTGCTGATTGCCGGCGGTATCACCCGCGTGCCGGCCGCCGATCCCGACCGGAAATTGAACTGGAATCCGCTGGCCGATCTCTGGGGCCAGATCGAGCGAATGCGGCGCGACCGGCTGCTTGGGCTCGCCGTGCTCGGCAGCACCTTTTTCTGGTTCCTCGGTGCGCTGGTGCTCATCAATACCGCTCTCTATGCGAGCGACATCCTGCATGTCTCGGGAACCGATACCGGTCTGCTGCTTGCCGCCGTCTCGATCGGGATTGGCGTGGGCAGTTTCGCCGCCGGCTATCTCTCCGGCCGGAAAATCGAGTACGGCCTCGTGCCCGTCGGCGCGGTGGGCATCGCGGTCATGATGCTGCTGCTCGCGCGGCCCGGCATCACGTTCACCGACGTCGCCTGGGACCTGGGCTGGACTGGCTTTTTCGGCGGCTTCTTCGCCGTCCCGCTCAACGCGATCATCCAGTACCGGCCGCACCCGGACGAAAAAGGGGGCATCATCGCCGGGGCCAATCTGCTCTCGTTCGTCGGCATCGCGCTGCAGCCGGTGGCGCAATACATGCTGATCTTCCTGGGACACCCGAACCCGTCGCAGGTGTTTCTGCTGACCGGCCTGCTGACGCTCGCCGCCACCGGGGTCGCGCTGGTGCTCCGGCCCGATTCCCTGCTCCGGCTGGGGCTCTGGGCAGCGACGCACACCGCCTGGCCGCTGCGCGTCGAGGGCCGCACGAACCTGCCGCTGCGCGGCCCGGCACTCGTCGTTTTCCCCAGCATGCGCCTGAGCGAAGCGCTTTGGCTCGTAGCCGCCACCGATCGCACCATGCACTTCCTGCTGCCGCCGAGCTCGGCCCGCTCGTTCGGGAAATGGCTGAGCGGCATTGCCTACGACGCCACGCCGGAGGGCCTGCGACGCGCCGCCCAAGCGGCGGCCGAGGCGCTGCGGCACGGCGAGGTAGTGTGCCTGCCCGAGGAAGCCCTTGGCATCGAGGCTTCGCTGAACGGCCTCCAGGCACCGGTCATTCCGGTTACGGTCTCTTTCGCCGGCCCGTTTTCCCGCAGCCTCGTCCGTTTTGCTCCGGCCGAGCAGTCACCCTCGGCCGTTCAAGGCGCCGTCTGACGCCCCTCGGGTCTGGGCAGCCACGGCCGGCGTATTTCCGGCCGCAGGCTTTCTTCCGACGCTCGCGCCCCGCGCAGGAGTGCAATCTCCCCCCGGTGCCGGCGTCTCGCCGGCGTTTTCTCCCGCCCCGTGCCCGGCAAACGCCGAGATGCTCAGGTCACGGCGTCGTCGGGCCAACTTCTCTTGAATTCCACCTTGTAGACTTCGTAGAGGACCACCAGAAGCGAGAAGAGGAACGGGCCAAGCACGAGCCCGAGAAATCCAAAAACGCTCAAGCCGCCGATGACGCTGATAAAAACCCACAGCGTGTGAATCTTCATCCCGCGCCGCACCAGGATCGGCTTCACGATATTGTCCACCGAGGCCGCCAGCAGGCCGAACGCGACCAGCACGAGCAGGCCTTTGACAATCGAGCCGGTCAACATGAAAAAGAGCGCGACCGGCACCCAAACCAGCGACGAGCCCACGATCGGCACTAGCGAAGCCAGGCCCATCACCGCTCCCAGCAGCAACGGCGCCGACAACCCGAAAATCAGGAAGCCGAGACTCCCCAGCACTGCCTGAATCAGTGCCACCGCCAGGTTGCCCGTGAATGTGGCATGCACCACATCCTGGAATTTCTCGAAGATCTCCTGCTTATATTCCGGCCGCAATGGAACCAGGCTGCGCAACTCGCGAAGGATTTGCGGCCCGTGGAGAAACAGATAGTAAAGGCCCAGGAGCATGACGAAAAGCTGCAGAACGAAGTTGAGCAGATCGGACAGATAGGAGGCACTGTGTTCCACCAGAAAGCGGCTTCCCGTCCGCAGGACGCGCATCGCGGCGGTGCCCAAGCCGGGCCCGGCGAGTCCCATCCGCTTCAGGTCTTCCGCGAGGCCCCGGTACGAGGCGGAATTGCGAATCGCCTCGATGCGCGCCGGCAGCCCATTGGCGACCACGTTCTCCAGCGTCGCATATTCCCTCACCGATTCGCCCGCCATTAAAAACCCCAGCAGCAGGACGGGGAGAATGATCGCGACAACCAGCAGCAGACAGGTGGCCACGCTGGCAACCCCGCGCCGCTCGACTCGTTTCCCCATCCACTTATAGACCGGATGAAAAACGGTGGCGAGAATCGCCGCCCAGGCCAGCGCGGCGAAAAATGGCGCCAGGATGCGGGCCACGAAATAGAGCACGGCGCCCAGAATGACCAGCAAGAAGATGCGCCGCGCGCCGCTTCGCCCTGTCCAAGAGGTTGTTTGCATTCGCAGCGACCCCGCCACTAATCGCCTGCCTTGAAATCAGCCCGAACTCCCGAACCCGGTTCCTCGGCCCGACGTCCGCAAACGGCCGCCCCGGTGACCGCGCCCGCCGCGCATCAGAAGATCGAAAGCCTGATGCGCAGATACCTCTTCGGGTGCTGCCGGAAATCGGCGATCAGCAACCGCAGGTCGCCGGTGAGGCCGCTGAGGTTGTTGTAAAGCTGGGGATTGGTGAAGAACTGGCCGAAGGTGCCTTGCCCGTGGTCCATCTTGCCGGTCAGTTCGCGGAGATTGACGGACATGGCGTCGATGTTGTTGTAGAGCGCCGGATTGGTCACGAACTTGCCCAGGCTCCCCTTGCCCGCTTCGGCGTTGGCCAGTAGCGTGTTGCCCTTCTTGAGGAAACCATTCGCATTGTTGTAGAGCGCGCGATTGGTGACGAGCTGGCCGATGCTGCCCTTGCCAGCCTGGACGCCGGCGAGGATCGAATCCACGCGGCCGATCGTCTGGTTGGCGCGATTGTAGAGCGCGTCGGAAGTGACCAGCTTGCCGGCAGTGCCTTGGCCGCTGTTGATCTTCGCCATGATCTCTCTCGCGCTGGCGACGGTGCTGTTGATCTCGTTGTAGACCTTGTCGCTATAGAGCAGCTGGCCAAGCGAACCCTTGCCTTCGTGAATCTGGTCGCTGATGCTGCGCAAGTTCACCGCTATGCCGTTCAGGTTCGTGAGCAGCACGCTGCCGCGATCGATAAATGTCGAGAGGGTGGTGGCCGGCACGCCCTTGATTGTGCCGCCGGGCCGCACGATCGGATAGGGCGGCGTTCCGCGCGTGACGCTCACGTAGCGGCTGCCGAGCGCACCTTCGGTGACCAGCGTCGCGGTCGAATTATCGCGGACCCACTGCCGGTCCTGCTGGAAAATCGCCATTTCGATTTCGATGTTCTGGTCGGGTGTTTTCGCGTCCGGGTTCACCCGCAACCGCCGGACGTTGCCGATCAGCACGCCGCCCAGGCTGACAGGCGCCCCGGCGACCAGGTTATTGGCTTCGGGTAGGTAGGTCTTGACCGTGTATTTTGACTGCCAGGCGCCCTGGCCGGTGACGTAGAAAATGCCGACGATCAGCAACGCCACCGTCAGGAGCACGAAGAGCGCCACCCGAAGCTCGGTATAGCTCAGTTGTTTGCGTGCCATCTTCCCCGGTCCTCCTCGGCAATATGCGAGGCGCGCCACGACGGCCCCGGCCGCCAGCGCAGCCCCGATTCACTCCAGAAATCGTGCCAGATAGGGATCGCTCGATTCGCGAATCTGGTGCTGATCCCCTTCAAAATAGACGTTTCCGTCACGCAACACCAGAAAACTGGTGCGCGCCCCGCCGCCAGCGCCATTCTCGACCGATCGCACCACGCGGCCGCTTTTCGCGTCGAACCGGAAATTGGCCAGCGCGAAGGCATCCTGCAGCCGATGCGTGGCGAGCAGCGCCGTGACGCCCTGCAAATCGCGCAACCGCAAAATCAACGTGATGATCCGTTGCGAAGTCACCGGATCGAGCCCTGCCGTCGGCGAATCGTAGAGCACGATCGGCGGCCGGCTCACCAGCGCCCGCGCGATCGAAACGCGCCGTCGCATGCCGCCCGAAAGCTCGCCCGGCAGCTTGGCAATCGCATCAGCCATCTCCACGAACTCCAGCGCCTCGCGAACCCTCTCGGCGATCTCCGCTTCGTCCACCTTTTCCTCGCGCAGCCGGAACGCGACGTTTTCCTCCACCGTCAGCGAATCGAACAGCGCCCCTTCCTGAAACACGAACCCGATCTGCCGCCGGAAATCCAGCAGCTCCCGCTCGTTCATTTCCCCCAGTTTGCGCCCGAGCACCGTCACGCTGCCCCCGTCAGGCCGAATCAGCCCGGCGGCGATTTTCAGAATCAGTGTTTTCCCCGATCCGGTCTCGCCCAGCAACACCGCCGTTTCCCGCGGCGCCACCGAAAAACTGATGTCGCGCAACACGTCGCCTTCATCGAAGCCGAGGCGCACGTTTTTGAGTACGATAGCCGGCCGGGAAGCGGCAGAAGTAATGGTCATTTCCGCTCGTGGGCGCACACAAGGGAATTATAAGGAAAAAGGCGCATCGGCACTATCGTCATGCGAATTGTAGATGCCCACGCGCGCCAATTGTTTGCCGCGGCGCGGTCGCTCCGTGAGCTCGGTCGCGTTGGCCATTTCCGTCGGCGTGAGCGGGATTGGGCCGGCGGGCTTTGCTTGCGCCAAGGCGCGCTACGGGCCCGGTCGCAGAAACAAGTTGGCAGCGGCGGGTTTCACACCCGGGCCGTGCCAATCCGGAAACGCTCCGCCAATTCCACGTCCACGTCCGCGGAAAAGCCGGTTAGCCTGGGAACATCCACATCAGCAGCTTGTCGAGGAAAAATCCGCTCACCAGAATCGAAACGGAAGCGATCACCACGGCACTGGTCGTGGCCCGCCCCACACCCTGCGTGCCGCCGCGCACCTTGAGCCCCTTGTAGCAGCCGACCGTCGCGATGATGAAGGCAAAGACGAGCGGCTTGGTCAGACCCTGAATCAGGTCGTTGGCGTTCGGCGCTTCGATTGCCTGGTGCCAGAATTGGGGTCCGCTTAGCCCGAGCGTTATGTGCGCGACCACGTAGCCGCCGATCAGGCCGACGACATCGGCCACGCCCGTGAGCAGCGGCAGAACGATTACCGCCGCCAGCATGCGGGGCGTCACCAGCTTCCGCCCCGGGTCGGTGCCCATCGCCCGCATCGCGTCCACCTGCTCGGTCACCACCATCGAGCCCAACTCCGAGGCGATGCCCGAAGCGCTGCGTCCCGCCACCAGCAGGGCCGTGATCGTCGGCCCCAACTCGCGGATCAGCGCCAGCGAAACCGCGTTGCCAGTCAGCGCCGTCGCGCCAAATCGTTGGAATTGCGACGAGGTCTGCAGCACCATGATCGCGCCAATGAAAAACCCGGTGAGCATGATGATCGGCAACGACCCCACGCCGATCACATCCATCTGTTCCAGCAAGTCACGGAAATAGAAAGGCGGGGAAAAGATGTCCGCCAACGACCACCACGCGAGTTCGGAATAATCCTGAATGGCGAGCAGGTAGCCCTTGATTCCGTCATTGATGACGGTCCAGATCGGGGGAGCCTGGGGCTCGGGCCCTTGCTCCGTTCGGTTGGATGGTGTCAGGGTACCCATTCGGTGCGCCCAAGCGCTTTCGCGCTTCTCCGCCAGCGTATGCTGCCGGCGATTCCGCCGTCAAGGAACCTCGGCACGCAGGTTTGCTCCGCGCTAACTCGCAGCCCCCGCGCGAAGCCTTTTCCCTGGTTTCACGCTGCCCTTTTCCACACACGTGCCGTCCCACAACGCTTCCCGCCACGCTGATTTTCGTCCTATACTCCGGGCGGAGGGTTCTAGCGCCAGTCCGGTCAAAGAGTCGGGATGAAACTCACCAGACGGAAATTTCTGAAGCGCGCCGCTGGCACGGCTCTCGTTGCGAGTGCAGGAAGCTGGGCCTTGAGCGTGGCGCCCGGCCTTTTCGATTCCCTCGCGCAACTGCCCACCACCGTGCCGCCGCTGTTTCCCGATCCCGGCATCATCCGTTACGATTCCCACTGCTTCACCATCCACGGGCGCGACACTTTCCTCTTCAGCGCCTCGATGCACTATCCGCGCTGCCCCGAACCGCTCTGGCGCGATCGCCTGGAAAAACTGCGCCGCGCCGGATTCAACACGATCGAGAGCTACGTCTTCTGGAACTATCACGAGCCCGTCGAGGGCCAGGTCGACCTAAGCGAATTCGACCGCTTTGCCACGCTGGTCGGCCAAATGGGCTTCTGGATGATCGCGCGGCCGGGGCCCTACGTCTGCGCCGAATGGGACGCCGGCGGTTTTCCGCACTGGGTGGTTGCCAGGCAGTTTCCGTTGCGCTCGGACGCCCCGGAGAGCATCAGCACCTCGCGCCACTGGTACGACCTGGTGTTGCCGGTCGTCGCGCACCACCAGATCACCCGCGGCGGGCCCATCATCCTGATGCAGCTCGAAAACGAATACGACTACTGGAAGCTCCCCGACACCCAAAAGCGCCGCTACATCACTGCGCTCGCCGAAATGGCCTGGAGCAACCACATCAATGTGCCGCTGATCACTTGCTGGACAAAGCAGGTTCGCGAGCGCGGCAACAAGGCGATGACCCACATCGCGGATTTCTGCAATTTCTATCCCCGCTGGAAGATCGTCGAAGAAGTGGTGCCGGCGCTCGCCGCGCTCCGCCGCGAGGAGCCCGATTCGCCCGAAGGCGTAACCGAGCTGCAGGGCGGATGGTTCAGCCAGATCGGCGGCCAGCTCTCGCACGACCAGCCCGGCATCGGCCCGCCGCAGATCAACATGCTCTCGAAAACCGCCATCGAGCAGGGCGTGGCCTTTTTCAACTACTACATGGGCTTCGGCGGCACGAATTTCGATTGGGCCGCCAAGGACCTGACCACCACCTACGACTACGACGCGCCGCTGCGCGAGCCGGGCGGGTTGGGCGACAAATATTACGTTGCGCGCGGCATCGGCGAAGCGCTGCGCCTGCTCGGCCCGGCACTCACGCGCGCCGAAATAGCGCCCACGCCGCCCGAATCCACCAATGCGGCCGTCAGCGCCACGCTCCGCGTCATTCATCCCGACGGCCGGCCCGACCGGCCGATGAGCGGGGCGCTCTTCCTCCGCGAAAATGACAACGCCGACCAGATTTTCCACCTCCGCCTGCCCGATCCCGCCGCGCCGGGCCGCCGCCTGCTCGTTCCACTTCGCGGCGCGCTGCTGCTGAGCGCGCGCGGGATGAAGATGTGCCCGATCGGCCTTCAAATCACCGGCGGCGAGCTGCGCTACTCCACGGCCGAAATCCTGGCCCATGGCGATGCCGGCCGTCCCTGGCTGATCCTCTACGACGATCCGGAGCGGCCCGTGGAATTCTCGCTCGCCGCCGAGCGTCCGCTGCGCCTGCTCGGCCCGGCCACGTATCGTTTCTGCTTCTCCCGCGCCGAAGTGATCGGCATGCGCACCAACGAGGCTCCGCGAATGCTGCTGGCGGACAATCTGCAGGTAGTCCTGATGCAGCGGAACCACGCTCTGCGCACCTGGATAGCCGAATTTCCTCGCGCGCTCGTCACGGGAGAACCCGGAGCGGCAAAGTCCGTCTCGATTCCCTTCCTCTCCGACGCCGCCCAGCTCACCGCCAGCGGCCACACCAACCGCGGCATCTACGCCGACCTCGCCTTTCAGCCTGGCGACCACGCGGTCACCGCCCTTCTGCCGCGCCGCCCTTCGGCCTGCCTGATCAACGGCGAACCCGCGCAACTCGATTACGACGAGCAGTGGCAAACCGCCAGCGTCGAACTCACCGCACCCAGGCTGCCCGTCGAGCCAGTCAAGATTCGCCAGGTCGAAACCTGGGTCGAGCGCTTCGAGCCGGGGCTCGGCCACTGGTCGCTCGCCCCGCTCGCCTCGCTCGAAAAAACGGGCACCATCCCTTACGGTTATGTCAAATACAGGCACGAATTCACCACGAACGGCGCGGAAATGCTCCGGATCGTTTCTTTCGCCAACGACGGCAAGAAGGTGTTTCTCAACGGCAAGCTGATTCCCGAGGCCTCCAAACCCGCCGTCCATTCCGAATGCTCCCTGGCCGGCTTCGTCCGCCCCGGCGGCAACACGCTGGAAATCTGCTACGAGCTGTTCGGCAGCCCGAATTTCGGCCCCACGATTGCCGAATTGAAAGGGATCCGCTCGGTCACGCTCGTCGCCGGCGGCAGCGAGATCCCGCTCGACGGCCCCTGGCAGATTCAGCGCCGGCCGGCGCCCATGCGCGGCCGCGAGGTCAATCCCGAGTTCCACTTCGGCCCCTGGCAGACGGCCGAACTGACGCCCGCAGCCAAGCCTGGCCGCAGGATTCCCGCCTTCACCTGGTGCCGCGCCACCTTTGCGCTCGAAGCGCCACCGGAAAACTGGCAGATCCCCTGGAACGTCGATTTCGACGCCAAGCGCGACGCGCTGCTCTACCTCAACGGGAAATTCGTCGGCCGCTACGCCACCGTGGGCCCGCAGACACGTTTCTTCTTGCCAGCTTCCTATTTGCGTTTTGGCGCCGGGCAGCAAAACGTGCTTACGATCGTGCTCGCCTACACCGACGACACGCGGGCCATCAGCCGGCTGCGCATTACGCCCTACGACGAGTTCGCGATCTGGCGCGCCCGAATCGATTTCCGTTGGTAGAAGCCGCCGCGTCGCATCTTTGGTAAATACAAGCCACGGCCGGCGCCTTTCCGGCCGGCGCCTTTCCGGCCGTGGGCCTTTCCCCCGCCGCCGCAGCCATTTTCATGGCCACCACGCCCGCCGCCCGCCGGCCAATCGCCAAATGAATCACCGCAAGATTCGCTTCCCGCTGTAAACTGGGCCCTCCGCGAGCCCCGCCGACGTGTCGCGGCGCGGGCTTACGTCCTAACTAAATTTCGAGGGAAACAACTGCCATGCAGGACATCCGTCAGCAGGCCGCCAAGAAGGGTGTGACGCTGTTCGCGGCGGGCCCGTGCCAGTTCTGCGGCGCGGCGGTCGCCTCCGGCGTCGAGCAATGCCTCGATCTCTTCGCCGGCCTAGCGGGGCTGCTGCGCGCCGAACGAGCTTACGCCGAAGTCCATCTGTTCTCGGTCGATGCCCACGCGCTCCAGCACCCGGAAATCCACGGCACGCTGAACAATCACGTTCACCTGCTCAGCCTGTGCCTGATGCTCGAACGCCAAGCCAGCGCCGCGATGGGCACACGCAAGCCCGCCGTGGAGAAATTCCTCACCCTGGGCCGCCAGTGGCCGCCGCTCGATCCGCCACCAGCCGGCCGGCGCGGTTCGCTGACTGTTGCCGACGTCGTCGCCGCCTCCGCCGAGCAGCGCCCCGCGCTCACGCGCCGCTGGGCCGAGCAGGTGTGGGAAGCGTGGGCGGAGCACCAGCCCTGGGCGCGGCGCACACTCGACCGGCTCACTCACGCGTGAAGGAAAGCGTGATTGGGGATTCGTGGCTCGTGATTCGTGCCTCGTGGTTCGTGGCCGCGATGAAGCCGGCGATTTTCTACCTGGGCGTTTCGCCTGACATCTCGTAACTTGGGGTCTTGGTCAGCACGTTCGGCCCGCTCCCACGCACGAAACGGATCACCATCTGGCCGTCGTCCTGCGACGCGAGCAACTCGAATCCGTTCTGCGTGTAGCAGCCCAGCCGCCCGGTGGTTTCCGGCGAAGTCTGGTAATCGACCAAGCGTATGCCGCTTCCCGCGTCGACGACCGAGAAAACCGCGTTCCCGTCGTCGAGACCGTCCGCGCCGCCCTTTACAAATTCCACGGCAACCTTGCCGACGCTCACCGGCGCGATCGCCGTTATCCGCGCCCCGGGAAATGGCGGCTCGATCGTGATCGAGTGCACCGCCGCGCCGCCGCCCCCAATCACGTAGAGCGAAAGCGCCGGCTTGTAGCTCACCACATAGACCTCGCCGTCGGCCGCAGCAGCCACGATCGGCGGTTGATTCGGCTCGGTCGGCATGTCCTGGCGGTCCTTGGCGTCGTAGACCACCGGCATGGCCGCTCCCGGCAGATTCAGCTCCCAGCGTAACGTTCCTTTCGGACCGTAAAACGCTCCAATCGGCCGCAGCAAAGCGTTCTTCGCCTGCGCGCCCAGCATCGTGTCCCAGGCATCGCGAGCCATTCCGAGCAGGAAGTAGCTGCCGCCCGGGAGCACGGTGAACCGGAGCGGCACAAAATAATGGTCGAGTTTCAGCGTCGAGAGATAGCGGCCTGAACGGCTGAATCGGATGACGTAGAGCGCCTTGCCGCTGGCCCCGGACCGCTGGGCGAGGTAATACAACTGGCCGTTGTCGGTCGCGGCGAAATCGTAGATCGCCGAAGAAACCGAGAGGTCGAAACGCGGCACATTGGAAAGCGAAAACTTCGTGTCCACCATGCCGGTCGGCGAAATCTTCAGCACCGGCGCCCGCATCGGGTCCTGGCTTCCCGCCCCGCTCAGCCGCAGAAACAGCGCGCCGTCGTAATCGCACTGCACTGCACCGGCCGAGAGCCCCGCCGGGTCCGGCACACGGATCTCGCTCTGATTCAGCAGGAGCAGCTTTTCCTTCGGCGGTTGCTGCGCTGCCGCGCTCGCCGCCAGGAAAACCAGAGCCCCGGAAACCACCACCCACCTGGGGAACTTCAGAACGAGCCGAGAGATCCGCACGCCATGCCTCCTCGTTTTCAGCTTTTACCCGCCTGCTCCGCAAGGGCTTCCCGCCCGTGCCTGCCGAAGCCTCCGGACACTCGAGGCTTCCAAGTTGCCGCCCGGAAACCCTCCCAGCTCGCCAGGAAGGCCCACTGTTTTTTTTAGATGAGTCGAGGTGGGGGAAAAGATGGCGCGCAGTCGGTTGCCAATCGTGCAATGGCTTGATGCGTCATGGTGAAAGGAACGCAACCCAGGCAGCGCAGCCGCCTTTCCTCTCGCGCGGAAAGGCTTCTACCGGGAACCGCGGCAACCGGGCCGGGCCGGTTTCAATGCCGAACCAGACTGGCTTCGCGTGGCTGGAGGGTTTTCGGCGCCGGGTTTTCCCCGAGCAGGCCGGCGAGGATTTCGGGAATTTCGTGAATCGCTTGGTTATCAAGCCGCGCGGCGCGGGCGCGATAGCGAGCCAGTGCCGCCGGCTCGATCACTCGCTCAACCGCCGCTTCGATCTCGCGGAAACTCCGCAGCACTATGCCCACCTCGTTTTCGGTCACCCACTGCGCGTTGTAGCGCTCCTGCGGTAACGTCCACGCGTTCGCCGTCACGATCACGGGCAAGCCCATCGCCAGCGCCTCGCTCAGGCTGCCCGGGCCGGGCTTGCCAATGAAAAAATCCGCCAGGCGCATGTAATCGCTCACCCGCGTGGTGAAACCCTCTACCACGCGCGGCATTCGCAAGGGCATTCCCCGCAGCGTGCGCTCGAGCGCACCGTTGCGGCCGCACAGGAGGATCAGTTGCACACCGAGCCCCGAGCGGTCCAGCCGTTCCGCAATCGCCTTCATCTCCTTCGATCCGTGGCCGCCGAAGAGCACCAGCCCAGTTGGCAAGTCGGGGTCGAGGCCCATCCGTTGCCGCTCGCGCCGCCGGTCGATCGCTTCCTGCCTATAAAACCGCGGGTGCAGGATCATGCCCGAAACACGGAAGATCCGCTCAGCCGGATGCCCCAACGCGCGGGCCTGCGTCACAGCGCGGCCGGTTCCGCAAATGAAATGCTGCGGCTCGCGTTCGATCCAGAAATGCGGCGGAAAATCCGCCAGGTCGGTCAGAATCGTCACAAACGGCCGGCCGGGAAAGACATTGGCAAAGCTCTCGCGCAGCGCACGATTGAAATTCGGCACACAGGAAACCACAAGGTCGGGCTGTGTCCGGCACCAATGCTCCTCGAGGCGTTTGACGATGCCGGGGTACCAAAGCCGTATCCCGATCTGGAGCACGCGCAGGAGCGGGACACTGCCGAGCGTCCATCCCTTTCGCAGCAGTGTGTTGTAAAAATCCTGAATGCGCAGGCCGGCGATCAGCCTGAAGGGATCGAGGGGGTCGAGCAATTCCTGCAGGTTCGCCGAGCGAACGTTCCAGCCATCCTCCCGCGCGCGCAGGATCGGCTCCAGGGCGGTGACGGCGGCGCGATGGCCGCCGCCGGCGTCGAAGAAGACCAGCTCGATGCGTCGCATCTCTGGCGCCAGTCTGTCAGATCCAGACTGCAGGAAAGCTACAGGGGAGTGAAAAAGCTGTGCAGGCGCTGGAAATCTAACTAGCTGTGTTTCTAAAACTTTAGCCTGACTGTCATCCGCCTGTAACACTGCCGCGCCTAGAATGGGGGCGTGAAGTGCGATTTGCACCTCCACTCCTGGCACTCCGGGCCCTGCCAATCTCCCGTGTTGAACCGGCTTTCCCGTGAATGCTACAGCGATCCCGAACAGCTCTACCACCTGCTGCATCGCCGCGGCATGAACCTAGTCACGATCACTGATCACGACTCGGTCGAAGGCGCCGCACGGCTTCTCCAGTACCCCGACGTTTTCCTCAGCGAAGAGGTCACCTGCCGCATGCCCGCTGGCACCACGATTCACGTCGGTGTCTACGACATCACCGAGCGCCAGCACGCCCAGATCCAGCGGCGTCGCGACGACCTGGTGGCGCTGCTCATCTACCTGACCGAGCGCCGCATCTTCTTCAGCATCAACCACGTCTTCTCCAGCCTCACCGGCCCGCGCAGCCGCGAAGATTTCGCCTGGTTCGAGAACTATTTCCCGGCCGTCGAAACCCTCAACGGCCAGTTGCTCGCTGGCCTCAACAGCCGCGCCGATCACCTGGCCCGGCTCTGGCGCAAGCCGGCCGTCGGTGGCAGCGACGCCCACACGCCGGCCTCGGCCGCAAGCGCCTACACCCAGGTACCCGGGGCTCGATCGAAAGAGGAGTTCTTTGCTGGATTGCGCGCCGGCCGCAGCCGGGTCGGCGGTCGCTCCGGCAGCTACGCCACACTCACCCGCGAGGTGCTGCTGCTCGCCTCCCGGGCAGTGCGGGAAAGAACATGGAAGGCAATTCTCGTGCCGTTAATGTTCGCGATTCCGGCCGTGACACTGGTAAACTACGGGAGGGAAGTTGCCTTCGGCCACCTCTGGGCATCCCGCGCCGTCAAGGAGTATAAAGAACGGCAGCGTCCTTTCCGGATTGCGGCGCCGTCAATTATGGGCGAGGAGGCATG
Organism: Acidobacteriota bacterium; assembly: GCA_021832085.1. GTDB lineage: Bacteria > Acidobacteriota > Terriglobia > Acidiferrales > UBA7541 > JAKASX01. The sequence continues at coordinate 74,580 of JAKBLM010000007.1, read as the reverse complement.
ACCGTAGCGCGAGTAGTTTGGCGACAGTTGGAGGCTGGTGATTACGGCCTCATGCGCCGTGTGCACCGCTGGCTCGCGCCCCGTCCCTTCCGCTACCTCATGGTGGCCGCCACACGCATGGGCGACGGCTGGCTCTGGTGGGCGCTCGGCATGGCCCTGTTGCTCTTTGGCGGCCAGGACCGCTTCATCGCCATCTCGGCCGGGGCAGCGGCCGCCGGGGCCGGCATTCTCATCTTTTGCAGCCTGAAGCACACCAGCAAGCGGAAGCGCCCCTTCGAAATCGTGCCCCACTGCTGGTCCTCGATCGCGCCGCCTGACCGCTATTCCTTCCCCTCCGGCCACACGATCACCGCCTTTGCCATTGCGCTCTCGATCGGGCCGTTCTATCCCCCGCTGCTGCTCGTGCTGGTGGCCACGGCGGTACTGATCGCCGCCTCGCGCATCTTTTTGGGCATGCATTTTCTCAGCGACGTGCTCGCCGGTACGATTATCGGCATCGCCCTCGGCCGCCTCAGCTTTCACTTTTTCTTCTTTCATCTGCGCTGACCTCGGCGCGGCGCCCCGCCCTCCCTCGTTGCCGCCGCTGTTTTTGCGGCCGCTCCCGGACCAAGGGGGCTAAGATAGGCGCCAATGGAAACGGTCGACTTGCCCGTCCGCCGTCTGTTGAGGCACGTGGAACCGAAGACCGTGATTTTCCTCTTTGTCATGGTCATGACCGGTTCCCTCGGCAGCGTCTTTCTCCGCGTCGGCATGAGGCACGACGTGATTCGCGCCACACTCGATCCGGTCGTCCTGTTACGGGAATTCCGCGGCTTTGTCTCCAACGCCTACGTGTGGCTGGGCATCGCCTGCTGCATCGTTTCCGGCCTGGCGTTCATGGTCCTGCTTTCCTGGGCGGACTACAGCTACGTGAATCCCGCGGCGTCCTCGGCTTACATCATCACAGTTTTCTTCGGCTGGCTGCTGCTCGGCGAAGTCGTGCCGACCAGCCGCTGGACCGGCACCGCGCTCATCACCCTCGGCGTCCTGCTGATCGGCCTCACCCCCGCCCGCACCACCGGGCAGAAGAGCACGAAGGGGCCGCACACGGGGACCGAGTCCCCGACTCCGAACTAACTTGGGCCTGCCACTATCCTTGACATGCCGGGGTGCGCATGCTACGTTTCGGTTTCTTCTTGAATCCACCAAACGCAGGGCTTCTGTGACCACTCCTGGAACGAAAGAAACACTTCGCAAAACCGCTCTGAACGCCGTCCATCGCCGCATGGGCGCCAAAATGGTCAATTTCGGCGGCTGGGACATGCCGGTGGAGTATTCCGGCATCACCGCCGAGCACATGGCCGTCCGCACGGCAGCCGGCATCTTCGACGTCAGCCACATGGGCGAAATCGAGGTCCGCGGGCCGCATGCGCTCGATCTGGTCCAGTGGGTTACGTGCAACAACGCGGCCAAGCTCACCGTCGGCCAGGCGCAATATTCCGGGCTGATGAACGAGCGCGGCGGCTTCGTCGACGACCTGCTGGTGCACAAGCGCTCCGACACCCACTATTTCCTCTGCGTCAACGCCTCGAATCAGGACAAGGATTTCGAGCATTTCGTCCGCCACAACCGCTTCGGCGCCGAACTGGAAAACGCCGGCCCGCGCTACACCCAACTCGCCATTCAGGGCCCGCGCGCGCTCGGCATCGTCCAGCGATTCACCAAGCTCGAACTGGCGCCGATCCGCTATTACCATTTCGCCCTGGGCCAGGTCGACGGCGTCGATTGCCTGGTCGCCCGCACCGGCTACACCGGCGAAGATGGCGTGGAACTCTATTTCTCGCCCGAGCATTCCGAAAAGCTCTGGAACCGCCTGCTCGAGGCTGGCAAACCCGAGGGCTTAATTCCATGCGGCCTGGGCGCGCGCAATACCCTCCGCATGGAAGCCTCGATGTGCCTCTACGGCCACGAGATCGACGATTCGACCACCCCCCTCGAAGCCGGCTTGGGCTGGATCACCAAACTCGACAAGGGCGATTTTCTCGGCCGAGACGTGATCGTGCGGCAAAAGGAGGCCGGGCTCACGCGAAAGCTGGTGGGCCTGGACATGATCGACAAATTGATCGCTCGCGAGGAATATCCGGTTTTCGATCCGGCGGACGGACCGGAGCCCGTCGGCCACGTCACCAGCGGCGGTCCGGCGCCCTTTTTGAAGAGAAATATTGCGATGGCCTACGTCCCGCCGTCGCTGGCCGAGCCGGGAACGGAAGTGAAAATCGGCATTCGAAGCCATCAGGCGCGCGCCCGCGTGGTACCGCTCCCGTTTTACAAGCGTCCGCGCTAGCCGCTTCCCGCAAACCCGGCTTCCGCACGCGCAGCTTTCCAGCGGGGAAGGAATCGTTGCCGTGGCCGGTGCGCCATCTGGCTTCGAAGGGGCAAGCCTCCGGGCAAGGAAAACTGGCGCCCGGCTCGTGCCCGCGTGAAGATATAAGGTTTGGCAGGGCCGGCTTCCCCTGCCTTGGCAGCCACGAAGAAGCATTCTAAAAACGAACACACCGAGGCAAACGATGTATCCGAAAGATTTCCGTTACACCAAGGAACACGAATGGGTAAAGCTCGAAGGTGACGTCGCCACCGTCGGCATCACCGATTACGCCCAGCACGAACTGGGCGACATCGTCTACGTCGAATTGCCCGCCACCGGCACCAAGGTCGAAGCCGGCCAGGCCTTCGGCACCGTCGAATCGGTGAAATCGGTCAGCGAGGTCTTCAGCCCGGTCAGCGGCGAAGTCACCGAGGTCAATACCGAGCTTGCCGACCACCCCGAAAAAGTAAACCAGGACGCCCACGGCGCTGCCTGGCTCGCCCGGCTCCGCACCACCAACGCGGCCAAGGATCTGGCCGCGCTGATGGACGCCGCCGCCTACGAGGCTTACGTCGCCGAGCAGCAGAAGGAAGCCTCCGCCTGATGCGCTACCTCCCGAAAAGCGACGCCGAGCGCCGGGCGATGCTCGAGGCGATCGGCGCGAAATCCATCGAAGACCTCTTCGGCTCGATTCCCGAGAAATTCCGGCTGAGCGAGCCGTTGGCGCTGCCGGGGCCGATGGCCGAATCCGAGGTGATCGACTATTTCCGCGGGCGGGCGGGAGAAAATTCGGCCGGCTACGCCTCGTTTCTGGGCGCGGGCGTCTACCGGCATCTGCGCTCGGTGGTGGCCGATTCCCTGCTCCAGCGTGGCGAATTTCTCACCGCCTACACGCCCTACCAGGCCGAAATCAGCCAGGGCACTCTGCAATGGATCTTCGAGTTCCAGACGCTGGTCAGCCAGCTCACGGGCCAGGAAGTCGCCAACGCCTCGATGTACGACGGCTCGACCGCGCTCGCCGAGGCGGCGCTGATGGCCGAGCGGCTCACCGGCCGCCACCGCTTGGTGGCCGCGAAGTCCTTGCATCCCGAATACCGTCAGGTGCTCGAAACCTACGCCCAGCACGCTGGCCTCGAAATCGATTCCTTCAGCTACGCCGCGACCGGCGGCTTGGACACGCAGGCCCTGCGCGGCGCGGTTGACGACCGCACGGCCGCCGTCGTGGTGCAGTCGCCGAATTTCTTCGGCGTGATCGAGCAGGTCGCCGAAGCGGCCGAGATCGCCCACGCCAAGGGCGCGCTGCTGATCGTCGCCATCGCCGAAGCCGTTTCGCTCGGCATCCTGCGACCTCCGGCCGAGGCCGATATTGTCGCAATGGAGGGCCAGAGTTACGGCCTGCCGCCCTCTTTTGGCGGCCCGTTCGTCGGCGTGCTCGCCACGCGCGAGAAATTCGTGCGCCAGATGCCCGGCCGGCTCGCTGGCCAGACCGTCGACGCCGAAGGCCGGCGCGGCTTCTGTCTCACGCTCGCCACGCGCGAGCAGCACATCCGCCGCGAAAAGGCCACCTCGAACATCTGCACCAACCAGGCGCTCTGCGCGCTGGCGATGACGATGCAGCTCGTGCTGCTCGGCCGCCGCGGCGTCCGCGAACTGGCCGAGCAGAACGTGGCCAAAGCCCGCTACGCCCGCGAAAAACTCACCGCGATTCCCGGCGTCGAGCGCGTCTTCTCCACTCCGGCGTTCAACGAATTCGTCATTCGGCTGCCGCGCTCGGTCCGCATGGTCAACCAGGCGCTGCTGGCCGACAAGATCATCGGCCCGCTGGCGCTCGGCCGCTTCTATCCCGAGCTGACCAAGTGCGGGCTGGTGTGTGTCACCGAAACGACCACGCGCGAGGAGATCGACCGCCTGGCCGCTTCGCTCGCCCGCATCCTCGGCGCCGAAACCGCCGCCGAGCCCGGCGCCGCAGTGAGTGGCGCGGCCGGGCGCAAGTCCTGAGGAGAACGAAACCTTGTCCGACGATCAGATCAAGAAGGCCCGCCGCCACGTCAATCAATCCGAAGGCCTGATTTTCGAGCGCTCGGCCGAAGGCAAGTGCGGCATGGAGCTGCCGAGACTCGACGTGCCCGCCGCCGACGCCCGTCAGGAGCTGGGCGCCGACCTCGTCCGCGAAGACGTGGCCGGCTTTCCCGAGGTCAGCGAGATCGAGACGGTCCGCCACTTCACCCGGCTTTCGACCTGGAACTACGCGATCGACTACGGCATGTACCCGCTCGGCTCCTGCACGATGAAATACAACCCGCGCGTGAACGAATTCGTCGCGCGGCTCGACGGGCTCGCCACCGAGCATCCCTATCAGCCGGCCGAGTTGTCGCAGGGCTGCCTGCGCATCCTGCGCGACCTGAAAAAGGCGCTGCTCGCCATCACTGGCATGGACGCGGTCACACTCGAACCGGCCGCTGGCGCTCAGGGCGAACTCACCGGCCTGCTCCTGATCCACGCCTGCCTGAAGGACACGCAGGGCAATCCGCGGAAGAAAGTCCTGATCCCCGACTCGGCCCACGGCACCAATCCGGCCAGCGCCTCACTCACCGGCTACCAGGTACAGAACATCCGCTCGGACGCCTCGGGCCAGATCGATTTTGAGGAGCTGAAGCGGCTGGTGAACGAAGACGTGGCGGCGCTGATGCTGACGAATCCAAATACGCTGGGCGTCTTCGAGCAGCGCATGGCCGAGATCGCCGCTGTGCTGCACGAGCGCGGCGCCCTGCTCTACATGGACGGCGCCAACATGAACGCGCTCGCCGGCGTCGCCCGCCCCGGCGACCTTGGCGTCGACGTGATGCACCTCAACCTGCACAAGACCTTTTCCACGCCGCACGGCGGCGGAGGGCCGGGCGCAGGCCCGGTCGCGGTGAAAAAGCGGCTCGAGCCGTATCTGCCCGTGCCGCAGCTGGTCGAAGACGCTGACGGGCGCTTGCGGCTCAACGAGGACCGGCCGAAATCGGTCGGCCGGGTGAAGGCATTCGGCGGCAACTTCGGCGTACTCGTCCGCGCGCTCGCCTACATCCTCGCCTACGGGCCGGGCATTCGCCAGGCCACCGAAGACGCCGTGCTCAACGCGAACTACGTGCGCAAGCAGCTCGAAGACCTCTACGAGCTGCCCTACCAGTCGCCCTCGATGCACGAAGTCGTTTTCAGCGATGCGCGGCAGAAAAAGAACGGCGTCAGCACCATCGACGTCGCCAAGCGGCTGATCGATTACGGATTCCATCCCTACACCACCGCGTTTCCGCTCATCGTCCACGGCGCGATGATGATCGAGCCCACCGAATCGGAATCGAAAGCGGAATGCGACCTCTTCATCGACGCGATGCGCGCCATCGCCGAAGAGGCCGACACCGAGCCCGACGTCGTCAAGACCGCTCCGCATTCCACCCGCGTCAGCCGCCTCGACGAAGTCGCCGCCGCCCGCAAACCGATCCTGCGCTGGAAGCCGCAACCGTAGCGCCACTTCGTCGCCTTTGGTACTGTTTGTAGGGGCGGGTCTCCGACCCGCCTTTTTTTGTACGCGGAACGCCGCCTTACGCAGTGGCCCAAGCTTCAGCTTGTAGCCTTACGGTCAGCCAGGAACACGTGGGCCGCAGCCTGAAGGCTGCGCCACCAAAACTCCCCTGTCCGAGCGCTCTTACCTCAAGCCGGGCAAGCGTCACGCATGCCGCGTGAAGTGTCACACAATGTCAATCGGAAAATGGCGCAAGTACTGCGCTTTCAGCGGGATGACTTTTCCCAAGTGTCACATTTTGGATCTCTCGCGGACTGTGACGATCTGGACTTTTCGCGGTTCGGCGAAATCAGGGCTGCTCGCCTGCCGGCGCCAGCATATCTGATTATGCGCTGCTGCGCAGAACGCGTTTCACCGTGGACGCGGGCGAAAGAAGCCTGCGCGGCCAAGCAGAAAGACAAAAAGCCCCACGCTCACAAACCGAGCATGGGGCACCCGGAAAATCAACACCGAACACAGACTGAAAATCAAAACCAGTGACTGGCCACTCCGCCGCCCGGAGAATCAAAACCTCGAGGACCCAGCCCCCCACGCTCGCGAAACGAGCATGGGGCACCTGGCAGAACCAAAGGCACACCAGGGACCAAAACACAGGATCCGGCCATCTGACCCTTTCACCGTGGGCCTGGGGGAATGAAGCCTGCGCGGTCAAGCAGAAAAACAAAAAGCCCCACGCTCACAAACCGAGCAAGGGGCACACTGAAAAGCGAAAACAAAAACAACCCGAAAACCAAAACCTGAAGACCGGGATACGGGCAGTGGGCGATTGGGCTTGACAATGGCTTGGACCTGGATGATAGAAAGCAGCGAGCAGGCCGGCAGCCTGGTGCTGTCGAGCACTCCACTGCAGGGTGTGTGACGCATGAAACGATGGTCATTGCTTCTGGGCGCGGTTGCCCTGGTCGCGTCGGTGTCTTGCTTCGGCCAGACGGCTGCGAGAGGCCCAGCCGGCCCCGTTGCGCTAACGGTGCGATTGCCCCAACCGAAACAACAGATTTTCTATGTGCATGAGGTGATGCCGGTCAGGCCGGGACCGCTGACGCTTTACTACCCGAAATGGATTCCGGGCGATCACGCGCCGGACGGACCGATCGGCACAATGATGGGCCTGGAGATCACGGCCGGCGGGAAACGGATCCCATGGCTCCGCGACGAAGTGGACATGTTCACGTTCCATCTGACGGTGCCGGCGGGCGTTCGCCAGATCGACATCCGCTTCGAATTCCCGGCACGCGACCGGGTCACCCCGAATCTGATGGGTCTCGAGTGGAACACTGTGGCGCTGTACCAGGCCGGTTATCCCACCAAGGAGCAGATGTACGAACCGACACTGGTGATCCCCGCCGGCTGGCGCTACGCGAGCGCGCTGACGACGGAGGGACACAGCGGCGGGCGCATCACGTTCAAGCCCGTGCCGCTCAACACGCTGGTGGATTCACCGGTGATTGCCGGGGAATATTTCCGGCAGATCGATCTCACCCCGGCCGGCTCGCCGGTGCGTCGCTATCTCGACATGGTGGGCGACAATGCGGCGGCGCTGGATATTTCCGATGCCCAAATCGCCGGTTTCCGCCATCTGGTCGAACAGGCACAGGCACTGTTTCACTCACATCACTACAACAACTATCACTTCCTTCTGACGCTGAGCGACTACGTCTCGACGGGTGGCCTGGAGCACCACCAGTCGAGTGACGACCGCGCGCGCGGCGGCACGAAGATGTTTGCCGACGCCGACCATTTCATGCTCGACGCCTCGCTGCTGCCGCATGAATACACACACTCCTGGAACGGCAAATTCATGCGTCCGGCAAGGCTGTGGCAGCCCAATTTCGAGCGTCCCGAACATACGCCGATGCTGTGGGTGTACGAGGGCCTGACGACCTACCTCGGCGACATGCTGACGGCCCGAAGCGGGTTGTGGTCACCGGATACATGGCGTCAGGCGGTCGCCTACCGGGCGGCGGTAATGGCGCACCGAACCGGTCGCGAGTGGCGACCGCTGATCGACACCACCGTGGCGGCGCAGTTGCTCTACGGCTCGCCGAGCGCATGGGCAAACTGGCGCCGGCAAACCGATTTCTATCGCGAAGGCGAACTCCTGTGGCTCGCGGTCGACATGAAAATCCGGACGTTGAGCCACGATCGGCGTTCGCTTGACGATTTTGCCCGGCGATTTTTCGGCGTCGACAACGGCAGCTTCACAACCCATACCTACACGTTCCACAACGTGGTCGCCGCGCTCAATGCGGTCCAGCCGTACGACTGGGCGCGCTTCCTGCACAATTGGCTGTACGGCGTGGGGCAACAGGTTCCGCTGCTCTCCGGCATCAAGGCCAGCGGCTGGCGTCTGGTCTATTCCGATCGGCCTTCGCGGTACCAGAAGGCGCTCGAGAACGTCGGCGAGGGCGAGCTGAGCAGCCAAGGCGTCAACGCGATGTTCTCGGTGGGCTTGTTCCTCGATCGGCAAGGCAAGGTCGAGGACGTGCTGTGGAACGGACCGGCTTTCAAGGCCGGGCTCGCACCGGGCATGACACTTGTGGCCATCGACGGCCAACCGTACAGCACCGGCGTGTTGCGAAGCGAAATCGCCCAGGCGCAGAAGAGCCAGAAGCCGTTGGAGATCACCGCGAAGGGCGACGGCGTCACCGCGCACTACACGGTGTATTACGACGGCGGACTGAAGTACCCGCATCTTGTCCGAGTGCCGGGCACGACGGATTACCTGCGGCAGATCCTCGCGCCAAAGCCGTTGGACAATGGCTCGTAAAGCCTCCCGGGCCTCGGCGGCGTGATAGCGGCGAAGTTAGCGCGGCAAACAGAAAAGATGAAAAGCCCCACGCTCACAAACCGAGCATGGGGCACCCTGAAAATCAAAAGCGAAGACACCCTGAAGATCAAAACCAAACATCGGGACACCCGGCTGTGCTACTGGACGGGAACGCCAGGGGACGAGACAGCGCGAGGCGCTCACAAGACCAGCATGGGGAACCCGCAACACGTCCCACTCAACGAGCCTGCGCTGGTATCGTGCATCGCCACTTCCAGCTGCACCGTGCCGATGAAGGCCAAAGCCCGTGGTCGGGCGGCTGGGTTTTCGATTTCGACTTTCCGGGTGCCCCATGCTCGGTTTGTGAGCGTGGGGGTCTTTTCTCTCTCACATGCCGAAACGGCTCAAACGGATATACGGATCCGGTGATCTGCACTTCATCACCTTCAGCTGCTATCGCCGACTTCCGCTACTCGCTTCCCCGCATTCACGCGATATTTTCGTGGATGCCCTCCGCCGGGTCCGAGCGGAATATGGCTTCAAACTGGTTGGCTACGTGCTGATGCCGGAGCACGTCCACCTGCTCATCTCCGAGTCAGCGCGCGGCACCCCTTCGACCGTCCTCAAGATGCTCAAGCAGCGAGTCTCGCGACAGCTGAGAAGCAAACTGCAACGGGGAGTATCGGAGGAGCAGCAGCCGCTCCCGTTCGCGCAGGCGCTCAAGGGACTGCCGCAATTCTGGCAGCGGCGTTTTTACGATTTCAATGTATTGAGCCACAGAAAGAAGGTCGAGAAGCTCGACTACATGCACAGGAATCCGGTGAAACGAGGGTTGGTCGAGGACCCGAAGGATTGGCGCTGGAGTAGCTACTCTTTTTATCAGGGGCGCGGAGCCGTTCTGATCGAGATGGATGTGGTGGAGTGAGACCACCAGACAAAACGGAAAAGCGAAAAGCCCCACGCTCAAAAACCGAGCATGGGGCACCCGGAAAATCAAAAGCAGGAACACCCGGGGAACCAGGGCACCGCCAAAACGGGGCAGCCGGAAAATCAAGAGCAAGAACACCCCTAAAACCTGAAGACCGGGGTGCCCCACCACCCTGAAAATCGATAGCAAAACAGCCCGAAAACCAAAACCTAAAGGCCGGGATACCCTGCACAGCCAGGATTGGCTGTGCTACTGGGCGGGAATAGGGCGAGGGTAGGGGCACGTTGCAACGTGCCCCCACCCTGCGGAGGGGAGCCTCGGCCAAGGAGGAAAGTTCAGGTTTTGTCGTGCGAGATTGGGTCGTGCGCGTGGTAGATGACCGGGGCGCTCTTGGCCACGGCCACTGCCGGTTCTTCCACGGGGCGGCCTTCGCCGGCCGGCCCGGACGCCGCCGCAGCAACAGCGACTAGCGGGGGCGTGATCGGTATCAGCGCGCCCTCGGCTTCCTTCCAGAAGTCGAGATGGCCTTCGGGCGTGCCGTCGGGCGACCAGTCGACCCGCACCAGGTCGCCGCTCGACACCTGGCCGGTGGCGAGCAGGTTCGCGAGCGGATAGACGACGTTGCGCTCGATCGAACGCTTCAGGTGGCGGGCGCCGTAGCGCACGTCGGTCCCTTCCTGCAGCAGGAAGCGCCGCGCCCCGCCGGTCACGTGAATGACAAACCGCCGGCCGCCGGCCGCTCCGTTGCCGCCGAGCACCCGCTCCTGCAGCCGCCGCAGCTCGATATCGAGCACCTCTTCGAGCTCCTCCGGCTGCAGCGCATGGAAGACCACGATCTTGTCGAGGCGGTTCATGAATTCCGGCGAAAACTTCCGCCGCGCCGCCTCGCGCGCCGTCCGGTCGACCTTCGTATCGAGCTCGCCGGCCGCCAGATCTTCCGGCTGCACGAAGCCCATTCCGCCCCGCATCAGTTCGGTGATTTCCACACCGCCCAGGTTTGAGGTCATGAAGATCAGCGTCTGCGACAGGTCCACGCGCCGGTTGTCGCCGAGCGTCAGCGTGGCCTTGTCGAGGATGCCGAGCAGCAGCTGCCAGAGCGCATCGGAGGCCTTTTCGATCTCGTCGAAAAGCACGAGCGAGAGCTTGAGGTCCTCGCGGTGCCATTGCGCGAGCGATTCCTGCGTGATCAGGGGATGGGTCTCCCGGTGGCCCAGGTAGCCAGGCGGCGAGCCGATCAGCTTGGCGATCTCATGCGAGTGCTGGAATTCGGCGCAGTCCACCTTCAGCACCGCCCGCGGGTCGCCGAAGAGCACTTCGGCCGTCGCTTCGACGATGCGCGTCTTCCCCGAGCCGGTCGGGCCGAGGAACAACAGGTTGCCTACCGGCCGCCCAGGCACGTTCAAGCCGGCGCGGAACACCTGATACAGGTCCACGACAGCCTGCACGCCCTCATCCTGCCCCACAATAGATCGACGCAAAGCGGTTGCGAATTCGGCAGCTTCCGCGCTGCGCCGCGTCGGATCCAAACGTTCCACCATGGTTGCCACGGTGACCTCCTTACCGGAAGGTCTTTCTCGACTCCGAAACCAACTGAACCTGGTCGAACTGCCGGAGTTTGATTTCGACCGTGGAACGGAGGAGCTTGAGCAAGGCAACGAGCTCGGCAGTCATTTCGGCACTCGCTCCCCAAGGCAACAACTGAGGCGCCAAGTCAGCGAGTTCCAGGTTCACGCTACGCAGGTGTTGCACCAATCGGCCCAGGTAATGCCGGTCTGTGACCAAGAGAGCAACGCGATTGTCCAGCTGTTTCCGTAACTGGTTCCAATTGAGCTCGAGCAGGGGGTGATTCCGGCGCACCTGACGAATCACTTTGTCGGTCAGCCGCGGCCGGTCGCCCAGGCAAGCCAGGTGCAGTTGCTTCACCTTGCCCGCCCGGCGGACATTGTGGACGAGGTAGAACGCGTTTCCCCGTTTGCGGAGAAAAGCCAAAAAACCGCTCCCAAAATCCAGCGTAGTGTAGGGACTTACCACTACAGGGGTCAAGAAAAAAGGACCGAACTCACACGCCCCAATGGCGCGAAAAGGTAACGGCACACTTGCACCGCTCTCGCGTCCCGGTCTTGCCTTCCCCATGGCTGACCGGCGCTCCACCCCTCCCGCTCCAGAAGTGGCGTGCATGACGGACTCCTTTTCATGTCAGTTAATTAGATGAGGTATAAGCGCAGATTGTTTCTTGCTTTTTCTTACGCTACGGCCTCGGCCGGCCCCGTTTTTTTCATTTCGGGTGGCCTCGCCGGCCTAGCCGGGCTATCATGAAGGTTCGAGAAGATTTAAGGCGGCTTGCCGAGAGGTGCGCAAGCTGCGTGGTGCGTCCCAGGACCGGCCAGGGCGTTGCCCCAAGGATGCGGGGACGGGAGACAGGATCCGGCGGGCGACAGGCTCGCCCGAGAACCGGGTCGCCGGAATTTTCGAGCATCCACATCTTACTAATGCTTTTCGATTCGAAGTGGTGCGGGAGTATTCGTGAGTGAAGTCATCATAGAAGTGTCCAATCTGGTGAAAAGCTACGGCTCGGTGCAGGCGGTCCGGGGCGTCAGCTTCGAGGTTGGCGAAGGCGAGGTGTTTGGCCTGCTGGGCCCGAACGGGGCCGGAAAAACGACCACGGTGGAGACCCTGGAGGGCCTGCGGCGCCCCGACAGCGGCAAGGTTTCCGTCTGCGGCCTCGATCCCGAGCGGGACAGCCTCAAGCTGAAGCAGTTGGTCGGGGCGGTGCTCCAGCTCACTTCCCTGCCCGACAAGCTGCGGGTCGAAGAGGCGATCCACCTGTTTTCCGGCTTTTACGAGCAACGCGCCGATACCGAGGCGCTGCTCAAGCGCTTCCAACTCACCGAGAAGCGCCGCGCCTTCTACCATCAGCTGAGCGGCGGCCAGAAGCAGCGGCTGGCCCTGGCCATGGCCCTGGTGAACAATCCGCAGGTCCTGTTCCTCGACGAGCCAACCTCCGGCCTCGATCCCCAGGTGCGCCGCGAAATCTATACGATCATCGACGAGCTGCGTCAGGAGAAGAAGACTATTTTGCTGACCACCCATTACATCGAAGAAGCGGAACGCCTCTGCGACCGGGTCGCCATCGTCGACCACGGCCAGGTGATCGCGCTCGGCACGCCGCGCGAGCTGAAAAGCAGCGCGGCCGGCACCACGCGGATCGAGGTCCGCCTGGCGCGGCCCGAAACCGACGGCGCGCTCCGCCAGCTCGACGCGGTCACCGATCTCCACGAGTTCGATGGCACCTACGTGCTCCATTCCTCCGAGGTGCCGCAGACGATCGTCGCGCTGGTCAAGCACCTGGAGGCCAAAGGCAACGAACTGCAGGGCCTCGAAATCGCCACACCGTCGCTCGAAGACGTTTTCATCGAGCTGACCGGCCGGCGGCTGAGGGAGTAGCGGCAATGTCGGCAACCATGGCACTCACCAGCGTCCGCATGCGGCTCGCCCTGCGCAACAAGGCCTTCATCTTTTTCACCGTCGTCATGCCGATTGCTTTCCTGTTCGGCTTCTTCCTGGTCTTCGGACGGGGTGGTCCCGTCGCCATCACCTACCTGCTCGGCGTCGTGCTGGCGCTGACGGTGATGGGCAGCTTCTGGGGACTCAGCATGCAGCTGGTTTCGTTCCGCGAGCAGGGCATCCTGCGGCGCTTCCGGCTGACGCCGATCGGGCCGGGGCCGCTGCTCGCTTCAAGCATCCTTTCCAACTACATGCTCACCCTCCCGACGATCGTGATCGAGTACGCGGCGGCGTACTGGCTGTTCGGCATGCGGCAGTGGGGCGACCTGCTGAGCGTGGTGCTGCTGCTGACGATCGGGTCGGCCGCCTTTTCCGCTTTCGGCCTGATTGTCGCCAGCGTCACCAATTCCATGCAGGAAACGCAGGCCATCAACAACGTCGTCTGGTCGGCTTTCTTCTTTTTTTCCGGCGCCACGGTTCCGCTGCCGGTTTTCCCGGTTTGGGTGCAACACATCGCCTTCTATCTGCCCGCCACCTATCTGGTCAGCGGGCTGGAGCGGGCAATGGTGATGGGCACGGGCGTCGTCGGCGTCGGCGCCGACCTGATCGCGCTCGCCGTCTCGGTGGTGGTGGCCTTCGAGGTGTCGCGGCGGCTGTTCCGTTGGGAGCCGGAGGCGAAAGTCTCCTCGCGCGCCAAGGTCTGGGTGCTCGTGGCGGTCATTCCATTCCTGCTGCTCGGCGCCTACGAGAGCCATTCGCACCGGGGTGTCGCCGAAATGCAGCAGATTTTCCGCACGATGGCGCCGCACGGGCTCTCCTTCACCGGCCCGGGGCCAACGAAATAATCGGCTGTGCGCGGAAAGGGGGGCGGGATTGGGGCGCTGACCCGGCGCCGGAGTTGCGCGTGCGTTTTGGACCCGGGTCCGCCAGAGGGGTTGCTATGCTATAATTCCGAGGCGAGCCGGGAACCGGCCCGCGCAGTTCTTGGATGATCGAGCGTGCACTCCGGCAGCACCTTCATACCGTTCCAATTTGGCCCTTTTCGAGCAGTCCAATCCCAGTCAATCTGTAAGGTACAGTGGCAGTGAAATCCCTCCGAGCGGAGTGACGCAATGGCAGTCAAAAAAACAGAGAAAATCTGGCACAACGGCAAGATGGTGGCATGGGACGATGCGCGCATTCACGTGCTCTCCCACGTGGTGAGCTACGGCTCGGCCGTCTTCGAAGGCATCCGCTGCTATAAAACGCCCCAGGGCCCTTCCATTTTCCGGCTGCGCGAGCACATGCAGCGACTCATCCGTTCGGCGCATATCTACCGGATGGAGATTCCCTTTTCGCTCGACGACCTGGCCAACGCCGGGATCGAGCTGGTCCGCGTCAATCGCATGGAATCCTGCTATCTGCGGCCGATCGTGATGCGCGGCTACGGCGAAGTGGGCGTCAACCCGCTCGGCTGCCCGATCGAGACCTACATGGCCTGCTGGGACTGGGGCCGGTACCTCGGAGCGGAAGCGCTGAGCGAAGGCGTGGACGTCTGCGTGAGCTCCTGGCGCCGTCCCGCCCCCGACACGCTGCCGCAGATGTCGAAGGCCGCGGCCAATTACATGAATTCGCAGCTCATCCGGCTGGAGGCCATGGCCAACGGCTACGCCGAGGGCATCGCGCTCGATACGCAGGGCTACGTTGCCGAGGGCTCGGGCGAAAACCTCTTCGTCGTCTACGACGGCACCGTCTGGACCGCGCCGCTCGCCAACTCCGTGCTCCCGGGCATCACCCGGGCGACCGTTCTCACCCTCTGCGAGGAATTCAAAATCCCCACGCTTGTCCAGCCGATTCCGCGCGAGATGCTCTACGTTGCCGACGAAATTTTCTTCGCCGGCACCGCCGCCGAAATCACGCCCATCCGCTCGGTCGACAAGGTCAAGGTTGGCGCCGGCCGCCGTGGCCCGATCACCGAGCGGCTGCAAACCGAATTCCTCGCCATCACGCATGGCGAAAAGCCGGATACCCACGGCTGGCTCACCCCGGTGACGCAAGCCGTCAGCGCCGGCCGCTGAATCCGAATGGCTGAATGATTTTTCCGAGCTCCGCCGATCGCTGCCGCGCCCAACACCGGCAGCGATCGCGGCGGCTCGTCCGGGGCGGAAAGAACCACCCCGCCCCGGATCAAGCCCCGTAGCACAACCAATCCTGGCTACGCGAAAGAGAGCCCCGTCCGTTGCCGTCCGCTTGGAGACCGCTACTCCAGCGGGATCGTGGGCTGGCCCGAAAGCAGGCTCATCACGTGGGCCGCGACGCGGCAGGTGAACGACATCGGTCCGACACCCAGATCCTGCCGGTTGTGGAGCACGACGATAGCGCGGTCTCCCTGCGGCTGAAACGCGGCGAACGCAGTGCAGCCGCCCGTGCCGCCGTCCTGGACGTAGGCCTGCTTCTGCTCGCTGTAGAGCCAGCCCATGCCCGTTTTCATTTCCGGCGGCCCATCGCCGCGCAGGATGTGGGTCATGGGAATGGCCGCGGGGAGGGTCGAAGCAGCCGGATACTTTCCGTCGAAGCCGGTGGCCGAATTCGGATGCAATTGCGCGTCGAGGTAGCGGAGCATATCGGCGGCGCTCGACCGGAGCGCGCTGCCGCCGGCCATCACGTCGAAGGTCCAGAGCGGCACCGGCTGATCGATGCAGTTGTGCGCTTCGATTACCCGTTTCCGCTGCGACCACGAGAGGTGCACCGACGTATCGACCAGGCGAAGCGGCCCGGTTACCTGCCTGTGCACCAGCTCTTCGTAGGAAAGGCCTTCGAGCCGTGCCAGCACGAAGCCGAGCAGCCCGTATCCGAGGTTGCTGTAGTGAAACTCCTGCTTCTCGGGCCGCGCCACGCCCAGCTTGGCAAGCAGCGCCAGGAGATGCTCTTCGTGATAGCCCGCGTAGGGGTTCGAGGGATCGCTTTCGGCGTGGAGATTCGCCGGCAGCCGCGGCAGGCCCGAACGCTGCGTCGCCAGATCGAGCAGCGTGATTTCCGGGCCGTCGGGCTTGGCGACGGCGCCGGGCGGCAGCAGTTCGCGCACCGGCTGGTCGAGCGTCACTTTCTTCCGCTCAACCATTTGCGCCAGCACCAGCGCGGTGAAGGTTTTCGTCACCGAGCCGATTTCGAAAATCGACTGGGGCCGCGTCGCGCCGTAGGCAAAAACTTCCCGCCGGCCGCCGGCCAGGACGCCAATCGTAATGCCGCCGCCCGTCGCCGGTGATAGTACGCCGTGTTCGAGCACGGGGGCGAAAGCCTCGTCCAGCACGCCCTTCAGTCCATCGATCGGAACCGGTGGCCGGGCCGGAAGCGGCTCCGGCATTGGCCGGGGAGCCGGCCGTGTCCCCTTTGGCTGGCGAATGAACTCGAGCGGCCGCGGCCGCCCCTGATTCCAGGTGCCGACGATCCTCGTTCCGTCAGCACTCAGCCTGCCCGTGTAGCTGGCGCCCATGGAGGGAACCGTGAAACTGAACCGGTCGCCATCGAGCCTTACATCGACACAGCCAGCCCCGGTTGCGCCGAGGTCGAGGTTGTCAAAGGTTGCCGTCATCCCACCCGATGAGTCCTTTGTTACTTCCAACCAGAGCCGTAAAGAAGCCCGGCCGGCGCTGATTGTGCCCGCCCAGCAGTCGGCTGTTTCGCGTTCCGTTTCCTGGCCAATCGCAGCCAATGCAGGCAATAACAGTCCCGAGAGTCCCAAGAGGCCCAATGCAATCCCATGGATCATCGCCCTTCCCCCCATGTGAAATTAGCCCTGGGCACACCGCTACACGTCTCGTCACATTCCGCAGGACCCTCCACTTTGCGTCTTACGGATTGGATCACCCCCGCTCCGACACTGCACCGCTTCGGGCGTGGCGTCGAGCCGCTCCAGTGCGCCTGGATGAGCGGTGGCTGAAGACCGGGCGGAAGGGTAGCGGATGGCTTGCGCTTCCAGAGCCGTCGCGCCCTTGCTTGGCCAGCCCCCGTTCATTGCACCGATTCGCTAGTCTGTCTGGCCGGAAAACCTACCCCCTGCGGGAACCCAACGGAGGGATTTTTCTCACCTTTCGGGGTTAGTTGCAACCCATTTTCTTCTCGGTTTCAGCCCCCTCGTCCGCCCACACCCGCCTGCCCCATCCCACCACGGTCGGGCGCGCAAGTTATTTTGACGGCGGCTCTGGAAGTTGACTAAAATCCGGCGGCCTTCAACAATCGATTGCGCCGTGCGACGCACCGCTCAACAACTCGCCGCCGAATTCGTCGGCACTTTCCTGGTCGTTTTCTTCGCCGCCGGGGCTCCCTCGATCGATCCCTGGCTGAAAGCCGCCGGCCAGCCGCTGCTTGGCACGATTGGCGCGGCGCTGGCCTATGGCCTGGCCGTGGCGGCGGCCATCGAGATTTTCGGCCCGGTTTCCGGCGGGCATCTCAACCCGGCGATCTCGCTCGGCGCCTGGGCCACGCGGCGGATTGGCAGTTGGCGGCTGCTCGGCTACACGCTCGTGCAGTTGCTGGGCGCCATTGTTGCCGCGCACATGCTTGAAGCGGTGCTGCCCGAATCGTCGTGGCAGGCCGCCGGGCTAGGGACGCCGGCCCTGGCCTCCAGCATCACGCGCGGGCAAGGCATGCTGATCGAAGCGGTGCTGACGTTTGCGGTGGCGTTGGTCTTCTTCCGCACAGCCGCGGTGGCGGGCAAGCCTTCCGGTTGGGCAACCGGCGCGATGCTGGCCGCGGCGGTGCTCGTCGCCCGGCCGGTGACGGGCGCCGCGCTGAATCCCGCGCGGGCTTTCGGGCCCGCACTCGTCATGAGCCACTGGGCCAATCACGGAGTCTGGTGGGTGGGACCGCTCGCGGGCGGGGTGGCCGGGGCGTGGTTCAGCGCCGTGCTCGGCTCACGTCCCTCGTCAACCGCCGGCTGACCCACACATCCCGATTTGCGATTGCAGCAAGCGCGCTGAGCATTTGCCAAGGCGAACCGATGGGGCTGGTTTGTGTAGAGCCGTGCTTCAGGACGGCAGCTTGCGGAAGCGGGGAGGAACGATGGCGGGCTGAAGCCGCCGCTCCACAAACGGCTCCCTTGCCTCCGGCTTGGGAGAATCCCCGCGGCGCCGGCTCACTTCACGATTTCGCTGATCGTGGGGTGGGTCTGGCCCGGCTGCAGGTCGATGGCGACCGCGCGCGACGGTGAGATGAAATAGAGGACCGCGTTGCCGCTTCCCAGCGCGACGCGCCCGGTCGGCATCACGGCATAGGTTTCCGCGAAGCCCTGCGCCGGCAGACGCACGCCCTTGGGACCGATGCCGCTGGCGCTACCCTCGAGCCTGCCCAATCCCGCGCTCGTCACGATGCCCCACTGGAACGCGGAATCGCTGGTCGGCGCGGCCAGCGTGCGCAGGATGTAGTTGCCGGCGAGCGAGGCGTCGCTGAAGGGTCCAGCCGTTTGCCTGTCGAGCCTGCCGCTCGCCACGGCCGGGCCGGTGCCGATCAGCAGCGCGTTGTTGCGGCTCACGAGGTAGGAGATCAGCGGATTTGCGCCCGTGCCAAGCATCATCGTCACGCGGCCGCCGGGCCCGACGCTGTAGCTGCCTTTGCCGCTCAGCGTGCTCACCTTTCCGCCGTTGTTTTCGTCGATCGCGTAGCTGAGCCCGCCCGCGCCGTCAAAGGTTACCAGCCCTGCGCCGACCGCCGACGCTTTCCCGCCGCCGCTCGTCCCGGCGAAGCGGATCACGCTGGTGCCGGTGAGCGACGCGTTTGTAAACGTCGCGGCTATCTGCGCCTCGGCCTGGCCGCTGCTGAACGCCCCGGCCGATCGCGGATCGGTGCTGATCAAAAACAGCTGCTTGGGCGAGACGACGTAAAAGGCCCAGTGCAGCGTGCCGTTGCTCGTCGTCGCCGTCAGCGTGCCGCGCCCGGAGGGCGAAATGCTGTAGCCGCCCCCGAAGGGCAGCTCGGTTGTGAGGCTGCCGCCGCGGTTCGCGTCGAGCACGCCGGCGCTGATCCGGCCCGCGCCGTTGGCGTCGAAGCGGCCCGCCAGAGCCTCGCGCTGGCCCTGCGCATCGGGGCCGGCGACGGCAAAGGCGTAGTCGCCGGTGAGCGACGCGGCGCTGAATGTGCTCGCGCTCCGCCGCATCAGCACGCCGGTGCCCTGCGTGCCGGAACCGTCCTCTTCGATGAACTCCGCCTGTTTTCCGTTGGCATCGAGCGCGAACTGGAAGGTGCCGAGCAGCTGTCCGTGCGCGGTTTTGAGGGTAAAGCTGCCCTGGTCGTTCTCTCCGATGGTGTAGCTGCCGGTGATTGGCACGGCCGTGCTCACGCCGGAGGCCTGGTTCACGTCCTCGACGCCGGAGATCGTTCCGTCGCCGCCGGCGGTGAAGCTGCCGGCCGAAGCCACCGCCCCGCCCGCGTTGTAGCCGCTGAACTGGAAGGCGTAGCTGCCGGCGAATTTGGCGGCGGCCGAGGAGGAAGCCAAGGTAATGGTTGCCGTTTTCTTGGTGGAGACGTCGGCCACCGAGGTAGCCGTCAGCGTGACGGTGGAGGAGCTGGGCATCGTCGCCGGCGCGAAATAGGTGGTCGCCTGCCCGCTGTTCGTACTCAGCGGCGAAACGTAGCCGCACACCGACGACGCGCAACTTTTCCCGTTCTGCGAAAGCGTCCACTGCACGCCCGCCAGGGTCGGGTCGTTCGTCACCGTCGCGGTGAAGGTGGTCCGGGTACCGATGGCCACCGTCGCCGAGGACGGCGAGATCGTGATGCCGATCGGCGGATACAGGTTGATCGCGGCCGCGGCGGTCTGGCTGGTTTCGGTGACCGAAGTGGCCGTCAGCGTCACTGCGGCCGGACTGGAAATGGTGCCTGGCGCCGTATAGGTGATCTGCGTTCCGCTGGCCGAAGTCGTGGTCGAGAGGCTACCGCAGGCCGAGGCCGAGCAGCTCTTGCCGTTTTCCGTCAGCGCCCATGTGACGCCGCCGTTCTTGATATCGTTCGTGACGTTGGCGACGAAAGCCGCGGTCTGGGTCTCGTACAGGTTGACCGAAGTCGGATCAACGGAGATCGTGATCGGCTGCACGATCGCCTCTGCGTAGCTGGAGATCGTCGTTTGCGCCACCGAAGTCGCTGTCACGGTGACCGTGACGCCCTTGTCCGGCGCGGTGTACGTAGTGGCGACTCCGCTGGCCGTGGCCGTGGGCGACAGGGTGCCGCAGCCGGGCGAGCAGGCCTTGCCGTTTTGCGTCAGGGTCCACGTTACGCCCTTGTTCGACGGGTCGTTGGTCACCGTCGCTGTGAAATCCTGCGTGCCGTTCACCGGCACGTTGGCCACGTAGGTGGGCGAGACCGATACGATGAGCCCGCCCGAGATCGTGATCGTGGCCCAGTCCGATTGGCCGGGGAAAGCCACCGAGTTTGCCGTCAGCGTGACCGTGGGCGAGGAGGGAGCCGTCGCGGGCGCAGTATAGGTTGTCACTTGCCCATTGGTGGTGCTGGTCGGCGAAACGGTGCCGCAAGCCGGTGAGCAGGACTGCCCGTTCTGGCTGAGTGTCCACGTCACGCCCTTGTTTGCCGTGTCGTTCGAAACCGTCGCCTCGAATTGTTGCGTGTAGACCGCGCCGGTGGTGCCGTTGTTCAGAGCCACCGTCGCCGCCGTCGGCACCACCGAAACCGCTGTCGAACCGGTCACGCTGATCGTCACTGCCTCGGCCACCAACGTGTTGGTCACCGAGGTTGCCGTCAACGTCACCGTGGTCGCCGCGCCCGGAGCGGTGTATTTTGTCGCCGCACCGCTGGCCGTTGCCGAGAGCGAAAGCGTTCCGCAGGCCGGCAAGCAGGCCACGCCGTTTTGCGTCAGCGTCCAGGTGACGCCGGCATTCTTGGGATCGTTGGCCACCGTCGCGGTGAATGCCTGCGTGCCACCCAGCGAAACCACCGCCCCACCGGGGTTTATCGTCACCGTCAGCGCGCCCGAGGAACCAGAGCCCTTGCCGCCGCATCCCACCGTCAGCCCCAGCAGCAGAAACAGCGAGCCGGCCAGCAGCCGCCAAGGCATCTTTGCCGCCCCCATACATCCCCCTCGTTTTCCGTCCCGCATTTGGCTCATCAAGCTACGCCACCGCCCCAGCGCCGCGACGACCGCTGATCCCATTCGGCAACCCTTTTCAGCCCATCCGCAGGCATCGATAATTTGGACAAACCCATAGTATATGTGGTCCGCCAAAGACCTCCTAGTATAGGGCCAGATCGCCGGCTACTTCTGCCGCTCCGCTGTCCAGTCGATTGCAAACCGGAACATCTTCATCGTTCCCCGCATGCTGTCGCCCTCCACCGTGCCCTGAAACTGCTCGGTGAACTCGCCATAGGGGTTTTTCCGCTTCACCGTGAACTCGATCTTGTTGCCCTTCACCGTTCCTTCCAGCTGGCCTTCGCCGCGCTCGGCTTTGATCGTTCCCTTGATCTTCTCGCCGTTCTGTTCGAGCGTCATCGTCTGGTAGACAGGGCCCTGGTGGGCTTGCATCTTCATCTTCCAGACGCCGGCAACTTTCGCCGGCGGCTGAGCCGCCGCCAGCACCATCGCCGCGCTCAGCATCAACAGACAAATGGCCGTTAGTTTTCCCATTTTTCGAGGCATCGCTTCCCTCCTGTCCCGCCCGTATCTGCCACTGAGACACGCCTCTTGGCGCCAGGGTTGCGCCGCTTCCGGCTATTCCTCGTCGGGATCCTGCGCGGGGAGCGACTCGGCGGATCGGCCCAGGCGATGGAGTTCGGCGCGGATCCGGTCGCCCGGAAAACCGGCGCGCAGCAGGCTTTGGTAAAGGGAAGCGGTGCGCCGCTGGTCGAGCGCCGACGGATCGGCCATCGAATGACGGCGCAGCCAGCTTTGGATGCGGCGCCGGATCATCGCCGCCTCGTCGGTCTCCGGCTCCAATTCATCGAGCGCGGCTTCGATGTAGCGATCGGCCACGCCCCGCGCCCGCAGCTCGCGGGCGATGCGAAAGTGGCCCTGGCGCCGGTTCGCCGAGCGGTCGCGAGCAAACTGCCGGGCATAGCGCGCGTCGTCGACCAGGCCTTCGGCTCGCAATCGGCCGAGCACCGGCGCCGCCAGCGCGCCGTCGCCCGCCCGCCGATCGAGATACCGCCGCATCTCCAGCACCGAATAGGCCCGCCGGGCCAGCGCGCCGACGGCGGCAGCGTACAGCTCGTCTTCAGTCGTGATCTGCCGCGGCCCTCGTCCCATGGCAGCTACAGAATAAGAACGCCGCGGCCGCGACGCAACCCCTCAACGGCTCCGGCCGACACTGGGGTTTGTGTAGAGCCGCCCTTCAGGGCGGCAGGCGGGGGTACGGCGCCGAACCTGCGCTGGAAGGGAACCGGGGATTTACGAAAGGTTTCCTCGCGGCTGCCCACTCTTCGGGCGGAAGGCGCCCGAAGAACGCGGCATCGGCTTCCGCAATGGATGCGGCGGACATGGGCCCGGAACACGCGCGGGATTGGCGCGCCGGTGTAGCGTCCAAATCCCGCGTCCCTATTCCCTCTCTTTGAAGATCGGCGGCGGCTCCGGAATTGCCGCGCCATCCTTGCGGGGCGAGGATGCCCCGTATTTCATCCCCGTCGCCGAGTCGTACATCACCGCGTGCCCGCCGCCCATCACCGTGGCGAACGCGCCGCGCACCCGCAGCTTATAACCCATCTTCGTTAGTTTCTCGCGGATCTCGGCCGGCACGCGGTTTTCGATGAAGAACGTGCAGCCGTCGAGGCCGGCGTTGGTGAAGCGCGGCGCTTCGAGCGCGCCCTGCAGGCTCATGCCGTAGTCGACGATATCGGAGACGAACTGGGCGTGCGCCTGCGGCTGGTTGAACCCGCCCATGATGCCGAAGCCGATGTGCAGCGGCCCCTTCTGCATGAAGGCGGGGATGATCGTGTGCCACGGCCGCTTGTGCCCGGCGAGCACGTCGGGGAGCTTCGGGTCGAGGGTGAAGAGCGCGCCGCGATCCTGCAGCGCGAAGCCGTAGGGCTTGACCACGACAAACGAACCAAATCCCTCATAGAGGCTCTGGATCAGCGAAACGATGTTGCCGTGGCTGTCGACCGCGGTCATGTAGGTCGTGTCGCCGTTGTAGGGCCAGGGATTGCCCGGGGTCACGTTGCAGGTGGCCTTGTTCGGCTGGATGAGCGCCGCGCGCTTGGCCGCATACGCCTTCGAGATGATTCCCTGGATTGGGATGCGGACCATCCGCGGATCGCCGATGTAGCGCCGCAGGTCGGAATAGGCCAGCTGCTGCGCCGCCATCTTGATGTGGAACGCCCGCGCGCTCAGGAAACCCCATTTCGCCAGCGGGAAGCGGTCCATGATGTTCAGCATCTCGAGCGCCGCCATGCCCTGCCCGTTCGGCGGCAGCTCGGAGACCTGCCAGCCGTGATAAGTGGTCGAAATCGGCGTCACCCACTGCGGTTTGAAATCGGCCAGGTCGGATTCGGTCATCACGCCGTGCAGCTGGTTCGAGACGGCGAGGATCGCCTTGGCGATCGGCCCGCGGTAGAAGGCCTCGGGCCCGTCATTGGCCACCAGTTCCAGCGCGTTCGCGTAATCCGGATTCCGGAAGATCTGGCCCACCTTTGGCGCTTCGCCTCCCGGCAGGTAGACCTGCGTGTTCACGCCCTTTTTCAGATACGGCTGCGCGTAGCGCCAATAGGCCGAGACAAACTGCGTCACCGGGAATCCGTGCCGCGCGAAATAGATCGCGGGCCGGAACAGTTCCTTCCACGGCAGCTTGCCGAAGCGCTTGTGCAGCGCCCACCAGCCGGCCACCACGCCGGGCACGGTCACCGAGTAGATGCCGAATTGCGGCATCTTCGTGTAACCCTTGCTCCGGAGAAAGGCCGGCGTCAGCTTCTCCGGCGCCCAGCCGCTCGAATTGAGCCCGGTGAGCTTGCCGGTTCTCGCGCTGTATCGGATCACGAAGAGGTCGCCGCCCATGCCGTTCAGCATCGGCTCGAGCACGCCCATCGCCGCGTTGGCCGCAATCGCCGCGTCGGTCGCCGAACCGCCGCGGGCGAGAATCTCCGCGGCTGCCTGCGAAGCGAGCACCTGGTCGCTGGCCACGATCCCCCGCCGCGTGATCACCATCGACCGCGCGGTGGTCCGGTCCAGCAAGCTGTGCGGCATCTGCGCCATAAGTGGAGTCGTAAAAGTGAAGGCCATCAGCAATCCAAGGAAAAAAGTAGTGTATTTCATGACGGCAGGAGTGTACCTACGCCCAGCCCTCGTGGCAAGCCCTACTCGGTCCGCCACCGCTCCCCAACACCTCGTACAGCGGAGCTTCCCCGTAGACTTTTTCCGGAAAAGCGCGAGAATAGCCGCATGTTTCCGAAGTCCCGCATCCTTTTGCTTTTCTTCGTCTTCCTGCTCGCCGGCGCCCGCGGCTTGGCGGCGCAATCGAAGAACCCGCAAGATTTGGCCCCGGGCAGAATCCTGGTGGCGCGGCGCAGCTTAACCGACCCGCTATTTGTGAAGTCGGTCATTCTCCTGGTGCTTTACGGTAAGAGCGGCGCCTTGGGTCTGATGGTGAACCGCCAAACGACCGTGCCGATTTCGCGCGCGTTGTCCGGATTGAAGGCGGCAGCAGGCCAATCCGATCCGGTATTTGTCGGCGGTCCAGTCGAGCTCGATTCCGTATTCGCCCTCACCCGCGCGCCTCGCAAGCCCGGGGGCGCGAGAGGAGTCGCCGGAGACATTTATTTCGTTGAGACCAAGACCGCCTTGGAACACGCGCTGGGCCACGCGGCGAATCCGGGCACCCTTCGCATCTACCTTGGGTACTGCGGATGGGCTCCTCACCAACTCGAAAACGAGGTGCTCAGCGGCGCTTGGTACATTTTCAATGGCAGCCAGGACCTGGCCTTCGATGCGAAACCGGCAACACTGTGGTCGCGGCTTATTGTCAGGGCTCACGAGCATCTGGCGCGGTTGGGATTCACCACCGTCCATCGCCCGCCGCTCTGGGAGGCGGACAGAGTGGCAACCTCGCAGACTTACCTGACGTATGTTCTTTTTCCTTCACGGCACAGGGCACCAAAGGGGGCAAGTTGCTGTGATAGTTGGCTATTGGGATGCAAGCTGCACGCATGCCGGCGCTGGCGTATGGAGCCTCTGTGGATTTCCAGGAGAACCGAGGGCGTTCGATGATTTGGATGCAGCTTGGAAGGCAGTCCTGGATGATCCCAAGTGGCCCAGACGCCCAGCCGAGTTTCATACAGTGGACTGCGCGCATGGAGAGGGGGAATTCGCTGGCTGGCCATTCGCGGAGCGATTGGCAATGTGGGCAAGGGTGATTTCCGTGTTGACATCCTCCAAGAGCGTGGTTGGAGTCAGTTCTGTGGTTATAACAGAGGATTACGATAGATTGGAGCCGGAAGAGCGGGCTGCGCTTCGATTCCAGGAACTTGGGGAACCGCTTGATCTTGCTGTGCGGTACGCTTTGCGATTCGATGCGCTGCCTGGATCGATCCGAGAAGAAGGGGTGTATAATCCCGCGCACCATGCGTCTACCGCAGCGGTCACAGGCGGCAAATTTCCCGATGAGCGACGGTCCGGATGCCTGTGCGATGGGCGTGGCGCACAGGGCCGGTGAGCCGCGCCCAAAACGGCCCGCGGCGCCCATATTCCTGACCATCGCCCTTCTGATGCTGGCCACGGCGCTCGGCGGCGTGCCGGTGCGGGCGCAGGAGCCTTGGCAGCGGCTGCCGCCCACTCCAACGCTTCCCAAAGCGCTGCGCAGCGGCTACGCGCCCGTCAACGGCATCCGCTTGTGGTACGCCGTGTTTGGCCATGGCTCTCCGGTGATTCTGCTCCATGGCGGCCTGGCCAATGCGAATTACTGGGGCCTCCAGGTCCGCGCGCTCGAGAGCCACTACGAAGTGATCGTGATGGACAGCCGCGGCCACGGGCGTAGCACCATGGGCACACAGCCGATCAGCTACGATTTGATGGCCTCGGACGTTTTGACGCTGATGGATTACCTGCATATTCCCAAAGCCGCGATCGTTGGATGGAGCGACGGCGCGATCATCGGACTCGACATCGCCATCCATCACCCCAATCGGGTGACCAAGCTGTTTGCCTTTGCCGCCAACTCGAACCCGTCCGGGGTAAGAGACGTCTCCAAGATCCCGGTGTTTGTAAAGTTTGAGGCCCGCGCAAAAGCGGAATACGAAAAACTCTCGCCGACGCCTGGACGGTGGCCGGAGTTCGTGAAGGCTGTCTCGCACATGTGGGCCACGCAGCCGCATTTCACCGACGCTCAACTGCGGAGCATTCGGGTGCCAACCTGGATCGTCGACGGTGACCATGACGGGGCGATCAGGCGCGAAGATACCGATCATATGGCGAAGCTGATTCCCGGTGCGGAGGAACTGATCCTGCCAGGGGTGAGCCATTTCGCGTTTTTGGAGGACCCGACAATGTTCAACGAGGCTCTATTGCACTTTCTGACGTCGCCTTAAGGCATTTTGCAACGGCTTCCCGGGCCGCGCGGCTGCCGTCGCGTGCTTCTCCCGCCTGCCCTCTTATCCCTTGGCCAGACCTCCGCTAACGAGCGCCCAGCTTGCCTTCCAGCCATTCGCCGGGAGGGTCCGACCGCAAGTCCACTTATGCCTATGGGTTGCCGAAGCGCCGTCCCGCCGGCTAGAATCGCCCCGCGCGGGGTGCGCACTATCCACTAATTAAAGGCCCCCTCCAGCCGTTTTTCCTGTCCAATGTCGGCCCAGGCGCCAAATCGCCAGAAGCGTACCGATTCTCTAAGCTTAGCATCAAGATAACAAAGGACTTAGCGCGAAAAGGAATCGCAGATGCGTACCGATTCTCCCGCTTCCCCTACCGATCCATAGATCTGGACCTAATTCATTGATTCCATGGCAGATGGTTGATTTTTCGGCCGTTTGCCCCGCCGCGACCGTAAATCCTTCTGTAACAAGCCGCATCTATAATGAAGTAGATATCCAGCCGACTTCCCAAGAACCGAAAGACGGCGAAAGGCAGAATGAAGACAAAAGAGAAGACGATGAAACGGTACCTGTTTGCCAGCGATTTCGATCAGACGCTGACCTTCAACGATACCGGCTACGTCCTGAGCGAGATCATTGGCGTGCCGACCGAGGAGTTCAAACGCAAGGCCACGGGCATGGCCCGACTCAACCTGGTGCAGCAAGGCGCCGAGCTGGCCTACCTGTTGCTGCATGACCCCGAATACCGCAGCCGCGTCCGGCGCGAGCACCTGGTCGAGGTCGGCAAAAGCATTCGCCTGAAGGACAATATCCGCCTGCTCTACGAAATCCTCGATCACGGGATCGACGGCTACCACTTCGACTTCTACATTCTTTCCGCCGGGCCGGTTGAGGTGATCCAGTCGGCGCTCGAGGGCATCGTTCCCGCCGACCATATTTTCGGCACCGAATTCCGCTATAACGACGCGGGCGAAATCGAAAGCCTGGTGCGCGCCACGGCCGGTTACGGCAAGGTGGTGATCCTTAATCACCTCATGTCCGATCTGCAGATCGGGGCCGACCACGTCGTGTACGCGGGCGACGGAAGCTCCGACGTCCACGTCATGCTCGAATTGAACGCGCGCGAGGGGCTCACCATCGCCGTCTCGGAAACGCGGCATGTCGCCCAGATCGCCAAGCGGACTGTGCTCGGCGCCAATGCGCTTTCGGTGCTCGTGCCGATCCTCGATACGATCGCCGGCTGGCAGCGGCCGCGCGTGCGCGAATTCTTCGAATCCTACGGCTTCCTGATTCAGGAATGGGACCGCGCGCAGACCGACTGGCTAACGCTGCGCCCGGTCGCTTCGCAACCCGCGCTGAGCACGACCACGCCCTAGTCCGCGCCGCACGCTTCTGTAGCCACGGCCGGCGCTTTTGCCGGCCGGGGGCTTTTCAACCGCGCAAGCAGCCAGTGGTGACCACCTCAAATGCTGGTGCGGTAACGGAAACAGCCGATCCCTCCCGACAAACTGCCTCGGGACTCTCTGCGGTCGTCACCGACGGCGCGAAAAAATCGATCCATTCGGCGTGGCAAGAGGGCCACAGGCTGAAGCCCATGCCACTGCGGTGGCACAAGCTTCAGCTTGTGGCCGTTTCGGTGGAGTGGCGGCTCGGCCGGGTGCGTTGCGGGGCAACTGAGGCTCTGCGATAATTCACCATCGGCCCCGCACGGTGACGTCCGTCATCGGATAGCGCAGCCATTTCGGCAGCGCGGAGGCACAGGCCCTGGCCTGCGGCCTTCGCCGCAACTCGCTGGAGAGGAGCATTTTTTGACCGGCAACGACATTCGCCGCTCGTTTCTCGACTTTTTCGCCCGCCACGGCCATCGCGTCGTGCCCAGCTCTTCGCTCGTCCCGCTCGGCGATCCGACACTGCTCTTCGCCAACGCCGGAATGAACCAGTTCAAGGACGTCTTCCTCGGGATCGAGCAGCGCGAATACAAGCGCGCCACCACATGCCAGAAATGCGTGCGCGCCGGCGGCAAACACAACGACCTGGAAGTGGTCGGCCGCACGCGGCGCCATCACACGTTTTTCGAGATGCTGGGCAATTTCAGCTTCGGCGACTATTTCAAGCGCGAGGCGATCGGCTTTGCCTGGGAGCTGACCACGCAGGTGTGGAAGCTGCCGCCCGACCGACTCTATTTCACCGTCCATGTGAGCGACGACGAAGCCTTCGCCCTCTGGCGCGAAATCGCCGGCGCGGCGCCCGAGCGCATCGCCCGTTTCGACGAGGACAATTTCTGGGCCATGGGCGATACCGGCCCCTGCGGCCCCTGCTCGGAACTCTTTTACGATTTCGGCCCCGCGGCCAGCGAGCAGGGCCACACCGACTGCAAATTCCCGTGCGACTGCGGCCGCTACGTCGAGATCTGGAACCTGGTCTTCATGCAGTACAACCGCAAGGTGCGCGGCGAGATGCACCCGCTGCCGCGGCCCTCGGTCGATACCGGCGCCGGACTCGAACGCGTCGCCGCCGTGCTCCAGGGCAAGCTGAGCAATTTCGAAACGGACCTGTTGCGGCCGATCATCGACGCCGCCAGCGAGCTTTCCGGCAAGCCTTATGGCGACGACGAGGAGACGAGCGTTTCGCTCCGCATCCTAGCCGATCACAGCCGCGCCGCCACGTTTCTCGTTTCCGACGGCGTGCTGCCCTCGAACGAGGGCCGGGGCTACGTGCTCCGCAAGATCATTCGCCGCGCCATCGATCACGGCCGCCGGCTCGGCCTGACCGAGCCGTTCCTCTATCGGCTGGCGGGCGACGTAGCTGAACTGATGAAGGAGCCGTACCCGGAAGTGGAGCAATCGTTCCCCCGGATCGCGATGGTGCTGCGCGAAGAGGAGGAAAAGTACGCGCGGCTCGTCGTGCCAGCCGTCCGCGCCTTCGAAAAGCGGCTGCAGGACGCCACCGAAGCCGGCGGCCGGTCGGTCGTTTGCGGCGTGGACCTTTTCTACGCCTACGACACGCTCGGCCTGCGGCCGGATTTCGTGCTCGACCTTGCCGACCAGCGCGGCTGGGGCGTTGCCGCCGACGCGGAGCAGGAATTCGAGGCGGAACTCGACAAGCAGCGCGAGCGCGCCAAGGCCTCGTGGAAAGGCGTTTCGAAGGAAGCGGCCAAACCCGTCTACGCCCACCTGGCGGAAACGTTTCGCACCGAGCCGGATTTTTATTTCGGCACCACGGCCCGCGATTGCAAGATCCTCGCCATCGTCGACAAGGAGGGTCTGACGGATCGTGTCGAGCCCGGCACCGAATGCGAGCTGGTGCTCGACCGGACATCGATCTACGCCGAGGCCGGCGGCCAGGTGGCCGACGTCGGCACGATCCACGACAACGAGCACCAGCGCCTGCTCGCCGAAGTGCGCGGCGCCTACTATCCCGTCGTGGGGCTGGTGGCGCATCGCGTGATTGCGCGCCAGCCGCTGGCGGTCGGCGACCGCGTCATCACCGTGGCCGATGCAGAGCGCCGCAACAGCACCCGCCGCAATCACACCGCGACGCACCTGCTGCACGCCGCCCTGCGCAACGTGCTCGGCACACACGTCAAGCAGGCCGGCTCCCACGTCTCACCCGACCGGCTGCGCTTCGATTTCTCGCATTTCGCTCCGCTCGATCGCGAGGAGCTGGCCGAGATCGAGCAGCAGGTGAACCGGGAGATCCTGCGAAACCAGGAACTGGCCACCGACATCACCACGATCGATCAGGCGCTTGCTTCGGGCGCACTGGCGTTTTTCGGCGAGAAGTATCCGGAGCAGAACGTCCGCGTGGTCACCATTCCCGATCCCGCCGAAGAGCGCGGCTTCTTCAGCAAGGAGCTGTGCGGCGGCACGCACGTCCAGCGCACCGGTGACATCGGCGTTTTCAAGGTGCTCGTCGAAGAATCGGTGGCCGCAGGCGTCCGCCGCATCGAGGCCATTACCGGCGAAGCCGCCGCCCGAAACTATCACCAGGCGCAGGCGACGCTCGAAGACGCCGCTTCGCGGCTGGGCGTTGCGGCTAGTGATGTGCCGCTGGCGGTCGAGCGGCTCGAGGCCAACGTCAGGCAGCTCGAGCACCAGGTCGAGGCGCTGAAACGCAAGAGCGCCCGCTCGCAGGTCAGCGACCTGGTGGAGCAGGCGCGCTCGGTCAAGGACGTCCGGGTGGTGGCGGCGCGCCTGGCCGATGCCGACCGCGCCACGATGCGCGAGCTGGCCGATACGCTGCGGCAAAAGCTCGGCAGCGGGGTGGTGGTGCTCGGCAGCACTGAAAATGGCAAGGTGGCGCTGGTTGCGGCGGTCACCCACGACCTGACACGTAAGCTCCACGCCGGCAAGATCGTGCAGGCCGTGGCGCGGCAAGTGGGCGGCAGCGGGGGCGGCCGGCCCGATCTGGCGGAGGCTGGCGGTAAGGACACAGCCGGGCTGGAAAAGGCGATCGATCAGGTGTATGACGTGGTCGCCCAAATGCTATAATCCGCAGTGCCAGAAACTTAGCGCGGGATAAGATATTTTCCTGGGCCCGTTCGGGGTCCCTCTTTCGCGGAGAGCTAGCGTCTGCCTTCCCTAGCAGCTGATGAGGAGTGGACGAGTGTCCCAACGGAAGCTGATTTCGCTCGCCATGATCGTTCTTTGCGCGGCGACCGCCCTTTGGGCGATGCCGCCCCTTGGACAGGCGAACCTTGCGGCCGCCCGCCGGCAATTCCGGTACGCCCAAAAGATGAAGGCCACGCTCGAAGCCGAGCTGGGTGGAAGGCGCACCGAACTCCAATACCTGAAAGTCATCAAGGCCTTTCGCCGGGTCGCGCTGATCACTCCCAATGGGGTGATGGTGGCCCCGTCGATGATCGAAATCGGCGGGCTCTACGGGGAGATGGGCCACCTGTTCGACACCGTCTATTTCCAGAAGGCCGTCGATACCTACCTGTACATCGTTCACCACTATCCGCGCGCGGAGCTGGCTCCCGCGGCTCTCTACGACGCCGCCGAACTCGAGCAGATCGAGCTGGGCGATCCCGCGCTTGGCCGGCGATTTTTGCGGGAGCTCGTGGCGAAATACCCCACTTCCAACCAGGCCGATCGGGCCCGGCTGGAGCTGGCGTCGGCACCTCCGCCAGCGCGACAAATGCGGCGCAGCGTCCGTGCTTCGGCGCCATCCCCCGCCCCGTCGCCCGCACCAGCGCGAAGCGAACCCGCCGCTTCGCCTTCCGGGCCGCCGCTGACCATGGGCACCGTGGAAGGCGGCGTGGAATCGCCGCAGCTGACGCTGATACGCTCGGTCAGTTACAGCCGCAGGCCCTACGGAGTGCGAATCCTGATCCAGCTGAACGGGCCAGTGCGGTTCCGTTCGGCGCGGATTACGCGGCCCGAGCGGGTCTATTTCGATCTGCGCCGCGCTTTCCTGATCCATCCGCATGGCGAAACGCTGATGCCGCGCAGCCGTTTGGTGACGCGCATCCGCGTTGCGCAGAACCAGCAGGACATGGTCCGCGTGGTGCTCGACATCGGCCCCGATACGGGCTATGCCGCTTCCCTGCTCCGCTATCCCTACCGGCTGGTGATCCGGGTCGGCCAGATGGATGGGCCAGGCCGCGATTCGACCGCTTTCCAGCAACCCCAGGCTTCCGGGCGCAATGGCAATGGTTTCGGCCAAACCGCCGTTGCGGCGCTGCCAAAAGTCGGCAATCTGACACCGGCCCACCCGCTGCGGTCCGGGGAGCCCTCGCTCGTGCGCGCGCTGGGGCTGAAGGTTTTCCGCATCGTGATCGATCCCGGCCACGGCGGCTTCGATACCGGCGCCATAGGCCCCAACGGGCTCGAGGAGAAGAACGTCACACTCAGCATCGCGCTCCGGCTCGGCCGCCTGATCCGGGAACGCCTGCCGAACACCAAGGTTTTCTACACGCGCACCACCGACGTCTTCGTCCCGCTCCAGGAGCGCACGCGCATCGCCAACGAGGACAAGGCGGACCTTTTCATTTCCATCCATGCCAATTCCAGCCCCGACCGCGCGGCCCGCGGCGTCGAGACCTACTATCTCGATTTCACCACGTCGCCCCAGGCGCTCGCCGTTGCCGCCCGCGAAAACGAGCTGTCGCAATTGCCGGTTTACAAGTTGCGGAGCCTGCTCGAGAAAATCTCGCTCAACAACAAGGTCGTGGAATCCCACGAGTTCGCCTCCGATGTCGAAAATGGGATCGTGCACTTGCTGCACCGGGACCGCATCAACATCCCCGACCGCGGCGTGGGGAAAGCGCCATTCGTCGTCCTGATCGGGGCGCATATGCCCTCGATCCTGGTTGAAACCTCCTTCATCAGCAATCCCATCGGCGATCGCCTGCTCGGCGAAGGCAGCTACCGGGAGAAGATCGCGCTCGGCATCTTCGACGGCATCCGGCGCTACATCGCAAGCCTCAACAGCCTGCCCTCGACCGTCACCACGCAGGCCGACGCCAACCGGCGCTGACCCAAAACCCACCCTTGCCGGGAACCGCGAGGGTGGCGCACCCGGCTCTTTTTTCGATCGCCACCTGGGCAGCAGGGGCACGCTGCAACGCCCCTACGGATGGCGATGTGGTTGGCGAGATTGCGGCGTCACTGGAGAGCATCCCTCGCGGCCGGCGTTATGGATGCCCGATTCTTCGGGCGCGTTTTGCCCAAAGGGCGAGCCAGTGGGAGACAATCCCGGCCATCCTGCTCGCCGGCCGGGCTCCTTGGAGGCAGTGTCGGGGCAGGGTAAAATAAGTCAAATGCGCCTCTGGTTACTCTTTGCAGCGCTGATTCTGGTGGTACCGCCCGTGGCGGCTCAGAGCGTGCTGCCGACGCGTTTCGCGGGCTGGCAAGCGGTGCCTGGCAGCTCACGCGCCGTTGTGCCCAAACAGCTTCCACAGGCCCAGGCCGCTGTCCTGCAAAATTGCCGCGAGCAGTCGGCCGAGTACCAAAGCTATCAGCGCAACGGCGCGCAGATCGGCGTAACGCTCTATTCGATGCGCAGCCCATCGTGGGGCTACAGCGCGTTCTCGCTGCTGCGGCCCGTACCGGCGACCAGCTTCCGTCCGACGCAGCATTCGTCGATCGGCAGCAATCAGGCCATGATGCTCGTCGGCAACCTGCTGGTCGACGTGACGGGCAAAAGCCTCGCCACCCACGGCAAGGATTTCGTCTCGCTGGCCCAGGTGCTCCAGGCACAGGCAAGCGCCGAGCCGTATCCCACGCTTTGGCAATATCTGCCCGCCAAGGATTTCGTGCCGCACTCGGACCGCTATGCGCTCAATCCGCAAACGCTCGACCACGCGCTGGCCGAGACGGGCGCCGGCACGTGGGGCAGCGGCGACTGGCTCGGCTTCTACGACTCGGCAGAGGCGGAAGTGGGCCAGTACAATGTAGCCGGCCGCCGCGTGACGCTTCTGCTCGCCTCCTACCCCACGCACCAACTCGCCGCCGAGCACCTGAAGGACATGGAGAAGTGGTTCGACATCAACCCTGCTCCCGGCGCGCCGAAAACGGCCCGCGTGCTTTACGCGCGGCGCATCGGCTCGGTTGTGGGAATGGTGGATGGGGCAGGCAGCGCGGCCCAGGCCAACGGGCTGCTCGCCCAGATTCACTACCAGACTGTCGTCACGTGGAACGAGCCGTCATTCATGTTCCATCAGCTGACGATGCCCGAATACATCGTCGGCATCATCACAGGCACGGGTGTGATCCTTCTGATCACCCTGGTGGTGGGAATCGCGCTCGGCATGATTCGGATCGGCGTGAAGCGCTTCTTTCCGGGTGTGATCTTCGATCGCCGCCGCTCGGTTGAAGTGATCCAGCTCGGCCTCACTTCCAAGCCCATCGATCCCACGGATTTCTATTGAGCGCCTCCGAGGCGGCCACTGCC
Organism: Acidobacteriota bacterium; assembly: GCA_021832085.1. Lineage (GTDB taxonomy): Bacteria > Acidobacteriota > Terriglobia > Acidiferrales > UBA7541 > JAKASX01. The sequence continues at coordinate 40,085 of JAKBLM010000007.1, read as the reverse complement.
TCGGAACCAGGGCCCTCCGGCAGCGCGATACCCCGCGCGCCAAAAGCGAAGCAGACACCTGCCGGCCCAGACCGGTCGCTGCGCGGTTTGTGAGTTCGCTTCCCTACCCCAAGAGAAGCAAAGACGACAGGCTGGGCGACCGGTGCGGACAAAAGGTCCGGCACGCGGGATGATCGCACCTTATCCGCCGGTGGAGGGTATCGCGCGGGACAGCACAAACCGCGATTTTTCGGCCCTTTCCGCGACGCCGGCGCCAGCCGGGGTGGAGACAATATCTTGGCCGCGCCGGGGCTGTTGTGATAGGTTTCGTACTGCTTTTGGCGGGGGAGGGGGCGGATGCCAGACCCCCGGCCGCCAACCGGGCGCGCATCCAAGGGAATGACGTCCTGGGAGACGGTTCTGCGGTGACACAAAACCTTTTGTTACCTACGCATTCTTTTTTGCGTCTCACACATTCTGGGTCTTTTGAGTCTTCTCAATTACTACGACAAGTCAACGAATTGAAAGGGGGAGGCAGATGAAACGATGGCTTACCGTACTTGCCGTCCTTGGGGCTTGCTCGCTGGCATTCCTGCCAGGCGGACATGCCCAACAAGGAACCGGCAAGGAAACGGGCATTTTTAGCCATATGCATTTCGTAGATCTCGGCCCGGCGAATGCCGGCGGCCGCGTTTCGGCGGTTGTCGGAATTCCGGGCAACCCGAATGTGTACTACGTCGGCGGAGCCGGAGGCGGTGTTTGGAAAACCATGGATGGCGGCCTTCACTGGAAAGCAATTTTCCAGCACGAAGACAGCGGTTCCATCGGGGCAATCGCCCTGGCGCCCTCCAATCCGAACCTGGTTTGGGTGGGCACCGGCGAAGCGAATCCCCGCAATGACATGATCAATGGCGCCGGTCTTTATTTCTCGCCTGACGGCGGCCACACCTGGAAATTCATGGGCTTCCGCCACGCAGGCCAGATTTCCACCATCCTGATCGATCCGCACGATTCGAACACGGTCTTTGTCGGCGTTCTGGGCAACGTCTGGAAACCCACAACGGATCGCGGCGTCTTCAAAACGACTGACGGCGGCAAGACGTGGAAGAAAGTGCTCTACGTGAACGACACGACGGGCGTCTCGAACATGGTGATGGGGCCCGACAATCCGCGGGTGCTCTTCGCCGGGATGTGGCAGGTGCGCCGCTATCCCTGGGAGCTCGATGACGGCGGCCCGGGCAGCGGCATCTATCGCTCGACCGACGGCGGCGCGACCTGGACGAAACTCAGCAAGGGATTGCCGAAGGGCCCGCTCGGGCGCATCGCTTTGGCAGTTGCGCCAACCAACCCCGACCACGTCTATGCGATCGTGGAGGCCAAGCACGGGCTGCTCTGGCAATCGCTCAACATGGGCAATTCCTGGAAGCCGGTGAGCGACAACTACGCGCTCGACGTCCGCCCCTTCTATTTCTCCCGCATCTTCGTCGCGCCGAACAACCAGGAAAAGATCTATACCCTCTCCCTTTTCCTGATGGAATCGGATAACGGCGGCCGCACCGCCCACATCCTCGATCGCGGCGTCCACGTCGATCACCACGCCCTGTGGATCGATCCGAAGGATCCAAACCGGATCATCCAGGGCAACGACGGCGGCGCCTATCTCACCTTGAATGGCGGCAAGACCTGGAAATTCCTCGACGGCATGCCGATCGAAGAAGATTACATGGTTGCCGTCGGCCCTGGCCATCCCTACCTGCTTTGCGCCGGCCTGCAGGATAACAACGCGTGGTGCGGCAACGAGCAGAACGGCTGGTACGTCGTGGCCGGAGGCGACGGCCAATACGCCGTGCCCGCTCCGAGCGATCCGAACGTCATCTACGCCGATTCGCAGAACGGCTATATCTCCCGCCTCAACGTGAAGACACGGGAGCGGTGGTCGGTCAAGCCGTACCTGCCCGGGGTCAGCCAGGAAACGCCTTCGGAGCTCAAGTACCGGTTCAACTGGACCGCACCGATTGCCGTTTCGCCGGTCAACAAGAACGTTGTCTACCTGGGCGCCAACGTGCTCTTCGCCTCAAACGACGGCGGCCGGACGTGGACGGTCGACAGCCCCGACCTGACCCGAAACGACAAGGCCGACCAGGTGACTTCCGGCGGTCCAATCGAATACGACATCAGCGGCGCCGAAACCTACGACACGATCACCGCGATCACCATCGCGCCGAGCAACCCGAACGTGATTTGGGTCGGCAGCGATGACGGTTTGGTGCACGTGACCGAGAACGGCGGCAAGACCTGGACCAACGTCACCGCCAACATCCCCGGCGCGCCGGCATGGGCCAGCGTCTATCAGGTAGGCGTTTCGCCATTCAATCCCGGCTCGGCCTATGTCAGCTTCGACGGCCACAAGATGGGCAACGATCATGCCTATGTCTATCGCACTCACGACTACGGCAAGACGTGGCAGGAGATCACCAACGGCCTGCCGAGCGACGAACCGGTCGACGTGGTCCGGGAGGATCCGAACCAGCGCGGCCTGCTCATTCTCGGCAGCTGGACCGGCCTCTACTACTCGACCAACGACGGCGACCAGTGGCAGAAGTTCCCGGTCTCGTTCCCGGTCACGCCCGTTTTCGATGTCCAGTTCGCCAAGTTCCAACACGCCCTGGTTGTCGCCACGCACGGCCGCGGCATCTTCGTGCTGAACGACATCCGCCCGATCGAAGAAATGACGCCCACGATCGAGGCCTCCAATTTCCATCTCTTCAAGGTCAATGACGCCACGCTGCAGAGCTTCTTCTACGGCGGCATGCGGGGCGAGCAGAGCAACCTTTACCATCCGCGCATGATCATGCCGGGCGCCCGGATCGACTACTTCCTCAAGACCGCGATCAAGGGCCCCGAGCATCACGGGGATCCCGGCATGATGGGTCCGCACCACGGGCCGGTGAAGATCGTCATCACCAATGCAGCCGGCCAGGTGGTTGCCACTCACTACGCTCCGGGCAAGGCCGGCGTCAACCGGTACATCTGGAACCTGCGCTACGAAGCTCCGGTTCCCTACCGCTGGGGGTACAAGCCTCCGCGCGCGTTCGCCTTCTTCTTCCGTGGCGGCGGGCCGGAAGTCGCTCCCGGCACCTACAAGGTCGCCGTGACGGCCGACGGCCAGACGCAAACCCAGACCGTTACTGTGGTCAAGGATCCGTCGATCCCGACCGTGCCCGGCGCCTTCCGGCAGGAGGTCGCCTACGGCCTCGAAGGGCGCAGCATGATGACCGCGCTCGACGAAACGCTCAACCACATCCACGAGATCAATCAACAGATCTTCAGCTTCGCCTCCGACGTCCGTCCAAACGATCATGACGCGCCGAATCCGCGGTACCAGAAGCTTCTCGCCGAGGGCCGCAGTATTCACCAAGCGCTCCACAAGATCGAGGAGGTGCTCTACAACACGAAGATCCAGCGCAACGCGCCTGAAGACAGCCTCCACTGGCTCGCCGATCTGCACGGCAAGGTCCAGGGGTTGCAGGGCACCGGCTCGATCGGCTACGGCCAGCCGGTCACGGCTCAGGCACGCGCGCAGATGGCGCTGGTTCGCGGCGAACTGCAGACGCAGCTCACCGACTACAACCAGGTCGTCAAGACAGAGGTTGCCAGCTATAACCGGCTGGCCAAACAGGCCAACGCACCGCAGCTCTTCGCGGGAGCGCCGGTCGTCATCCAACCCGCCGGCGGAAAATAACCCCAAGGCGGCGCAAAACATAGCGGCGCGGGCGACTTCGGTCGCCTGCGCCGTTTTTTGTGCGCCCGCAACGTGACGGGACTCCGGGCGCCGCAGGTTGACCACAGGCCGGTGCCAGCACCAGAGGGCGGCATTCGCGGCCGGGAATCCGGCAGACGAGATGCCCCTCACGTTCCCGCAGATTGGCTGCGAACTTAGTGCGGTGCGCCAAACAAGGCCGTCTCATTCCGCTGTGGCGGCCATCGTTTTCAAATGTGGCATAGCGCCCAGCTTTAGCTCGGCACATGCCGGCCTGAGGGTCGGCGCTGCACGCAACGACATTTACGACGAACCACAGCAGGGTTTGAGCGCGGGCTTTTCGGCTGCCGCGTCGTCGAGGCGGACAAAAGAATGGCGGGCTAAAGCCCGCCTCTACACGACACGGAACCAACAGACGCTACCGGGCCGCGCAACCAATCGACGCAATCAATTCACACGGGCAATTCGCATGGCCACCCGACGCAACTAATTCGCACGACCAATCGACACAACCAGGCGACACGGCCGGCCCACACGAGCGATCGGCACAGTCGGCTCAACCGATCCATACAACAGATTTCCGTAATTCCATTGAAAGGCTTGTGAGCGGCACGCGCGAGCGCGAGCGCGAGCGCGGGCGCGCCGCGCGCGATGCGGTGCGCTGCGGGCCGAGCGGCGCTATCCGCCTCTGCCGCTGGGGTGAGCCTCGCTTGCAGCGGTCCGGTCAGCCAGCGCCGCGCCCGGGTTGAGCGCTCGCATCCACGCGGCGGTGCGCATCGCCAGGTTATCGGCCAACTGGCTGTGCCGGCCGCTCGAGCCGAGGCTGCAGTGGAAGCAGGGATTGAAGGAATAGGTGAACTGGACGAGGAACTCGTTCTGATTGATGGCGGTGGAATTACCCTGAATCGAAGCGAAGCGCGGCCCGGCGGTGTAGACCAGGTAGAGGTCGCTGTCGGGACGGTACTGCCAGCGAAGCAGAACGTTGGCGCTCGCGGCCTGGGTGTGCGCGGTGTCCATCTGGAGCAAGGAAGAGATGCTGAAAAAGCGGGAAAAAGAGTAGTCGACCGAAGTGCCACCGAGCGCGACCTGGAAATCGCCTTCCGGCAATTGGAAGCGGCTCAATTGCTGGCTCAAGCCAAAGGACCAGTGTTCCCCGTCGCGATAATTGATGCTGGCGCCGGTTTGGTTCAGATTGCCGTTGTAGTAGCCGCCGAAGGAATCGTTCACACTCCAGGTGACCGGCTTGTTCTGCGCGGACACGTAGACAACCTGGTGCCGCAACCAGCTATAGAGGCCGGGCTGGATCTCGATACTCTTGTAGATATCGAAAGCGCCGGTAATCTGCTGCTGGGTGCCGTTCGCCAGATCCAGGCCAACCATCGAGCCATTGTTGAACAAGACATTGAACGACCCGTCCCACGTCTGGGTTTCCAGGCCCCAGTTGGTGGTCGAATCGTTTTCGAACGAGCCGCCGATATTGAACTGGCGCACGCCGGGGATATTCGGCCGCGGGCTGAAGTTGCTGGCAATGAAGTTGCAATAGCAGTTGTTGCGGCCGATGAAGCCGACCTCGGGATTGAAGTTGACGCCTACGCGGCGGGTATCGACCATCGTGTTGAACCAGTTGTTCTGATACACCACGTAGCCGCCGACGTCGGCATTCTGGCCGGAAAGGCCCGGGGAGCGGGTGGCAGCGGCGAAACCGCCGACGTCAATGTTGTTACCGAGCACCAGCCGCGTATCGACACCGCCCGACTGGTTATAAGGATCGGTGTGGCTGCCGGTCTGCTTGTCAATTCCCATCACGCCGACGTAGGAGCCGTTGAAAAGCATGCGTTTGAGGCTCAAAACGTCGAAATTCTCCCACGGGCTGGGGCCCTTCGCCCGGGTCTGCACTTCCATTCCGCCGAACTGGTAGCCGCCGATCGAGCCGGTGACCTTCGCGCCGCCGTTGATCGGGACCTCGTTGCCGGTATTGGGATCGATGCCGATCTGCCGGCTGAAAAAGAGCTGATCGTTGCCGATATTCAGTGGGAATGAAAAAATGCCCGCGTTTTCCAGAAAGAACTGCCGGCGTTCGGGATAAAAAAGCGGATAGGGGCTCAGGTTGAACTGGTTGGTGTCCACGCCGGCGGTGGCGAAATTGGTGTTGGTGGTGAAATTGGCCACCACGTTGGAGCGCAGCCCGAGCATCACGTCCACGCCACCGGTGTCGCGCGGGTTGAACCCGGGATGACCGAGGGTGCTGCCGGCGGCGCTCGGCGGCAACTGCCGAAATCCGCCAAGCACATAGGGCTTGACGACCAGCAGGCGGCCGCCGTCGATCGGGCGCCGGCCGATCAGTTCGCCCTCCTCGCTGATTTTGTTCACGCCGTATTCGCGCTGCCAGGACGACCAGAGATCCTCCTCGTTTTTCCGGCGGATGAACCGCATCAGGTTCAGTCCCCAGCTCATGCCTTTCGACCGGTCGAGGTTCAGCGTGAAAAACGGGATGCCGATCGTTGCGATCCAGCCCTGGGGCGTGATGCGGGCCGAGGAGGTCCAGATGCCGTTCCAGCCGGTATTGTCGCCGCCCTCGTTGACAATGAGGCCGTCGCGCTGCGTGCCGAGCGGATTGACCTCGAAAACATAGGCGTCGCTGAGGCTGCGAGTGGGGTCAATGGTGATTTCGAAGTAGTCGTCGAGGCCGAGCCAGGCGTCGCGGCCGAGCTGCGTGGCGACGATTCCCCGCGGGTCGTTGTCGTGGCAGAAGATGCCGAAATAGATCTCTTTTTTGGTGTAAAGAACGCGAACGGAGGTTCTTTCGGTGGCCGGCTGGCCCTGGGCAGGCTCCCGCTGGCGGAAATCAGTAATCGGCTTCGCCAGACTCCAGATCGGATCGTCCAGGGTGCCGTTGAGTTCCGGCGCGCGATTGACCCGCACCGCGTAGGCCACCGGGGCCGCCGGCTCGAACGGACTGGTGGCCGCGTGCGCCGCGGTCACCGCGCCACAGACGCAGAGGAGCACCGCGAGAACGGCACCACGCCGGGCTTTGCCGAAGATTGCCATGAAAGTTGAGCATCGCCAATTTCCGCGGCGATACCTCTTCTTTACAAGATGGTAGAGATTTGGGCAAGTGTAACTTTGCCAACATTTTCACCTTTTGGCTCGAGCGCTTTGGCCCGCGCAGCACCGAGGAGGCACCCGGCATCCTTGCACTCATTCCGGGAGGATTGGAGACTTTCGGCAGCCTCGAACGGCCCACTACAGCATCTTCCCTTGTGCTGCAATCGGGCCAAGCGGATGCCGCCCGGCACACTCGCTGTGACGTGCGGGCTAGCGAGGATACCGGCGCCGATCCCAGGCTTGCGAGCCGTCGATTTCTTCGAGCTTCCTCACCAGCCGGGCCAGTTCGCGGAAGGAGGGTTCCCAGCGCGGCCGATAGAGGCCGTTCAGGTCGTAAGCCCCGCCGTTTTCGCTGAAAATGATTTGCCGCTTCAGCCGCTCGGCGCCCATTCGCTCGTCCTGAGGCAGGAATTGCTCCTTCAGCCGCCGAATTCGATTCGCGCCGTTTTCGCCGTGCACGATTTCGACGATGTTTGCCTGGTTGTGCCAGACGTCCACCAGCAGATCGCGCATGCCGCGCAACTCGGGAACCGGCTCGGGCGGCGCGCTCTTGAGCGGCTGATGCCGTGCGGTTGAGCCCCTGAGCCGATTTCGCAACCAACCGAACGCCCGGGGAGTGCCTCGCCGGCCGGCAGGCGCTCGCGAGCCATGGCGCGAAGGATGGACCAGGCAGACTTCGCCGCCAGCGAAAGTGAGCTGGAGCGCGGTGTGCAATTCGGGAGAGCGGACTGCTCCCTGCCCGAACGAATTCTCGCGCATGCAGGAGAACTCACAAGGATTCACGTCCACGCTGATTTCCCCGCCGTGGCCCGAGATTGTGACGATCCCTTCCGGATCGACACTAACGACCTGTCCATCAATCGCTATTCGGACCGTTCCGCCCGATTCGGATTTCCGGAAAAACGTCACCCCAACGGGAGTCGCGGCGGCACGCAAGGCATCGAAATGGCACATTGCTTCCTTGAAGGAAATCCGGCTCCCTTGTGTGCTGATCCGATCCTCAACCGCTGCCGCCATAGGCGAGACAAATGGCATATCCCGTTCCAAACCGGCAGGCGCGCGGAGAGGGAGGGCCTTGCGGTCTCGGCGCTCAGGCTAACAACGTGCGGGCTCGTCAGTTAGTCGCCGCGGAGGCAAATCGATTCGCGGCGGGCCGACGGCGGGCTTGGGCAATGGGCGCGCGGAGGACTGCTCCGCTTTGAGACATACTGTTTCAAGATAGGTCGGAGCAATCGAAGCAGCAAAGAGGCGAGTAACCTGGACCTATAACTTAGGCAAAGGTGGCGCATAGGATCGAGAAATCATCGTCGAGGCGTTCGCGGCCCTGGGCTTTTATCGCATCGCGGTAAACGTCGTCTAGCTGACCCACCTGTCCCGCGGAAAAGCGCCTCAGACAGCGAACCAATCCTTGCCGGCCTCCCACTTCCCCATTCGCCATTTCTATCTCATAGCATCCGTCGGAATAGAGGTAGACCCTCGAAGCGGGCGGAATGTGCGCAGCCGCTGGACAATACTGCGCTTCGGGAAACAGACCGATTGGCACGCCCTGGGTATCGAGATCCACGGGCTGCGCCTGGGAACCGTCGAACAGGAGCGCCGGAGGATGTCCGCCGCTGGCGTACCGGAGCATTCGATCCTTCCGGTCGAAGACCCCATACCACATCGTGAAATACTGGCCATGCTGCTCGCTGGTGGGGAAACGGGAATTCAGGGCTGCGAGCACCTGATCGGGGCGCAGAAAATCCGCTTCCGGCAAGCTTTGCGTGCGCAGCGTATTCAGCACGGAGACGGAAAGCAACGCCGGGCCCACGCCATGGCCCGAGACGTCCAGCAGGTACAGGGCAAAGTGCATGTCGTCAATCCAGTGGTAGCCAAGCGCATCGCCGCCCAGCTGAGTCGAAGGAACGTAGAGCCAGTCGGTCTGGATGTCGCCTTCACGAATGGGGGGCGGGATCAGCGACACGACGTAGCTTGCGGCATCGGCCAACTGGCTCTCGAGCGCATTCCTGCTCGCGGAGAGCGCATCATTCAGCTCGCTCAACTGGCGGTTTTGACACTCCAGCTGAACCTGCAGCCTTCGGATGTTCAAATGGGTGCGGACCCGCGCTTCCACTTCCTCGAACTGAAAGGGCTTGCTGATGAAATCGACGCCGCCGGCGGAAAATGCCTTGACCTTATCCACCGTCTCCTGAAGCGCGCTGATGAAAATTACGGGAATTTCCCGAAGCTCTTCCTTTTGCTTCAGGCGCCGGCAGACTTCATAACCGTCCATCTCCGGCATCATGATGTCGAGAAGAATAATGTCGGGCGGATCCGCCTCGGCGAAGCGAATCGCCAGTTTCCCGCTGGGAACCGGACGGACGATGCATCCCTGATCCTTGAGCATGCCGCCCAGCACCTGCAGGTTGGCCGGAGTATCATCCACGAGCAGTACATTCGCCGGATTTTCAGCCGAGATCGCGCACACGCGAGTCCATCCCTTCTTTCAGCAAATCGATCAGCTCTTCGTACCGGAAGCCGGCCACCAGGGTCCGGAGCTCGCCAGCAAGTTGCTCGTCCTGGGCGGCCACCTGATCGATCAGGGCCAGCACGCGGTCCTGGTAGCCGCCGGCCGCCGCCCGTTCCATTTCCGCCAGAATTTCTTGCGGCACTTTCGCCAGCCGCTTGCCCGTCAGGGCAACAGCCTCTGGCTCACTGCGATCGCCGCCGCCAGCGGCCTCCTGATCGGCGTAGACATAAACCGCATGAAGCCAAGTGGCGAGCTTTTCGAACAAATCGTCCTGCGTGTAGGGCTTGCCCAGGAAATCGTCGGCCCCCGTCTGCCGCACCTGCTCACGATTTTCGTCGAATACGCTGGCGGAGACGGCAATGATCGGCGTTCTGCGTCCCTGCTCGGTAGCCTTGATCCGGCGAGTGGCTTCATAACCATCCATCACCGGCATGCGGACGTCCATCAGGATCAAATGAGGCTGCCATTCTTCGAACAGACCGACAGCTTCCAGGCCATTCACAGCCTCGCGCGTGGTGAAGCCGACAGACTGCAGCATTTCGCGGAGGAAACGCCGGTTTTCTTCCTTGTCGTCAACGACCAGGATCCGGAAGACGGGTTGGCCGGTGCGCAGGCGGAGCACGCCGCGCGAAGCGGCCTTCGGCTTGACCTGCTCGCCGACAAGTTCCTTCGCGTCAATTTCCACGCAAAAGAGGGTGCCCTTGTTGACTTGACTCGCGACCGTGATGTCGCCGCCCATGAGCCGTGCGAACTCGCGACTGATGGCCAGCCCCAGGCCCGTCCCACCCTCGGAACCAGCGCCGCTCTTCGACTGCTCGAAGTATTCGAAAACTTTGTTTAGATCCTCGGGCGCAATCCCGACGCCCGTGTCTTCCACTTCCATCCTGAGCCGCAGGCCGCCGTTCCCGCCTTTCCTTGCGCCCACGCGCAAGGCGATTCCCCCTTGCCGGGTAAATTTCACGGCGTTGCCGAGCAGGTTGATCAGGATCTGCCGGAGCTTTCCCACATCGGCGAGGACGAAGCAAGGCAGGTCGTCCGCCTTTCCGACGGTGAATTGGAGGTTTTTCTCGCGCGTGCGCACCTGAAACATCATCGCCAAATCGTCAATCAGATCGTGAAGGTCGAAAGCGGCGGGGTTCACGACCGCGCGGCCCGCCTCGATCTTCGACATCTCCAGAATGTCGTTGATCAGGGCCAGAAGATGCTCGCCGCTCCGGCTGATTGTGTTCAGCGACTCCCGCTGCTGCGTCGTAAGCGCCGGATCGCGTTGCAGCAGCTGCGTAAAACCCAGAATCGCATTCATCGGCGTCCGGATTTCATGAGACATGTTCGCCAGAAAAGCGCTCTTGGCGCGGCTGGCGGCTTCGGCTGCCTCCTTGGCTTCCTGCAATAGCTCCTGGGCTTCCTTGCGCAGCGTAATATCCTCGATCGTGCCGTCGAAGCAATCGACCTCGCCCCGTTCGCTGTGGACGACGCGGGCGGAGATGCTTCCCCAGAACGGCGTGCCGTCCAGCTTTTTCAGTCGCAGTTCCACTCCCGAAACCTGGCCCTCGGCCAGGAGGCGATCGGAGAGCTCTTGCCAATGCCGGGCATCGACACATAAGTCACAGGGCCTGTTCGCCATGAACTCCTCGAGCGAGGCGTAGCGAAACATCCGCGCGGCGGCCGGGTTGGCCGTGATAAACCGGCCCGGCACTCCCGTGGTGGTTCGATAGAGGCCCAAGGGGAGATTGGAAATCAGGGTGCGGTAGCGTTCCTCGCTCTCGCCGAGCGCCTCTTCCGCCTGCTTGCGTTCGGAGATGTTGGTGACCATGGCAAAGGCGCCCGTCTTCCGGCCGTTTTCGTCAAACAAGGGATTGGCGTGGAAGATGCACGGGACGTGCGATCCGTCCGGGCGGTTCAGGGCAATTTCGTATCCGCCGCCCAGGCCTTGTGCGCGACGCTTCACCTGCTCGCGGAAGATCTTCTCATTCTCTTCGTCCACGAACTCGAAGATGCGCCGGCCGACAATTTCCTCGCGTCGCCTTCCCAAGGTCGCGCACATGGCGTCGTTCACGGCCGTGGTGGCGGCATCGTTGTCAATCATCCAGAAGCCTTCGCCGGTGGTTTCGAGGATGCGGCGCAATCTGTGTTCGCTGTCGCGAAGGGCTTGTTCGATGCGCTTGAGTTCGGTGAAATCGTGCAGGATTTCGATCGCGCCAATATACTCGCCGTGCAGGCCGCTGAGGGCTCGGGCGCGGCCCTGTAAATAGGTCTCTTTCCCGCGCACAAAAAGCGGCGTCTCGCCAATCAGCACCTGGCCATTGCGCTCAAGGCTCCTGTAATCGCGCTCCAGTTCTTCCCTCGGCGTCCTGACCAGGTCGATGAGAATGGGCCGCCTTTCCCCGTAAAACGGAATCGCGTATTCGTAGTTGCCCTTGCCGACCATGTCCTCGGCTTTGACGCCCGTCAGCGACTCGGTTGCGCGGTTCCATGCCACAACCACGCCATTCCCGTCGATCACAAAGGCCGCGTCCGGCATGAGGTCGATCAGAGAGGACAATCGCCTTTCGGATTCGCGCAGGCCTTCTTCCGCCTGCTTCCGAAGCGTGATGTCTTCCATGATCCCATCCACGTAGACGGCTTCGCCCCGCTCATTGCGGACGAGCCTGGCCGTAAAGCTTCCCCAGATGGGTGTTCCATCGCGCTTCTTCAGCCGCAGTTCCACACCGGAAACCTGTCTCTCGGCAAGAACGCGCTCTGAGAACTTTCGGAGGTCGTCGACGTCCAGATAGACGTCTGCCGCGTCGAGCTTCAAGAATTCCTCGACAGACGCGTAGCCGAACAGGCTGGCGAGCGTCTGGTTCGCAGCGACAAATCGCCCGTTTTCCCCCGGCGTTCGACGATACAAACCGACCGGCAGATCGGCGATCATGGAAAGCAGCGGCCCCTCGCAATCACGCGAGTCCCGCCCGCCGTCTTTCTGTTTCTTCTTCGGTTCCCGCAGTACGGCCGACCGACGGCTCCGCTTGTCCGCTTTCTCGCGCGACCGGGATCGCGTTTTCCGTTCTTCTTTTTTCATGGCCTTTCCCGTCTATCGGGCCCGTCTGTCGGATTTGATCGATGGGACATGAGCGCCTATGAAGATGTCCCTGGAGCGAGACGAACAGCCGAGGCGCCAGCACTTCTTTGTTGAGCCGCATTGTACTGCAAAGCTGTTTCCGTGCAAGAGCATGTGCAATTCGTTTCACACGCCGCCCGTGGCTAGCGGTACAAGACAACGAGAAACGCGCCAAGACTTTTCGGAAGTGCGCCACACCTTTGACACACCTCATTGGAAGTGGTTAACACCTGCCAATCACTCCGCGACAACCCTTTTGTCCCCGCCAGGTGCCAGCCATCTAGTCTGCTATATCCGAAATCTCTTGACCATTGAGAACCCGCCAAGCCGCAGTTCTCACGGGCTCCAATAGTAAGCGCATTTCAGAAACAGGAGACTAGCCGGTACATTCTGTTACGCGAGTCTCCGGGCCGGACATCCTTCCCGTTTCGCTGCTGCCCCTGCTGGATCATGATCTGGATCATGATAAAGCTCCGATAGTGAAAGTCTGGCTCCGCGTTGCGCTGGCTGTCGTCCTGTTTGCGCGAATTTATTGGGGCGCCAAAACACCGTAAAGTCGCTGACAGGAGGTACTGGATCATTACTGTCCGCACGCCGCCGCAACATTCGCGGACATCTCAACCACGCAACGGTTCCTGGATCGATGTCCCACATGTGCTGAACGGGGTCTGCACGGCCTCGCTGGTCGTCGCCCCAGCGATGCCCGTCTCGGGTCAGTCGGCCTCGCGTTATTCGGCGGCGAAACGGCGATCAGTTATCTGCTAAAGCGCAACCGCACACTTGACCGCACGTGGTTATGGGCAGCACGGCCTACCTGGGAAATCGTCAACCACACCCACCTGCAACAACGAACAACTCTGACGCGACAGATGCGGCTGTGCCCGCTCAGCCGTCTGCGAACTCCGCATCGACGGGCCGACTCCAGCCGGAGACTGTGCACGACGTGGAGCGCTCGGGAACGCGAGGGCGGGGGGCGGAGTTCATCTTGCGCAGGTCATGCGCAAATTGCAGCCGCATTTGATTGTTGCGCTGATGCGGTACTCGGCTCGACCTGGTCTCGTGGATATTTAAAGGTATATTCCCACGCTCATTTTTGGTAGACTCAGCCCACGCTTCCCCCTGGGGTTTTCGCAACCAGAGTACTCTCAAGCACGGAGGTCTGACCCATGCGTATCTCGGCCATCGGTTTCCTGGCGTTTGCGGCCTGCCTCGGCATCGCCGGAGGGAGTGCCCTAGCAGCCCCGCCCGCCTCCAAAATCGTCACTGCCACGCACGCACGAGTGAACGCGGAAGGAACCAAGGCTCCAAAGGCCAAGGTCCACCACATCGCCGGCGAAGTGGTCTCTGTTTCCGACACCGATTTGGTGATTTCGCACAAGCGCGGAAAGGCAATGGAGCACATTACGTTCCACCTAACCGCGGAAACGAAAAAAGAGGGTGAGGTCGCCGAAGGCAAGCAAGTGATGGTCTACTACACGGTAGAAAAGGCTGAGAAGACCGCCACTCGGATTCGCGAAATCACTCCGAAGGGCAAGCCGAAGAAGTAGAACCCGGGCCATTCGAATTTCCACGCCGGGGACCCGACCAGGTCCCCGGCCAGCAAATCCTTGGGGAATACGCGCTCGGCCCGCACTGACACGCCAGCGGCGGGTGTCCCAGGTTTTGCCTTTCACTTTGCGTTCCCCACGCGCGCGTCGCGAGAGTGGGGCCTTCGCTTCCTGCCCCGTCGAGGTGAAGTTCACGCGGCGGAACCGATCGCCGTCTTCCGGCTCCAGACGTTGAAATCATAGAACCGCCGCTGCCAAAAGTGCCGGTTGCCCCACCCGCCGAAGTTGCGGGTGGGGATTCTCTTCAAGCCCCAACGACACCCGTCCCCTCCGCCATTGGTAGGGCCGAGGTTCCCGCCGCCGTCTGCCGGCACATCATCATCGCCCAATCGCTTTTACACGTTCGGCGCTTTGCTCTGTCTGATGGGTACGTTATCGGGCATTGGTTTCATCGTTCTGGTTCAGCTCAACTACGCCATCGCGTGTGCATCCTTGGACCTTCATTGGGTCCTGTTGGCTGAATTGACGGGCGCGAGCGGGTGAGCCGCCCGCACTTCGTTACCGTTTGGGCGTGGGCGCCCTCTTGCCCCTGCCCGTTCTGGTGCCCGTGCCTGTCGCGGTGGTGCCGGTGACGCTGCTGGCCGGCTTCGCGCTGAAGTGATGACCGATCAGCACGGCAACGATTGCGACGGCTGTGCCTACAATTAGTGCGATCACCTGCTTTTCCCTTTTCCTTTCCTCCCGTGGGTCCCTCGCCGGGATTGCGTGGCGATCACGCGAAAAATTCGGCGCCCCTAACGATCGAGCGCGTCTAGCAGCAACTCCCTGAGCGGCTCGCTGCCCTGCACGGCCTTCAGAAACCGCTCCCGGCGCGCGGCCTCGGCTCGCGTTGCGAACTCGTCGCTACCTACCAACGTCCATGGCCCGCGGTTTTTCGTGGACTTCGTGATGCCGCAGTTGTGTTGACCGAACTGTTGCCCAAGGTTGGAGGTGCGATCAACGTAAAGGCACCCTGCTTTTTCGCTGCGGAGAACGTACGTGAAATACATTTTTGTGGGAAGTGGCGAGCCCGGGGCGATTCGAACCCCCGACCTTCTGGTTTCCGCCTCCGGCGGACTCTGTCCAACTCAACTATCGGGCCCTCGTTCAGCGCATTTCGGGGAAAGTGGCGAGCCCGGAGGGATTCGAACCCCCGACCTTCTGGTTCGTAGCCAGACGCTCTATCCAGCTGAGCTACGGGCCCTCGCACGACAGTTTAGCATGGCCCTGCCGGTCGGGAAAATGCGAAGAGCTCGCTCACCGGCCTGCCAGCTTCCGGCGGACTCTATCCGGCTGGGCTACGCGCTTCGTGCGCCAGCAGCTCCCACAGCTGCTCGCGGCCCTGCCCGGTTTTCAGAAACCGCTCGCGCCGCGCGGCTTCGGCTCGCGTTGGGAAAGCTTCACTGTGCACCACCGTCCATGGCCCGCGGTTTTTCGTGGATTTGGTGATGCCATTGTTGTGTTGGCCGAGCCGCTGCTCAAGGTTGGAAGTGTGACCCACGTAAAGACGGCCAGTTTTTTCGCTGCGCAACACATAGGTGAAATACATCTTGGTGGGAACGGCGCGTCCGAAACCCCGACCTTCTGGTTTCCGCCTTCGGCGGACTCTATCCAGCTGAGCTGCGGGCGCACGACCGACAGTTAGCATGGCCCTGCCGGTCGGGAAAATGCGAAAAGCTCGCTCACCGGCCTGCCGGTCTTCGCGCCGGCACCGGTGACGAGTTCCCTGCCCCGGTCGGACGAGCGCTTCCCGGCCTATTTCGTTTTCGGGGGCGCCTTCTTTTCGGAAAGCGAACGGATGTAGTTCACCAGGTCCCAGATCTCTTCCGGTTTGGCGCGGACGTCCTCGTTGGGCATGGGGCTGTGGCCCTTGGAAATCACGTAGAAGAGGCCGCCGTCGGTGACGGAACCCAGCGCCGCGGGATCGCGGAAATCGGGCAGCTTGACGCCCAAACTCTTGGCCAGATCAGTTTTCCCGTCGCCATTCTCGCCGTGACACATGGCGCAGTCGATATCGAAGATGCGCTTGCCCGCTTCGATCGATTTCGCGGTGGGCTTGACGGGATTGGCTTTCTTGGCGGCTTCCGGCGGGATCACGATCGGCTTGGGCGGGGCCGGCTCTTGCGCCTGCTGATCCGCTTGCTGCGCCGGCTGATTGGCCAGCCCTTTCGTCTGCTGGAAAAACGGAATCGCAACCAAAAGCACCAGCGCCGAAAGCATTGCACCCTGCTTTCGCATGGCAAAGCTCCTTGCTGGCTCTGGGCGCGTCCAAGTGAATTTTACGCCCGCATACCGCTCGACTAAAGCTCTATTTGCAAACCGCACGGCGAGCGCGGCAACCCATGGCGATGGGCTTTGAAGACCGCGCTGCGAAAGGCGTAAAATTCCCTGCAACCGGACAGCGAAAGACGGGCGCAGTTTCCAGCAGGACAGGGGCAAGGGATGTCGGCTCTCGCAATTGTCCTCATGATTCTGGCGGCTATGGTTTTCGTGGCGTTGGCCGTGGCCGCCGCCGTGCTCTGCAGTCCCGTTGTGCTCGTGGTCGATTCGGCGCGCGCGCAGGTGCAGGTGCGCTGGCTGTTCGCCATCGCATACCAGCGGCCCTTGCCGGGCGCGGAGGGTGAAACTCGCCTTTCAATTGCGGGCCACACGGTGCCGCTGCGCCGGCGAAAGCCGAAGAGGAAACGCGCGAAACTCGCAGCGCGCCGCGCCCGCCGGCGCAAGGCCGCGCGAGGCCGCTTCTTCTATCGCTGCCTGCGCAATCGGGCGATTCGCCGCAGGCTTTTCCGGCAGCTCGGGCGGCTGCGGCGAGGCGTTTTCCGCACGGTGGAAATGAAGCGGCGCCGGGTGCGCGTTTCCTTCCCGGATCCGGCGCTGACGGGCATGCTGTACGGTATCACCCAGTTCGGCTGGGCGCGGTGGGCGGGCATCGAGCCGAACTTCACCGGCGAGAACAGCGTTTTTCTGGAAATCCGCCTGCGCCCTCATCGCATCGTAAAACCGGTCTTTTCTTTCTTGACCGGATTGCCGTATCGGGCGATGTTCAAGGAATGGCGAGCCTCTTCGGCGAGGGCGCCGGCACAGTGAAAATCACGCAATCGTAAAACACGCATTCAGGAAGCCAGACGTAGCGCTCATGGAGGAAACGATGACTACCGCGCAGAACATCCTCAAAGACCTGATCGGAGAACTCAAGACCCTGGCGAAAACGGACACGATCATCGGCGCACCTGTTGCCGTCGGCGAATTCACGGTCATCCCGGTCTCCCGCGTCTCCCTGGGAGTGGGGGCAGGCGGCGGCTCGGGCGAAGGGGACAAAAAGATTTCCAGCTGCGAAGGCGGCGGAGGCGGCGGCGGAGTGCGCGTCAGCCCGGTGGCGATCGTTACCGTCCACGGCGCCGACATCCAGGTGCACATGCTGAGCCGCACCGCCCCGTTTGCCCGCGGCGCCGAGCGAGTGCCGAACATCATCGAGAAGGCATTCGACCGCTGGCAGGCGCGGAAGGCCAAGGAAGAAAAGAAGGAAGAGTCGTAGGCGCGGCCCGGCCGCGGCGGACAAAGTGAATCCCTCCCGGGAAACCGCGCCGGGATTCTCTTCGCTCTGCATCGGTCACTGCGGAAAACGCCAACTCGGCGCGCGATGACAACGCCGTGCACGGTGGGAGTCTGGTGGCATAGCCTTCAGGCCGTCGCCTTCCGATCGCCAGCCACGGAAAGGGCTACAGGCTGAAGCCTATGCCACTCGGCCACTGGAAAATCGCAAGGAGAACTGGCTAGGAAGAAACGGTTGTCGAGGCCGATTCGCGGTGCTGCCAGCGGCGCGGGCGCTTTTTCGGGTCGAGCACCTTTTTCCGGAGCCGGATGGATTGCGGGGTGACCTCGACGTATTCGTCCTCGGCAATAAACTCAATGGCCTTCTCGAGCGTCAGGATGCGTGGGGGAACCAGCCGAATCGCCTCGTCGGCGGTCGAGGCGCGCATGTTGGTCTGCTTCTTTTCCTTGGTGATGTTGACGTCGATATCCGCCTCGCGTGAATTCTCGCCAATAATCATGCCTTCGTAGACTTCCGTGCCGGGCCCGATGAAGAGCTCGCCGCGCTCCTGCGCGTTCCACAAGGCGAAAGCGGTGGATTTTCCGGCGCGATCGGCGACGAGCGAGCCGGTGGGCCGCGAAGTCATTTCGCCGGCATAGGGGATCCAGCCGTCGAAAATCGTGTGGAGCAGCGCCGTGCCGCGCGTCTCCGTCATCAACTGGCCGCGCAAGCCGATCAGGCCGCGCGAAGGGATGCGGAATTCCAGCCGCGCGCGTCCCGAGCCGTGGTTGATCATCTTCAGCAGCTCGCCACGGCGGCTGCCGAGCATCTCCATCACCACGCCGACAAACGATTCCGGGCAATCGACGGTGACGCGCTCGACCGGCTCGAGCCGCCGGCCGTCCTTCTCGTGCACCACGATCTCAGGCTTGCCCACCATCACCTCGTAGCCCTCGCGGCGCATCGTTTCGAGCAGGATCGCCAGCTGCAATTCGCCGCGGCCGAGCACGCGGAACGAGTCGGTGGTCTCGGTCTCGTCGACACGAATCGAGACGTTGGTGAGCAGCTCCTTCCGCAAGCGGTTGCGGATGTCGCGCGAGGTGACGAAGGTGCCTTCGCGGCCGGCGAGCGGCGAGGTGTTGACGGTGAAGATCATCGCGAGCGTTGGCTCGTCGATCAGCAGCGGCTCGCACGGCGCCGGCGCTTCCAGGCTTGTGATCGTCTCGCCGATCTGGATGCCCTCGACGCCGGCGATGGCGACGATATCGCCGCACTCGGCACGCGGCGCTTCGTCGCGCTCGAGCCCGCGGAAAGTGAAGAGCTTGGTGATTACCGTCGGCACCAGTTCGCCGGAAAGCTTGGCGATGCCGGCCTGCGCGCCGCGGTCGAGCGTGCCGTTGAAAACGCGGCTGATCGCGATGCGGCCCAGATAATCGCTGTAATCAAGATT
The DNA here is from genome assembly GCA_021832085.1 of Acidobacteriota bacterium. Classification (GTDB taxonomy): domain Bacteria; phylum Acidobacteriota; class Terriglobia; order Acidiferrales; family UBA7541; genus JAKASX01. The sequence goes on along the minus strand of JAKBLM010000007.1, from coordinate 21,064 downwards.
GGTCACCTGGATCTGCAGCGGCGCGGCCGGGTCGCCCGCCGGCGCGGGAATCGCGCTGAGGATCGCGTCGAAGAGCGGCTCGAGCGTGGTGGAATCGTCGCCCGGCTCGCGGTGCGCGACACCGGTTTTCGCGTTGGTGTAGAAGACGGGAAATTCGAGCTGGTCTTCGGTGGCGTCGAGATCGATGAACAGGTCGTAGATTTCGTCGAGCACTTCATTCGGCCGCGCGTCCGTGCGATCGATCTTATTGAGCACGACGATCGGCGGCAGGTGCGCCTGCAGCGCCTTTTGCAGCACGTAGCGCGTCTGCGGCAACGGGCCCTCGCTCGCGTCGACCAGCAGCAACACCCCGTCGACCATCCGCAGCGCCCGCTCTACTTCCCCGCCGAAATCGCTGTGGCCCGGCGTATCGACGATGTTGATTTTCACGCCCTTCCAGAAGACGGCGGTGTTTTTCGCTAGGATCGTGATACCCCGTTCGCGCTCCAGGTCGTTCGAGTCCATCACGCGCTCGACCACGGCCTGATTCGACCGGAACACGCCGCTCTGCCGCAGCATGGCGTCGACCAGGGTGGTTTTGCCGTGGTCCACATGGGCCACGATGGCGATGTTGCGAATCGGGTGCGTCATAAGCGCTTCGTCTCTCTTCCTAAAAAAAAAAGAGGGCTGCAGGCAAACCTCGCAGCCCTCCGCAAAAATCCGTTGGTCGAACAGCTGGAGTGTAACAGCAAACAGACTTTTATTTTAACACGCCCGCCGCAGCCGCGCCCGGACCCTGGGACCAAAGGCAGGAGCAGCGGGCGCCCAAGACGTGACATCAGTCGTTTTCCGGAGTGGGATTTCCCTCACCCGGTTCTTGCGTCGACGCGAAAAAACACCCAATCGACAAAACCGCAAGACGGGAGCCCGCGGCGGGCCAATGCCAACCTATTACTTATCAATAAGATAGAAAGCTCGCTTTCCGCCAAGATTTTGCCAATCTGGCACGCGATATGCGATAAAGAGTTCGGTTTTGTGTTGGAGGCGGTCGTTTGGATTCAAATTTGTTGGTAATAGGAATCAGTCACCACACGGCGCCGGTAGAAATCCGCGAGCGATTTTCGGTCAGCGAAAGCCGTCTTTATCCCGCACTGCATCAATTGGCCGATTCTCCCGGCGTCGAGGAAGCAGTACTGCTCTCGACCTGCAATCGCACGGAATTCATTCTCTGGTGCTCGGATATAGAGGTCGCTTCGGCCTCTGTGCAGAAGCTGCTGGCCGATGAATTCGGGCTCAGCATCGAGCAGTACGGCCGTTTCTATCGGCTCATCGGGGGCGAGGCGCTGCTGCATCTGTTCCGCGTGGCTTCGAGCCTGGATTCGCTGGTGGTTGGCGAGCCGCAAATCGTCGCCCAGGTGAAGGCGGCGTGGACCAAGGCCAAGCAGGCGGGCACCTCCGGCCGGTTCCTCGATCATCTTTTCCAGAAAGCGCTGAGCGTCTCGAAACACGTGCGCAACGAAACGGAAATCGGCTCGGCGCCGGTTTCGATTCCCTACGCCGCGGTGGCGCTGGCGCGGCGGCTCTTCACCTCGCTCGAGCATCGCAACGTAATGCTCATCGGCTCGGGTAAGATGAGCGAGCTTTCCGCGCGCTATTTGCTTTCGGCCGGCGTGGGCAAGCTCTGGGTGACGAATCGCACGTTCGAGCACGCCGAAGCGCTGGCTCGCGAGCTGGGCGGCACGCCGTTGCGCTTCGAGGACCGCTGGCCCTATCTGGCCCAGGCGGACATCATCCTCAGCTCCACCGGCTGCCCGCACATCATTTTCGACAAAGAGGACGCCGCGCGGGTTCGCCAGATGCATCACGGACAGACCATCTTCCTGATCGATATCGCCGTTCCGCGCGACATCGATCCCTCCGTGCGCGACGTTCCCGGCTTCTTCCTCTACGACATCGACGATCTGCAGCAGGTGGTTACGAGCAACCTCGACGGCCGGATGGCCGCCGCGGCCGAAGCCGAGAAGATCGTCGAGCGCGAGGCAAATGCCTTTGCGCGCCAACTCGATGCCGAGCGCGTCGTGCCGACCATCGTCGCCTTGCGCGCCCACCTCGAAGAGCTTCGCATGGTCGAAATCGCCCGCTTCCGCAGCGAAATGGGAACGCAGGGTATCGCTGACGAAGCCGCCATCGAAGCCCTGACGGGTCGAATCATGGATCGCCTGGCGCGGGAATTGGCGCGCGAGCTGAAGCAGCCTCGCCAGCGGCCCGAACAGGACGAACTGGCCGCGGCCGTGCGCCATCTCTTCCGCCTGGCCAAGCCGAAAGACGAACCCGGACCGCGGCTCGAAGCCGAGCCGGCTACCGCAACGGCCGAATAACCACACCCCGAAACGACTCGCCAATTGACAGGCTTCTTGGCCCGGACTATTGTTCCGTCCATGGGCGGCAAGGGATTCGCGCGCGGCCGGGCCCGATGGCCAGTTGTGCTCCCGCTCCTGCTTTTCTTCTCCGCTGCTTCACCTGCTTTCGCCCAATTCTGGAACAAGAAGAGTTATCGCCACTGGTCGGCCAGCCAGTGCCGCAAGATCCTGACGAGTTCGCCTTGGACAAAGCTCGATTCCTTCAGCGCCACGGAGATGCCGAACGGCGCGGAAGGAAGCCTTGTCCCTGGCCGGCAGCCGCTCATGACCATCACCTACAGGGCGCAGTTCTTTTCCGCCCTTCCCGTACGCGAGGCGGATGTGCGGCTGGCGGAAATCCAGGCGCATTACAACCGGATGTCTCCCGCGCAAAAGAAGTCGGTCAACGAAAGCGCGGCCCGCTACCTTGCCAGGCGCTTTCCCCAGTACACCGTGATTCGCGTCACCTATGGGACCAACGTCGGCGCCTGGCAAAGTGAACTGAGCATGGGCTGGCAACTGGAAACTACGGCAAAGCTCCGGCGTTCGGCCTATCTGGTCGTGGACGGAAAAACCATCCGCCTGGCGCGTTTCCAGCTGGCTCCGCGAAACCAGCAGGCATTTTTCCTCTTTTTCCCGCGCAAGGTGAATCACGAACCGATCCTTAGTGCCAACCATAAGTCCCTTACCCTCCAGGTCACGAACTCGAACATCCACTTCAGCAACAGTTTTGGCAATGGCAGCCCGGTTGGACAGCCGCCCCCCGCCGGCAATATCCAGTTCGAGTTCAACGTCAAGCAGATGCTTTTCCACGGCAAAGTCGCCTACTAAGCTCCGCCCTGGTTGCCCCTAGCACACGCTTCATCCTGCCGCGCGCACAGAATCCTGTGCCGCGCGTCGCTGTGCTATAGTCCGGTTTCGAGGGCATCGCGCGTGCGCGTGCCCGCCCCAAAGAAACGGAGTCTTCCGCGTTTGCCATGCCCGAAATCGCATTCCCATTGCCGGCCTTCACCGAAGCCGAAGCCGAGCGTCTGGCCCACGAGTGGTACGGCCTGCGCACCACGGCGCATTCGTTGCCGAGCGAGCGCGACCGGAACTTCCTGCTCACCGCGGAATCGGGCGAACGCTTCGTCCTCAAAATTGCGAATGCCACCGAGCGTGAAGAGACGCTCGACCTGCAAAACCGCGCGCTCGAGCATCTGGCCGCCACGGCACCCGGGCTGGCGCTGCCCAGATTGCTTCGCACCAGCGCCGGCGATGTTATGCCCCGTGTTTCCGCTCCTGGCGGCGCAGCGCATTTCCTGCGCCTGCTGAGCTACGTTCCCGGCAAGCTGCTGGCCGAATGCTCGCCGCACACACCCGAACTGTTGCGCAGCCTGGGCGCGGCGCTGGGCACAATCGATCGCGCCCTCGAAACATTTGATCACCCCGCCGCTGCGCGCGAGCTGAAATGGGACCTCGAACGCGCCGCGTGGATTCGCGAATATCTGCGCTACGTCACCGATTCCGTTCGGCGCGGCAGAATCGAGCGCATCCTGGAGCGCTACGAGCGCGAAATCGCCCCGGCGCTCGCCGGCCTGCGCCATAGCGTGATCTACAACGACGCCAACGATTACAACGTGATCGTGGGTCCGGGCGACGCGTGGACGCGACGGGTCGCCGGCGTGGTCGATTTCGGCGACATGCTGCGGACGGTGACCCTCGGCGAGCTTGCCGTCGGCGCGGCCTACGCGATGCTAGGCAAACCGGACCCGATCGCCGCCGCCGCGCACGTCGTCGCCGGTTACCACGCCGAATTCCCGCTCACGGAAGAAGAGCTGCGGCTGCTCTTTCCGCTCATCGAGACGCGGCTGGCCGTCAGCGTGGTGAATTCCGCCTATCAGCGCGCCTCCATGCCGGAAAACGAATATCTGACCATCAGCGAAGCGCCGGTCTGGCAACTGATCGAGCGACTTTCCTCCATTTCGCCCAGCTACGCCCACTACGCGTTTCGCCACGCGTGCGGGTTGCCGCCATGCCCGCGGAGCGCGGCGATCGGCGCGTGGCTAAACGAAAACGCCGTGGTGCTGGGCAAGCTGGTGGAACCCGATCCGCGCGTCGAGCCCACGCTCGTCATCGATCTCGGCGTCGGCAGCCTGGAAAACGGAAACCTGGCCGAAGCGAGCGACGTCGCCCGATGGACCGAAGAGATTTTCGCGCGCATGAAAAGGGCCGGAGCCAAGGTGGGCATCGGCCGCTACAACGAACCGCGCGCCGTCTACCGCTCGCCCGCATTCGCCTGGCCCGGAAACGACGGGCCCGAGTGGCGCACAGTTCACATCGGGCTCGACCTGTTTCTGCCGGCGGGCACACCGGTCTTCTCGCCGCTTGACGGCGTGGTCCACAGTTTCCGCAACAACGCCGCGCCGTTCGATTACGGCCCGGCAATCATCCTGCAACACACCGTCGCCGGCGGCTCGCTCACATTTTTCACGCTCTACGGGCATCTGAGCCTCGATTCGCTCGACGGGCTGAGCGAGGGCATGCGCGTGCGGCAAGGCGCGCAGATCGCCCGCATCGGCAACTTCCCCGTGAACGGCAACTGGCCGCCGCACCTTCATTTCCAGATCATCGCCGACATGCTCGGCCGCGCTGGCGATTTCCCCGGCGTGGCGCCGGCAAACGCGCGCGAAATCTGGCTGAGCCTTTCGCCCGATCCGAATCTCGTCGCGCGGGTTCCGGCGCTCAGCCCGGCCGCGGACGGAAACAAGAAGCCGGTGCCAGACGCCGAGGAAATTCTCGCCGAGCGCGCGGCGCGCATCGGACCCTCACTCAGCATCGCCTATCGCAAGCCGCTTGAAATTGTGCGCGGATCGATGCAAACGCTCTACGAGGAGAGCGGCCGGCCGTATCTCGATTGCGTGAACAACGTGGCGCATGTGGGCCACGCGCATCCCCGTGTGGTGAGCGCGGGCGCGCGGCAGATGGCCGTGCTGAACACGAACACGCGCTACCTGCACCCGCTACTGGTGCGCTACGCGCGGCGGCTGAGCGAAACGCTGCCCGCGCCGCTCCGCGTCTGCTATTTCGTCTGCTCGGGCAGCGAAGCGAACGAGTTGGCGCTGCGGCTGGCCCGCGCGCGCACCGGCTCGAAGCAAACGATCGTGCTCGACGCCGCCTATCACGGCAACACCACCGGTCTCATCGAAATCAGCCCGTACAAATTCGACGGGCCCGGGGGCGCGGGCGCTCCTCCGCACGTGCACAAAGCGCCGCTGCCCGACGATTACCGGGGCCCCTACCGGCGCGACGATCCTTCAGCCGGAACGAAATACGCCGGCCACGTCGCGCGCGCGATCGAAGAAATCCAGGCGCAAGGCAAGAAACTCAGCGCGTTCATCGCCGAATCCCTGCCCGGCTGCGGCGGCCAGATCGTGCCGCCGCCGGGATTTCTCCGCGAAGCGTACCGGCACGTGCGCGGGGCTGGAGGCGTCACGATTGCCGACGAGGTGCAGACCGGCTTCGGCCGCGTGGGCAGCCACTTTTGGGCATTCGAGACGCAGGGCGTGGTGCCCGACATCGTTACCATGGGCAAGCCGATCGGCAACGGCCATCCGCTCGCCGCCGTGGTCACAACGCCGGAAATCGCCGCCGCCTTTGCCAACGGCATGGAGTATTTCAATACGTTCGGCGGAAATCCGGTTTCCTGCGCCATCGGGCTCGCGGTGCTCGACGTGATCGCCGAAGAGAAGCTGCAGGCTCATGCGCTCGAAACGGGCGCGTACCTGATGGCCGGGCTGCGGCGACTGGCGGAACGGCAAGCGGTGATCGGCGACGTGCGCGGCTTGGGGCTTTTTCTCGGGATCGAATTGGTGCGCGACCGCGAGACGCTCGAGCCGGCGCCGGAGGAAGCCGCTTATATCATCAATCGCATGCGCGAATGCGGCGTTCTGCTTTCGACCGACGGCCCGCTGCACAACGTCGTCAAAATCAAGCCGCCGCTTCCCTTCTCGCGCGACGACGCCGATTTCCTTGTCGCCACGCTCGACCGCGTACTGGCGGAGGATTTTCTCGCGCGTTGACCCGCGCCACCGGCACCCGCAAGGGCGCGTCCCGTAAGCGCGTCCGGGACGCAGAAGCCGCGATTCAAACGCGCCCCTGCCGGCGTCACTTATATAGCTGCGAACCTGCACAGCCAGGCCGGCAGAGGACGGCGAGCCTGGCCCGCCCGCAGCTCGTGTGGCAACTTGCCGAGCAACCGCTCAGCTGTGCGGTGCGCTTTCGGCCTGGCGCCTTTGTCGCCCGTCTCGACAAAGTGCCGTCCTGAAGGACGGCGCTACACAAACGAGGCGGTGCTACACAAACCCAGCTGGCACAGCGGCCGGGCGGCTACTGCTGCCAGCCGCCGCCTAGGGCTTGGTAGAGCTGGACGAGCGAGAGGCGGACGTTGTCCTGGGCCTGGACGAGGTTGAGTTCCGCCGAGAAGTAGAGCGTCTCGGTGGCCAGGACCTGCAAATAACTAGCGCCGCCGTTTCGATAGAGGACCATGGAGAGCTGGTCGCTCTTGCGCGCGGCATCGACCAGCTTTTGCTGCTCCTCGAGGTATTCGCGATCCTTCTGGTAGGCGATGAGGGCGTTGGAAACCTGCTCGAAAGCGTTCTGAATGGTTTGGCGATAGGTGAGCACCATCTCCTGCCACTGGGCCTTGGCCAGGCGCACGCCCGCGCGGAGCGCACCGGCCGCGAAAACCGGCTGGGTCACGTTCACGGCGGCATTCCACAGTTCCGACGGGGAAGTGATCAGCCGGTTCAGCGCATAGCTTTCGTATCCGCCCGTTCCCGTCAGGGAAATATCGGGAAAGAGCGAGGCTTTCAGCACGCCGATATTGGCGTTGGCCGCGATCAGGTTGGCTTCCGCCTCGACAATATCGGGCCGGCGCTCGAGCAATTGCGACGGAAGGCCGGCGGGAACGGTCGCCGGCTCCGGCTGCTCGGTAATCAGCTGGCCGCGGGGAATCGGGCCGGGATTTTCGCCGAGCAGGATGCTCAAGAGATTTTCCTGCTGCTCGATCTGGCGCTGGAGATCGGGAATCGATTCGGAAGCCGTGTAGACGAGCTGCTGCGCCTCGCTCACCGCCAGCTGCGACGATGAGCCGTGTTTTTCGAGCAGCTCGGTGAGCTTCAGCGACTCCTGACGCGTGGCCAGGGTGCGCTGGGCGATGGCGAGCTGGGCGTCGAGGGAGCGGAGCTGAAAATAGGCCGCCGCCACGCTCGCCACCACCGACGAGAGCACTGCGCGCTGGCCCCACTCGGTGGCGAGCAGGCTGGCTTGCGCGGCCTGCGTTTCCCGGCGGTATTTCCCCCAGAAGTCCAGGTCCCAGATCGCCGAAAGGCTCAGGTGGCCGGCGTTGACTTCGTAAGAGGGAAAGACCTTGGAAATTTTCGGATTCCGCTCGCTGAAAACTCCCGCGCTGGCGCTGGCGAAAGGATACTGGTTGGCACGGGTGATGCCGAGCTCGGCCTGCGCCTGCAGGACGCGAGCGGCGGCGATGCGGACGTTGTAATTCTGCAGCACGGCGGTGTGAATCAGCTTGTCGAGCACCGGGTCGCGAAACACTTGCCACCATTTCTCGGTGCCGATCGAAGGCGCCACGCTCGCCGGCTTCACCTCTCCCCGATAGACCTTGGGAACGCTGACGGCGGGCCGCTTGTAATTAGGACCGACCATGCAGCCGGCCAGCAGGGCGAGGGCCACCACGAAGATCACAAATGCGAACTTTTTCATGCCATCAATCACCTTTGCCCGAGGCTTCGCCTGTCGCGAGTTCGGCGGCCGGCACCGTGCGCCTGGCGCCCGAGATGCGCTCGACGACATAAAAGATCGCCGGAACGAAGAAGATGCCGATAACCGTGGCGGCCAGCATCCCGCCGATCACTGTGGTGCCCATAATCTGCCGGGAAATGGAACCCGTGCCGCTGGCGACCCACAGCGGCACGACGCCGAGGATGAAGGCGAACGAGGTCATCAGGATCGGCCGAAGACGGAGGCGGGCACCGCCGAGAGCGGCCTCGGTAAGCGACTTGCCTTGTTCGTACTGTTTCTTGGCGAACTCGACGATCAGGATGGCGTTCTTGGCCGCCAGGCCGATCAGCATGACGAGGCCGATCTGGGAATAGACGTCGTTGGTGATGTGTTGCATGTAGGGCGGATAGAAGTGAGCCACGTACATGCGCCGGAGCAACAGCACGCCGAAGGCGCCGAAGACGGCGACCGGCGTGCTCAAGAGCACGCTGAAAGGCAGGCTCCAGCTTTCGTAGAGCGCGGCGAGAATCAGGAAGACGAAGAGCAGCGACATGCCGAAGATCTGCGTCGCGGAAACGCCTTGAGCGGCTTTTTGCTCCTGGTAGGACATTCCCATGAAGCCGTAACCCATGCCGGGCGGCATGGTTTGCTTGAACACCTTCTCAAGCGCGGCGGTGACCTGGTCGGAGCTGTAGCCGGGCGCGGCCGTGCCGGTGATCTCGGCGGAGTCGAATTCGTTGTAATGCATCACGAATTGCGGGCCGAGCATGGATTTGAATTTCACGAGCGCGGAGAGCGGGACCATCTGGCCGGAATCGTTGCGGACGTAGAACTCGCTGAGGTCGCTCGGCTTGGATCGGTATTTCGGGCCGCCCTCGACGTAGACCTGCCACTGGCGGCCGAAGCGGTTGAAATAGTTGACGAAGATGCCGCCGAGGTAGGCCTGAAGCGTCGTGTAAAGATCGGGGAGCGGCACGCCCATTTTCATCGCTTCCGCCCGGTCCACCCGCGCGAATTTTTCCGGCATGTTGGGAACGAAAGTGGAGAAGATTGAACCGATTTCCGGTTGCTTGCGGGCCGCGGCCATGAATTTGCCGAGATTGGCGGAGAGGTAGGAAATGCCCTTGCCGGCGCGGTCCTCGAGAACGAACGTGAATCCGCCCGCGGTGCCGACGCCCGGAATTGCCGGCGGCGCAAAGGTGAAGGCAGTGGCCTGGGGCAGGCTGCTCAGCTCGGCGTTGAGGCGCGCTTCAATGGCCCAGACCGTCTCGCTCATTTTGGTGCGCTGGCTCCAGGGCTGGAGGCGGACGAAGAAGAAGGCGGAATTGGGCGCCTGCACGGTGCTGAGAAGGCTGAAGCCGATGACGCTGGTGACGTAGCGCACGCCGGGGGTTTTCATGACGATTTGCTCGACCTTGTGCGCGACGGCGCTGGTGCGCTGGAGCGAGGCATCGTTCGGCAGTTGCAGGTTCACGAACATGTAGCCGTAATCCTCGTTCGGCAGGAAGCTGGTCGGCAGGTGCTCGCCGAGGAACGCCGCGGCGCCGAAAAACAGGGCGAGCAAAATCATGGCGACCACGCTCTTGCGGATCAACTGCCGGGAGACGCGGATGTAGAGGTTCGACCCATGATTGAACGTCCGATTGAACCAGCCGAAGAACAGGGCGAGCGGGCCGCGACCGGGCTTCCGGGGGCGCAGGAGCAGGCCGGCGAGCGCCGGGCTCAGGCTGAGCGCGTTGAATGCGGAGATCACCACCGAGACGGCGATCGTGACGGCGAACTGCTGATAGAGGCGGCCGGTGATGCCGGGAATCAGCGCCGTCGGAACGAACACCGAGGCGAGCACCAGCGCGATGCCGACGACGGGACCGGAAAGCTCGTCCATGGCGGCGCGGGCGGCGTCGCGCGGGGCGAGCCCTTCCTCGATGTGGCGCTGGACGCCCTCGACGACGACGATGGCGTCGTCGACGACGAGGCCGATCGCCAACACCATCGCGAACATGGATAGCGTGTTGATCGAGAAGCCGATCAGCGGGAACAAGATGAACGTACCGACCAGGGAAACGGGAACGGCCAGGAGCGGGATCAGCGTCGCGCGCCAGTTTTGCAGGAAGAGATAGACAACGAAAATAACCAGCGCCAGCGCGATGGCGAGCGTGATCAGGATTTCCTTCATGCCCTCGGACACGGAAAGGGTCTGATCGAGGGAAACCGCGTAGCTCATGTCGGGCGGAAATTCCGCCTTCGCCTTTGCCATGAAGTCACGAACTTCGCGGGCGTCGTCCACGGCGTTCGAGCCGGGAAGCTGGTAGAGCGCGATGATGGCGCTGGGCTTGCCGTTCAAGCGGCCCTTGAGGTTGTAAAACTGCGTACCGAGCTCGACCTTGCCGATGTCCTTTACGCGAACGATTCCGCCGTTTGGCGTCTCACGAACGATGATGTTGCCGAACTGCTGCGGGGTCACCAGGCGGCCTTGCGCCAGGACGGGAAAGGTGAGTTGCTGGCCCGGCGGAGCGGGCTCGGCGCCAATCTGGCCGGCCGGATTAACGGTGTTTTGCGCCTCGACGGCATCCACGACGTCGGAGACGGTTACGCCGAGCTTGGTCATCTTGTTCGGGTCGAGCCAGATCCGCATCGCGTATTGGCCGGAGCCGAAGACCTGGACGTTGCCGATGCCGTGCAGGCGGGTGATCGGGTCGAGCAGGTTGATATAGGCGTAATTGGCGAGGAACTGGGCGCTGTAGGTGTCGTGGGGCGAGTCCAGGGCGACGAGCATCAAGGGCGAGGTGAGCGACTTCTGGGTGATGAGCCCGTAGCGGGAGACTTCCGACGGTATCTGGGGGGCAGCCTGCGTTTCGCGCATCTGGCTGAGAATCAGGTCGGTATTCGGGTCGGTGCCGACGGCGAAATCGACCGTCATGCTCATCTGGCTGTTCGAGGTGGAGCTGAGCGAATACATGTAGTTCATGTTGTCGACGCCGCTCATCTCTTCCTCGATCGGCGTGGCGACCGACTGGGCGATCGTTCGCCCGTCCGCGCCGACGAAGGTGGCGCGAATCATGACTTCCGGCGGAACGATGTCCGGGAACTGGGCAATCGGCAGGCGAAGAATGGTGAGGGCCCCGACGAACACCGTGAGAATGGCAATCACGATGGCGACAATGGGGCGGCGAATGAAAAAGCGGGACATGGCTTACTTGCTCTCCATCGGGTGGTAGGGCTCCGGCCTCACCGGCTCGCCTTCCCGCACCTTTTGCGCTCCCTGGGCAATCACCTGGTCGCCGAGCTTGAGCCCGCTGGTGATGACCCATAGCTGGCCGTACATGGGCCCTACGCCGACTGTGCGAAGCTGAGCGCGGTTGCCCGGGCCCAGGAGGGTGACCTGGTAACTGCCCTGCAGTTGCGTCACCGCCGACTGCGGCACGAGCAACGCCCCTTTCAGGATTTCGGTCAGGGCGCGGACTCGCACATTCAGTCCCGGCCGCAAAATGTCCCGCGGATTCGGGAAGGCGCCGACGATGTTGATGGTGCCCGTTTGCGGATTCACCTGCCGGTCGGCGAAGAGGATCCGGCCGTGAAAGGGATACGTCTCGCCGCCGGGAAGGATCAGTTGCAAGGGGATGGGCGAGTCGCGCGAGAGCAGATCGACCGCGCCGGGCGCGATCCGGCCGGCGATGCGCATATATTCCTGCTCGCTGATCGGGAAATAGACCTTGATCGGATTCACTTGGGAAACCGCGGTGAGCACGCTGGAGGGCCCGACGAGGTTGCCGACCTGTGTAGTGGTGATGCCGGCGATGCCGCCGATGAGCGAACGAACCTTGGTGTAGCCCAGGTTCAGAGCGGCTGTTTCCACCGCCGCCTTGTCCGCCTCGACCGTCGCTTTTGCGGCCAGTTGCGCCTGGCGGTCGTTATCGAGCTGGCTCTGGGGAATGGCGTGAGCTTTGGCCTCGGGAATATCGCGATTGACGTCGAGAGTGTCCTTGGCCAGATTGGCCTCCGCCTGGGCCAGCTGGCCCTTGGCCTGGTCGAGCACGGCCTTGAAGGGGCGAGGATCAATCTGAAAGAGCACCTGGTCTTTCCGCACCAGGCTGCCCTCGTGATAATCCTGGCGAATCAGATAGCCGGTGACTTGCGGCTGGATGTTCGCGTTGAGGAAGCCTTCGAGCGTTCCCACCCATTCGCCGTAGACCGGCACGTTCTTTTGAACGACCGGGGCCACTTCCACGAGCGGCGGAGGGAACTTCGGCGGCGGGTCGACCCGGCGTCCGCAGGCGACGCCTGCGGCCAGCATGAGCACGGCGGCCGCCGCGGCGGGCAATCTCCAGGATTTCTTTACTTCATGCTTCAATGCTTACTTCCTCCCCGAGCGCCTGCCGCCGAAACGGCACCCACGCCATTGGGGCGGCGCTCGCAACACGGAATTCCCTCGAGCCGGACACGCAGATAACCGGCGAGTACGGCTTTGAACTCCTCCACGATCGCTTTTCTATTTTCGATGTCAGCCCGGGCGTAAAGCGTCAGGCAGCCGCGAATGATCTGGTGCACCACGGCGGCCATGCGCGTGGCGCGGGGACGCGAAAGCTGCGGCCGCCCGGCGCGCAGCGCGTCGACAATCCGCTCCCGGATCATGCCCCGCCTGTGGTGGCTATGGGCCGTGGGAGGCAAGTCCAGCAGCGGGAGAAACGCCGGGTGCTTGCGGGCGAAAGCGATGGGGAAGCCGAGCAAACGGCTCACCAGTTGTTCGATGCTCAGCGGCGGACCTGCGGGCCGCAGGTCGCTCCAGAAATCTTCATATTCCTCGAAGTAGCGGGCGCGCAGCGCCTCAACCACCGCGTCCTTGTTGGGGAAAAACTGGTAGAGCGATCCAACGGCCGATCCGGCGCGGCGGGCGATTCCGCACATCGTCGCCGCGTCGTATCCCGCCTCGGCAATCACGCATTCCGCGGCCCCGAGCAGGCGCTCGACTCGCCGGCGGCCGCGCTGCTGCTGTGGCACGCGCCGCGGCGGCGCGCCGGTAAAATGTGAAGACATGCTCACGTTTCTAGCACAACGAGCGGCGGGTGTCCAATCACGGCCGAGAAGGGAGGGCGGCAGTGGCTCGCCGAGCGGGGCGCGCCTGACTCGGAGGGAGAAAGCCGCGGAAAAACGGCGCGATCAGAACCAACGGCCGCCGGTGGCCAGCACGAAAATCGCGGCGACCAGCACGCCCACGCCGCCCCACATGATCCGCAGCGTCTCGCGGCCGGCGTTGCGCCATTCGCCGGTAACCACGCCCCAGAGCGTTCCCGCGATCACGATCAGCGACATGTAGAGCGGCCAGCCGAGCACCGCGCCGAGACTTCCCATCATGCCCGAGGCGATGCCGTAGGTGACCAGGCTGAAAAACCAGAACAGGCCCATCACGACGGCCAGGCCAATATGGCCCGCGCCGCCGGCGCCAAGCTGACGGCCAGTTTTGTTCTTGCGCATCAGGTAGAGGCAATAAATGAGGTTGGGAATACCGCCGATTACCGTCAGCGGCAACCAGACCGCGTTCGGCGCCCATCGCGCCGGCGTGCCCATGCGCCGCGCCAGATCGACCAGCGGATCGCCAAACGTCAACACCAAATTCACCAGCGCGGAACCCGCTCCGCTGATCACGCTGAACAGCAGGCCAATCGCCACCGACGCTTTGGCCGGCAGCCGGCCGAGCTTCGCTTCTCGCCTGCGGCCGGCGACGGCACAGATGCCGACGCCAACGAGCACGAGCAGCACGCCCGCATACACCGCGAGGCCCTCGCTCGCGAGCACCTCGGCCGGATGCAGCCGCACCAGCGGAATAATGCTGCCCAGCGCGGCCGAGATTCCCAGGATCACCGAGAACGACAAGGCCATGCCGATCGCGTCGACCGCCAGGCCGAAGAAGACCTGCGAGATGCCCCAGGCCGCGCTGAAGGACACGACCGCCCAGAGGGTCGCGCGGCTGGCTTCACGGTAAACGGCGCCGATGGCCGGCACCGTGAGAAAAGTGAACAGCGGCGGGAAAATCAGCAGGGCAAAAAGAGTCCAGAAGAACCACGTGTTTTCCCACGCCCACCGCTTTGTAAACTTCATGGGGAGCGCAAAGCTGCCATTCATCGCTCCGGCGAGGAGCAGCAGCCCGACACCGCCGGCCGTCCGGTTCATGATCCTTCTCCGCGCGGCGGGGTGTGCCGCGGCCGGCGGCGGATTATAGCTGAAACACGAGCCGGCGGCTATCATAGTAAGCGGGGGTAATACTCATTATGGTTGTTTCGGAACCTGTATTTATAGGTGTGGATATCGGTGGCACGAAAATCGCCGCCGGGGTCGTGAACGCGCACGGGAAAATCCGGGAAAAGACGCGTGCGCCGATGTTAAGCCAGGCAAGCGGGGAAGAGGCTTTCGCCCAGGTTCGGCGGGTGGTGGATTCGATCATGCCGGACGGACCGCGGCGGGGCCCGAGGTTTTACATTGGGGTGAGCTGCCCGGGGCCGCTCGATCCGCGGCGGGGCGTGATCATCAATCCGCCGAATTTGCCTTGCTGGCGCGATTTCCCGCTGGCGCAGCGGATTTCCGAGACCTGGTCGCTGCCGGCCGTGATCGATAACGACGCCAACGCGGCAGCGCTCGCCGAAGCGGTGTGGGGAGCCGGAGCGGGCTTTTCCTCAGTCTTCTACGTGACGATCGGGACGGGCATCGGCACCGGGCTCGTCTTCGACGGCCGCATTTATCACGGGCGCACCGGCGCCGCCGGCGAGGGTGGTCACGTCTCGATCGATTACAACGGGCCGCTCTGCGGCTGCGGCAAGCGCGGCTGCATCGAAGCGCTCGCCAGCGGTCCGGCGCTCGCCGCTCGGGCGCGCCGGCGCCTGGCCGAGAAGGGCGAATCCACGAAAATCATCGAACTCGCCGGCGGCAATCCGGAAGCTATCACCGGGCAGATTGTCGGCGACGCTTACCGCCAGGGCGACGCGGTCGCCACGGAATTGCTGGCCGAGACCGCGGATTACCTGGCGATCTGGCTTGGCAACGTCATCGATATGATCGAGCCCGACGTCGTCATCTTCGGCGGCGGCATGGGCGAATTGCTCTCGGGTTGGTTCGACCGGATTCGCGAGAAACTGCCTGCCTGGTCGATCAATTCACGGTGCAAGGAGATCCCGATTGTGCGCGCCCGCTACCACGAGGATTCGGGCATCGCCGGCGGAGCTGCCGTCTGCCTCCACGAGGAAATGAACGACCGGTAGGCGGCGCTCGACGCATTCCTTGAGCGTGACGATGTGGCCAGCTGTGGCGCGAGCGGCGATTACCCCAGGAAAGGCGCACAACCAGGGTTGACTGCGCTACTGCAGGATGCGGCTTATTTTCCGCCCGCGCCCTGCTTGGGAGTGGTCAATTCCTTGTACCCGGGCGGGAGATCGAAGACCGAGGGTTTCGGCGGAACAAGGCTGATGTTGCTGAAGACGACGCTATCCTTCGTCTTTCCGTTCTCCGCCTTGACGATGAATCCGTGCAGGTCCTTCTGCCTGGCCACCCAGATCCAGCCCGATTCCGGCTTGCTGTTTTCGGTCACCTGCACCTGGTATTTCTCGCAGGCGTAGGAGCCCACCTGCGCCGGGCCGAGATCCTCTTTCCGAACATGGGCATTCGGATCGCGGAGGGCGGTGAGCAGATCGGTTCGCTCTTCAATCGGCGTCTGAATGTAGCCCTGATGAGGCGTGAGAATCCAGGTGACACCTTTGTCGTAGCGAATGATCACCGAGGCCGTCATGCCCCGCTGCATTTGAATATCGGTGCGCAGGGCGTGAGGACCGGCGTACATCTTGCCGTGGTAGACGATCGTCGTCACGGTGGGAGTCTTGCCCGCCTGTGACTTCGGCTGGAAGTGGTGGCCTTCGGGGATTTTGGTCACGATCGTCATGTCGGCAGTGAACGGTAGCTTGCTGAAGTCCGAAATTGGCTGGTGATCCGCAACCGCGGCGCCATGGCCCCGGAATTCGGTTCCCACTACCGCCGCAGCCACCCCGACAACTACCACGAAGGCAACCGCAATCCCCATCCTCTTCTTGCTATCCACTTTTCCTCTTTTCCCCTGCTTTACTGGTGCGGCATGCCCGGCATGCCGGGCATCTGCATTTTTTGATAGCCGGCCGGCAGTTCAAAGACCGAAGCAGGCGGCTCGCCTGGCTGGATGTCCCGAAATTCACTCACCGATCCGCTCTTTTCGTCTTCGACGCGCACGATGAAGCCCTTCGCGGTCCCGCTCGTGCCAACCCAGACGAGCCCACTCGATTCCTGGCCGTCCATGGTCGAGTGGACGCGGTACTTTTCACACTCGTACTGCCCGATTTTCTCCGCACCCAGATCATGCAACTCGACCTTGGCGTCGCGGTCGCGCAGCGTGGCCATCAGGCCTGCGCGGGGACTGATCGGCATCTCCATGTACTCCCGCCGGCCGGGAAGCAGCATCCAGACCACCTTTTTGTCGTAGCGGGCGATCATAGTGCTCTCCATGCCGGGTTGCACTTCCATATCCATCCGTAAGGCGTGAGCCCCGGCGTACATCTTACCGTGGAGTTCCTTGCCGTTTCCCCTGCCGGTCACCACCATATCCGCGGTGAACGGCTTGCGATTGAACAGCCCCTTGCCCGCTTCGTTCTGCTCGCTTTGAGCACCTGGCTCGGCGCGGTGCGTGCCTGCCCAGCCGACAGCCGCGGCCGCCAGCGCCAGCGTCGCTCCCAGGGAAACCACGACAGCCCACATCGTTCTGCTCATGGATTGCGCTCCTTTCCACGCCGATGGCTCGGCGGCTGGCTGGGGCCTGTCTCGAAAACGCGCAGACGTACGCCAACCGCCTTTCATCGCTCAAGTCAGTGGTCCCGGAAATCGTAGGGCAGGAATGCCTGCCGAATTCACACCCGTAAGCCATCCCGGCTTTTTCGTAGTATAGCCGCAGGCGACCCACGCGAAGAAGCCCATCTTTGCCGTGCCCTGGCGGCTACGGCCTCGGGCGGTGCGCAGGCAGGCGTGCCTGGGCCAGCGGAAGGGATACCGGCGGAGGGCAGGCGATATCTCCATTTGCCCGGTTGGGGCGCGGCAGACGCAGGCTGAAGCCAACACCACCGAGCTCCGCCTTTAGCGGCGCGGCTGGCCTCGGCTCGAACCATAACGACGAAGCGTTAGCCTTACGCCATTCCCGGCCTGCATCCCGCCCCTTGCGCCCCCGAATTCTGCTATCTTGGAGAAGATGGCCAAGCGCCTCCAACGGCCGAGTGGGGAAATCGAGGACCGGTGCTCGAGCTGATCCATAACCTGATCCAAACCATTTACAACGTTCGCGGGTTGATCGAATGGGGCGGCATGGTGATGATCTGCGGAATCATCTTCATCGAAACCGGCCTTTTCGCCGGCTTTTTCCTGCCCGGCGATTCCCTGCTGATCACCGCCGGCATCTTTGCCGCCGCCGGACAACTAAAGTTGGCCCTGCTCGTGGGACTGGTGCCGATCTGCGCGGTGGCTGGCGATCAGCTCGGCTACTTCATCGGCTGGAAAGCCGGCCAGACCCTTTACAGCCGGCCCGATTCCCGCTTTTTCAAGCAGCGCCATCTGCGCGACGCGCACGAGTTCTACGAGCGCCACGGCGGCAAGGCGATCATCCTGGCGCGATTCATTCCGATCGCGCGCACTTTCTGCCCCGCGGTGGCCGGGGCGGCGCGAATGAAATATCGCCGGTTTCTCGCCTTCGACATCTGCGGCGGCGTCACCTGGGTGCTCGCGATGGTGCTCGGCGGATTTTTCCTCGGCTCGGTCGTTCCGAACATCGACAAGGAAATTCAATGGGTGATTGCCGTGGTCGTCGTGGTTTCACTCATCCCGCCGGCCCTCCACTTGTTGCGCCAGCGCCGAGCGAAAGCTGCCGGCGCCGTTCCCGGCGTCCAGCCCGAAGACTAGCCTCGTTTTTTCTTCTCTCACGAAAAATGAATGAAGGACCACACCTTGGCTGTGTTCTCCGTGCTCGCCGGTGCCTCGCGCATTTGTAGGGGCTGGTCCCCTGAGCCCGTCCGGGACGCAAAAGGCGCGTTTGAAACCCGCCCGTACCGGTTCCGAGCCTGAGGCGGCGAGCCAGGCTATCTTCAGGGTTATTTCAGGAAAAGGGCTTCGCGGAGGTGGTCGCGGCCCACGTAGGTGCGCGAGGAACGGAAACCGGCAAACAGCGCGAGGATTTCGCGGTTCTGGAAGACGCGCCGAATCGGCTGCTGGCGGCGTGCCGGAACCAGGTCCACGGTTTCGTTGTCCCGCACCCGGTAATTCACCGGCTCGACCTCCATCGCATCGTGGAAGGCGGCGAGCAAAACGCCGCTCGGCGCGACCAGCTCGTGCAGCCGCGCCACCAGCGGCGCCAGCAGCTCGGTTTCAAGATAGTCGCAGGCGTCCCAGGCGAGGATCCCGTGAAAGGATTCCGGCTCGAACCGGAGATTGCTCTCGAGGAATGCGGCGGCGATCTCCGCGGGATCGGGCGGCTCGGCAGGGTCGCTGCCGGCATGCTCGCGCTTCCAGCCGGCTTCGAAGTCGTCCCAGCTGCGCACCACGTCTTCGGTCGTGACGCGAAAGCCGCGGTCGGTGAAAAACATCACGGTCGATTGCGCCACCGGGCCAAGATCGAGCAGCCGGCCCTGCTCCACTTCCGGCATGAGCCAGAGGAAATCCTTCAACCCGTTCGATCGGCGCACGCTGACTGCGCCCAGCCGCGACGAATCCGCCGAACGGCCGGGCCGCTCGTCGGACGTACGCAGCTTGCCCAGCACGTCCATAGGTTATCCGGCGGTGGTCCTTGGGGCGGAGGGGGTAGCGGCCGGCGCACCTGCTGGGGTTGCCGGACGGGCGGCGGCCGGCTTGGCCGCGCGCGCTTCGCCGGCGCCCACGTCGACGCGGCCGGAGACGTGCGCGCCCTCCTCGATCACCAGGCGCTCGGCGGTCACGTCGCCTTCGAGCTTGCCGGTTGTGGCAATGCGCACCCGCTCGCGCGCCGTCAGATTCCCGCGCGTGGTTCCCTCGAGCACCACTTCACGCGCTTCGACGTCGCCGGTCACCCGGCCTTTCGGCCCGATCACCACCGACGCGCCCGGAAGGTTGATGCGCCCTTCGATTTCGCCATCCACGCGCAAATCCTCGGTGCCCTGCACTTCCCCTTTGATTTTCAGACCTTCTGAAATAGAGCTCATGATGATCTTCGACGCCTCGCATGGGGATCAGACGGAAACGAGAGAGCGGAAGGTTGCGGGGTGGGCGTTGCCGGAGTGACGCTGTCGCGCTGCCTTCCCCACACGGACGCCTCCCGTCCCGGCCTGCCTGCACTCGCCCGTGGGCCGTCGGCCGGCGAGTCGGCGCAGGAATCTTGTTGAATATAGTACAGGGGAACCGGAGGGGCAAACGTTCGTTGAAAATCCGCCGCTTTCCACCTATCAGGTCCGCTATTTCGGCCTCTGGGGTTGCATCGCCCGACACATGGGGTCCAGCATTTTCACGTATTCCCCTTCCGGCCCCATGTGCAGCGCCTTGCGCCGCGCCGCCAACCCGGCCGGATCGACCACGGGATCGAGGACGGGCTTCCCTTCCTTGCACGCCACCTGAGTGCCCCAACGCTGCGGTTTCCCTTCCCCAACCATCACCCTGTCGTACAGGTAGGCATAATCCTGCGGAGAGGCTTCCTTCGCGGCGACGGCACGCCGCAGCGACGGCAGCAGTTCTCGCTGGATCGCGGGCGCCTGGTGCTGGACGAGCAGCCAGTAGTTGTGCGCCGCGTGGTGGCCGACCAGGGACCACGTGGGCCATCCGTACTTCTTGTAAATGCTCATCACTTCCGCCCGGTGGCGGGCATCCACAGCTTCCATTGCCTTCGGATCAATTTGCTTGCCCGTTCGTACCGCCTGATCGGAACGCACCATTCGCGTGAGTTTGTGCTGAAGCGCGACAATCTGCGGCGAATAGCTGGGCGAGGGGAAACGCAGCGCCGATCCGCCTCGGCGCAGATCCCAGGGATGAAGCCCCACAGCCTGGAGGATGGCGCGATTGCGACTATCCGGCGTGAATTCAAAAGAGTCCCGGTTGCCGCCTCTTTCCATCGAAAAGCGGATGCGCCCGTGCTTCAGCACGGCCCCGGCAAAGGAGCCCGTTTCAACAGCGCGGCCGAAATCCTCCACGTATCCGTCCACTCCGATCGACACGAATTGCGGAAGCGTAAGTTCCCCGGAAAATTGGCCGCCCCGATAGGCAAGGAACAGCAGCGCGAACAGCCTGCCGTTGAGCTTCGCGTACCAAGTTCCCGCGGGTTCGTGCGCCGGGACGGCCGTTTTCCGTGCACCATTCTGCTCTGCCGAGGAACTCGCCGGACTGCCCAAGTGGGGCGGAATCGCCCACGCCGCCGGCAGCGAGCCAAGTGCAACGCACAGGACGAGCGCCGCGAGAGTCCACCTCCAAACAGGCCTCAGCGGGCAACTTTCATTTCCAACTCCCGAATAGCTCTGCTCAGATGATTGGCGAATCATGCCCTTGCTCCGGTGCTATGGCCCAGCCGCGCGACCGGCAATGTCGGTCTAAGATGGCCGCCGCCCCATAAGCGGAATGGCGAGATTCTACCACCAGACAAGCCCGGCAGCCCCTGTTAGGGCCTCGGCTTCAGGCGGGCGGACATACGGACAAATGAGGAAGGTTGGGAAGGGTCCTTTGGGCCGTAAGCGACACCCAGCAAACCGCTCGGAGTTTACGCTCAAAACCTGGTAAGTATCCCCCGGCAAAGCCGGGGGCTTTAGGATGTGAGCCGCTCAAAGCGGCTATTCGGGGTCGCTAACGCGGCCCCGCCTTGCTCGGGCCACCGAGACGGTGGCCCGTCACCAAAGCCCCAT
>JAKBLM010000049.1 GCA_021832085.1 Acidobacteriota bacterium | reverse complement strand
GGCCCGTTCAAGAGCCGGATGGCATGCTTGCGGTGATAGCCGGTGCTGGCGCAGAACTCGTTTAAGATCGCTCCCTTGGCGCTTCGTGACGCCTTCTGGTAGCGCTGGTAAATCGCTCGCAGGTACTTGCGTCGTCCTTGCTTGCCCAACCTGGTCGCCTCCTTTTCGCGTTTGGGTTGGGTAACATCCTAAATGGCGCGATGTTGCCCCCTTCGGTAACATTTTCGACGGCGCGATACGAAACCTTGAATGCGCAACAGGGTGAGCGTATGATTTTCGCCAGTCCTTGCGTGGGGACGTCTTCAATGAATTTTGAATGGGTTTTGTGCTCTCGCACGAGCGAACTGCCCGAAGGGTGCAGGTAGGGTCGTGGACGATTCCCCTGGATCCATACCTCCAGGCGACCGTGTCGGGAACTACCGGATCACCGGCCGAATCGGCGCCGGCGGCATGGGGGTGGTCTACAAGGCCATCGATCTGAAGCTCGACCGCACGGTCGCGCTGAAATTCCTTCCTGCCGATCTGGGCGCGGGCGAAACCGAAAAAGAGCGCTTCCTCCGCGAAGCGAAAACCGCTTCCTCACTCGATCACACCAACATCGGTGTTATTCACGGCATTGAAGAGACCGCGGATGGCCGGCTCTTCATCGTGATGGCGTATTACGAGGGGGAAACGCTGGCGCAAAAGATTCGGCGCGGCCCGCTCGGAACGGTCGAGGCGCTGGACCTGGCGATTCAGATCGCTCGCGGCCTGGCCGAAGCGCATTCGCGCAACATCATTCACCGCGACGTCAAACCTTCGAACGTCATCGTCACCCAGAAAGGCGTCGCCAAGATTGTCGATTTCGGCCTGGCGCGCATCGTGGAGACGACCTCGGCCACGCACAGCGTCGGCATTTCCGGCACGGTGGGCTATATGTCGCCCGAGCAGGCCCTGAGCAAGCCGCTCGACCAGCGAACCGACCTCTGGGCGCTGGGCGTGACGCTCGCGGAGATGCTCGGCGCGCGCAATCCATTCCAGCGCGAGAGCGCCGGCGCGACGATGCTCGCGATTCTGCACCAGCCGCCCGCCGGATTCGAGAATCAGCCGCCAGAGTTGCAGGCGATTCTCTACCGCGCCATGGCGAAAGACCCAGAGAACCGCTACGAGAGCGCCGGGGAAATGCTGGGCGACCTGGAGCGTGTACGGAACGCTCTCGCGGCGCCAGTCGAGGCGCCGGATGCCGGCGCGCCAACGCTCTCGCTGGGGACCAGGAGATCGCGCCGATCGCGGGAACTCGAAAAATACCTGGTGCAGGCGACCGGCTCGCACGAGATTTTCGGGCCGGCGCCCAAGCGGCGATGGAAGAGGTGGGCGGCGGCCGCGGCGGCGGTTGTGGCGCTTGCGGCGGCTTCACTGCTGGTGCCTGCGGTGCGAAGCCGTGTGGACAACGCCCTACTTGGCGCACCGGTGTATCACGTCGCCGTGCTCCCGTTCCAAACGATTGGCGGCGGTGCTTCCGACAAGCTGGTGGCCGAGGGCCTGGTGCAGAGCCTGACGGGAAAATTATCGAATCTGGACGTGGGCAAAAAATCGCTGTGGGTGGTGCCGGCGAGCGTGGTGCTGGCGCGGAAGGTGACCGGTCCGACAGCGGCACTGCGCGACCTGGGCGCGACGGTGGTGGTGCAGGGCAGCATCGAGCGCCAAGGACAGGATGTCCAACTGACCGTCAATCTGATCGACACGAAGACGCTACGGCAGATCGGCTCGGCACAGTTCGAGGATCCGACCGGCGACCTGAGCATGTTGCAAGACGAGGCGGTCTCGCGCCTGGCGAACCTGATGGGCATCACGATGACACCGGCCATGCTGAAGGCCACCGGCGGCAGGGTGCAGCCGCTCGCCTACGAATCCTATTTGAAGGCGCTCGGCTACCTGCAGCGGTACGACAAGCCAGGCAACATCGCGGCGGCCATCGCCGCACTGCAATCGGCGACGAATGCCGATCCGCAATTCGCTCTCGGCTACGCGGAGCTGGGCGAAGCGTACCGCTTACGGTATCAGGTGGACAGAAACCCACAATGGATCGGCGAAGCCAAGGCGAATTGCAACCAGGCGCTGCACCTGGACGCTCAGCTCCCCGCTGCTTACGTCACGCTCGGCCAGCTACACGCGACGCTCGGAAAATACGATCTAGCGCAACAGGAGTTCCAGCAGGCCCTTTCCCTCGATCCACACGACGCCTCGGCCGAAATGGGGCTGGCAAACAACTACCAGCAGGCGGGACGAACGGCTGCCGCGGAAGCGGCTTTCAAGCGGGCGATCGCGCTGCAACCGGGCAACTGGAACGCGTACAACAGTCTGGCCAATTTTTACGCCGACCAGGGAGAAAACACGCAGGCCATTGGAGAATATCAAAAAGCGCTTCGCCTGACGCCAGACAACCCTCAACTTTATTCCAACATGGCGTCAGTTTATCTCGACATGGGAACTCCGGCCGCTTTTTCGGAGGCTGAAACGGCTCTGAAGAAATCGCTGGCGCTGGCGCCGAGCTATCCCGCCTACGCGAACCTCGGCTTCCTGTACATGCAAGTGAAGCGCTATGCCGAATCAGCGTCGATGACGGAGAAAGCGTTGGCGATCGATAACCACGACTTTCGCGTTTGGGCGAATCTGGTACTCGCCTACGAATGGCTGCATGAAAACCGCAAGGCCGCCGCTGCGCGGGCACGGGAGTTGACGCGGCTGGAGGCCGCAGCCAAGCAAAGGCCGCAGGATGCCACGCTGGAATCAGGACTGGCCACGCTCTACGCCGAGCAGGGTCAACGCGGCAAGGCGCTGTCGCGCTTGCAATCGGCGCTGGCGCTGGCACCGCATAGCTCCCAGGTCTTGGCAGACGCCGGCGAAACGTATGAGGCGCTAGGCGATCGGGGAAAGGCGCTCCGGTATGTCGAACAGGCATTGCGGCGCGGCTATTCGCTCGATTCACTGAAAACCAATCCAGAGTTTCAGGCGCTGTTGAAGGACCCGAATTTCCGGCCCGATGGAAAGTAGTCAATCACAAACACAAGGAGAATGCATGTGCCGCTGACAATTGCTGTGGATGAAAACTATAACTGTCAACCTTCAAGCGGAGCCGTAGGGAACGGAGATTATGTGTCTTTCAATTGTGCGCCCTCCGGCGGGGCGAAGATCGTCACGTCGACGCACGGTAATGGGGAAAGTGCATTTCAGAATGAAAACGGCAATTCGCTTTCCTTGTATTCTGGAAACAATGGCCCCTTTTATCCGAACGGAAGCAACTTCACGATCAATTACTGCGCCTGCGCACCTCAGAGCGATTGTCTGCCTGTCTCGAAAAGGCAAACTGGCGGCTACACCATCAGGGTGGGATCGACGAGTGGCCAGAAAGGACGACAGGGATAGGGAGGAGAGGCAGGGTTCGCTTGTAAGGCAGGCGCCAGGGCCCCTAGCGGCGGATCGGGCGCCTGCCTTTTTATTGGGAAGGGCGATGAAAAAGGCAGTCCCGGCGCTTCAGATTTCGAGGATGACGGGAAGGACCAGGGGGCGCTTGGATGTCTGGCGATTCAGGTAGCGGCGGAGGTCGGCGCGGATCTTTTCCTTGATCACGCTCCAATCGGCGGTTTCGTCGGGGTTGGAGCTCTCGATCGTGCGCAACACCACTTCGCGGGCATTGCTGCTCAGTTCGTGGCCATTGTCGGACGGCACCAGGCCTCGGCTGACAATTTCCGGCAGGCCCTCGATGCGGCCGGTGTGCTTGTCGATCGCGATGATCGGCACGACGACGCCGTCTTCGGCCAGGTGCTGGCGGTCGCGGATGACGGCTTCCTCGATCTCCTCGAGCGAGCCGGAATCGACGCAGACGCGCCCGGCCGGCACGGTTCCGTGCACGTTGGCGACTTCGCGAGTCAAATCGACCTGCTGGCCATCCTCGATCAACATCACGCGCCCGGAAACAATGCCCGTCTGCTCGACCATCGCCGCGTGCCGGAAAAGCTGCCGGTATTCGCCGTGAATCGGGAAAAAGAATTTCGGCCGCACGAGGGAGAGCACCGTTTTCATCTCTTCCTGGCTGGCGTGGCCGGAAACGTGGATGGGCTGCCCGGTGCCGTCCTCGTAGTAGACGAGCGCGTGACGGCGGAACATGTGATCGATCATCCGGAAAATCGGCTTTTCGTTGCCGGGAATGATGCGCGCGGAGAGGATCACCGTATCGGAATGATCGATCGAAACGAAGCGGTGATTATCGACGGCAATTCGTGAGAGCGAGGAAAGCGGCTCGGCCTGGCTGCCGCTCACCAGCACCACCAGCTTCCGCGGATCCATCTCGCCGATGTTCTGGGGCTTTACCACCATGCCGTCGGGAATTCGCACACGACCCAACTCGTGGGCGATCTCGACGTTGTCGACCATGCTGCGGCCGATGAACGCGACCTTGCGGCCGAGCTTCTCCGAGATATCGATCACCTGCTGGATCCGATGGATCGAGCTGGCAAAACAGGAGACCAGGACTTTGTGCGGCGCGACGCGAATCAGATCTTCCAGGCGCGGCCAGACGGCGCGTTCGGAGGGCGTGTGGCCGGCGCGCTCGATATTCGTGCTGTCGGCCACAAGCGCCAGTACGCCTTCGTCGCCATAGCGCGCGAGCGTGTGGAGATCGAAGGGTCGGCCGTCGACAGGAGTGGTATCGATCTTGAAATCGCCGGTGTGGACGATGACGCCGACCGGGGTGCGGATCGCCAAGGCGACGCAATCGATCGTGCTGTGGGTGACGTGGATCGGCTCGATCGTGAACGGACCGATCTCGAACGACTGACCAGGAGCAATTTCGCGCAGGCGAGCTTCTTCGAGCAAGCCGTGCTCCTCGAGGCGGCGGCGCACCAGGGCGAGCGTAAACTCGGTGCCGTAGACGGGCACGTTCAGGTCGCTGAGAATATAGGGCACGGCGCCGATGTGGTCTTCGTGGCCGTGAGTCAGCACGATCGCGCGAACCTTGTCGCGGTTCTGTTCGAGATAGCTGATGTCGGGGATAACGATGTCGACGCCGAGCAGTTCGGCTTCCGGAAACATCATTCCGGCATCGATCACGATGATGTCGTCGCCGTAGCGGACGACCATCATGTTCATGCCGAACTCGCCCAGGCCACCGAGTGGGATTAAGGAAAGAGGAGTCTCGCTCAAGCGGGCTTTCACACCTCGTAAAAGATTATCGTACCACAACCAACCCCGCCCATGGGGCAGGGCACTCCCTGACGGGTCGCGCTCTCAGGACACCTGGCACCGGGACGGGCTACCGAACCATACGGCAAGCGATTCACAGCCTTCTAACCCACTGTAAACCATTGCAACACATGGCAAAGTCCGACTTCGGGGACGGGCCGCCGCCCCTCGTATTTATGCGGCTTTTGCCGGAGCTCCCGGCAAGCCGGGACAGGTTCCGCTCCGGCCCCCGGCACCGGGGAGTATGCAATGGATCCTGAACGGATATTTCCACCGATGCTCCAGCATCTGCCGCGCTTGCTCCCCAATCTCCCGCTGGCGTGCGGACTGCGAAAATGCGGTCGCCAGCGGGTCAATGGGTCTATGCTCCGCTGGCCCACGACGCCAGAATGAAAATCCTGGTGAAAATGGAAATGCGGGTTTATGCTTCGCCGTTCGTCCCCCTGACTTTTGTCGCCGGTTTGCAAGAAACTTGTCGCGGGAAATCGCGTGAACTTAGGAGGACGCAAGCGTGGACCGAAAACCGTTTGTTGGAAAGGCAATCAAGCGCAATATCGGGACCGCCCCGCGCATCCTGCGGTACGGCTTGCTGGCAACAACATTGGTAGCTTCTTTCGCATTTCTGGTTGTGGCCGCGGGAGCGCAAAATGCGGGCAATAAAGGAAATCCTTTCACACAGCTACGCTGGCGCTTCGTCGGGCCCATGGGAAACCGCGTGGCCGCAGTTGCGGGCGATCCGAGGAATCCCCTGGTCGATTTCGCCGGCGCGGCTTCCGGCGGGATCTGGAAGACGGAAAACGGCGGCGTTACGTGGAAGCCAGTGTTCGACCATGAAAACGTGGCCGCGATCGGCGCGCTGGCTGTTTCTCAATCTTCTCCCAATGTCGTCTGGGCGGGCACGGGCGAGACCTGGCTGATTCGCCCGTATTACCCGATGGGCAACGGCGTCTACAAGTCCACCGACGGCGGCGACCACTGGCAACACATGGGCCTCGAAGCCTCCGGCCATATTGGCCGCATCGTCATCGACCCGCACAATCCGCAGCGCGTGTTCGTCTGCGCGCTGGGTCAAGCTTTCAAGCCCACGCACCAGCGCGGCATATACCGCACGCTCAATGGCGGCAAGACGTGGCAACACGTGCTTTTTGTCGGCAAAAACACTGGCTGCTCCGACCTGGCCATGGATCCCGGCGATCCCAACGTACTCTACGCCGGCATGTGGCCACTGATCATCCATCCATGGAATCTCGATAGCGGCGGCACCACGGGAGGCGTTTACATTAGCCGCGATGGTGGAACGACCTGGCACAAGGTGGTCGGGCACGGCATTCCAGCCGCTAACGAGATCATTGGCAAGACCGCGGTAGCCGTGGCCCCAAGCGATCCCCAGCGCGTTTATGCCCTGCTGGAAATGAAACAGCCTGCTTTCTATCGGTCCGACAACGCCGGCAGGACCTGGACGCTGGTCAGCCACGATCACATGATGCTCGAACGCGACTCCTACTACGGTCGCTTCGCCGTTTCGCCCACCGATGAGAACGAGCTTTATTTTCTCAGCAATAATTACGTCATTTCGCTAGATGGCGGCCACAGCTTCATTCACCCGGGCTTTCGCGGGAACAGCGGGGGCTTCGCCAGCGCCGGCGGCGATAATCACGATATTTGGATCGATCCACTCAATGCCAACCGCATCCTGGTCGGCAACGACGCCGGCGTTTCCATCAGCCTGGATGGCGGCCGCAGCTTCGAGCACATTCGTCTGCCGATCGCGCAGGTCTACCACGTCACCACAGACGACGACATTCCCTACCATATTTACGGCAACGTTCAGGACAGCAGCTCCTTCCGCGGTCCCAGCAACAATCTGGAGGCGGGGTTCTTTGGCTTCGGGGGCGCTATTACCGCGTCGGATTTTCGGCCAGTTGGCGGGTGCGAGAGCGGTTTTGCTACTCCCGATCCGGTCAATCCCAACATCGTCTGGTCAAGCTGTTACGAGAACACGATTACCCGCATGAATCTTAAAGACGGGCTGGCCCGCGATGTGAGTGTGTGGCCCGATGTGGATGATGGCTGGGCCCCGGCCGACGTGAAGTACCGGTTTGATTGGACGATTCCCATCGCCATATCGCCGTTCGACCACAACGATGTCTACGTCGGAAGCCAATACGTGAGTGAAACCACCGACAGCGGCCAGACCTGGAAGAACATTAGTCCGGACCTGACCCTCAATATCAAGAGCCACGAAGGAAATTCCGGCGGTGTCTCGTATGACAACCTATACACCTATGACGGGGACGTTATTTATTCCCTTGCGCTGTCGCCGGTGAAGCGCGGCGTCATTTGGGTGGGAACGAACGACGGACAGGTCCAGGTGAGCCAGGACAACGGCGGCCATTGGACCAACGTGACCAGGAATATTCCCAATCTGCCTCCTTACGGGACGATCTGGAACATCGAACCGTCGCCATTCGACGCCGGCACAGCCTATATCACCGTGAACCTGGAGCAGATGGGCGACTATAACGCTTACGTCTACGAAACCGACAATTACGGGCAAACGTGGCGCTTCATCAGCGCGGGCATTCCCCATTCCATGAACAGCTCGGCGCATTGCGTGATCGAGGACCCGTTCCGCAAAGGGATGCTGTACCTCGGCACGGACAATGCCGTTTACGTCTCGTGGGATGACGGCGGACATTGGACCGACATCAGCAACAATTTGCCCCCCGCGCCGGTCTACTGGCTGACGATCCAAAAACATTTCGACGACCTAGTGATCGCCACGTACGGCCGCGGCGACTATATTCTCGACGACATTTCGGCGCTTCGTGACTACAATCCAACGCAGAAGAGCGTCCAGCTCTACCCACTTCGGCAGGCCTATCGTTTTCGCCAGATCAATGACGGTCCGCTATCCGAGCCCGGCGCTCGCGTGGTGGGCCACAACCCTCCCTACGGCGCCGACATCGACTTCTATCTTCCGGCCGCAGAGCCGCACGTCGCGATCAACATAATTGGAGCTGACGGCAAAACGGTGCGGAAGCTAACGGTCAAAGGGGGGCCGGGGATTAACCGGGTCTGGTGGAACCTTCGTGCGGGGAACGGCCTGCTTCCGCACATGCGCACGCCGCCGCCAGGCGCTCCCTGGGTCAAGAACGGGCCGAAGAGCTGGCACATCGATACCGGCATCATGATTCCCCCCGTCGTGCGCGGAGTTCTGGTCGTGCCCGGCACCTATACGGTAGAGCTCACAGCCGGCGGGCAGACAGTGAAGCAGCCTCTGACGGTGTTGGCCGATCCTCATTCGCTTGGCACACCGGCAACGCTGCAAGCGGAATGGAAATTCCAGACAGAAATGCTCGGCGAAATCGATCAGGTCGCCGACATGATCGATCATCTGGAGTGGGCGCGCCTGCAACTCGCCTCGCTCGAAACGCGGTACAAGTCCGATCCGGCGCAGAAGCCGGTCGTCGATGCGGCCAAAGCCCTCGCCGGCCACGCGATAGCAATCGAGGGCAAACTGATCGATATCTACCTGACCGACGGGAGTGAGGATCTAAACCAGCATCCGAGCGAGCTGTATCAAAAGCTCACAGCGCTCTACGATAAGAACGAGGCCGACCTAGGCCCGACGGCAAGCGATATCGCTGTCAACAACTACTTCCGGCAATGGATGATCAAGTCTGAGGGCGAGCTGCGGCAGTTCCAGCAGAAGGACGTTCCGGCATTCAACTCACTGCTGAAATCGCATCATCTGTCGCTTGGGATTGAGCCGTGAGGCGGCAGCGGCCCTCCGAGCCACAGGCCTGAACTTTCGCTGCGGGGAGATTCTTCGACGCGGCGGAAGCGCGATCGACGGGCGCACAGCGCGCCAGGCGAAAGGCCTCGCCCAGCCTTGTCCGCTTCGCAATCAGGCCGAGGAGCGACGTGGGCTGGGCTTCCGCAAGACGTAGCTCATGATTTTATAAACCAGTTTGGCGGCCAGGAAATCGCTGGCGTGATCGCCGGGTTGGGGCAGCAGTTCGACCACGTCGGCCGCGACGATCGTGCGCTTGGCCGCAACCGCGCGGATGAGGCCGGTGACCTGATACCAGTCCAGCCCGCCGGGCTCGGGGGTGCCGGTGGCCGGCAAGTAGGCGGGATCAAAGCCGTCGAGGTCGACCGTGAGATAGACATGCTCGCTGAGATCGGCGAGGACGCTCGGCGCCCAGCTTTCGACGGACTGGCGAGCGATGTCCTTTGCCCAGTAGATGCGCACGGGCAAAGACGGGAGCGCTTCCGCCTCCTCGACCGAAAGCGAGCGGATGCCGACCTCGACCGCGGGACATAGCTCAACGGCGCGGCGCATCACCGAGGCGTGGCTCAGCGGGTTGTCCTGATAGGCTTCCCGCAGGTCGGCGTGGGCGTCGATCTGCAGCACGGTGAGATCGGGGAATTTTTCGAAGGCGGCGGCCACCAGGGGCCCGGTGAGCGAATGCTCGCCGCCAAGGGCGACGGGAAGCTTGCCGTCGGCGAGGAGCGCACGCTCGGCCGCTCGCAGCTCCTCCATCACGTGTTCGAGCGTGCCCTCTTGCGTGTCGATGGCGGGCAGTGTCGCGATGCCGAAGTCGAGGTAGGGCTCGGAGCCAAGCTCCTCGTCGTAGAGTTCCATGTTGCGGCTGGCCGCCAGAATGGCAGCCGGGCCGTTGCGCGTGCCGGTCATGTAAGTGGTGGTGCGCTCGAGCGGGACCGGAAAGATCACCGCGCGCGACGTCTCATAGGCGGACGATTCGGGAGGCAAACCTCCGAAATTCTCGGGCAGAGCGGGCGTATAAGTTTTTTTCATGGTCCTCGGCGCCCCTTGAAGATCCGCGTCGTGAGGCGCGAGCGAAGATTGTAGCCGAAAAAAAGCCGGCGCCGGAAACCTTGTCGCGGGGGTGTTACGCCGGCGAAAAATTCCTCAATAGTTTCATCCGGGTGCCGTCTCTGTGTAGTATTAGGGACCTTCAGTTTGCTCCGCCAGGGCGGCGGAAGCCCAGTTGCGTGCGAGGAAGAGCCATGGCTAAAGGGGAAAAGACCAAAACCGGACGCGTGCTGCACGACCCGATTCGCGACAAACTGGTGCCGATCCACCCTCTCGACCTGGGGAAGATTCGCACCGTCGACGATCTGGTGCGGTCGATGGGGCGCACGGCTTTCACCGCGCGGCAGGTGGGCGACGCGGCCGACGTGCTGGAAGCCATGGCGCGGGACAAGGATTGTTTCGTCGTGCTGACGCTTTCCGGCGCGATGACAGTGGCGAAAATGGGCCTGCTCTTCACCGACTTGATCGACTCGGGCATTGTCGGCGCCATCGTTTCCACCGGGGCGCTGATGGCCCACGGCCTGGTGGAAGCGGCCGGGCACTCGCATTACCGCTACGACCCGAAAATGGACGACCGCGAACTCTTTCTCGCCGGCTATAACCGCGTCTACGACTCGATCGAGCCGGAAGTGAATCTCGATCTGGTCGAATCCATCGCCGACAGGATCTTCGAGGCCTGGGACGCGGATATCACGGTTTCCAGCCGGCGCGTGCTGGAGCGCGTGGGCGACTATCTGATCAAGCACTCCCGTGGGCGAGGCATCCTGAAATCGGCCCGCGAACGCGGCGTGCCCGTCTACATCCCGGCCTTCACAGATTCCGAACTGGGCATCGACCTCGCGCTGCACAACCGCTGGCGCAAGCAACAGGGGATGGAACTGCTGCGCTTCGATCCCTACGAGGATTTCGAGCATTTTGCCGGTCACATGCTCCAGCACAAGCGGCTGGGAATTTTCACGGTCGGCGGGGGCGTGCCGCGCAACTGGTCGCAACAGTTCGGCGTCTACACCGAACTGCTCATTCGGCACAACCTGGCCGAGCCGGAGACCCTGAAGCGGTATCACTACGGCTTGCGGATCTGCCCCGAGCCGGTGCATTGGGGCGGGCTTTCAGGCAGCACCTATTCCGAAGCGGTTTCCTGGGGCAAGTTCGTGCCGCCGGAGGAAGGCGGCAAGTTCGCCGAAGTCTACGAGGATGCCACCGTCGCCTTGCCGCTTGTCGTCGGCGCCGTCCTGGAGCGCATCGGCTACACCGGAAAGAAGAAGCCAAAGCGCCGCGGGTAGACGCGGGTAGGCGCGGGTAAGCGCGGATTTGAGAGGGAAAAAAAGACACCGGATAGTGGTGGACGCGGCGGGAAATGCGCTCAAGCATCGGGAACTGACCCAACGCGTCATCGGCGTTTTCTACGAGGTGTACAACGAGCTGGGCCACGGTTCCTCGAATCCGTCCACGAGGAGGCAATGGGCATCGCGCTAGCGCAGTCCGGCCTGCGCGCGGAGCGGCAGATTCCGCTGAAAGTAGTCTTTCGGGGAGCCGTCGTCGGCGATTTCCGAGCCGATATGTTGGTAGAAAACAGCGTGCTTTTAGAACTGAAAGCCGTACGGCAACTCGACCCGTCGCACGAGGCCCAGCTGCTGAACTACCTTCGTGCCACGGAAATCGAGGTGGGCTGTTACCCAATTTCGGCTCGAAGCCTCAACACAAGCGGCTCGCTTTTGACAATTCCCGGGAAACAGATCTGCGTTTATCCGTGTGAGTCCGCGGCGGGGTAGGGGTTAGAGGTCTTCTTCGGCCAGCAGGATGGCGGCGGCGACGACCGTGGTCCACAGGCCGCGCTTGTCGCCGACGGCCGACTGGGTGATGTTCATCGTGCGGACGATTTTGTTGGAAATCCGGTAAACTTCCTTCTTCTCATCCCAGGACAATTCCGGATCGAATTCGACGTTCAGCGTGGTGGCCAGCATTTCCGCCGCCAGCTCCTCGCAATATTCGCCGGCGACTTCCTCGGTTTCGCCGAAGGAGTGATGCTCGGAGAGATAGCCATACATCGACTTGTCGGCCGGAATGGCAATGCCGATGCCGGCGGCGATCAGGCGATGCGGCTCACGCGTCGAATTCTCGCTGAGGACAGTGAAGATCACTTGGCCCGGCTTGAGGTATTTCAGCCCTTCGCTGCGCGAAATCAGCTTGGCGCCGGGCGGCATGATCGACGAGACGCGCACGATATTGCAGGCGGCGATGCCGGCCGACCGCAGCGCCAGCTCGAAGCTGCTGAGCCGCTCGCGGTGCTTGCCCACGCCTTTCGTCAGGAACAATTTTTTTGCGATAAAGCCCATGCCTTCCCCGCACACCCAAACAACGGCTCGAAAAGTAGCAAGAACCCAAACCGCTGTCAATGCACTTCCGCAGCCTATCGCAATTTCGCCCGTGCGGCTGTGCCGAAAAGCTCTCCACCAGGCAGGGAACGGTCGCAGGTGCCCGTACCGCCTCGACCTCGGGCTACAGGTGGTCTTTCCGCTTCGCGGACGAGCCAGGGCAGCGTTGGGTCCGTGCCGGGCCTGGCCGCCAGCTTACGTCGAGCTCGCCCGGGAAGGGAACTGTCAGGCAATCCCCACCATGAAAGATCGCCCCGGAGCTAGATCGAGTTGCCGGTCGTGGCGGGCGAGATCGCGATGCATTGCGCACCGTTCTCCGCATGTCGACGAGAGGGATCGTCCGAGGATTCCGCGAAGGTCAATTCTCGGATTGACCGATGGTTGTTCCCTAGCCACCGGAGTGGTATTTCGCGGAAGATCGTGACTCTCACTTGCCAAAGGGCTTGGTGTTTCCTATACTGGCGCGTTCGAGTTAAGCCCGTTTTTTTGAATCGCAAAGATTATGTCTTCCAAAGCTGCTGCGACCGCGGAAATCCCTGCCGAAGCCACCACCGTTCCAGCTTCCCAACCCGCTACCAGTTATTTCTGGGACAAGGTCCATTCGCTTTCCGGAATCATTCCGATCGGCGCTTTTCTGTTGGAGCATTTCTGGTCAAACAGTTACGCGCTGGTGAGCGTCGAACGGTATAACCAGGCCTCCTACGATCTGCAGACGATCCCCTGGCGCGTTCCGGTCGAGGCGATCTTCATCTGGATCCCGTTACTGTTTCACGGTTTTTACGGCATTTATATCTGGTCGAAAGGAAAGGTGAACGTCGGCCGTTACGGCTACGGGGCCAACTGGATGTACGTGTTGCAGCGCTGGACGGGCCTGGTGGCGTTCCTCTTCATCGGCTGGCACGTCTACATGGAGCGCTTCCTGACGCAAGGGCGGTCCACTTACTTCGACGTCGCCATGACGCTGTCGAACCCGCTGTACGTCGCGTTCTACGTGATCGGCATCCTGGCCGTCTCCTTCCATTTCGGCAATGGCCTGTGGCAATTCTCGAATAAGTGGGGCCTGACGGTTGGCCGCGACGCGCAGCGCAAGGCGGCCTGGATCGCCGGAGGGATCGGCCTGCTGTTTGCCGTGGTGGGGCTCCTGATCGTATTCAGTTTTGTTTTCCAGTGGCATCCGTTCCAGTTCTACACACAATGAACCCGACACGAGTCATTCTTATCGGTGGTGGTCTGGCTGGCCTGATGGCCACGATCCGCGTGGCCGAGCTGGGCCACAAGGTGGATCTATTCTCGGTTGTGCCGGTGCGCCGTTCCCATTCGGTATGCGCGCAGGGCGGCATCAACGCGGCCAAGAACCTGAAGGGCGAAGGCGACTCCACCTGGAAGCACTTCGACGACACGGTCTACGGCGGCGACTTCCTGCAAAACCAGCCGCAGGTGAAAGGGATGTGCGAGGCGGCGCCGGGCATCGTTGATCTGCTCGACCGCATGGGCGTCACCTTCAACCGCACGGCCGAAGGGCTGCTCGATTTCCGGCGTTTTGGCGGAACGCTTTATCACCGCACCGCGTTCGCCGGCGCCACTACCGGCCAGCAACTTCTCTACGCGCTGGACGAGCAGGTGCGGCGTTTCGAGTCCGAAGGCAAGGTCCGGAAGCTCGAAAGCTGGATGTTTGTCTCGGCCGTGCTCGACGAAGGCGGCGTGTGCCGCGGGGTCTGCGCCGTCAACCTGCGCAGCGGCGAGGTGAGGGCATTCCCGGCCGACGCCGTGATTGTAGCTACCGGCGGCATCGGCGCCATTTTCCGGCAGTCAACGAATTCGGTGGCTTGCACCGGCTCGGCGCAATCGGCCTTGCTCCAGCAGGGCGTTCACTACGCCAATGCCGAGATGATCCAGGTGCATCCGACGGCGATCCCGGGCGAGGACAAGTGCCGGCTGATCAGCGAATCGGTTCGCGGCGAGGGCGGGCGCGTTTGGGTACCGAAGACGCCGGGCGACAAGCGGGATCCGCGAACGATCCCGGAGGCCGAGCGCTTCTATTTCCTCGAGGAATGGTATCCGAAATACGGGAACCTGGTGCCGCGCGACGTCGCCACCCGGGCGATCCACAAGGTGGTTCACGAGCAGGGACTCGGCGTCGACGGCAAGCCCATGGTTTATCTGGACGTCACGCACTTGCCGCGCCAGATGCTGGACGTGAAACTCGGCGGCGTGCTCGAAATCTACGAAAAGTTCGTCGGGCTCGATCCGCGCGACCATCCCATGAAGGTCTTTCCCGCGCAGCACTACACCATGGGCGGCCTCTGGGTCGACAACGAGAGGCAGGCAACCAACGTTCCGGGCATTTTCGCCGCCGGCGAGTGCGAATACCAGTATCACGGCGCCAACCGGCTGGGCGCCAATTCGCTCCTCTCCTGTCTCTATGGCGGCATGGTCGCCGGACCGGCCGCGGTGAACTACGCCCAGAACCTGGAAACCAGCGCGGAGGCCGTTTCCTCGGAGGTTTTCGAGCGCGAGCGCAAGCGCCAGGAAGAAATCTATGACAAGCTGCGCTCGCAGGAAGGCTCGGAGAACCCGATCACGATCTGGAAGGAAATGGGCGAGACGATGACGCGGCACGTCACCGTGACGCGCTACAACAAGGATCTCGTGGCCGCCGACGCCAAGCTCGCCGAACTGCAGGAACGCTACCAGCACATCAACTTGGCCGATACCGCCCGCTGGGGCAACCAGAGCCTGCATTTCACCCGGGAACTGGGCAACATGCTCGTGCTCGCGCGCCTGATCACCCAGAGCGCCGCTTTGCGCAACGAATCGCGCGGCGCCCATTACAAACCCGAGTTTCCCGAACGCGACGACGAAAACTGGCTGCGCACCACTCGCGCGTCCTATGAAAACGGGGAATTCAAATTCCAGCTCGATCCGGTGGATACGTCACTGATTCCCCCGCGCAAGCGGAGTTACAAGAGCTGAGGACTCGGAAGCAGGATAGCGATCGATGGCCGAAGGCAAAACGATCATCGTAAAGATCAAGCGGCAGGCCGGCCCGAAAGAGCCGGTGCGCTGGGAAGAGTTTGAGATTCCCTGGCGGCCGAACATGAACGTGATCGCCTGCTTGATTGAAATCGCCCAAAATCCGGTGACCCGCGACGGCCGCAAGACCACCCCGGTGAGCTACGAGGCGAACTGTCTCGAAGAGGTTTGCGGGGCGTGCGCCATGGTCATCAACGGGCGCTCGCGCCAGGCCTGCTCGGCGCTGGTCGACCACCTGGAGCAGCCGATTCGCCTCGAGCCGATGTCGAAATTCCCGATCGTGCGCGATCTCGCGGTCGACCGCTCGGTCATGTTCGAAAATGCCAAGCGGCTGCGCTGCTGGGTGCCGATCGATGGCACCTACGCCATCGGGCCGGGGCCCCGGATTTCGCCTGAGCGCCAGCAGGTGGCTTACGCCCTCTCGCGCTGCATCTTCTGCGGCAATTGCCTGGAAGTTTGCCCCAAGGTGAACGAAAGCAGCGACTTCGTCGGTGCGGCGCTTCTCAATCAGGTGCGCCTCTTCAATATGCACCCGACCGGGGCGATGCACGCCCACGAGCGGCTCCAGGCCGTTCGCGGCGTGGGCGGCGTGCAGGACTGCGACAACGCGCAGAACTGCGTGAAGGCCTGCCCGAAGAGCATTCCGCTCACCGAATCGAACAACGACGTCAACCGGCAGGCGCTTCTCGACGCCATCTTCGGCTGGATGTTCCGCTAGACCGGCATTGGCTTAGCCATACGCCGCGAAGGGGTGTCGCGATGCGGCCACCGGCGAATGCGCTGGTTCAGGGACAGGCAAGCTCGGCGCGGCTTTCGATTTCCGGCATGCAGGATCCTCCGATTTCCCCTCGCGCTCACCAGCTTCACTTCCGCTCAATCGTTTTCGATGCGCATGCCGACACCACGCAGCGCCTCTTCTGGGAGCGTTTCGACCTGGGAACCCGTTCGTCGGTCGGCCAGGTCGATCTTCCGCGGATGCGCGAAGGCGGGTTGGGCGCGATCTTTTTTTCCCTCTGGTCGCCTGGGACATTGAAGGGCGGTCCGGCGGTGCAGCGGGCGCTGGACCTGATCGACGCAGTCCGCCAGCAAGTGGAACTGCACCCGCAAGACCTCGCGCTCGTCACCAAGGCGGCAGACGTGCCTCGGGCCCGCGCCAAGGGCAAGATCGCAATACTGATGGGGCTCGAAGGCGGGCACATGATTGCCGACGATCTCGGCGTGCTTCGCATGTATGCGGCCCTGGGCGTGCGCTACATGACGCTGACCCACACCGTTCACACCACGTGGGCTGATGCCTCGACCGAGCCGCCAATCCACAACGGCCTCACGCCGTTCGGCCGCAGCGTGGTGAAGGAAATGAACCGGCTCGGCATGCTCGTCGACGTCTCCCACGTCTCGGACAAGACATTCTGGGACGCGCTCGAAGGCAGCAAGGCGCCGCTATTTGCCTCCCACTCCTGCTGCCGCGCGCTGTGCGATGCCCCGCGCAATCTTTCCGACGACATGATTCGCGCCCTGGCCGCGGGCGGCGGAGTCGTCGGCATCAATTTCCACGTCGGCTTCCTCAGCCAGGCGTATTGCGACGCGGTGAGAAAAATCGCGCCGGAACTGGAAGAGGCCAACCAGCGCGCCCACCAGGCCTGCGGTGACGATCTGCAGTGCCAGGTGTGGGCGGAGGCCCGAGTCAGCCAGGAGTTCACTCGGGCGGGAAAGCTGCCTGAGGTGCGCTGGGAGCAGATCGTTGACCACATCGACCACGCGGTCGGGCTCGTCGGCGCGGATCACGTCGCGCTGGGCTCGGACATGGACGGCTCAACAATGCCAATAGGCATGGAAGACGTTACGGCCCTGCCGCGGATCACCGCGGCGCTGCTCGAGCGCGGTTATTCGGCGGCGGACATTCGAAAGATCCTCGGCCGGAACACGCTACGCCTGTTGGCGCAAGCGGAACAGGTGGCCAAAGAGATGCAAACATTGGAGGAACGGTGAGCTAGAATCCCAGGAGCGATTGGACCTTCGCGGGAGAAAACTAACCATGAGGCATCCTTGGATTCTGGCCGTGTTCGTAGCGCTTGCCATTCCTCTTTGCGCGCAGCAGCGGCCTCCGGAAAAAGCGCCTGTCCCCCATCCGCAGCCCACGCCGGGCCTTTACATGACCTTTGTCACCTCGATGGGCTCGATCACTTGCCGGTTGTTCCCGAAACAGGCGCCTATCGCCGTGCGCACAATCGTCGGCCTGGCCACGGGCAAGCTTTCCTACATCGACCCGATCACGCACAAAAAAGTCGTCGGAAAGCATTTTTACGACGGCCTCATCTTTCACCGCGTGATCCCGCACTTCATGATCCAGGGCGGCGATCCCACCGGAACTGGCCGCTATTCGGCGGAAGGTCCCGGCTTCCCGTTTCCCAATGAGGTGTCGCCCGATCTGACATTCGACCGGCCGGGCCGGCTGGCATTGGCCAACGAGGGCCGGCCGGATACCAACGGCAGCCAGTTTTTCATCACCGAAGTGCCCGACCCTAAGCTGAATGGCGACTTCACGATCTTCGGCCAGTGCGGAAACCTGAACGTGGTCAAGGCCATTGCGAACGTGGCGCGCAACGCGAACAACCGTCCACTGCAACCCGTATACATCCGTCACGTGATCGTCCGCCGGATCGCCGCAAGGCCGCACACGGCGCCGAAAACGGCCGCCCGGCACCACCCCGACCCGATGCGTGGGTCTGAGCGGCATTTCAACTAAGTCTGCCGGGGAGACTGGGCCGGCGCGAAATATGGAAAAAACAGAGCCGGCCCACACATTTCGGTGGCGGGACACAGCGGGGGTGGTTTTCGCCCTTGCCGGTTTCACCTTGCTCCTGCACTTCTTGTTCAACGGCCGCTACGGCTTTTTCCGCGACGAACTGTATTACATCGCCTGCGGCCACCATTTGGCCTGGGGCTACGTCGATCAGCCACCGCTCGTGGCCGTCGTCGCACGCGTCAGCGAGTCGCTGCTCGGCCATAGCCTCTTCGCCATTCGCTTCTTTCCGGCGCTGGCGGGGGCTGCCGTCGTCTTCCTGACCGGCGGACTGGCCGGGGAACTGGGCGGCGGAAAATTCGCACAGGGACTCGCGGCGCTTTCGATCCTGGCTGCGCCGGCCTATCTGGCGTTCGACAATTTCCTCTCGATGAACGCTTTCGAGCCGATTTTCTGGACCTTGTGCGCCCTGATCGTGTTGCGTATCGTGCGAAGAGGCAACGAGCGGCTCTGGCTGCTGTTCGGGGTCATCGCCGGAATCGGGCTGCTGAACAAGAACTCGGTGTTGATCTTCGGCTACGCGTTGTTCGTGGCGCTGCTCGCGACGCCGGCGCGGCGGCTCTTCTACAGCCGTTGGATCTGGCTGGGAGCGCTGGTGGCGATGGGAATCTACGCGCCGAATTTTCTGTGGCAATGGCAGCACGGCTGGCCGCAAATTCACGTGGTGCTCAACGGCCGCTTCTACAAGGACGTTGCGACTTCTCCTTGGGAGTTTCTGTTCCAACAGGTGCTGTTCGTGCATCCGGTAACACTGCCGGTTTGGCTCGGCGGGCTGTGGTTCTACTTCGGCACGCGGGAAGGGGAGGAACCGCGCTTTCTCGGCGTAACGTTTCTGGCTCTGCTTGGCGTTTTCCTGCTCCTGCGCATGAAGTCCTACTATCTGCTGCCGGCTTATCCACTGTTGATGGCGGCAGGCGGGGTAGCGTGGGAACGATGGCTGCGCGCAAAGGGCTTGGCGTGGGCACGCGCCGCGCTGCCGGCGGCGATCGTGCTCGGCGGCCTCGCCACACTGCCGTATGGTCTGCCGGTTCTTCCCGTGCAAACCTTCATCCGTTACCAAAAAATCGTGCCAATGGCACGCAAGCTGCGGGTCGAGCGCGACGCGGGAGGCCCGCTGCCCCAACTCTACGCGGACATGTTCGGCTGGCGGCATACCACCGCCGTCACGGCCCAGATCTACCACTCCCTCCCAGAGCCGCAACGCGCTGGGTGCGCCATTCTGGCCTGGAACTATGGTGAGGCAGGGGCTATCGACTATTACGGGCCGCGCTACGGCTTGCCGCAAGCGATCAGCGGACACAACAACTTTTACCTTTGGGGACCGGGGAAATACACGGGCCAATGCGTCATTGCGGTCAATGTGCCGCTTTCGCTGCTCGACCAGATGTTCGGCCAGGTCCAGCTGAAGACGCGGGTGATCAACTCGTATTCGATGGCGGTGGAAAACCACCTGCCCATCTACCTTTGTGAGAAACCGAGGGAGCCGCTCGACAGGATGTGGCCTCGGTTCCGCTATTACATCTAGGCCGACGCGCAGGCGCTACTCGTATCGCAATGCGACCATGGGATCCACGCGCATTGCGCGGCGGATGGGGATCGAACAGGCGGCCAGCGCCACAAGCATCAGAAGCACCGGAACACCGATGAATGTCACCGGATCGGTGGCGCTGATCCCATACAGGATGCCGGAAAGAACTCGCGTCACCGCAAACGCCGCTCCGAGCCCGATTCCCACTCCCACTAGCGTCAGCCCCAGACTGCGGCGAAGAATCAGCCGCGCCACGTCGGCGCGCTGGGCGCCCAGCGCCACGCGAATGCCGATTTCGTGCGTCCTCTGGTTCACCGAATACGAGATCACTCCGTAGATACCCACGCAGGCCAGCACCAGGCCGAGCAGCCCGGCTAGCCCGAAGAAGTCCGCGCCGAGGTTCGGCAGGAGCAGCGCGGGCGCGGTGGCTTGCGTCATGGTTTCCAGGTCGAGCACGGGGACCTTTGAATCGATTGCGCGCGCGATCTGGCGGATCGAAGAGAGCAGCTCTGCCGAAGATCCCCCCGAACGCGCGACGAGGATGTGCGAGGGATCGTTGAGCTGCAGGATGCAGCGATAGAAAAATGGCCGCGGACTCTCGCCGAGCGTGCGGTATTTTCCCGTTGCGACCACCCCCACGACTTCATAGTCGGCCTTCTTGCTCTCGCCGGTGCGGATGTGCTTGCCGACCGGGTTCTCGTGGGGCCAGAAGCGCTGGGCAAAGGCCTGGTTGACGATCGCTACCCGTGGCGCCGAAGCCGTATCCTGGTCCGTGAACGTCCGCCCGCGCAGCAAGGGAATGCGCAAGGTGCGGAAGTAGCTGGGACCCACCAGAGAGTTGTCGATCTGTGGCCACCGCTTTTGCTGGAGTGAGGCCGCTTTGTCGGCGGGCATCACGCCGGTGAGGCTGATACTGAACGTGAGCGGCAGGTTGCTCGCGTAACCGGCGCTGCTGACGCTGGGAAGCGCTTTCACTTGGCGCATCAACTGGTCGTAGAAGACCTTGCTTTGCGCCGGCTTGTAGCCGATGACGGAAGGGAGAAACTGGGCGGTGACGACGCCATGCGGATCGAAACCGGGTTGCACGCGGTAAGCATTGAAAACGCTGCGAAGGGACAGCCCGGCGCAGATCAGCAGCAACAGCGAAAGCCCCACCTGGGCCACTACCAGCCCGTTCAGCAACCGATGCTTGCTCCCACTGCTGCCGCTCCGGCCCTCTTCCTTGAGTACGTCGGCCGGGCTGGTGCGCGAAGCTTCGAGCGCCGGCGCCAGGCCGAACAGGGCCGTGGTCAGCACGACAACAATCAAGGTGAAGAGCAGCACGCGATAGTCGACGCGCAAGCCGAGCGTCAGATTCAGCTCAGAGACCAGTGGCAACGAGCTTATTGCATGCACCAGTTCCCGATTTGCCACCATCGTTATCGCCACGGCTGCCGCGCCGCCGACCAAAGCCAGCAGCAGGCTCTCCGTCAGCAACTGCCGAATCAGCCGCCATCGCCCGGCGCCCACCGCCATGCGCACGGCGATCTCCTTGCGGCGCGAAGCCGACCGCGCCAGGCTCATCGCCGCCACATTGGCGCAGGCGATCAGCAGCACCAACCCGACCACGGCCATCAGAACCAATGAGGCGCCGTAGAGTGTGCGGTCGAGGCCGGGAAGGATGCGGACTTGATTGGCGGGGAACAGGGCGATGGAGAGATCCTTGTTGGTTTTCGGGTACTGGCTGGCAAGGCGGGCGGCGATCGTGCTCATTTCCGCCTGCGCCGAGGCCATTGTGGTGCCCGGCTTCAGACGACCCACCACCCAGAACTGGCTGTTGTCCCGGCTCTCCAGCGACGCGCTACCCACGGGCTTGGCGGTCTGCTCGGTCAGTGGCACCCAAATCTCCGGAGTGGGCACCAGCACCAATCCGTTGAAGGAGGACGGCGTCACGCCGATCACGGTGAAAAGCCGGCCGTTCAAATCCAGCGTCTTGCCCAAAACGCCCGAATCGCCACCGAAATGCCGCTGCCAGAAGGAGTAGCTGATCAACGCTACCCAGCTGCCATCGGGCCGATTGACCTCATTTGCCGTGAACGTGCGACCGAGCACCGCTTTCACTTCGAGCACGTTGAAGTAGTTGCCGCTCACGAGCATGCCGGGAACGAGTTGGCTTCCGCCGGGCCGTTCGAGTGCGAACGGGCTGGTGCGATAAGTGATCAAGCCGGAAAAGGTGTTGCTCTGCTTCAGCAGATCCCGGTACTCGGGATAGGAAAGCGGCACGTCCTTGAGGAAGAGGATTTTCTGCTTCAGCTCGTTATAGACATTGACGAGCTGCTGGGAATTTTTCACCGGCAGCGGCCGCAGGAGCACCGCGTCGATGACGCTGAAAATGGCTGTGTTCGCCCCGATGCCGAGCGCCAGCGTGATGACG
This sequence comes from Acidobacteriota bacterium, assembly GCA_021832085.1. Taxonomy (GTDB): domain Bacteria; phylum Acidobacteriota; class Terriglobia; order Acidiferrales; family UBA7541; genus JAKASX01. The sequence continues at coordinate 9,651 of JAKBLM010000049.1, read as the reverse complement.
GCGATCACGGTGAAGCCGGGAGATTTCAGGAGCACCCGGAGCCCATAGCGCAAGTCCTGCCAGAAGGTTCCCATGAGGTCTGCCTCCCGTGCTCACAGATACGCAAGCAGGCCGCCGAAAGTTCTGCTGAACCGCGCCGGCCGCCTAGGCTGCGGCGATGGACGCCAGGGCCTCGCCTGCAGCGGCGATAGTGCGGTCCACGTCGGCATCGGTGTGCGCTGCGGAAAGGAAAAGCGCCTCGAACTGCGACGGCGGCAGCAGAATCCCGCGCGCAAGCATCTCGCCGAAGAAACGCGCGAATTTCGCCGTGTCCGAGCGTTTCGCCGAGGCGTAATCGTGCACCGGGTCCTGGGCGAAGAAAAGCGTCAGCAGCGAACCGGCAACGTTGATTTGCACGGGGACGCGGGCCGACTTCGCCGCCTCGCGCAGGCCATTGGCCAGGTGCGCTGTCCGCGCGGCGAGCCCTTCGTACAGGCCGGGGCGATGTAGCTCCGCGAGCGTCGCCAATCCGGCGCGCATGGCCAGCGGATTTCCCGAAAGCGTCCCCGCCTGATAGACCGGGCCTTCGGGCGCGACCATCTTCATGACGTCGGCTCGCCCGCCGTACGCGGCGACGGGCATTCCGCCGCCGATGATCTTGCCGAGCACGGTGAGGTCGGGCTGGATGCCAAAGGCATTTTGCGCGCCGCCCCAGCCGATGCGGAAACCGGTGATCACTTCGTCGAAAATGAGCAAGGCGCCGTGGCGACTGGTGATTTCGCGGAGCGTTTCCAGGAATCCGGACTCGGGCGGGACCACGCCCATGTTCGCCGCCACCGGTTCAACGATGACGGCGGCGATTTCCTTGCCGCGAGCGGCGAAAATCCGCTCGACCGCTCCGGCATCGTTGTAGGGCGCGTTGAGCGTCAATGTGGCAAAGGCTTCGGGAACGCCGGCGCTCGAGGCGATGCCGAATGTGGCGAGTCCCGAGCCGGCCTGGGAGAGGAAGCTATCGGCATGGCCGTGATAGCCGCCCTCGAATTTCACGATGCAGTCGCGGCGCGTAAAGCCGCGCGCGGCGCGAATGGCGCTCATCGCCGCCTCAGTGCCCGAACTGACAAAGCGGATGCGTTCCACCGAGGGCAGGGCGGCACGGATCTGCTCGGCCAGCAACACTTCGAGTTCGCAGGTGACGCCGTAGCTGGTGCCGCGAGCGGCCTGCTCGGCCAGGGCCGCGCTGACGGCCGGGTGGGCGTGGCCGAGGATCATTGCGCCCCAGGAGCCGATAAAATCCAGGTATTCGTTGCCGTCGGCATCCAGCAGCCGCGCGCCGGAGCCGCTCTGAACGATCAGCGGCTCGCCGCCGACGGCGGCAAAGGCACGCACGGGACTGTTCACCCCGCCGATGAGCAGTTCGCTCGCGCGACGGTAGATTTCCCGGGAACGGTTGCGCGCGCTCATTCGGCGATCCACCGGGCTGCGTCTTTCGCGTGATAGGTGAGGATGAAATCGGCGCCGGCGCGCCGGATGCCAGTGAGGATTTCCATGGCGGTGCGCCGCTCGTCGAGCCATCCATTGCGGGCTGCCGCTTTGACCATTGAATATTCGCCGCTGACGTTGTAGGCGGCGACGGGAACCCTCACGCTGCGGCGGACGGCACGCAAGACGTCGAGGTAGGGCAGCGCCGGCTTGACCATCACCATGTCGGCGCCTTCCACGAGGTCGAGCCGGACCTCGCGCAGGGCCTCGCGCACATTGGCCGGGTCCATCTGGTAGCTGCGGCGGTCGCCAAATTGCGGCGCCGAGCCGGCCGCTTCACGAAATGGGCCGTAGAAAGCCGAGCAGTACTTGGCCGAATAGGCCAGGATCGAAACGTGGGTGAATCCTGCCTCGTCGAGCGCGCGACGAATCGCGCCGACGCGCCCGTCCATCATGTCGGAGGGAGCGACAACGTCGGCGCCGGCGCGCGCGTGCGAAACCGCCGTTTGCGCGAGCAGCTCGAGCGACGGATCGTTGAGCACCTCGCCGTCCTCCACCACGCCACAATGCCCGTGGCTCGTGTATTCGCACAGGCAGACGTCGGTCATCACCACCAGGTCGAGATTGGCCTTTTTCACCGCGGCCACGGCCCGCTGCACCGCCGCGTCCGGAGACCACGCCTCCGAGCCGCGCTCGTCTTTTTTCTCCGGCAAGCCAAAAAGGATGATTCCGGAGATGCCGAGTTGCTCGACTTCCCGGCATTCTTCGAGGAACCGGTCGACAGATTGCTGGAAAATGCCGGGCATGGACGGCACTTCATTGCGGACGCGCTTGCCGGGGCAAACGAACATCGGATAGATGAAGTCGCTCGCGGCCAGCGGTGTTTCGCGCACGAGCGACCGCAGCCGCTCGTTGCGGCGCAGGCGCCGCGGACGTTCCACGGGAAAGCTCATTTCTGTCCCCCTCGGGTAACGGGTTTTCGGGCAAAATGCGAGGCGATCGCGGCGGCCAGACCGGCGGCATTCGTCGCTGCGGCCTCGATCGCCACGCCCAAACCGGCCCGGCGGATCGCGGCGGCGGTGGTCGGGCCGATGGCGGCGATGCACGCGACCGCCGTCACGCGGCGGAATTTCTCCTCGCCGCAGCGCGCCGCCAGCGCTGAAAACGCCGAGGGGCTCGCAAAACTCAAAACGTCCACCTCGCCGCGTTCGATCCGGCCGAGCACTGCCGCATCGAGCGTCGTCGCGGGCAGCGTCCGATAAGCGACCACCGCGACCGGCTCGGCGCCAGCTTCGGCCAGCGCACGGGGCAGCTCGTTCGATGCCCGGTCGCTTCGCGGCAGCAGCACCCGGCAACCTCGCACTTCCTTGCGCAATTCGTGAGCTAGATCGAGGCCGCCCTTGCCGCTGGCCGCGCGGTCGACCCGCCAGCCTTGTTCGAGCACCGCCTGCTCGGTCGCCCGGCCCACGGCGGCCACGCGCGGCCGCGGGCGGGTTTGGTCGAGCAGCCTGGCGAGATTTTGCCCGATCAGGCGGGCACGAGCGGAGAAGAAACGAACCGCGTTCTGGCTGGTGAAAAATAGCCAGTCGAAACTTTCGAGCTCCTCAAGCGCCCGATCGAGCGGCGCAGGATCGGCCGGCGGGGCGAATTCGACAAGCGGCAGTGTCAGCACTTCGGCACCCAGCGCCTCGAGCCGGCCGGCCAGCTCGGAAGCCTGTTCGGCGGCGCGCGTCACCACTACGCGGCGTCCTTCGAGCGGTTTGTCTGCGCTGGTCATAGGTCCTGGCCCGGCCACGGGACGTGGGGCATCGCCCTTCCGCGAGCCGCTGTTGTTCAGAGGTTTCGCCCGACGCCGCGCAGGATGCGGTCGGCGCCGGCTTCGATCAATCGGCGGCCCAGTGCCCGTCCCAACTCGAGCGGCGTTCTCCGGTCTTGCATCTCTTCGGGCGTGGCTTCCGCCGAGAGACGAATGTACTCCGAGCCATCGGGCGAGACAACGCAAGCGTCGATCACAAACCCCTCACCCTGCCGCCTTGCCCAGGCGCCCACCGGCACCTGGCACCCGCCTTCAAGTTCGGCGAGCAGCGCCCGCTCGGCGTTCACAGCGTCCCGCGTTTCGATATCGGTAAGCGCGGCCACCAGCTTGCAGAATTTCGGGTCGCCGGCGCGAGTTTCGATGCCCAGTGCACCCTGTCCGACGGCGGGGAGCAGCACCTCCGGGCTCACCACTTCGCTGATGCGATCGGAAAATCCCAGGCGATCGAGCCCTGCCTTGGCAACAACGATCGCGTCGTATTCGCCGCGTTCGAGCTTGCCGAGCCGTGTATCCACATTTCCCCGCAGCGGCACGATTTCGAGATCGGGCCGGTGATGGCGAAGCTGCGCCTGGCGCCGAACGCTGCTGGTGCCGACGCGCGCGCCGGGCGGCAACTGGTCGAGTTTCGCGCCCGTGCGCGAAACGAGGCAATCGTGCGGGTCCTCGCGGCACAAGGCTGCGGGAAACGAAAATCGGGAATCGACCTCGGTCGGCACGTCCTTCATGCTGTGCACAGCGATGTCGGCCCGGCCGTCGAGCAGGGCTTCCTCGATTTCCTTGATGAACACGCCCTTCAGGCCGAGGTCGCCCACGCCGCCTTGCTGAAACCGGTCACCGGAGGTCGTGACCACCACCACTTCCGCCTCCAGGCCGCAGCGCTCGGCAAGTTGGCGGCGCACATACTCAGCCTGCCAGAGGGCCAATCGGCTGCCGCGGCTGGCGATGCGGGCGGTCATTGTTCGTCCTCGGAATCGAGGCCGAAAAGGCCGCGCAGCGTCTCCATGTGCTGAACGCGTTCGCGCCAGGTGCGCGCGTGTCGCAGCCGGTCGGCAGGTTCCTTCAGCATTTCTTCGACCAGTTGCGCGGTGAGCCGGTCAATGTCGTCGCGCACTTCCGGGCCGAGATGGGCAAACGCGGCGGCGTGGGCCTCGAGGATTCTCCGGCGGCGGGAGTCCAGCCGGGAGCGCAGATCGTCCACCAGATCGACCGCGCTGCGGCCGGCGCGCCAGGCTTCGAATTTCGAGATCTGGGCATCGATGATGGCTTCCGCGCGGGGGATTTCCTGTTCGCGCGCCTGGCGATTCTGTTCGACGATCTCCGTCAGGGCGTCCAGATCATAGAGGTAGAAGTTGTAGAGATCAGCGGCGGCGGGATCGATGTTGCGGGGCACGCCCAGGTCGAGCAGCAACATCGAGCCCTTTTTCCGATCGGTCATTGCGTGGGAGAGCATCTCGCAGGATACCACGGGCTGTTCGGCGGCCACAGAGGCAACCAGAATATCAGGCCGGTCCAGCATGCCCGGAAACTCGTCCCAGGGGATCGTCTGGGCCTCGACTCGAGCGGCGAGCGAACGAGCATGCTCGAGCTTCCGGCTGGCGATCCACAAGTGCTTGATTTTTCGTTGCCGGAACTGTTCCACGGCTTGTTCGGCGATCTCCCCGGAGCCCAGGACCAGCGCCGAATGGCTGGACAAATCGCCGAAAACCCTCTCGGCCAGCTTGATCCCCGCCGACGCCGCCGACATCGGTCTGGCACCCAGCTCGGTTTCGGCGCGCACGCGCCGCCCCACCTCCACCGCTCCCTGAAACAGGCGATTGAGCACGGGGCCGGTGGAACCGGCGTCGGAAGCGCGGCGATAAGCCTCGCGCACCTGGCCAAGAATTTCGGCTTCGCCGAGCAGCATCGAATCGAGGCCCGCGGCAACGCGAAACAGGTGTCGGACGGCATCCAGGTCCGCGCGATGGTAGAGGCAGCCATTCAGTTGCGCGCGCGAAAGTCCGTGGAAGTCCGCGAAGAAACCCTCCAGCCCGTCGGCGCTTTTCTCCGCTTCGTGGCGAACGCCGTAGAGTTCACTCCGATTGCAGGTGGAAAGCACGACGGTTTCTTCCATGGCGCAGCGGTCGCGCAGTTCGGCAGTGGCGCGCTCGACATCCTCGTTGCTGAAGGCCACCTGTTCGCGCAATTCCAGCGGCGCCGTTCGGTGGTTCAAGCCGATGAGCACGATCTGCATGGCTACCGGACCCCGCTCCGGACATCCTCGACCGAACGGTGCTCCCGCCGGCCGCACGGGAACTGCGGAAGAACGGCGGTCAGGCCGCCAGCCGGGGAACCGCGCGAGTCGCTTTGGGAATCGCCCATCATGCGCGCTACAAGTACCGATGGAACTGCGAAAGATACACGTTTACTACCGCGTAGCTGAAAATCACCACCAGAAACGTCAGCGCGCACATCAGCGAGGCGCGCGCCCCCCGCCAGCCCGTCCGCCGCGAAACCCACAGGTAACCGGCGTAGAGCGCCAGAATCACCAACGTGATCAAAACCTTCGGGTCCATGAACAGGAAGTGATGCTGGACGCGGATTTCCCACAAAATCCCGAGCACTGTGCCCGCGACCAGGGAAACCAGACCCACCCGAACGCTGCCCCGGCTCATCTTCTCCAGGCCTTCCAGGGGAGGGAAGCGCCACATTGCCGGGCAGCGCCAGCCCGCCGCGCCACGGCGCCGCAGATAGTGGTCCTGCAACAGGTAGACCGTGCTCAAGAGAAATGCCAGCGCGAAGGCGGCATAGGCGAGAATGCTCAAGGTGACGTGTAAGGCGAACATTGTGCCCTGCTCGAGATGTGTCGCGGGCAGGCCGTGGCTCGACCAGGTTCCCACGATGAACAGCACGAGCACGCACGGAAGCACGAAGGCGCCCATCGAACGCTGGCGGTAATAGAGTTCAAGCCCGAGGTAGGTTGCCGCCAGGAGCCATCCGAAAAGCGAGAGCGACCCGTAGAGATCGTTGTAGGGGACCGAATGCACCCAATGCGAGCGCTCGAGCAACGCCAAATAATGGCTGCCAAGCCCCAGCGCGAGCAGGATGGTCGCCAGTCTCCCCGTCCACCGCCGGCCCGCGTACAGAAAACGCACGTACAGGCCCAGGCTGGCCAGGTAGAGGACCAACGTGATGTAACTCCAATGTCCGGGCATTCTCTTGGCTGGCTTGTTCCTCTCGGCGCTACACCACCCTGCGCGGCGCCGTCAAACGTCAATTATAGCAGTCTCGATTTGCCCGTTTGCCAAAAATCCGGCCGCGAAATTGGCCGAAACGTGTAGGCTGAAATAGATTGGAAAGCGGCCAAACGTTTCGCAAACCCGCAAGGAGGACCGAGCGAACCCATGAAACAGCGCAATCTTGGAAAGTCGGGACTAAAGGTCTCTCTGATAGGCCTCGGCTGCAACAATTTCGGCGGTCGAATCGACCTCGAAGCGACCCGCAAGGTGGTCCACAAGGCCCTGGACCTTGGCATCACCATGTTCGACACCTCGGATTCCTATGGCAACCGGGGAGGCTCGGAGACATTCCTGGGCCAGATCCTCGGACCACGGCGCAAGGAGGTGGTCCTGGCGACAAAATTCAGCAGCCAGATGGACGACGCGGGAAGGATGAAAGGGGCTTCGCGGCGCTACATCATGAGCGCCGTTGAGGACAGCCTTCGCCGCCTCAACACCGACTGGATCGACCTCTACCAGCAACACTGGTTCGATCCCGAGACGCCGCTCGAGGAAACCCTTCGCGCCCTCGACGACCTGGTTCATCAGGGCAAGGTCCGCTATATCGGCTGCTCCAATTTTGCCGCCTGGCAAGTGACCGATGCCCAGTGGATTTCTCGCCAGCTCGGCATTTATTCCTTCGTCTCGTGCCAGAACGAATACAGCCTGCTCGTTCGGCAACCCGAAGGCGAACTGCTGCCCGCCATGCAACGTTTCGACTTGGGCCTGCTGCCCTATTTCCCGCTCGCGAGCGGGCTGCTCACCGGCAAGTACAAGCGCAATGTGGCTCCGCCGCAGGACACGCGCATGGCCGCCTGGCCGCAGCTCGCCGAACGCTACCTGAGCGAAGCAAATTGGACGATCGTCGAGCGGCTGGAAAAATTCTGCGCCCAGCGAAACCGGAGCATGGCGGAACTCGCCATCAGCTGGCTGGCCGCGCGGCCGCAAGTTTCGAGCGTGATTGCCGGCGCCACCAAGCCCGAGCAGGTCGAGCAAAACGCCCGCGCCGCCGAATGGGAGCTCGCTTCGGAAGAAATCGCCGAAATTGACCAGTTAACCGCCAAGAACTAGGGGCTCGCGCCGCGCGGGCGAGTATTTGGATCCGCGTGGCGCAGTCGCTCTCACCCGCCGAGCCCGGGCGAGAAGCAGCAGCCTCTCCTATCTCATTTATTTGGTGCCGATTACAGGGAGAGGCCTGGTCATTTCGCGGGCGTTTTTCTTTCCGCCCCGACTGTCAGTTCTGACAGTTACCCGCCCCTGCATTCCCTCCTAGCATGAAGCAAGGCTGTGGGCCTCGCCTGCGCGAACGGCTATGCGAAACGCAGACGTGTGTTCGCGGCCGAAAGAGCGAAATCGCCGATTCGGAGGAAAAGGGAGAAAACGACATGCGAAAGTTCAGCTTGCTGTTGGTAGCCGGTTTTCTGGCCTTTGGCCTGGCAGGGAATCTTTTCGCCCAGGAGAGATCGGAAGTGGAAGTCACCCGGGCCGACATCCAAGCCGACCGGCAAGCGATTGTCGCCTCAAACCTTCAGCTTACCGACGAACAGGCCAAGGCTTTCTGGCCACTTTACCGGCAATACCGGACACAAATGGAAGAGGTGGGTGACAAACTGATGAATTTGATCGCCGATTATGGCGAACAATACGAAACGCTCAATGACGAGCAGGCGGCCGACTTGATGAAGCGCTATCTGCGGCTGCAGAAGGAAGTTGTCGCGGTCAAGGAAAAATTCGAGCCGCGCTTCGCCAAGATTCTCCCCGCCAAGACCGTGCTGCGCTTCTATCAGATCGAAAACAAGATGGACACCATCGTCATGATGGGAGTCTCATCGCAAATCCCGCTGGCGAAGTGACCTTCCAGCCGGCCTGTCGGCAGGAGCCGAGCAGCGCACTACGATGCAGGGGCGCAAGATGGCTGGAGTTGGGGACCGTTTCGGCCAAGACTATTCCGCTCTCTCAGCCTGAGCGCTGCCAGGCTGCGCGAGCGAACGCAACGTGAAGCCCACGATCCAGGCACGGGCAAAGAACCAAGGCCGGGGAGTGATCGGTCGTGTGCGTGCGTGCCTCTGCGCTGTGGCCATCCTCGGACTGTCTTGTGCACTTCCAGTTTGGGGCCAGACAAGCCCGGGCTCTCTGACCTCTCTGACAGGGCAGCAGCCGTCGGCTCCCACAACCGAGACTCCCAAGACCGATCAGAAACTCGGCAAGAACGTGTTCAATCTGCTGAACATGGCTGGAACACGAACGGCCGCCGACTTCACTCCGCTCAATCAACGCCAACGGAACCGTCTTTATTTCGACTCGTTGATCAATCCGTTGAGCTTTGTGAGGGTGGCTTTTTCCGCGGGTCTTGACCAGTGGAATGACAAGCCGGACCTTTGGGAGCAGGGAGGCAGCGGCTACGGTTTGCGCTACGGTAATATTTTCGGTCAGTACACGATCGAGCGAACCGTGACGTTTGGTCTTTCCAGCGCGCTCGACGAGGACAATCGCTATTTCAACTCCGGCAAGAAAGGCTTGGGGCGGCGTATTTGGTACGCTGTCACCGGCAGCGTGCTCGCCCGCCACCATGACGGCCACCGCTCGATCGCGTTTTCCCACTTGGGCGGCATCGCTGCCGGAGCGTTCGTGGCGCGCGCCTGGCTCCCGAAGGACCAGAATTCCATCGGCGACGCAGCCACAAGCTTCGGACTCACCATGGCTGGCAACGTTGGCGCCGACGTCTTTAAGGAGTTTTTCCCCGATATCATTCACGTATTCATTCGAAAGCCAAAATCGAAAGACTCGGACGCACACGGCATCAAGCCGCCCATGCCTTGACCCGCCCCGAAATTACATCGACACGCTGTGTGGCAACTGGCCCTCAGCGCCTAAAGGCGCTTTGCTGTCCCCATGCTTTCGGCACGGCTGAAGCCGTGTCCTTACGAAGGATCGGGTTACCAACAGGATCGAAAGCCCCAAACAGCGGCGGCCGCAAGAGCCGTGTCCGTGCGCTTGCATCCCTGTCAAGCCATTCGAAAATGTTACCGAGGCGTGCGTCGTCGAGACATTAAGAATGTTACCGAGGAATGGTCGTCGCCGCGGCTGTGGGAAAGTGGCAATCCCGCGCGGTTGGCGGGATTC
>JAKBLM010000048.1 GCA_021832085.1 Acidobacteriota bacterium | reverse complement strand
GCTGCCGGTTCACGTAGCGAATCAAAGATTGACTGGAGAAATTTGCTTGGCTCATCCCGCAAGATTACGGAACTCGCGCTCATCTGCAATAGTTTTTTCACAGCTTCAAACCGAGCATGGAGCACCCTTAAAATCAATACGTCGCGCCGCGACCGTTGAAACTTCCCGGCGCGGAAATCCGTAATGTAGGGTGGAGACTAGATGGTGCCGACAATCGAACTGAGCGGCCTGGAAGTGGACCTGGGCGGCCGCAAGATCCTGCATGGGCTTAATGGTGCGCTTCAGTCGCGGGCGATCGGCCTGCTCGGCCCCAACGGCGCCGGCAAATCGACCCTGATTCTCACCCTGCTTGGCTTCCATCGGCCGTCGAGCGGCACGGCCCGTGTGCTGGGACTCGACATTCGCACCGACGCCGGCCAGCTTCGTTCGCAAGTCGGCTATATGCCCGAAAACGACGCTTTCATCGCGCGGATGACCGGCATCCGTTTCGTCAGCTACATGGCAGAAATTTCCGGCTTGCCGGCCGAACTGGCGCTCGAGCGCGCCCATCAGTCATTCGTCTACGTCGGCCTCGGCGAGGCGCGCTATCGCGCGCTCGGCACCTATTCGCAGGGCATGAGGCAACTGGCCAAGCTGGCGCAGGCGATTGCTCACGGCCCGCGGTTGCTGATCCTCGACGAGCCGACCAACGGCCTCGATCCGCCCGGCCGCAAGCGCCTGATCGGCCTGATTCGCGAAATCCGCGATACCACCGACACGCACCTGCTGCTCTCCTCACACCTGCTGCACGACGTGGAGGAAACCTGCGACGAGGTGCTGATCCTGCGCGACGGCCGGATCGCCGCCGTGTGCAATCTCGAGCAGGAGCGGCAGGCGAATCGCCAGTTCCTGGAAATCGAAGCCGCCGGCGCCGGCCAGGCGTTTCCCTCCGCGCTCAAAGCGCTGGGCTGCGAATGCTCGGGCTCCGGTACGTCGCGCTTCCGCGTGGTGCTGCCCGATGGCGTGGGCATCCGCGACGTTTACCGCATCGCCGGCGAGCAGGGCGTGCAGATCGAGCGGCTGAATCACCGTCGCGATTCACTCGAGGATATTTTCCTGAAGGCGATGGAACAGGCGGGAGCGACGAATGGCCGTCTATAAGCGCCATTACGAGCCCTTCCATGGACGGCTTACGCAGCGATGGTCGCGCTGTTTCGTGCTCACGCGCTTCGCGTTTCGCGACCTTTTCGCGTCCCGGTTTTTCCTCGGCTTTTTCATTGCCTGCCTGCTTCCAGTGCTGGGCTTCGCCGGCTATATTTTTGTGGCCAATAGCTCGCTGGTGCACATGCTGCTTTCCCTGGCGTCAGCGAAGCTCAAGCTCCACGTCAGTACGGGATTTTTCACCGCGTTCCTGCAGGTCCAGAGTTCCTTTGCTTTTCTGATGACCTGCTGGGTTTGCCCCACGCTGGTGGCAGGAGACCTTTCGAACGGGGCGTTGCCGCTGTTTCTCAGCCGGCCATTCAGCCGCGCCGAATACGTGGCGGGGAAATTCGCGGTGCTTGGCGTGCTGCTCTCGTTCCTCACCTGGATTCCCGCACTCGCACTGCTCTTTCTCGAAGCGGGGCTCTCCTCCGCGCCATGGTTGGGCAGCCACCGGTGGATGATCGGCCCGATCCTCTGGACCTCGCTGGTCTGGATCGTGCTGCTTTCGCTTGTGGCGCTGGCCACCTCGGCTTGGGTGAAGTGGCGAATCGTCGCCATGGGCGCGATCTTCGCCGTCTTTCTGATCCCCTCCGGCTTCGGCGCGGTGATCGACGCCACTCTACAGACGCATTGGGGCCGGCTGCTAGATCTGGCGTATCTGTTTCACGTGATTCTCTACGCCGGCTTCCGGACGTCGTACACCGGCACCGAAGCGACCATTCCGCATTCGGCGGCTTGGGGCATGTTCGCGCTGGTCTCGGTGCTCTCGCTCGAGCTGCTCCAGGCGCGGCTGCGCGCTTTCGAGGTGGTGCGCGGATGACGCCGGCTGCCGACAGGGTGGTCTTCGAGAACGTCTCGAAATTCTACGGGGAGATTCTCGGCGTGAATCGCGTCAGCTTCTCCCTGGAGCCGGGAATCACCGCGCTGGTCGGCCCCAACGGCTCGGGCAAAACCACGCTGATGAACCTGATGACCGGGCTGATCCGGCCGACGCACGGGCGGGTGACGGTCCGCGGCCTCTCGCCCGGTGATCCGCAGGAATTCTTTCGCCATGTCGGCTATTGCACCCAGTTCGACTCTTTCCCTCACGGCGTCACCGGCTACGATTTCATCTACTGGCCTTTGCGGCTCGCGGGTTTTTCAGGCGCCGAGGCGAACCGGTTCAGCGAGGAGGCGCTCGATCGCGTCGGTCTCCGGGAAGCCGGCATGCGCCGCGTGGCGGGCTACAGCAAGGGCATGCGCCAGCGCGTTCGATTGGGGCAGGCGATTGCCCATCATCCGTCGGTGCTGGTGCTCGACGAGCCGCTCAATGGCCTTGATCCGATGGCGCGCGCCGAATCGCTCGCCCTGTTTCAGGAACTTGGCAGCCAGGGCCTTCACCTGATCATCTCCAGCCACATCCTCGAAGAGGTCGACCGCATCTCCGATCGCGTCATTCTGATCAGCAATGGCTTTATCGTGGCCGAGGGCCGTATTCACGAGGTCCGCCGGGAAGTGCAGGACCAGCCGATGCAGATCCTGGTGCGTTGCTCGAACGCGAGGGGGCTGGCCGCCGAGGCTTTTTCGCTGGGCGATGTCGTCGAGGCCAAGCTCCAGAAGGACGGCGGCGGGCTGCTGGTGCGGACGACCAACGCCGAGAAATTTTATCTGCTGCTCAACCGCGCGGTCACCGCGGGCCTGGTGGAGATCGACACCGTCGCCCCGGCCGACGACGATGTGAACTCGCTCTACCAATATCTCATCGGTTCGGACGGGAATCTCACATGAGCGATGGCGCCAGCGCTGTGCGGCCGCCGGCCGAATGGACAGGGCCCCCGTGGCGGCTTTGGGTCCGGCAGATCGGTATCCTCGTCCGGCATGAGCTGCGTCGCAGCCTGTTCACCCGCCGGCGCTTCTGGGTATTTCTGCTGGCGTTTGTGCCGCTCCTGCTCTTTGGAGTTCCCTGGGTGGTTCATTCCAGGCAGCCGGTCGATGCCGCGGCGCTCGAAAACCAGACGCAGATCTTCGCCGGCATCATGCAGCTCTACTATGTGCGCCTGGGCCTGTTTTTCGCCTGCATGGGCGTTTTCACCTGGCTTTTCCGCGGCGAAATGGTCGAGCGAACCCTTCACTATCCCTTCCTCACGCCGGTACGCAGGGAAGTGCTGGTGATTGGAAAATTCCTGGCCGGCGCGGCGATCGTCATCTCCGTCTTCGAGATCTCCGTGCTCGGGTCTTTCTTCCTTCTCTACGGGCGGTTTGGGAAGTTGGGCTCGGCCTACGTGTTCGATGGGCCCGGTTTGGGCCAGTTGGGCGTCTATCTGTTGATCATCGCGCTGGGAGCGCTGGGCTACGGCGCGGTTTTCCTCGGCTTGAGCCTCGTCTTCAGGAATCCCATTGTTCCCGGCGCGCTGTTTCTCGGCTGGGAGACGATCACTCCGGTGCTGCCCGGCTGGCTTCAGATGCTCAGCGTCACGTTTTACCTGAAACATCTCTACCCGGTCAGCGTCCCGTCAAATTCGTTCCTGCTGGGACTCTTCACCGTTTCCACCGGGCCGATTTCCAGCGCAGTTGCCGTCGCCGGCCTGCTCGGTTTCACCGTGGCTGTGCTGGCCTTTTCCTGCTACCGCATCCGGCGCACCGAAATCACCTATTCGGTCGATTGAGCCTGCCGTTCCCGCGCGCGAGGCCGGTTTTCAGCCGATCTCCAGCTCCGGTGCGATGGCTTGCGAAGCGTGGACTAGCCAAGCACGGGAGCCAGCGGCAGGGTCTTGTCCTCAAGCGCGGGCGGCGCCGCTTCTGTGTCCGGCACGCGACCGCGCTCAATCTCCGCCGCTGCGGTTGTGCGCGGAGCCTCGGCCTGCCGACGCGAGTCAGGCTCAGCTTCCGGCCGCCGGTGCTCCTTCTGATATTCGCGCAGCAGGCCGCGCAGTGTAACGCGCGCGCTGTGCAGCCGGTATTTGGCGCTTTCGACCGTGCAGTCGGTCATTGCCGCGATCTCTTCGTAGCTGTAGCCTTCCACGTCGTGCAGCACGAATGCCAGCCGTTGCGAAACCGGCAGGCGAATGATCGCGCGCTCGAGTCCGAGCCGGTCGACCGCCCCTAGCAAGCCGGGATCGTCGACCCCGAATTGTGCGGCCGGCATTTCGCTGCCTTCCTCGGTCTCGACGACGTTCTCGAGCGAGACTTCCAAATGCCCACGCTTCTTGCGCAGCCTCATCAGCACGGTATTGACGGCCACACGATGCAACCAGGTCGAAAAGGCGGACTCGCCTCGATAGGTATCGAGCTTGCGAAAAACCTGGAGAAAAACGTCCTGTGTGAGTTCCTCGGCGTCGGCCGGATTCCCGACCATGCGCAGGCATGTGCGGTAAACGCGGGGCACATAGAGCCGGTAGATTCGCTCGAAATCCTTGAGGTCCGCCGGCGCCGATTCCCGCCGCGGATTGGCGCGTTCGGGTTCAGCTGCTCGTTCACTTTCCATGACGGGATCCTTGGAGCCGTGCCGGCTCGATGCTCCGGCTTCCGGCTCTTTCCAGCATGAGCGACGGCCCCGTAAGCAGCCATCGGTGTCTGCCCCCGATCCCGGGAAAAGGAACCCTTAGGGCTTCCTAGGTTATTTTGCGGGGTGGCCGCGCCGGCCAGCGGGGAGGGGATTTGACCGGGAAGGCCGGGAACTATAGGCTCAAGGTATCATCCATACCGGCCCGATGCGCAAAAGCGAACCGACACAGGAACCCAAGCGAGGAATTATGAGGGTCTCTTTGCGGGCGAAACTCGCCTTCAGCTTCGGACTTGCCCTGCTCGTTTTCGTCTTCCTCGGCATCGCCGCCTTTCGCAATGCGTCCCGTGTGGTCCGGGGAGCTGCCTGGATCGCCCATACCAATCGCGTCCTTGCCGACATCGAAACCATCCGCGTCGACCTCGGTCGCGCGGAGCAATATGGCCGTGAATACGCCCGCGGCCAGGTGCAAAACCGGCAAGCCTATGGCACCCTTTCGGCGGAAATCCGTCAGACCGACCGCCATCTGCACATGCTGGCGCAGGAGGACCCGGATAAGATCCTCGGGGCGCTCAACCGCTTCGACCGCCTGCTCGACCAGTGGATGCTGCAGGAAAATCAGCTCCTCACGCTGCCGCCCGGCACAAGCCTGCCGCCGGCTGTCCGCGATCGCCAGGACAAACTGGCGGAACGAATCACCGTCGCGCTCAAGGACATGCAGGATCACGAGCAGGCAACGCTGGAAGCGCGCGCGACACGATCGCTGCCCGGCGTCCGCCGCACCCGCCTGCTCAGCCTGGTGACGGCGGTCCTGGCCTGCTTCCTGGTGCTTGGCTCCTTTTTCCTGATCGAGAGCGATGTGAGCGAACGAGAGCGCGCCGAGCGCACCGTCCGCCGCGAAAAGGAGTTTTCGCAGTCTCTGATTCGCAGCAGCATGGACGGCATCCTGGCCTACGACCGCGACTTTTGCCTCACCCTCTGGAACCCTGGCATGGAATCGCTCACGGGGATTCCGCAGGAAGAAGTGTTGGGCCGCCGGGCCTTCGACGTGTTTCCTTCGCTGGTTGAGGCTGGACTGGATAAGACAATGGGTGCGCCGCTCGAGGGACACAGCGCACTCGCCTCTGACCAAGCCTATTCGATCGCCCAGACCGGCCGGAGCGGTTTCTTCGAGGGTTCGTATTCCCCGCTACGCGGCGCCTCGGGCGAGATCGTCGGCGGGCTCGGCATCATCCGCGATATCACCGAGCGGAAACGGGCGGAGGGAAAGTTTCGCGATCTGCTCGAAGCCGCTCCCGACGCCATGGTCATTGCCGACCGCGAAAATCGCATCGTGCTCGTCAACGCGCAGGCGGAGCGGCTCTTCGGCTACACCAAGCAGGAACTCATCGGCCAGCCGGTGGAAATTTTGCTCCCGGAAGACGCCCGCGATTCGCATGCCCAGCACGCCGCCACCTATTTCGCCCTGCCGCACACCCGCCGGATGGGCACGGGGCTGGAATTCTCCGGCCGCCGCAAGGACGGCACCGTCTTTCCCGCTGAAATTTCGCTGGGTCCGCTGGAAACGGAGGACGGCACGCTCGTTTCCACGGCGATCCGCGACGTTACCGATCGCAAAGCCACCGAACGCGAACTCGAGGCGAGGACCCGGCAACAGGAGGCAATCGCCAACCTCGGACAGCGCGCTCTTTCCGGCGTGGACCTGGCCACGTTGCTGAACGAGGCGGTTGAATTGGTGGCCCACACGCTCGACGTGGAACTCTGCAAGGTGCTCGAATTACTGCCCGACGGCCGCCAGTTTCTGCTGCGCGCGGGCGTCGGCTGGCGCGAGGGCACGCTTGGCCGTGCGCTCGTCGATGCGGGCGCCGAGTCCCAGGCCGGCTATACGCTGTTGGCGCGCGAGCCGGTGGTTGTCGAGGACCTGCGCGTGGAGACGCGCTTCAGCGGCCCTTCGCTCCTGCGCGAACACGGAGTGGTCAGCGGCCTGAGCGTCATCATCATGGGGCGCGAACGGCCCTTCGGCGTGCTCGGGGCGCACAGCCGCTCCCGGCGCGAGTTCAAAGCCGACGACGCCAATTTCCTCCAGGCCATCGGCAACGTGCTCGCCGCCGCCATCGAACGCCGGCGCAACGAAGAGGCCATCCGCGAAAGCGAGGAGCGCTTCCGCCAGATGGCCGAAAACGTCGAGGAAGTCTTCTGGATGTCCGACGCGAGCGGCACCCGCGGCCTCTACGTCAATCCGGCCTACGAGACCATCTGGGGCCGTTCGTGCCAGAGCTTTCGGCAGCAGCCGCTCTCCTGGCAGGACGCGATCCACCCTGACGACCGCGAGCGCGTCGCTGGGATGTACGACCACATCGTGAAGCAGGGAAGCTTCGCCGCCGAGTTCCGCATCCTTCGGCCCGACGGATCGATCCGCTGGATCTGGGATCGCGGCTTTCCCATCCATGACGAAACCGGGCGAGTGAACCGGATCGTGGGAATCGCCATGGACATCACCACGCGCAAGCAGGCCGAAGAATCGTTGCGCCGGCTTTCGGCCCAGTTGTTGCGTGCCCAGGACAGCGAGCGGCGCCGGATTGCCCGAGAGCTGCACGACAGCCTGGGACAGCGCCTGGCCGCCCTGGCGATGAATCTTTCCTGGCTCGAGAATTCCTCCATCGCGTCCGAGCCGAAGGCGCACACGATCCTCCAGGAAAGCCGCGAGCTGGTGCAGCAAAACGTGCAGGAAATCCGCACGCTTTCCTATCTGCTGCACCCGCCGCTGCTCGAGGAACTGGGTCTGTCCTCGACGGTCACCTGGTATGTGCAGGGATTTGTCGAGCGGAGCGGCATTCAGGTCGACCTGGCCATTCCGCCGGACCTCGGCCGTTTGCCGCGGTCGGTGGAACTGGCGCTATTCCGCGTGGTGCAGGAGGGGCTGACGAACGTGCAGCGCCATTCCGGCAGCGCCAGCGCCAGTGTTCGCTTCACCCGCAAAAACGCGAACATTGTCGTCCAAGTGGCCGACCGCGGGCACGGAATGCCCCAGCCCTCTTTGGCCGACGTGCCGCGCGCTTCGCGCCTGGGGGTGGGCATTACGGGCATGAAGGAACGCGTCCGCGAACTCGGTGGAACGCTCGAGATCCGCTCCGGCGGTTCCGGAACGACGCTCGAAGCCAGCATCCCGACACGCAAGGAAGTCTGACGCGGCGTCCCGACCGGGCCCGTCGCTCGAAAAGGCCTGCCTTTCGGAAACGCTTCAGGAAAATTCCAACGTGAAAGGCGAGCCGGAAGCGGCTCCGGTCCGTTCTGCCGCACTGGCCCGATTGACGGCGATCTCGAAGTAGCCGCTCGATCCCAGCAGTAGGCACGGCTCTCCCTCCGCGCCTTCGCCGAAGGTGGTCACGCGCCGCGTCACTTCCGCCTGGCCCGTCTTCAGCCGGAAACGGGCGCCGGTGGCCAGCCGGGGTGCGTCTTCCGGCCGCAGGTTCGTCAGCAGGTTGCCGAAACGGTCGGCGCGCAGGATCACGCCGCGGATCGTATTCTCCGAGATCTCCGGCCCTGGCAGCGTGAAGCGTTCGTAGTCGGTGATTTCCGGACCGAAATTCTCCGGTTTCCCCTCGCGCGCCAGCCAGGCGGCTGCGGGCGCAAAGATGTCGCGGCCGTGGAAGGTGCGGCTGACCGGGTGAACGAAATACCGGTCGGCGGTGATGTGCCAGGCGCGGATTTCGGTTTCGCGATCGAGCACGAGCGAAAGGACGCCGTTATCGGGTGCGATGTAATAGTGGGCGCCGGCGCTCACCAGCAGCGGCCGCCGCACCGTGCCAACGCCGGGATCCACCACCGCCACGTGAATCGTTTGCGCCGGCCAGTAGCGCGCCGCCGCCGCCAGGATCAGCGCCCCGTCGAGCACGTCGAAGGGCGTGACTTGGTGCGTGATGTCGTAGATGCGCGCCTCGGGCTCGATCGACGAGATGACGCCCTTCATCGCGCCAACGAAAGGATCGGAGGACCCGAAGTCCGTGGTCAGCGTGATCAGTGGCGCGCTCAATGTTTCTGCTCCGGATTCGGGGGGTTCGGCAGATGATAGGCTTTTCGCAACTGGTCGAGGAAATGTCTCAGTCGCCGCTTGGGTGCTTTCTTCAGCTCGAGCAGGGCGTACTCATAGGCGTCGACGATGGGAATGCCGAGATTGGCCTGATCCAGGTAGAGCCCGTCGATATCGACCGCCAGCTCGCGGAACGTGAAGCCGCCTACCGTCAACCGGGCCGCTGTCTTCACCAGTTCCTGCTGCTCGTGCTTGGGCATGACCTTCCAGTTTTCCCGGACGCTGAGAATGATGCCCTGCTCGATTCCTGCCACCAGCGCGATCTTGGCGTTGTCGGGAAGCGACATCCACGCCCGGCCGTTGGTCCACAGGTAGTTTGTGTCGCCGACCTTGCCCAGGGTCTCCATCGCACGGGTGTTCGGTGGGACCGGCTGAGCCGTCTTTTGCTGCGCGGGCGGATTTTGCCCGGACTGCGCCGCGAGCGGCACGCCCGTCAGCAGCAAGGCAAGTAAGAAATAGATCAACGGCCTCATCGGCACCTCCCGGGTTGGAATTTGCTCAGCCGCTTTTCCAGAAATGCCCCTTTTCCCGCACTCCTGCGGCGACCGGCGCAACGCCGGCGGCTCCGATCCGCGAAAACCACGACCACGATCCCGGCAGCTCCGCTGTGGCGCGGGAGCCGGAAACGATCGACCGCCGCCCGCATCAAAAACCTTCGTCGATCAGCCGCTCGATCGTCAAGCGCGAAGCGAGCGGTTCGGTGCGCGCCTCCTGCAGCCGCTCCAGGTAGCGGGCCAGCACGTCGACTTCGACGTTCACCAGGTCGCCTTCGCTCTTCTGCCGAAGATTCGTATGGGCAAAGGTGTAGGGGATGATGGCGAATTCCGCCAGGCTGCCGCTGCACCCGGCCACCGTCAGGCTGATCCCGTCGATCGCCAGCGATCCCTTCATCGCCACGTAGCGCTCCAACTCGGGCCCGATTTGCACCCCCAGCCATCCGTTCTCGGCTTCCCGCCGCAGCCGCGCTATCCGGCCGACCCCGTCGACGTGCCCGAGCACGAAATGGCCGCCGAGTTCGTCGCCGGCCCGCAGCGGCCGCTCGAGATTGACCAGCGTGCCGGGCGCGATCCGTTTGAGCGAAGTGCGCCGGAGGGTCTCCGGCGAAAGATCGGCGGCGAAGGCGTCGTCCTTCGCTTCGACCACGGTGAGGCAGCAGCCGTTTACCGCGATGCTCTGGCCCAGCGTGAACGGTTGGGCAAGTTCGGTTGGATCGACTGCGATTTCGATGCGGCCGCCTTGGCCGGCAGGCTCGAATCGGCGAATGGTTCCGACAAGCTCAATGATCCCGGTAAACATCGCGCAAGTATCCCTCCACGGCGAAATCGGGCCCGAATCGCTGGAGTTCGCCCAGCGTCAGCGTGGCCAGCGGCTGCCGGGCCCCGGCAGCGGCCAACGCCAGTGGCACCGTTGGCCGGCCCAGAATCCTGGGCGAATAGAAGAGCAAAACCTTGTCCGCGAGTCCGCGGGCCAGCAACGCGCCATTCAGTCGCGGGCCGGCTTCGACCAGCAGGCTGAGGATGCCGAGCCGTCCCAGCTCGGCCAGCACCGCCGCGGGATCGGGTCGCTCGCCTCGCGCGCGCACGCGCGCTACGCGCACGCCGCGTTTGGCGAGTCGCCGCGCCGCTGGGCAATCGGGCGAGCGCAGCGTGAAGACGAGCAGGTCATCGGCAGCCGTCCGCACCAGTTGCGAGCGCAGCGGCAGCCGCAGCCGCGAGTCCATCACAACGCGCAGCAGCGGGCGCGCGCGCGGCAAGCCGCTGCGGTCGGTGAGCAGGGGATTGTCGGCAAGTACCGTGTCGATGCCGGTGAGAATCGCGTCGGCGCCGTGGCGCAGGCGCTGCACGTAGTGTCGCGAAGCCTGCGAACTGATCCAGCGTTCACGCGGGCGCCGGCTAGGCAGCGCGAACGAGATCTGGCCGTCGAGCGTGGCCGCGGTCTTGAGTGTGACCAGCGGGCGCCGGCGGCGAATCCAGAGCGCGAAAGCCTCGTTCAGCCGGCGCGCTTCGGCCTCGCCCATGCCGACGGTGACCTCGACGCCCGCGCGGCGCAGCTTGCGGAAACCCTTGCCCGAGACGAGCGGATTCGGATCGGCCATCGAAGCGACCACGCGGCGGATCCCGGCGGCGAGAATGGCGTCGGTGCAGGGACCGGTGCGGCCGGAGTGGCAGCAGGGTTCCAGATTGAGGTAGAGCGTCGAGCCGCGCGCTTTGCGGCCGGCGCGTTCGATCGCCAGAATTTCCGCGTGCTTGATCCCCTCCCAGGTGTGAAAGCCCTCGCCCACCACGCGTCCGCCACGCACCAGCACCGCTCCGACCATCGGGTTCGGATGGGCGAGCGCTTCGCCGCGGCGCGCCAGTTCGAGCGCCCTGCGGATCCATCGCTCATCGGCCGGCCGTGCGTTGCTCATCGGCCGGCTCAATCGAATAGGGAATTGACGAACGTCGGCGCGTCGAATGGCACCAGGTCGTCGGCCTGCTCGCCGGTGCCGACGTAGCGCACCGGCAGGCCCAGTTCGCGGGCGATGGCGACGACGATGCCGCCCTTGGCGGTCCCGTCGAGCTTGGTCAGAACGATGCCGGTGACGCCGGCGTGCGCGGTGAATTCGCGCGCTTGCGCCAGGCCATTCTGCCCGGTGGTGGCGTCGAGCACCAGCAGCACCTCGTGCGGGGCGCCGGGGACGAGCTTTGCCGCGGTGCGTTTCATCTTTTCGAGTTCGGCCATCAGGTTGTGCTTGGTGTGCAGCCGGCCGGCGGTGTCGACAATCACCACCTCGGCCGAGCCTTTGATCGCGCTCGAGAGCCCGTCGTAGACGACCGCGGCGGGATCGGCGCCCGTCTTCTGGCGCACGATCTCGACTCCGGCACGCTGCGCCCACACCTCCAGTTGCTCGATAGCTGCCGCGCGGAAAGTATCGGCGGCACAGAGCACGGTGGGCCGGCCCTCCTGCTTCAGTCGCCAGGCAAGCTTGCCGATCGTGGTCGTCTTGCCGGTGCCGTTGACGCCCACAACGAAAATCACCTGTGGCCGCGCGCCGTTCGCGGCCGGGGCAGCCTCTGGCAGCCGCAAAAGGTCAGCCAGGCGCTTCTTCAACGCCTCCTTGAGCTGGGCGGCGTCCTGAAAATTGCCGCGCTCGGCGTCTTCGCGCAGGCCGGCGAGCAGCTCCTTGGTGGTGCGAACGCCGAGATCGGCGGCAAGCAGCGAGGCTTCCAGTTCGCGGAAGAGTTGCGGATCGACCGACCGTCCGCCCGCCAGCAGCGGGCCGATGCGCGCGCCAAGTTGCTCGCGTGTCTTCGTCACCGACTGCTTCAGCCGGTCGAGGAGTGTGGGTTCGGGCTTGCCAAACAGTGTCAGCATGGAATGGGAGTGAAAAATCGAGTCCGAAAGGCATTGTAAAGAACGTCGGCGCAGGAAGCAAAGCACGCGGGAAGCACGGGCAGGCGGGGAAGCGTGCAGCGTGAGCCGGGCTGGCAGGAATTCCTCGCCTTCCGGCAGCCTTGCGGCAGGGCCGCGACGCGTTTCGGCCCCGGCGAGCGGAGCTATGTACGGCTCTCATCTCGCCGGCAAATTACTTCCAGTTTATGGCAGCTGCCTCGCCAGGTCGTTTCTTAAGACGATGCTGCCCTGGGTCATCAGGCAGTCGCGATAGCCCTTGATCGGGAGCTGATGAAGCGCCTGAGTGACCGTCGCATGCACCGGATACTGCTCGAAATCGAGGGCTTGCCATTGCACCTGGCCTTCGCCCTGCCATGCGGCCGCATAGACGAAATCCTGGGGGAACAGCGTGGCATGGCTGAGCGCGGCGCCCGGCCGGCCGGTATTGGGGATGTAACGCCAGCCGAAGACGTTGACACTGCCCGCCCGCTTGTTCAGCACCGCCAACTCTTCAGGGGTCATCCGCTTCGTTTGCCGAAAATGCATTCGGAGAAACGTCCATCCCGCATAACTGGCGTTGGTGATCAGCTGGTCGCCGATCTGCCGGTGGTCTTCGATGTCGGCGAAGATCTTCGGCATGCCCGTCTGCTCCCGGCCGGCCAGGATAGGGATGGTCCTGTTTTCCCAAATCACCAAAGTGTAGACGCCTTCGATGCGTTCGGGGCCGTGAACATAGGTGACGGGCGTGCCGACGAGGATCAGATTGTAGCCGCTGCCCGCCAGCCAATCGGCGGCCCTGGAGAGGCAATACTGGACAATCAGCACCGGTTGCGTGTTCTCAAAGCCCTCCGGGATGTGGCGTGCCAACATTCCCGGGTCGGTTTCGTAGCTGATGGTGACGGCAGTGACGTCGTGGTAGGTGGTCGGTCCCGGCGGGCCTTGGTAAAACGGGCCGAAATTGACGGGCATCAGGTAGCTGGATTCCTCCGAAAGCTTGAACATCGTCTTTCTCCTCACCGCTCAGGTTCCCGCGCCGGAATCGCGGCCGCGGCGAACCGCCCGCGTCGAATGCTCCGGTCTCGTGAAGCGCTGCCAAAAGGAAGCGCCGATCCATCACGGTTTCACCACGATGGGGACTGGATTGCCTTCTTTCGTGCTCAGCATCTCTACGCCGCGGGCAACGTCTTCGATCGGCACCCGATGGGAAATCGACCGGGACAAATCCAGCCGGCCCGTGGCGACCAGGCGCACGATCTGTTCGATGTCCCGTTTGAAGTAGCCTTCGTGACCGAGCAGGGCATGGTTGTGATAGCCGAACAGGACCGACGACTCGGTGAGCCGCATCGGGTCCATGCACATGCCAATGACGACGGACCGCCCGTGGCGCGCCAGGCAAGCCTCGGCCTGGTCGAGCGCGCTGTTGACGCCGGAGAGATCCACCGTCAGGTTCAACCCTTCGCCGTTGGTGAGTCGCGTCACTTCCGCGACGATGTCAACCGCATTCGGGTCCAGTGCGTGGTCGGCTCCCAACTCCAGCGCGCGCCGGCGGGCAGCTTCGACGGGATCGACGGCGATGATCATCGCGGCCCCGGCAAGCCGGGCGATCTGTACCGCGTGCACTCCCAGGCCGCCGATGCCCCACAGGCCAACGGTTTCTCCGAGCCGAAGCCCGCCGCGATGGATCAGTCCGGTGAACGGAGTGGCCACAGCATCAGCGATGAGCGCGGCTTCCTCGAGCGGCACGTGGTCGGGGATTTCCGTCAGAAGGTGGTAGGGAACGACGACGTACTCGGCCCAGCCGCCGTCGTATCCCTGGCCCATAACCACCGGGTGTGTGCAATCCATGAAGTTTCCGCTGACGCAGTGCCGGCAGACGCCGCAGGCCTTGCCTGCCAGCAGGATCACGCGCTGCCCCGCGTGCCACAGCGGCACACCGGGGCCCACCTGCTCGATCGTGCCCGAGGCTTCGTGACCGGGAGTGATTTCCTCCAGCTCCGGAGGCGGAAATGTGCCGTCGAGCATGTGCACGTCTGAAAGGCAAATTCCGCAGGCTTCCACGCGAATGAGCACTTCGCCCGGTCCCGGTTGAGGCACCGGGACATCCTTTACCGTCAACTGGCGGCTGGCGCGAACGAAGCGCGCTGCCCGCATGGTGGACTTGGTCATCCTTCACCTCCGCGGCTCCTGGTTTTCGATCCCGCGAGTTCAGATCAGGACGGCTCGATAAAAGCTCATCGCCGAGCGGGAGAGCACTCGCCCCGCAGCCGGATTCGAGCCTATTTGGCGTCGCTCGCTTGGGCGCATTTGAGGTCGGTGACTCCTTCTCGCAAGTAATTGACGAATTCGGGGCTGAAGTCGTTGCTTAGGAACGCATCCGACCGCGGAAACGCGCGATGCTGGCGAACGATGGCATGGATCGACCGCTGCCAATTTGCCTGGCGTCCGACCACGATCCAGAGCGTCTGAGCGGTATTCAGTGCCTGTGCGGCGAACCAGGCGTATTGGGCGTCGACGGGCTTGCTTTCGTCCCGGCTGGCCATATCCGGATGCGCAAGCGCGAGATCGAGGTAGTGTTGCAAGGCGCCCAGGGCCAGAAGCTGCACCTGGACTTCCCCATTGCCCTTGTAGGTCCACACGCCCCAGAGCAGGGCGGCCAGGGTTGACAAAACGATGAGGGAAGCCGCCAGAACCGCGATCAGCTGGAGCAGGCCAGCATTCATGGCAGTTCCCCGGAATCGGATTCCGTAATTATCCCCCGGGTCCCGCCTGTTACATCGATTGTCCGTCTCAGCCAAGGGCCGTTTCAACGAAAATCAGCCTGCATCGCCGTGGGGCGACGACGTCGTTGGCTGCATCGCATCCGGACGCGCGGTTGCTGGCGAGAGCGGCAAAGTGCGAACGAAAAGCCGCTGCGGCTTCAGCGCAGCGGAACGCTATTCCTCTTTGAGCTTGCGCTGCATCAGTTCGCGGATGGCGTCGCGCGGGGGACGGTTTTCGTAGAGCACGGCATACATCTGCTCGGTGATCGGCATTTCGATGCCGGATCGGCGGGCGAGTTGGAGGGCTGCAGCAGTGGTGCCTATGCCTTCGGCCACCATGCGCATGGACTGCAGGATTTCGACGAGCGGCCGGCCGCGCCCGAGCTCGATCCCGACGGTGCGATTGCGGCTGAGCGGCCCGGTCGCGGTGAGCACCAGATCGCCGATGCCGGAAAGGCCGGCGAGCGTGCGGGGCAGTGCACCCAGAGCGCAGGCCAGTCGCCCCATTTCCGCGGCGCCGCGGGTGACCAGGGCCGCCAGCGTGCTATGGCCAAAGCCGAGGCCCACGCAGATTCCGGCCGCGATGGCGATGATGTTTTTCACCGCGCCGCCGAGTTCGACGCCGACGATGTCGTCGCTCGTATAGACGCGGAAGGAGGGACCGGAAAAGAGTTCCTGCACGGTCCGGGCCAGCTCGCGGTCGCGCGAAGCCGCCACCACGGCGATGGGATCGCCGCGCGCGGTTTCCTGAGCGAACGATGGGCCGGAAAGCGCGGCGACACGCGGTTTCTCGGCCCTGCGCGCGGCGGCAACTTCCTCGATTACCTGGCTCATGCGAGCGAGGCGCGAGATCTCGATTCCCTTGGTGGCGCTCACGAACGCCGGCAACTGTTCCGCGGCCTCGATCGCTGCGGTATAGACTTCGCGAGCGTGTGCCGAGGGCATGACGCCGACCACTAGCGTCGCGTCGGCAACAGCGGCCCGCAGATCGGAAGTAATCGCAATGGCCGGCGGCAGTTCGAAACCGGGCAGGTAAACGTCGTTCACCCGGCTCTCCTGCATCGAGCGCCCCAGCGCCCCATCGTGCACCCAAAGGCGGATACACTCGCCCGGCCTGTGGCGCGCGAGCAACAGTGCCAGTGCCGTGCCCCAACTCCCGCCGCCGAGAATGGCAATCTGTTCCATGGCGGTTCAGTGGTGCCAGGTGAAGCGTGGTTCGGTGCCTTCCACAAGGCGGCGCAGGTTTTCCCGGTGACGCCAGATGATGAATATCGCGGCGAGCACCGTGCCCACCGTAATATCCGGGGAGGGATGCTCACCGGGCACGTAGAGCCAGTACATCGCCAGCGGAAGCGCCGCGGCCCACAGGATCGAACTGAGCGAGGCGTACCGCCAGATCAACATCACCGCCAGCCAGAGCGCCAGATCCGCCAGCACGGCCCACGGCCCGATCATCAGGAAAACGCCGATTGCCGTCGCCACGCCGCGCCCGCCCCGAAAGCGCAACCAGACAGGGTACATGTGGCCAAGAATGGCGGCCAGCCCCGCGAAAATGACCGGCGGCGCAATCCCATGTCCCCAATGACCGGCGATCCAGACGGCCAGCGCTCCCTTGCCGCCGTCGAGCAGCAGGGTGGCGATGCCGGGAAGGATGCCGACCGTGCGCGTGATGTTGGTGGCGCCAATATTGCCGCTGCCGGTTCGGCGGATATCGCGAACCCCGGCAAAGCGCGCGATTAGAAAACCAAAGGGGATCGAGCCCAGCAAATAGCCGATCGCAAAAGTTGCGAACAGGTTCATGGCGTTCTCACGACGTTTCCGGGGCGAAGACAAACGTTTCGAGCCGGGTATAGCGGGCGCCTCCCGGCCCGATCCGGCTTTCGTAAAGGTGAAACGCCCGCGCGACCGCCGAGCCGAATTCGCGCTTCCCGCCCTCAGCCAGCGCCCGGCGCAAATCGCCGCTCGTGCTCGGCCGTTCGAACCGGGCGAGCGTCAGGTGCGGCTGGAACGCACGGGATTCCCGGGCGATGCCGAGCGGCTCGAGGCTTTGCTCGATCGCCGCGGCCAGTTCGGCCAGCGCCGGCGAGGCGTGAATGCCCACCCAAAATACGCGCGGCCGGCGCTCGTCGGGGAAAAAACCGGCGTCGCGAAAATCCATCCGGATCGGCTCGGATGCGCGCACCGGCGCGAGCGCCCGGCGAATGGCCTCGACGCGCTCGGACGGCACTTCGCCGATGAATTTCAGCGTGATGTGGATGCCATCGACGCGGACCCAGCGCGCATGGGGGGCTCGGTCGCGCATTTCGCGCGCGAACTCGCCGATGCGGCGGCGGACCTCTTCCGGGATATCGATTGCGATGAAGACGCGCACGCTCAGCCCCGCCCCTGCCGGGCGCGGAAGAGGTAGCGGCGAATCATGTCGAGCGCGGTCTGCGACGCCAGGCGGCGAATGCGGTCGCGGTCGCCTCCGAACCGGACAAGCCGTTCCTGCGCCCCGGCGGCGTCGGCAAGCGAAAAGTGAACGGTGCCCACCGGTTTTTCCGGCGTGCCGCCGCCGGGCCCGGCGATGCCGGTGATGCCGACGCCGAGCGTGGCATCGGCCGCACGGCGCACGCCCGTGGCCATGGCGATCGCCACCTCGGCCGAAACGGCACCGTGCCGCTCGATCAGTTCGGCGGGAACGCCGACCCACGCGGTTTTCATCTCATTGCTGTAAGAAACGACGCCGCCGCGAAAATAGACCGAGCTGCCGGCAATGTTGGTGAGGCGCGCGGAAACCATGCCGCCGGTGCAACTCTCGGCGACAGCGATGGTTGCGCCGGAGAGTTGCAGTTCCCGCGCCACCACCTCGTCGAGCGTCTCTCCGTCCACCGAAAACACCGCCTCCCCCAGGGCCATCGTGATCCGGCCGGCGAGTTCGTCGAGCACGCGCCCTGCTTCGGCCGAATCCTCGCTCCAGAGCGTCAGGTGAATCTCGATACCTTCCGGCGTGGCCAGAATCGTGGTTTCGACGGATTCATACCGCTTGTAGATTTCGGCGATGCGATGGTCGAGATGCGATTCGGACATCCCCGCCACGCGGAGCAGCCGGTGCGCCATGCGGCGCGCGCCGGAGCGCTTCTCCAGTTGCGGCAGCACCTGCTCGGTGAAGACGTGGCGGAGTTCGCCCGGCGGGCCGGGCAGCAACACCACCACGCGCCCACGCGTCTCGAGCCACAGGCCCGGTGCCGTACCCAGCGCGTTTGGGAGAACCATTGCTCCTTCGGGCACCAGCGCCTGGCGCTCGTTGTTCGGCGTCATCGTCCGGCCTCGATGCGCGAACCGTTCGCGAATTTCATCGAGCACGCGCGCGTTGGGCAGCAGCCGTCGCTCGAGCAGATCGGCCAGGGCTTCGCGGGTCAGGTCGTCCTCGGTGGGGCCGAGCCCGCCGGTGGCGATCACCAGGTCGGCGCGCTCGAGCGCCTGGGCGAACGCTTCGCGCAACGCCTGCCGGTCGTCGGCCACGATGCTCTTGCGGATCACGGCCAAGCCCAGCCGGTTCAGCTCTTCGGTGAGGAAGAGGGAATTGGTGTCGAGGTGGAACGGGGTCAGCAGTTCCGATCCGACGGCGATGATCTCCGCGTGCTTCATCCAGATTTTGATCCGTGCGCGGTCAGGCGCCAGGATTCTCAGCCGGTTCCACCAGCCGCAAAGCGGCGGAATTGAGGCAGAAGCGCATGCCCGTCGGCGGCGGCCCGTCCGGGAACAGGTGCCCCAGATGCGCGTCGCAGCGAGCGCATTTTACTTCCACCCGGCGCATGCCGTGCGAGTTGTCCTCTTCGAGGGCCAAAGCGGAAGCTTCGAGCGGCGCCCAGAAGCTGGGCCAGCCGGTTCCGGAATCGAACTTCGTCTCCGAGCTGAACAGCGGCGCGCCGCAGCAGACGCAATGGTATACGCCGTCGGCGTGGCAATCCCAGTAGCGGCCGGTAAAGGCTGGTTCAGTCGCTTTCCGGCGGGTAACGGCATATTCCTCGGGACGGAGCTGGTCCCGCCACTCGCGGTCGCTCTTCTCGATTTTTTCCGGCATGGGAAACTCAGCCGCCGAGCGGCAGCCCGACCACGTCCCAGTCGACGGCAAAAAGCGCGTTGCTGGTGGCGAGCAGGGCGCGCCGCGAAAGCAGCGCCAGCCCCACCAGACCCGTGCCGCTAAGCACGAGTTCCGCTTCCGCCTGCGGCGTGATCCGCACGATGCCGCGCCGGCCGCCAAGCGAAGCCGCGATCAGCAGATTGCCCGATTGATCGAAAGCCATGCCCTGCGGCCGTCCGAGCCCGCGGAAGAAAACGTTCACCTCGCCGGCGTGGGTGATCCGGTATACGCGATCGTAGCTGGAAGTCGTCGGGCCGCTCACGAACAGCGTGCCCTCGGGACTGAAAGCCAGGTGATAGGCGGAAATCGAAGGCTCGAGCGTGGCGAAGACCAGGATCTCGCGCTGCGGCGAAATCTTGAAAATCGTGCCGCTGCGGTCGCCAACGTAGAGATTGCCCTCGTGATCGAAGGCGAGTCCGGTGGCGATGCCCATGCCCTCGACCCATTTCTGGAAGCGGCCTTCCGGCCCGAGTCGATGGATCGTGCCGTCGTTCCGGCAACTGACGAAAAGCGCCCCGGTGCGGTCGATCGCCAGGCCCGTGGGATTCATCAACTGGGCCGCAAGCGGCTTGACGGTGTAATCGGGAGCGATCTTGTACAGGGAAACGGGAACCTTCTGCCCGCGCTGGCCGCTGAAGGTAACGTAGATATTGCCTTCCTCGTCGACCGCTGGATTGGCCACGGGGTGCAGATTTTCGGCCACCAGCCGGCCGAGCGCCAGGGGGAAGGAAGCGGTGCCACCGCCG
The DNA here is from genome assembly GCA_021832085.1 of Acidobacteriota bacterium. Lineage (GTDB taxonomy): Bacteria > Acidobacteriota > Terriglobia > Acidiferrales > UBA7541 > JAKASX01. Next base: position 13,081 of record JAKBLM010000048.1, on the reverse strand, counting down.
ACGGTTTCGACCATCAGGTCGGAACCGGCGCCTTCCGGAACGCGCGCGACCAGCAGGTTTTCGCTCCAGAGCAGCAGGCTGCCTTCGGTTTCGCCGAAGCGCACCACCGGGCGCGTTCCATTGCTCGCCTGGAACCCGCTTCCGCGGATGAAGATGTCGCCTCCAGGGATCGCCGCACCGGGCGAGACATTATCGATCTGTGGTTCGCCTTGTCGCTTGTGCAAGCGTTTTTCCCCGGCTCAGAGCAGGTATCTGTGTGTCAACCACAACGCGATGGCCGCATAGGCCCCGGCGAACCAGTCGTCGGCCATCACGCCCCAGCCCCCCGGCAGCCATTCGGCGCGTCGGGCGGGAAAGGGCTTCAAAACATCGAAACCGCGAAAAAGTATAAAACCCAGTACCAAAGATTTCCAGTTGAGCCCCGCGAGGCCGCCGAGGAATCCGGCAAAGGCGATCAATTGCCCCGAAACCTCGTCGATAACTACCGACGGGGGATCCTTGTGCCGCAGAAAGTCGGAGGTCAGCGAGGCCGCCCAGACGCCGGCCAAAGCTATCACCACGTTGACCGCCAGATAGATTCCGAGGAAACGGGGCGAGACCCGTCCGCCGGCCGCGAGCGCGCCGGTGGCCCAGGCCATCAGGCAGCCGATGCCGACGCCTACCACCGCGCCGAACGTGCCTGGCACCAGCGGCAGTCGGCCCGTGCCGAAGACCGTGGCCAGCGCCACGGCAAACCGGGGCTTGGCGGAACTGTTTTCAGTGTTCGTCTTCATCGTCTCCCGCTGTGGGAAAGTCCGGCGAATCGTCGAGATCGGTGGCCGGCTCCGAGATTACGTATTCCCCGCTCGCCCACGCTCCCAGATCGGCCATCCGGCAACGCTCGCTGCAAAAAGGAAACTGGCGATCGGTCGTCGAATCGGTCGGTCTGCGGCAGATGGGGCAGCGCCAGCGCATCGCCGACAGCCGTCTAGCCTAACACGCGCAGCGCGCTGCCCATCGCGATCGGCTCGGGCGCGGCGGGGGGCGGCGCGTCGAGCAGCTCTTCGACGCGGGCAACCAGGTCGTAATCGGTGGCGCGCAAAATGCGAACGCGCGCCAGCCGGCCCGGTTGCGGCTCTTCGTTTTCGGGAAATTCCGTCAGGTAGACCTTGCCGTCGATATCGGGCGCCATTCCCTCCACGCGTCCTTCCCAGAGCCATTCCGTGTCGTGCGAGGGCCCCTCGACGAGCACCGTCGCTTGCTGGCCGGCGCGGGCGCGGAGTCGGCGCGCGCTGATCTTGCGCTGCAGCGCCATCAGCGTCCGGCGGCGGCGTTCGATCGTTTCGGGATCGACTTTGCCATCCAGGGCGTGGCTCGCGGCGGTTTCCTCGTCGGAGTAGGCGAAAACGCCCATCCAGTCGAACTCGGCCGCGCGCACGAAATCGCAAAGCTCGCGGAAATCCGCTTCGGTCTCTCCGGGGAAGCCGACGATGAAGGTGGTGCGGAGCGCGACGCCGGGAATGATGCGCCGGATGCGGTCGACCAGTTTCAGGAATGCGCCGCCGTGAGAGCCGCGCTTCATACGCGCGAGAACGTTGCGGCTGGCGTGCTGGAGCGGCATGTCCAGGTAGCGAACGAGCTTCTCGTTCGCCGCGATGGTTTCGAGCAGGCGTGCCGTGACGCGATTGGGATAGCAGTAGAGGAAACGGATCCAGGCGACTTCGTCGATTTCGGCCAGCCGTTCGAGCAGGCCCGGCAAACCGTCGGCAACGCCCAGGTCGGCGCCGTAGGCGGTGGTATCCTGGCCGATCAGGGTCAGTTCGCGCACCCCGGCGCGCGCGAGCGACCGCGCTTCGCGAACAACCGATTCCGGCCGGCGGCTGCGAAAACGCCCGCGCAGCTGCGGAATAATGCAAAACGAGCAGGGGTGGTCGCAGCCCTCGTTGATCTTCACGTAGGCCGTGTGGCGCGGCGTGGCGAGCAGGCGCGGCGTGCGGTCGTGATAGAGAAACTCGGGCAGCCGGCTGGTGCCTTCCGGCGCTGGCTCCAGCTCCCCGCGGACGGCCTGGAGAATGCTTTCCACTTCCCCCGTGCCAATGACCGCGTCCACCTCGGGAATCTGCCGGCGAATTTCGTCGCGATAGCGCTCCACCAGGCAGCCGGCGACGATCAGCCGGCGTGCGCGGCCAGTCTTCTTCAGTTCCGCCATTTCGAGGATCGTTGCGACTGACTCCTCCTGCGCCGGGGCGATGAAGCTGCAGGTGTTCACGACGAGGACGTCGGCCTCTTCGGCGCGAGGCGTGATTTCGTAGCCGTCGGCGCGCAAATGGCCGAGCATGACCTCGCTATCGACGAGGTTCTTCGGGCACCCGAGGCTGATCAATCCCACTTTTGGCATCGGAATCGGCGTAAGCGAGCACGGCCTGGCCGCGACTCTCAATCTCGAATCGTTGCAAAATCCCGGCAGTCCAATTTCCAAGATCCAGGACACGCTCCCGGCAGCTTTCCGTCGGAGCGGAGGCCCGGAGCCTCGGCCTGGCGGGGATTGCCGCAGCGTCTAGTGCAGTCCGTCAAACAAATGTCGTCTTGTTCTGCGGCAACCATCGTCTTCAAATCTGGTGTAGCGCCGAGCTTTAGCTCGGCACATGCCGCCCTGAAGACCGGGCTACGCGTAACGACATCTGCGACGCACTACAGTAGTATAGCAGCCGGTATGGCGCGTCCGGCCGCGCTTGTAGCGCCGGCCGTCCGGTGAGAAGATCGAAACTAGAGGGAGTGTCCAGCTTTCCCGGGTGGTGGCGTCGTGCAACGCTTCTTGTCGGCCATCCTCGCTTCGGTCGCCGTGTTGGCTGCGATCGCTTGCGCCTCTTGCAGTCCCGAGCCGCCGTCCACTCCTTCCGCCCAAGCGCCGCCCGGCGGTCATGTAGTCGTCAGCATCAGCGATCCGGCAACCTGCGCCGCTCCCGATGGGCCTTACGCGCACATCTTTATCACCATTGCGGGCGTCGCGGCCGGTCCCAACCCCTCGGTCTCCGAAGGCGCGGCGGGCTTTGTGGATTTGGCGCCGCTTCTCCGCGAACGGCCGGTGCAGGTCGACCTGCTTGGCAAGACCGACGAGCGCTGTCGGCTCGCGATGCTGGGCCATGGGATTGCCCCGGCGGGTGACTATCGCATGCTCCGCGTCTCGTTGCTTGGCGCCGCGGGCGACTTCTCTTCGATTGCCGGTGAAAATCGTTGCCGTGGCGCAGCCAAGCCGACGGCCAACTGCGTGGTGACGCGCAACGGAGCGGTGCTGCCGCTCGATCTGCCGTCCGGCGATTCGTTCGATATCGGCCCCGGCGCAATCCCGGGCCGCCAGTTCACGATTTCGCCGAGCGGGACGACGCAGGTCAATATCAGCCTCGACGGCTGCGATTCGGTGGTTTCGCGGGTCGAATCGGAAAAACCGGGCAGCTACTCCTTTGTGCCTGCGGCCCGCGCAGGTGTGCTCGACCGCGCGTCGACAATCAGCGGTCGCGTGATTGATGGCGCCACCGGCGAGGCTATCGAGGGCCGCGCCATCATTGCCCTCGAGCAACGCGGCGAGGGCGGCATCGATCGCATCGTCATGGCGGCCACGCCCGATGACGATGGCAACTTCACCCTGTGCCCGGTGCCCGATGGCGAATACGACCTCGCGGTGGTCGCCGTGAGCAGCGAACGGGTTGCTTACGTGCCGGCGCTCCTACTTGGCGTGCCGGCGGGCGTCGCGACGGGCGACATTCCACTGGTTCGGTCCGGTACGGTGAGCGCCGAGCCGGCGACGGTGGTGGGCCAGGTTTCGCTGCTCGCCGGCAAGAGACGCGGGTTCGGTCAAGTGCGTGTCTCGGCGCTCGCGCGCGCCGGGTCTGGCGCGCGTGCGCTCACCTTCACCATTCCGCTGCCGCATAGCCCAGCGGGCACGTTGATGGTTGCCGGTCCGAGCGCGATCCCTTATTCCTTCACGCTGCCGGCGGCAAGTCCGCGCATCGGCGTATTTTCAGCCTCGGGGACGCATTTCTTGCCTAGCGCCGCGCCGCCGGCCTTCACCGTGGAGGCGCAAGGTTGCCGGTCGACGAAGACGACCCCCTCGCCCGTGCGCGTGACTCCCGGCGGCACCGCTTCGGCGCCCATCCTCACGATTTCCACCTGCGACGCGGCCTGATTCCGGCTATTTGCCCCGCAGCGAATTGAGCGCTGCCGCGGCGATTTTTCGCGACGCGCTCGAGACGGCCATGCGCGGCACGCGGTCGAGCGCCACAACCCGCCCGCGAGCGGCCGTCGGCAGGGAATCGGCCAAAACAAGCCACGGCTCGATCGTGATTTCGCGAAACGTGACCGTGTGCCGGAGCTTCGCGAGAGGCTGCCATTGGCCGCCATCGAGCCCGAATTCGCCGGCAAGATGGCTGGAAAGCTCGGCGCGCGCATCGCCTGCCGAAGCCACTGCGGGGAAATGCCACATTCGGGAAAAGAGGGTGGCGAGGTCTCCGGGGGAATCGGCAACGCGAGAAGCCTGCGGCGCCTCGGACCGGAGCAGCAAGGTGCGGCCGCGCTCGTCAAGCAAGACGGCAACGGCAATGCGCAGGCGAACCGGCGCGAGCTTCTTGCGCCGCTCAGGCAGGCGCTCGGCCATGCCGAGCCGAAAAGCGCGGCAGCCTTTGCGCACCGGGCATGCGCCGCAGCGTGGCCGGCGCGGCGTGCAGACGGTGGCGCCCAGCTCCATCATTGCCTGGTTCCAATCGCCCGGCGCGCGGCCGGAGAGCCAGCGGTCGGCGATGGCCTGAAGACGCTTCCACTGTCCCGGCGCGCGCAGGTCGCCCTCGATCGCCTCGCGGCGCGCGATCACGCGGGCCACGTTGCCGTCGAGCACGGCGAGCGGTGAGCCGTAGGCGATACTAAGCACGGCGCGCGCCGTGTAGTTGCCCACGCCGGGCAGCGCGAGCGCGGCATCGAGCGTGCTGGGAAAGCGGCCGGAGTGGTCGCGAACGATGATCTTCGCTGCACGATGCAGGTTTCGTGCCCGGCTGTAATAGCCGAGGCCTGCCCAGCCGCCCAACACCGCTTCGCCGCGGGCGCGGGCAAGCGCGGCGACCGAAGGGAACGCCCGCAGGAAACGGCGATAGTAAGGAAGCACGGCGGCGGTGCGCGTCTGCTGGAGCATGATTTCGGAAATCCAGACGCGGTAGGGGTTGCGCGTGCGCCGCCAGGGCAGATCGCGCCGGTGGGCGCCGAACCAGTCGAGCAGTTGCCGCTGAAACTCCGCCAGGGAATCGGTCGTTTGCCGCGCCACGACGCGCCATTCGACCACAGTGCAAGGCCGGCGGCAAGCTTGGCGATGGGAGAGAACCGGCGCCGTCGCGACCGCCGTAGCACTTGCCTGCGCGAGGGCCGAAAGCGCCGTTTGAAGGGTCTTGTCCGTTGCCCCGCGCGGACGTATATTTTCGGAACGATGTCGCGTGGGGGGTTGCTCTCGGCCATGCTTGCGGCTGCCGCAGGCAGCCTGATCCTGTGTGGCTCGATCCATGCGCAGGCATTGCGGTTCCCGAAGCGCTGCGGCGAGCATGTGGTGGCAAAACGCCACCGCCCGGTTTTCCTCGATTCGGTGACATTCCCCGGCGTCTCATTTCCTTTGGAAACCAGCCGCAGCCGATTGGTGGCGCTTTTGAGAAAGCGGGCGAAACCGGGAGGGCCCCAGTGGCTTCCTCGCGTGTGGCATACGGTCCGTTCGGCCTGGACAAATGACGGCTATTTCCAGGCCGTGGTCGACGTCAAGACGCAGGCGGTGAGCTCAAGCGCCACGGCACGCCATTTCTCCCTCCGCATTTCCGTCGATCCGGGCCCGCAATACCGCGTAGGCGTGGTCCGCGTGCTCGATGCGAATCCCGGCCAGAAGCTGGCCTTCTCGCATCAGCGGTTGCGCGACCTGATGCCCATCCACCCCGGCCAAATCCTCGACGCCGGAAAGGTAAGCGAGGGCCTCCGCGCGATTCGGCACTTTTATGCAACCAACGGATACATCAAAGCTGCGGCTGTCTCGGGCTTCCATATCGATACCGCGCTCGACCGCGTCTCGTTCTTCGTCCTTTTGGACCAGGGAAAGCAATACCGTGTTGGGCGATTGCAGATTCTCGGCCTGGATCCGAACTTGAAACCGCTGCTGACGTCGAAGCTCAGCCCGGGCGCGATTTTCAACTGGGGTGAGGTGGTGAATTTCTACCGCAGAGAAAAGCTCCTTCTGCTTCCCGGCCTTTCGCCGTCCGACGACCAGATCTATCCCAACCCGAAAACGCACAAAGTTGACGTGGTCCTCGATTTCCGGGCCTGCCCGGAGTCTTCGAAGCACAACTCGCCTAGCGACGTCGGTTTCGAGTGAAAGCGCCGAGCCTGGAATGTCCGTTCCAATGAAGTGGCGAAGGGACCCGGAGACAGCCTCGCGGTCAGACTGACTGGTCAGCTGCCACAGCGAATTAAACGCGGGATAGCATTTTCGCCGGATCTATGGCCACGCGCACTTCTGGGCGTGGGCCGCCATCCTCGCCCTGCGAAAAGAAGTCAGAATTCCAACCTTCGAACGAAAAAGTGGCGCAGAATGATCCCGCCGCCTTTGCCAACCTTCAACTGCGGGCGGGACGCTCTCTCATTCGGCCCTTCCTCGCATTCTTCAGGTTTTCCTGGTTCGCCACTGGCGGGTGGAGTTCAGAGTTACGAGACTCGCGGGGATTGCCGATTTTCGAGCATCTTCTGAATGAGGGTAAACAAATAGGCCGGTCGGTTGGAGCCCAGAAACAGACTTCCTTCCGGCATTTTTAGTTGCACCGCCTGCTTTCCACCCAGGTAATAGGCCGCGCCACCGGGCCACAGGCGCCAGCCATGGCCTCGCAGTCTCGACGCAGGCCGGATGTCAACCGAATTAACGTCTTCTCGCGGAATCACCCGAGCAGGCCGAAATAAGCCCCTGACTTCAACCGAATCGTTACGGACGATGTAGGAATATCCAGCGGCCGCAAGCAGCGTGGAATACCCTGTCAGCGCTGCAACCGCGCTTATTAGCAGTCGTTCAGGTAGTCCCATTCTTGGTTTGAGAGCCAGCCATGTGATGGCAATAAAGCAAACCGCACGTATGACAATCGGGAAAACCTTGCGGTGCACGTCGATCCCAATGATGCCGTGCTTGGCCCCATCGGCGCGCCTTTCGTTCAGGACGGGCCCTGCATTTCCGTCCCCGCCAAGCCAGTAGCCTAATGCACCAGCTCCCACGGCAGCCCATATGGGCAACGACATGCTGAAAGATCCTCCATGGAGGCTGTGTTGAACAATCCCCCAGGAAATAAGGGCCACGAATACGGCGCTTCCATAATAAACGGCAAACAGTTGACGAGATTTCAGCGGATCGATCTGCCGCGATGAGCGCGTGGCCAGAGAAAATACGGCCTCGACAAGAAAGACTGTCCCTAGGGATGTGAGTGCAAAATCTCCCTTGTTTTGCCAGCCGTTCGGCGCACCAGCGGCTCCGAAATGCACTGCCAGGCGAGGTCCCAGCCGGCTCCAGGCTCGAAGCAGAGCAATCCCGTATGCCGGCAAAACGAGCCAGGGAAGGAAAATTGCCAGCCAGTAGCGGGCGTTTATCTTGCTGCGATTCTCATTCATGCAAGTGCTGAATTCCCGCGCATCCAGCCCCGGCAGATATTGCCAGGAGTCGTCTGAGAACCGGCCGTGATCCTAATTTATCCGGAATTTGCGAATCGACTCATGGTTCGCCAGGAATATACGCCCGGCCACCCCTCGGCGTAATGGCCCCTGAACCTGCCGCGGAGGAAGCAGTCAATCACGTAACACATTTCGTCTTTGAGGCTGCTCGCGAAAATTTAGTCCGCCGGGGCGGCCAAGGATGCGTGGGGGAAGGGCGCAACCCCGGCGGAAGCTCGTTTTTCAGCGGCAGCCGCTCCTTCTTCGCGGCCACCGCCAACCTCTAAAGGCGAAATCTTTCCGTATGCGCAAGCCCCTGCTGCTTCCCGCTTGGATAAATCCCCGCACATTTTCAGACTACCTCGCTGAAGCAGGGCAAACAATGACAAACGTCACAAGTTTCCTATGGACTCCGGCTTGGCCAACAACATACGCCAGGCTGCCCGCGAACACAATCGCCAGCCGGTTTTTCTGGCACGGGACGCTTTGATCTACCTCAAATTTAGCCCGGGTCGAGCGTTGCTTTCAGGGGCGCCGGGGGTGTAGGTTAAGGGTATCGTGGTGTAGTCCAAGAGCGAGATCTGCGTGGGGACCTCCGCTCGAGTCAGGGTGTGAGGTGATCATGGCATCAGGCCCGTATGGAAAAGTATCCATCAGTGTGGAGGAGTGTAAGGGCTGCGGTCTTTGCGTCGAGTCTTGTCCCCCTCAATGCTTGCATTTGGCCCCGGAATTGAGCGCTTATGGCGTCCATCCGGCCAGTTATGACGGCACGGGTTGCACCGGTTGCGGCATCTGCTTCTACTGCTGCCCGGAACCCGGCGCCATCGTTGTCTACAAGTTGCGAACGCCACATCCGGCGATGAATCAAACGAGAGGCGAACATGCGCCAGCTCTGTAAGGGGAATGTTGCCGTTGTGAAAGGTGCGATTCTCGCCGGCTGCCAGGCTTACTACGGATATCCCATCACTCCGGCGAGTGAGATTGCGGAATCCGCGGCGTTGTACATGCCGCAGGTCGGTGCCACCTTCCTGCAAGCCGAGAGCGAAGTTGCCTCCATCAATATGGTTTACGGTGCGGCGGCGGCCGGCTTGCGCGTCATGACCGCGTCTTCGGGACCGGGAGTCAGCCTCATGCAGGAAGGAATTTCCTATCTTGCTGGCGCGGAATTGCCGTGCGTGATTGTGGACGTCGTGCGCGGCGGGCCGGGACTGGGCAACATTGCACCCGAGCAGAGCGACTATTTCGCCATGGTCAAGGGCGGTGGGCACGGAAACTATCACAACATCGTGCTCGCGCCGGCTTCCGTGCAGGAAATGGCCGACTTCACCGGCCTCGCCTTCGAACTGGCCGACCGGTATCGCAATCCCGTGGTCGTTCTCACGGACGGCTTTGTCGGCCAGATGATGGAGCCGGTCGATCTGGAATTTCGCGAGGCGACGGTTCCGGATAAACCGTGGGCCGTGCGCGGCACATCCGAGACGAGGCCGAATCTCCTGACGTCGATTTACCTCGAACCGGACGAACTCGAAATGCGCGAGCGCAAGCTGGAAGAAAAGTACCGCCTGGTGCGGGAGCGCGAGCCCCGGCACGAGCTGTATCAAACCGAGGATGCGGAGATCCTGCTGGTAGGCTTCGGAATCGTCTCGCGTCTTTTGCGGTCCGCGGTGGAAACCGCGCGCAGGGATGGGCTGAAGCTCGGTTTGTTCCGGCCGGTCACGCTCTGGCCGTTCCCGTCCGAAGCACTGAAACAGGCTGCCTCGCGCGTGGACAGAGTTCTGGTGGTGGAGCTCAGCAACGGGCAGATGGTCGAGGATGTCCGGCTTGCGCTTGATGGCGATGTGCCTGTCGAATTTTACGGGCGCGTCGGAGGAAACGTGCCTTCCGTCGAGGAAGTGCTCGAACATGTGGTTGGCGGGTTGACGCCCAAAGAAACCGCTTGAGAGAGGACAGCGATGCCGGAAGAAATCAGTGTAACTGCGCAAACGAGTGAATTCGAACTGACGCATGCGAAGTCGGCGGTTTTCTACGGGCTCTACGAGCGCAAGGCGGACCTCAAGCACCGGACCCACTATTGCCCCGGCTGCGGCCACGGGGTCGTGCACAAGCTGATCGCCGAGGCGATCGAGGACATGAAACTGCAGGACAACACGATCCTCGTGAGCCCTGTCGGCTGCTCCGTATTTGCTTACTACTATTTCGACGTGGGCAACGTGCAAGTGGCGCATGGCCGTGCGCCCGCCGCTGCGACGGGGATCAAGCGCGCCTGCCCGGACAAGATCGTGATCTCCTATCAAGGAGACGGCGACTTGGCGGCTATCGGCACAGCTGAAATCATCCACGCCGCGAACCGCGGGGAAAAGTTCACCGTGATTTTCGTGAACAACGCCATCTACGGCATGACCGGCGGCCAAATGGCTCCGACAACCCTGGTCGGGCAGAAGACGACGACGTCTCCATGGGGCCGGCGTCCGGTGAACGAAGGTTTTCCGCTGCACATGTGCGAGCTGCTATCCACCCTCGAGGCGCCCGTGTACGTCGAGCGTGTGGCGCTTTCCGACAACAAAAACATCATGAAGGCGCGCCGCGCCATTCGGAAGGCGCTCGAAATTCAGCGGAGCGGACTCGGCTTCTCCTTCGTGGAAATCCTTTCCCCGTGCCCCACGATCTGGGGAATGGAGCCGGTGGACGCCCGCAGGTGGGTTGCCGAGAAATTGATTCCGGCATTTCCATTGAAAGCCTTCCGCGATGCCAAACCGGTTCTTCCTCCGGATACCCCGCCGCCCATTCGGCCGGTGCCGGAAGTTCTCGAGATTGCAGGGGAATCGACTCACGTTGCCCGGAAAAGCGCCCATCAGTTTCAGGAGATGAAAATCAAGATCGCCGGCTTTGGCGGGCAGGGTGTGCTGCTCCTGGGGCAGATCCTGGCGGAAATGGGAATGCGGGAAGGACTCGAAGTGAGTTGGTTGCCCTCGTACGGTCCTGAAATGCGCTCGGGAAGCGCCCATTGTCACGTCTGCTTGTCGGAGCAGCGCATTGGCTCGCCTCTCATCTCGCAACCCGATGTTCTGATTGCGATGAACGAAATCTCGCTTCGCAAGTTTGCTCCTTCCGTCTCGCCATCGGGCCTCATCCTGTACAACAGCAACACCCTTCCAGCGGACTTTGAGGCCCCTCCCGCGCACATCGCCTGCGTCCCCGCGTCCCAGATCGCCGACATGCTCGGTTCCGCGAAAGTGGCGAATATGGTCCTGCTGGGCGCCCTTCTCGAAGCGACGGGGTCCATGAGTCCGGAAACGGCCAAGCGTGTGATCGCAGACAAAGTCAAACGGGTCGAGCTCCTGGAGATGAACGAAAAGGCCCTGGAAACCGGGGCCCAATATGTCGATAAGGAAGCGTGGGCCGAAGCCCAGCCCGACGGCTTCCCCTACTAGCCTCCAGAGTCGGAAGCTCGTTGCACAGCTTTTCGTGGGTCGGAGCTTTAGCTCCGACATGAAACCCAGCAACGTCAAGGGGCTTTAGCCCCCGAAGGCAATCTTGTGTAGCGCCGGGCTTTAGCCCGGCATGCGCTGGAAATGAATCTAGGATGCCCGTTCACAAATTCCAGTCCCGATGGCATCCGGCTCGGCCTGAGGGCACGACTTCAGTCGTGCCGCAAGCCACGCCACCTCAGTACGGCTCTAGCCCTGAGGCCCGGTCACTGCCGGGAAATCTTTTTAGGTTTCTTGCAACTCGCGGCACTAGCTGTGGCTCGCCACCCGGTCCGGAGCGAGCGTTAAGTGGCTGCGAACACAGGGAATCTGGTAAGGTAGGAAATTCAGGACGGGCGATTAGCTCAGTGGTTAGAGCGCTCCCCTCACACGGGAGAGGTCCAAGGTTCAAGTCCTTGATCGCCCACCATTTTCGCCTTCGGAATTCAGCTTCATTCGAGAACCGTATCTTTCCCCGAGCGCTTGTCCCCCACCCTCGCACCTCCCGACGCTCGAAGAACCGCGCCCATGCCCGGTCAGGCGCCGGGAACTGGTCGGCCTGCGGTCGTCCTCATGTTCGTAGGGGCGACGCATGCGTCGCCCGCACCGCCTCTGAAATCTCCAATCCCAGATCTATGATTGCCGCCGGCCGTTTACGTTTTGGGCTGGATCGGGTTGACGACGTCGGTAGGGGCGCGTTGCACGCGCCCGGCAGCTCACCACCCAGAGCATCACTGGCCATAGCCGTTCGCGCGCCCGCCATTACGGTCCCCGCTCACGCCACCGCCTCGCAAACCGCGCAAACGTAATCTTCTGTTTCGGCCACGGAATCCCCGCCACGCGCCCATCCTCACCCAAAACGATCCGCGGATCGATCTCGCCCGAAACAATTCGCGCTCCCTCCGCCGCCAAATCCGCCCGAGCCTTCGCCGAAGCGTGATCCGCAGGCCGTGTCACCCGTGTTCCGCTACCGCCGGCAGAAGCGATACCCTGTCGCCTCAGCAGCGCATTCTTCAGCCTTTGGCCCTCCTCCGTCGGTCGGGGCAACGCATGCGCCGCCCGCATCCCCTCCGAAATTTCCAATCCCGAATCCACGCTCCCCGCCGTTGGCGCACTTTCCAGGCTGTGTCCCTCCGCGCCCAACTCGTCGCACGCCGCGTCTGCGCCCGCAGGGCGACTCAATTGGTCGCTCCCACCAGCCCCGTCGCCGCCCGCAGGCGCACGTTGCAACGCGCCCTCATCGCCCGGCGCCACACCCGTCACCGCGTTCGTCCTCGGCAATCCCTCCAGACTCCAGCGAAATTTCGGCTCCGGCTCGTCCCGTTCCCCTTCGAGTTCCATGCTCAGCCGGATCGCCGCCACCACCGCGCTCGCCGTCACCGGCACTTCCCGCACGCGTTCGATAATCGCCTCGAGCGCCGCCAGCCGATTTTTCCTCCGTCGCTCGAATAGCCCAACCGCATGCGCATGCCGATAGATTGCCCGGTAGCTCGCCAGCTTCCAATTCTCCGCGATCTCTCGCGGACTCACCCAATCGAGAAATTCCCGCTCGATCTCTTCGCATTCCGGATGCTTGCAAATCCCGCATCGCGCCCGATGCGCCGCCAAACGCGCCCGCTCGCCCGACGCGTGGTTGGAAGGCCACTCCGCCGCCCCGGTGGCATAGGCTCCAGCCCGTGGCCCTCCGCGTTCCTCTCCCTCCCGCTTCACCGTCCGTGCCACACCCACCTCCGTTTCCCCCACGGCATTCTCGCCTGCCGAATCCGCCTAGCGCCACGCCACCATCTACGTAAACAATTCCCGCCGAGTTGTGTCCGTCAAGTTCAGCAAATTGGGTCTGACGTTTTCTTTGTCGGCCGCTGATTTCGCGAAGGGCCTGCAGCCCGGTTCGAAACGCCGGGGGGTGGCGTTTCGAACCGGGCTGCAGGCGG
>JAKBLM010000047.1 GCA_021832085.1 Acidobacteriota bacterium | reverse complement strand
CTAACATGTCAAGATGAATGTTATGTGTAATTCGTCACTATTCTGGCCTTGCGGCGAGCCCCTGCTGAAAACAAACGGCTTGCCGGCTAAGATACCCAAAATCTCACTCCCGGGCGCGGAAGTTGGGCCAGCGTGCGAGCGTGGCTTGGTCAATCCCTAGCCCATTCGCCAGGGCCCTTTGCGAGACGCCTCGGGTTGTGCGGTAGCGGGTCAGCTTGCCGGCCAAGGTCTCGGCTTCAGGCAGCGGGTTGTAGCCCAAGAAGCGGATGATGGCAGACATTCAGGGCAACGGAGGGTAGTTTCGCTGCCCCGAGCCCCGCCGGCGCGGATGTGGAGAATCCGCAGTTCTGGAACGCTTACGCATACGTCTCGAACAATCCGGCGACGGGCGCCGATCCCGCGTCCAAGACACCCAGGCCAGCCGCACCGGCCACCAGGGGCCGCGCCTCGGCTATGCGAACGAGGCGGACGTCCTAAGCACGATTACGGGCTCGCGTGTGCTACGATGTTTTTGCTGGGCTGTACCCTGGAATTCACGGGGACGGCACCGGAGGCCGAAATGAGCGCATTTTCGTCCGCGGGCAGCGGCCGCGTCACCGTGCCCGCGATCCTTTCCCGCAAGACCAGGCTTCCCGATGGTTCCTTCGCGACCCGCGAAAAAATCACTTGCCTTACCGCCTACGACTATCCCACCGCGCGCCTGCTCGATGAGGCGGGCATCGACATCCTGCTGATCGGGGATTCGCTCGGCATGGTGGTGCTCGGCTACGAAACCACGCTCCCCGTCACGCTCGACGAAGTTCTGCACCACACGCGGGCGGTTGCGCGCGCCGCGCGTCACGCCCTGGTTGTCGCCGATATGCCTTACGGCAGCTTTCACGTCTCGGTCGAAGACGGCCTACGCAACGCGCTGCGCCTGGTGAAGGAGGGCGGCGCCGCCGCGGTGAAACTCGAAGGCGGCGAGCGCCGGCTCGAACTGATTGCACGCCTGAACGAAGCCGAAATCCCGGTCATGGGCCACATCGGCCTCACGCCGCAAAGCTTCCACAAATTTGGGGGATTCAAGGTGCAGGGCAAGAGCGCCGATGCCGCAGCCACACTGCTGCGCGACGCCCGTGCAATCGAGGCCGCCGGCGCCTTCTCGCTGGTGTTGGAATCGATCCCCCGTGAAATCGCCACGGAGATCTCCCGCGAGCTTCGCATCCCCACGATCGGCATCGGCGCCGGGCCCGATTGCGACGGCCAGGTGTTGGTCTTTCACGACCTCGTCGGCCTCAGCGTGGAGCACACGCCGAAATTCGCTCGCCGCTACGCGGATCTCGCCGGAGCGATCTCTGAAGCCGCGCGCCGTTTCGCCGACGATGTGCGGGCTGGCGATTTCCCCTCCGATGCCGAATCGTTCCATTTGCCGGCCGAATTGCGCGAGCGGGCCGGTGAGCGCTATCGTTCCTGATTTGCGCCGCCGGCCAGGGCGGCACAAGCAACGCGAAAGGAGTCGCCGATGACCCCAGAGGATTGCCGCCTGCTTTTTGATTTCAACGCCTGGGCCAACCGCCGCATTCTCGACGGTTGCGACACCCTCACCGCCGAGCAGTTCACCCGCGACCTCCAGTCGAGTTTTCCTTCGATTCGCGACACGCTCGCTCACATCACCGGGGCCGAATGGATCTGGAACGAGCGCTGGCACGGCGTTTCGCCCACCGCGCCGCCCGACTGGCTGAAAACCGACGATCGGGTTGCGCTGGGAGAACGCCTTGGTGCGATCGACCGCCAACTCATCGAATATGTGGCGAGCCTCACGGCCGCCGACCTGGAGCGCGTCTGCGAATATCGCAACCTGTCGGGCCAGTCATCGGCACAGCCGCTCTGGCAGCCGATCCAGCACCTGGCCAACCACGGCAGCTATCACCGCGGTCAGATCGTCACCATGCTGCGCCAGTTGGGCGCCCAGCCGCCGCACACAGACCTGATCCTTTTCTACCGCGAGCGGGAGAAGGGAACGGCGTGACCGGGCATCGGCCGTGGAGTTGATCCACACCGTCGACTGGATGAACCAGGTGGCGCGGCAGGCGCGCACCGACGGAGCGATCGTTGGCTTGGTGCCTACCATGGGCGCGCTGCACGACGGCCATCTCTCGCTGGTCCGTGCCGCGCGCGACGAGTGCTCTTCGGTCGTCGTCTCCGTCTTTGTCAATCCGAAACAGTTCGGCCCAACCGAGGACTTCGACCGTTACCCGCGCACGCTCGACGCCGACCGCGCGGCGCTCGAGCCGCTCGGCGTCGGGCACCTCTTCGCGCCGCCGGTCGAGGAGATGTATCCATCCGACTTTTCCTCCGCCGTCCTGGTCGAAGGCTTGAGCGAGCGCCTGGAGGGCCGCTCGCGGCCCGGCCACTTCCGCGGCGTCACCACCGTCGTGCTGAAGCTCTTCGAAATCGTGCAGCCGTCCTATGCCTATTTCGGCCGCAAGGATGCGCAGCAGGCCCGCATCATCCGCCAGATGACGCGCGACCTGAATCTCGACACCCAAATCGTCGTCTGCCCGATCGTCCGCGAACCGGATGGGCTGGCGCTCAGTTCACGCAATAGCTATCTTCAGGGCCCCGAACGCGCGGCCGCCACCGTGCTCCATCGCTCGCTTGCTGCTGTCCGCGAGCGCATCGAGCGCGGCGAGCGCCGGGCGGACGTCCTCGCCGACGAAATGCGCGCAATCCTCTCGGCCGAGCCGCTGTCCGCGATCGACTATGCCGAGATCGTCGACGCCGACACCTTCGAGCCCGCCATGCGCGTGCACGGCTCTTGCCTCGCGGTCATGGCCGTCTTCATCGGTTCCACCCGCCTCATCGACAACATGCTCATCGAAGAGCGCGACGGCCGGATCACCTGCACCCTGTAATTCACACCAGCCCGGCTTTGGTGGCCATCGCCAGTGCCTTTGCTGGCCGTAGGCCTTGGTTTGCGCCTTTCGTTCAGCCGCACTCACATCCCGGCACACCGCTGCCGCCGTGTTCTTTCACGAATTCGATGGCTTGAAAAAGATAAATCAGGAAAGGAAATCGGGCTCTACGCTGCCAACCCTCGCAGCACTTCGAGCACCTCCGCTGCGTGGCCCTTCGATGGAGCCGTTTCCCACACGTGCGCGATCTTGCCGTCCGGGGCGATCAGCACCGTCGAGCGCACGATCCCGAGCGCCGATTTGCCCATGAACCGTTTCATCCGCCGCGCCCCGTAGGCTTCGATCGCCTGAAATTCCGGGTCGCACAGGAGGGTGAAATTCAATTTGAATTTGTCCCGGAATCGCGCCTGCGTCGCCACCTTGTCGCCGCTGCAGCCGGCGATTGCCGCTCCCAGTTTGTCGAAATCCTTTTTCGCGTCCCGAAACTCGGTCGCTTCCTGGATTCAACCCGGGGTCAACGCCTTGGGAAAGAAGTAGAGCACGAGCCAGCGGCCGCGAAAATCGGCGAGGGAAACCTCGCGCTCGTCGTCCGTCTTCAACCGGAAATCCGGTGCCTGATCGCCCGCTTTCAGCTTCGCTGCCATGGCTCTCCGTTCGCGAAAGCTGCCCGCAGCTTCATCCGGCCAGCAGTCGCTTCACCGTTTCGTTTACCAGTTGGGGATTGGCTTGTCCGCGCGTCGCGCGCATCACCTGGCCCACGAAAAATTTCAGCACGCCCTCGTTGCCGGCGCGGTATTTCGCCACGTTGCCCGGCTCCCGCTCCATGATCTCGCGCACGACGCGCTCGATCTCGCCGCTGTCGCTGATCTGCCCGAAACCCTCGGCCTCGATGATCTTGGCCGCTGGCTCGCCGGTCTCGAACATCCGTGCGAAGACGCGCTTGCCGCTCGCTGCGGTGATCTCGCCGCTTTCCACCCGTCCGATCAGCGCCGCCAGTTCCGCGGGCGCTATGCGCTCGGCCGGGGTCGCGCTCCCGCTTTCCTTCAGCCGGCGCAGCAGCTCGCCCTCGATCCAGTTCGCGGCCGATTTCGCCGCTGCTCCGGCGCCGGCCACCGCCTCGAAATAATCGGCCAGCTCGCGGGTCGCGCTGAGCACCCGCGCGTCGTAGCCCGTCAGGCCGTATTCCGCCACAAACCGTTTCCGCTTGGCCGCCGGCAGCTCAGGCATCGCCTCGAGGATTTCCTGTTTCCAGACTGCGTCGATCATGACCGGCAGCAGGTCGGGCTCGGGGAAGTAACGGTAGTCGTGCGCGTGCTCCTTCGACCGCATCGTTTCAGTGCGCCCGGCGGCCACGTTCCACAGCCGCGTCTCCTGCAAAATCCTTTCGCCCTGCTCCAGCGCGGCGATCTGCCGCTCGATCTCGTATTCGAGCGCCCGGGCCAGATAGCGGAACGAATTCAGGTTTTTGACTTCGGTCTTCGTCCCGAATTTCCCGTCGCCGCGCGGGCGCACGCTCACGTTCGCGTCGCAGCGTAACGAGCCTTCTTCCATGTTGCAGTCGCTCACCTCGATGTATTCGAGCGTCTGCTTCAGCTCCTCGAGATACGCCTGCGCCTCGGCCGGCGTTCGCAGATCGGGCTCGGAGACGATCTCGACCAGCGGCGTTCCGCACCGGTTGTAATCGATATAAGTGGCCCGGTCGGAATCCGGAAAACCTTCGTGCAGCGCCTTGGCCGCGTCCTCTTCCATGTGCAGCCGCGTGATGCCGATTCGCTTTACCTGCCCGTCGAATTCGATTTCCAGCCAACCGGCGGTCGCGAGCGGCAGCTCGTACATGGAAATCTGGTAGCCTTTGGGCAGATCGGGATAGAAGTAGTTTTTCCGCGCGAATCGCGATCGCTCCTGCACCTGCGCGTTCAGCGCCAGCGAGGCCCGCACCGCCAGTTCCACCGCCCTCCGGTTGATCACCGGCAGCGTGCCCGGCAATCCCAGGCACACCGGGCAAACGTTCGAGTTGGGCGGGTCGCCGAAACGGGTGGAGCAGGCACAGAAAATCTTGCTGGCGGTTTTCAGTTGAGCGTGCACTTCGAGGCCGATAATCGCCTCGTACCGCGCCAGCACATCGGGCGAAATTCCGGATTCCATCGTTGGGCTCATGACAATTTGCTAATTATATATCATCGTTTATCGCCGCTCCGGGCAAGCTTTCCCCGGCGGCGCGGGCGACTGCCCCCGAGTCGAACCCGGCGTCACTCGAATTGCCAGAATTCACCGCGCAGCCCGAGGCGCGAAAACGTCGCAA
This sequence comes from Acidobacteriota bacterium, assembly GCA_021832085.1. Lineage (GTDB taxonomy): Bacteria > Acidobacteriota > Terriglobia > Acidiferrales > UBA7541 > JAKASX01. The sequence goes on along the minus strand of JAKBLM010000047.1, from coordinate 28,029 downwards.
TCGCCTCATCTGTTGTCTTCGGCTTCCATTCGGGCGAAAGCCGGTCATGATACCACTCGCGTGCCAGTGCCCAGCCCTGCTCGAGTGTCAGCGTCGCTCCTCGCGGCTGCTTCCATCGCCTGGACCATCGTTCGACGTGTTCTTCCGACCGGAAGAGCAGCATCGTTCTTCACGTGAAAACGAGGTCTTCGTACCAGCGCCGCGCGGGAACGGCGAAATGGATCACGGCCCGGATTTTTTGGACTTTTCCGCCGCGCACCGCCGGCGTCAACGCCTCGCCGCAACAACCGCAGGACGTCAGTATGCGAACATCCCGTCCTAACATCGCCGGGATTCCCAGGGCGTCCCAGATGCAACTCGCCCACCAGTTCTTTCGCCCCGACTCCACCTGGAACGCCGTGGGCGTGGCCCAGAATGGCGCCGCGCGCAAAATTTCGCCGGCGCCGGCTTCGAGCGCAATCACATGGTTCCCGGCGAGCCGCTCCAGCCCCGCACGGACCGTCCTCGGGGAGCAGTACAGTTGCCGGGACAGGTCGGTCGCGGCGGGGGCTCGCCCGCGCGAGACGAACTCGCGGTAGATCTGCAATCGCAGTCGCACATCAAACCGCTCCAGGGCCTGCTTCTTATGTTGAGCTCTCATCCTCGGCTCACCTTGCGCCACCCCAGCTGTATCTCAGTCCCACTCGATAGGCAAGATCCAAGGCCGGATACCCGAGTGCGATTTGGTAGTGCCGGTCGAGCAGGTTGTCCACGCGCGCGTAGGTGCTCACCCCCGCTCCCAGCCGGTAGGTTGTTGCCAGGTTCACCACGAAGTAGCTCGGCACGCTCGTCATGCCCAGTCCCAGAAAATCGCTGTCGGTGCGCCGGCCCACGTATTCGGCTTCCAGGTTCCAGTCCATTCGCCGCAGCGAGAGGTTGGCGATGAAATTGCCGGAATTGAGCGGCCGGAGGAAAAGCCGATTGCCCGGCTGCAGCGTGGGATCGGTGGCGTTCGGCGCGCGCAGGACCAGCGTATTGTCGTAGGTGTAGTTGCCGACGAGCATGAGCCAGCGTTTCGGCTGCGCTTCCAGCCGGACGCTGGTTCCGTAGGCCCGCGAACGGTCGGTATTGTAAAAGGTGCCGCTGCCGTAGGGGCATGCAGTATTCACCGCTCCCGTGCCGAAGCTGATCATGTTGTAGAACTCGTTGCGAAATCCGTTGACGCTCACGTGCACTTGGCTATTGGCGAGTGTCTGATCGACGCCCAACTCGAGCGTACGGCTGCGCTCGGGCCTCAGGTTCGGATTGCCCGGGAAGCAGGGATCGGGGGAAAACGATTGATCGAACGTCGGCTCCTCGACGCCCCAGCCATAGGAAGCGTAGACGCGCGTCGGCCCCCATTTCTCGTTCCCCTCGCGCACCGCGTAAGAGAGCCCCAGCCGCGGCACCGCCCGCGTTCCGAAACTCGCGTTCGCCTCCGCCCGCGCGCCCACCACAGCCGTCAGCCGCCGGGTCGGCTGGAGTTGCGCTTCGATGTAGCCCGCCTGATTGTTCCGGCGCGCGTGGTAGCCGCCGAAATAACCGTTTTCCACCTCGTAGTTGTAGCCGAACGTCAGCGCTCCTTCACCAAACAAATAGCTGGATTGCTCTTCGGCCCCGGCGCGATTGTATTCGTTCCGTGTCACGTAGACCGGAACGTCGGCATACGTCTCGCCGAGGTAGGATTCGTTCACCCTCAGGCTGTGGTGCCAGCGGCTCCCCGTCTGGAAATCCCATGCGAGATTTGCCGAAACGTTTTTCAGCGCGTCGTTTTGGTTCGGGATATATGGCAAGAAGAGCGTCTGCCCTGCCACTCCCGCGTCGCTCGCGCTCGACCGTGCCGCCAGCCGCAGGCTGTCCGTCTTCGAATAGTGCCAGCCAAAATCGCCGGAAAGCGTATTGTCGCGGAACCGGTCGTTCGGACCCTGCCCCAGCGTATTGAACGAGGCGATACCGGCCGAATAGTCCAGTTTCCCGAGGAGCCCGCTCAGGTTCGCGCCCGCGTGCCAGGTGGAAAACTTGCCGCCGTCGGCGAAGACGTTGACGAGCGGCCGCCGCGTCGTGCCGCGCTTGGTGAAGATCTGGATTACACCGGCCATCGCGTCCGAGCCGAAAAGCGCGCTGGATGCCCCGTGCACCACTTCGATTTTCTGCACGTTGTCGAGCATGTAGTTCGAAAGATCGATGTTCCCGCCCGGCTCGTTCACCGCCGTTCCATCCACCAGCACCTTGGTGAAATTCGAGTTTCCGCCGTCGAGGAAGATCGAGGTTACCCCGCCCATCGGTCCCAGCTGCGAAATCGAGACTCCCGGCAGTGTGGCCAGCAGCGGCGCCAGCGACACCTCGTGCCGCTGCTCGATCTGCTTCGCGGTGATGATGTCCACCGGACTGATGACGTCGGCCACCGGAACCGGCTCGGCCTCGGCAGTCACCGTCACCGTTGAAGCCAGTGGCTTGAGCGCCAGCCGCAAGCTCCACTTGACACTTGCTCCAGGGCGCAGCGCGAACTCGTGTTCCACCGGCGCGAAGGAAGGGTCGGTGATCCGCACTCGGTAATGGCCCGGAGGCAGTGCCAGCGCGTAGTGGCCGTCGGCGGTCGTGATTGCCTGATAGCTTTTGCGCCCGTTCGCCTGCTCGGCGCGCACCCGCGCCCCGGCGATGGGTGCCCCGCTCGGATCGGCCAGTATGCCTGTGATGTGTGCGGTGGTCTGTGCGGCGGACAGAGAAACGACGGAAAACAGAATGACGGTGAAAACAGCCAGGCGTGTGAACATCGCGGTTCCTCCTCTCTCGCACGCGCGAGAGCCGAAGATTGTTCCGGTGGCCCGGCCTTGATCTGTCAAGGCCATTCGGCTGCCGGAAAGCGGGCTTCGCCGGTCTCCTGGCTTGGCGGTGTTTTCTGCCCGGCGCGCCTTCCCGGACCCGAGGGGCCAGTGGCGTTGCCGGAAAATCGCTTCCCGCCTTACAGTCGCGCGGCGGCGACGGCTTTTCACCGTCTTCCCGTTCACGAAGCTCGCGGTGAATGTTGACGGCGCGTTGGGTTTGGCCTTCTCCCGTTTCGCGCCGCAGTTTCTATTTTGGTGGCTGACGGTTCCCGGAATCCCTTGCGGTGCTTCCGGGTTTCCGTCGCCGGTGGTTCATTCCCGCCAAAAAGCGGCGGTGTACAAGAAGCCGTATGATCGTTTTTGCTTGGAACGTTCCAAGCTATCGTCCCAGTTCTTCCAGAAGAAATGTTCCGTTCCGTCATTTCGAGCGAAGCGAGGAATCTGCTTCCCCCTTCGCAACGGAGAGGGCGTCCCCTGGCTCATTTCGGCCTCACCTCCAGCCGGATGCTCGGCCGGTTCCCTGGCCCGGGTTCCACCCGCAGCGGCGCTTCGAACACCTCGCGGAGCACCGCCTCCTCGAAAACCTCCGCCGGCCGGCCAACTCCCAGTGTCCGTCCGTGGTGCAGCAGCACCACTTGATCGGCGAATTGGGCCGCCAGCTCCAGCTCGTGCGTCACCACGACGATCGTCGTTTTGCCCGTGGTCGCCAGCGCCGTCAGTTGCTTCAGCAATTCCACCTGCCCGCCGATGTCCAGGTGCAGGGTGGGTTCATCGAGCAGAAGCAGCATTGGCTGTTGTGCCAGCGCCCGCGCCAGCACCACGCGCTGCTTTTCGCCGCCGGAAAGCTCGTTCAGCCACCGGCCCGCCAGATGCGCCGCGCCCACCTGTTCAAGCGCCCGCAGCGCCAGTCCCAGATCGCCTTCGCTGGGGAAATGGAGTCGCCGGCTGTAAGGGTGTCGTCCTTGCAGCACGAATTCGGTGGTGCTCACCGGGAAGACCAGCGGGCTCTCCTGTTGCACGACGGCGATGCGTTGTGCCCGCGTGCGCGGATCCAGACGGCACAGTTCCTCGCCGTCCAGTTCCACGCGCCCGCCGAGTGGCCGATTCAGCCCCGAAAGCAGCTGCAGCAGCGTCGTCTTGCCGCTCGCGTTCGGCCCGACGATTGTCACGAGTTCCCCGCGTTGGGCCCGGAAACTCACCGGCTCCAGCGTGAACTGCGATGTTCGCTTCCCGGCTGGCTGATAGGCGAAGCTCGCCTCCTCTACCAGCAGGCGTGGCGGCTCGTCCGCCCAGGCAGTCCCTTCGGCCGGTAGCGGGTATCCCTTCACGCTCATCCCAGTTTCCTCCGCAGCAGATAGATGAAGACCGGTGCGCCCACAATCGCCGTCATCGCGCCCACCGGCAGTTCGGTTGGAGCGATCACGGTGCGCGCCAGTGAATCCGCCACGATCAGCGCGATCGCCCCGCCCAGGGCCGAGGCCGGAATCAGCAGCCGGTAGTCGGATCCGAAAAGCATGCGCATCACGTGCGGCACCAGCAGGCCGATGTAGCCGATCGCTCCGCTTACCGATACCGCCAGCGCCGTCAGCAGCGATCCGCCCAGGTACACGATCAGCTTCACGCGCCCCGTATTCACGCCCAGATGCGTTGCTTCCCGTTCGCCGGCGGAGAGCAGGTTCAGGTCTGCCGAAGTCGTGTAAATTGCTCCGATCGTCAGCCATGTTGCCAGCATCAGCCAGCCCAGCCGCACCGGCAGCGGGGCGGAAAGGTCTCCCATCAGCCAGAACGTGATTCCTCTCAAATCCCGGCCGGGCAGCGAAGTCATCAGAAACATGATCACCGCCGAAAAAAACGATGCGCTGATCACACCGGCCAGCAGCAGTGTGTAGGAATCGAGTTGCCCGCCGCGCCGGCCGAGAAAGTAGACTGCGGCCACCGTCACCAGCGCGCCCACGAACGCCGCGCCCATCGAAGCCAGTGGCGCGTTCGGTGCAACGATCATTGCCAGAATCGCCCCGAGCGCCGCGCCACTCGATACCCCCAGCACGTATGGGTCGGCCAGTGGGTTGCGCAGCAGCGCCTGGAAACCCGCTCCTGCCACCGAGAGCGCTGCACCCACCAGCAGCGCCAGCAGCACGCGCGGCAGCCTAAGGTCGAGCACGATCAACCTGCAGTCGTTCGACATATGCTGCGTATTTCCCGTAGCCGCCTGCAGCAGGCAGCCACCGACCGCACGCGCCGAAATCGAGACAGGCCCGAGCCCCACCGCAACGGCGGCCACCACCAGCAACACCGCCCCGAGCAGCAGCGACACACCCACCACGCGCCGCAACGTCAAGGGTTTCACGGCCGCCACGGCTTCGCTCCCGCCGCGCTGATTTCGTTTCCGCCACGCCGGCCACTTCCGTCTTTGCGCGCCGCCAGTGGCGCAGAAACTCCTGTCTGTGTGCTTCGCAATCCGCGAGTTGCCTTGTCCCTCGGTGTCCCGCCTGAACCCCGTGCCGCCTTCGCGTTCGGCGATTTCTGATCCGCGAAGGCCGCCGGATGCAACTCGTGCGCCAGTCGCTCGATTACCGAAACCAGCGCCGGGCTGGGCCGGTCGATCGCACTGCTCACCACCAGCAGATGTCCCCGCCGCACCGCATCGAGTTCCCGCCAGCCCGGCTGGTGCAGCAGCGCCCTCCGAATCTCGGCTGCCGTGCCCGAGCCTTGCCCCGGGAAAATCAGCTCTTGCGGCTGCAGGTGGACGATTTCCTCCAGGCTGACGTGCGGCCAGTGTTCGCGCACCTGCACCACGTTCCTGGCTCCGGCCCACCGCAGCGCATCGGCGAGAAACGTGTCGCGCCCTGTGGTGATCAGCGGATTGCGCCACGCGACGAAAAGGACTCGCTTCGGCTTGTGTCCCTTGAGCCGTTCGTGCAGCGCTCCGAGCCGCGCCTGCAGCCGCTCGGCCAGTTTCTCGCCCGCCGGTTTCACTCCCACCAGCGCCGCCACCCGCTCGATCGTGGCGAGCATGCCCTCCACCGTCTGCGCGTTGGTGGAGTAGACCGGTATGCCGAGCCGGCCGAGCGATTCCACGGTCTGCAGCCGGTTGATCGTTTCCGAAACGAACACCAGATCGGGCTTTAGCGACACGATCTTCTCGATGCTCGGGTCGAGCGGATCGCCCACGCTCGGTTTCTTCGGGGAATTTTGCGGGAGCTTCGTGAAATTCGTGATGCCCACGACCCTGCTTCCGGCGCCGACGGCGTAGAGGATGTCGGTGACGTTCGGCGCGAGCGAAACCACGCGCCGCACCCGCCTGGGCACCTCGACTCGCCGTCCCGCTCCGTCGATTACGCTGCGAAAAGTCTTCGCTTTGCGCGCTTGGCTCGCGGCTTGTGGAACCGGCTTCAGCCTGTGGCCCGTCGTCTTAGCGTACAGAGCCGCCACGCGCGGCGTCGAAGATCCTGCCCGCGCGGCCCATCCCGCCGCGGGCCTCGCGTTCCAAAGAGCGATCACCACCAGCGGCAACAGCGCGGCAAGCGCCGGCCGGCGCCCGCGAATCTTTTCCCTTGTGTACTGAATGTGTCGCAAAAAAAAGCCCCAGCACGGAGAGTGGGGCTTTTCGAGCCACACTCTTGGCCGCGAGAGTGCCAGCTCAGTACGGTTCGGGCAGGTCTCCTGGCTCCCGGCCTTCCGCGCTAGGCGGAATCAGGTGTTTCCGGCTCTCCGGCAGCCGCCGCAAGAACTGGTCTCACAGCCTTCAGTCTGTGTCCTGTTCTTCTCGCGACAGCTTCTCTTCGAGCGGCCCTTCCAGTCGCGCGTTTCGGCGGCTCACAAGACGCGGCTCCGACGGAATCTTTGCTCCGTGGGGGCGACCCGTTGGGTCGCCCGCTTCCAGCTTCGTCTCGCAGCCTGCCGGCACGTTTCCGTGGGCGTCCATCCGGCATTCCGCTCGGGCCATCGAGGGATCTGTAACGCCACCCTTTAGGGTGGCCCTCTTTCACACCGTTCGGAACACCTTTCCTTCGGACGGGAAACACCGGCCGATCACAGTGGCGGGACCGCGGCCGATTCGCACGGCCTTCCCTTCACCCGATCCGGCTGAATGTCCAAGAGGAGTGTAGGCGCCCCTCAACCCCAGTGTCAATCAGTCCACAGCAAGTCGAACGCGCGAATTCGTCATGCTCGAAAGGCTAAACGCTACTGACAGGAATTCCTTATCACCTCCAAAGTCGTAACCTGAAAATCGGCGTAAGGCAATCCTTTCGCCTCTTTCTTTTCGAATTCTTCCAATTTCGCTTCTTCTTCGTCGGAAAGCTGTAGGAAGCGACCTGTTGCCTTGACTGTTTTCCCTACGTGAGCGGCGTCTATGTTATCGAATAGCTCCCACATCCTCCCGTGTTCGATAATAAAGAACCCTCCCGGCTCCTCACCCTTCTGCAAACAACCGGTCACGGATGTGGTCTGAGTTATATCCTGCTGAGGTTCTGTCACGGCTCGGCCCGGGATCAGGAACAACAGTGGGATCAGCCCGAGTGACCAAAAGAAAAACTTGACGTGCGACGACATCAGTTTCCTCCCTGGCAGAGAATTGTTGGAGGCGAGGCCGCTATGCCTCTTGCGGCCAGGTCTATGGGGAATCACTTCACCACGTAACCCTTGGCTTCCATGCAGGCGGTGAAGCCTTTCTTGAAGCTATCGAGTTTCTGCTGGCCCTGCTCCTTGGTTTGTTCTTGCTGCTCTTTGGCCTTTTTCTCGGCTTGCTTTTGGGCGCGCCGGGCCTTGATGCGGCCGCCGGCTGCTCCCGCGGCAGCGCCAACCTCAGCTCCTTTTGCCGCGTCTCCCGAAACTGCGCCCACGACGGCTCCCTTCGCCGCCCCTGCGGCAGCTCCTTTTGCACCTGCCCCGGTTGTCTTCGGGGTCTTGGACGGCGCGGCCGTTGTCGGCGCCTGCTGGCCGCTTTGTGTCGCCAGGGGATCGAAGCCGGTATCCTGCTTGGCCCACTGGTAGCAATCTGTTTCGTCTTTCTGCTGTTGCGCCGACGTCTGGCTCTTCGCTGGGAATGCGTGCAATCCCAGGGAAGCCGATATCGATTTTGGGGGAGCGGGTGATGCTGGCTGCTGGGCGCACGCCCAGGGCACAAATGCGAGCAATAGAACGCACAGTGGCGCTCGTTTCATGACTTTCTCCCTCCTGGCTTCATGACGGGAGCAGTCCGTTCGTGCGGCAGTTGCGCACCACACCCTTTCCGGCCGCCCGGTCACGCCTTTTCCTGTCAGGCTACGGCCGGGCCACGGCTTGGGAAACTGTCAGAACTGACAGGTGGGTGGGAATTCGGCCGGAGGATAGACGCCATGGGCTGGAATCCTGCGGCCGGCTGTGTTCCACTTTCGGGTCCTCAAAGCCTTGCCACGGCGCGGAAAGACAAGACCATCCGGGAAAAAGGCACCAGTCCGAGGGGTTTCAAGCCGGGGAAACACCAATACTGGGCCTTCCACAAATCAATAATGACTTCCGCGCCTATAGTCAATTGGGCTACTCGGCTTCCTCCCCCTACCTGACCGTGATAAGAAGGAAGCAGCGGGGGAACGCTCAACCGAGACAGGGGAAAATCGGAATGAAAATCGAGAACGCGTACCTGTGTGAGAACTGCCAGCAAGTGTCGGAAGCCGACGGACATGGTCGCTGCGGAGTTTGTGGGAGCTCGGCACTGCTCAACTTGGCCAGAGTCCTAAATCGAAACTCCCGGGAGGAAATTCTGAATTTCGCGCCACTCGTTACGGCCAGGATTACCGCGGATGAAGGACTAATTTGCATCAGCGGCGGAAAGTCCAGCGAGCACGCCGCTTAATTCCGCCACAGCAAACTGGCCGCCACGCCAATCGGCTGCGGCGATGCGAGGACCGGGCGAACCGCATGTGCATGCGCGGCTCTTCCAGGCGTTATGCACCGTCACGCACGCTGCAGCGCGCATCTGGCCAACACTCGAAATGAGGCCGCGGTTTCTCCGGGATTGCTACTCAAGGAAAGTGCGCTGTTTTCCGGCAAAATCCCGTAGAATGGGCCTAGAAAAACGCAGGCGTGAGCGGAGTTTCGGGGTGCCCGAAGTTGTCGATTTCGCCTGAGCCTTAGCCTTCGTTTTTCCTTGTCTTCCTCGTCTCGGCTCGACGGGCCGCACCGTTTACATCTCCCGGTGGGGGTTTTGGAGAACAAGGAAAATCCGGGGGTCGGGGGTGGACCCAGAGGAGCATATCGATGAAGAACTTCCTTCTGTTTGCCGCGGTGATTTTGCTGGCCGGCGTGCCGGCCTCGGCGCAAAAGAAACAAAACGAGCGCATTGAGAACGCCGGCCAGGTGATGGTCGAGATTCTCAACGTCCCGGACGACATCCCGGCCGACATTTTGAATCGGGCGGAATGCGTCATCGTCCTTCCTTCCGTGAAGAAATTTGCCTTCGGTTTCGGTGGCAGCTACGGCCGCGGCGTGATGACCTGCCGTAGCGGCAAGAATTTCACCGGACCGTGGGGCCCGCCTTCCATGATGGCGCTCGAAGGCGGCAGCTTCGGCTTGCAGCTCGGAGGCCAGGCCACCGATTTTGTCCTGCTGGTGATGAACCCGAGTGGCGCAAATGCGATCCTCTCGAGCAAAGTCAAGCTCGGGGCCGACGTTGCGGCCGCCGCTGGCCCGAAAGGCCGCAACATTGCCGCTTCCACCGATGTCACCATGCGTGCCGAAGTTCTCTCTTATTCGCGTTCCCGGGGGCTGTTTGCCGGCGTTTCTCTGGCCGGCTCGACCCTCCGGCCGGATAACGACGGCAATCACAAGCTCTACGGGAAGAAAATCAGCGCGAAGGATATCGTGCTCAAGGGCGAGGTTCGGCCACCCGCCTCCGCGAGTTTGCTTCTCAACACCCTGAACAAGAGGTCTCCCAGAAACGAGTCCGCCAAATAGGCTGCGGCTTTTGCTGTCACGCGGGAGGGCGCCAGATTTCGGCATCTTGTGGGATCAGCCGCAATGGCTTCTGGCGCCTCCTTTTCCTGTTGTCCAAAAGCTCACAGTCCTCGGATCCCCTGACTGTTTGTGTGCCTTACTCTTGGGGCGTTTGGTCGAAGGGCGGGCCCATCGCATTGCCCGGCTAAGGTCGCAGGCCCGTCTCTGACCGGCGCGCGTTTCCCGAAGGTACGTTAGAATCTCAGGCAGGAGCGTTTTCCTTTCGGCCCCATGAAAAACGTCATCGTCGGCACCGCCGGACATATCGACCACGGCAAATCCACTCTGGTCGAAGCCCTCACCGGTACCCATCCCGACCGCCTGGAAGAGGAGAAGCGGCGGGGAATCACGATCGATCTCGGCTTCGCGTTTCTCGAGATGGATGGCGTGCGGCTCGGCTTCGTCGACGTTCCCGGGCACGAGCGTTTCGTGCGCAACATGCTCGCTGGTGCGGGCGGGATCGACCTGGTCCTGCTGGTCGTTGCGGCCGACGAATCGATCAAGCCGCAGACGCGGGAGCATTTCGAGATCTGCCGGCTGCTCGGCACGCGCCGGGGGCTGGTGGCGCTGACCAAGGCTGACCTGGTGGACACAGAGACGCTCGATCTGGTTCGGCTGGAAGTGGAAGAGTTGGTGCGCGGATCGTTTCTCGAAGGCGCGCCGGTTACGCCGGTGAGCGCGCGGACGGGAACGGGTCTGGAAGAGCTGAGGGCGAACCTGTTGCGCGCGGCCAACGCGGCGCCACAGCGCGACACGTCGCACTATTTCCGGCTGCCGATCGACCGCGCCTTTGCGGTCAAAGGTTTTGGCACAGTCGTTACCGGCACACTCGTTTCGGGTTGCGTCAAGGTGGGCGACGAACTGGAGATGATCCCGCCGGGCCGCCGCGTACGCGTGCGCGGGCTGCATTCGGCCGGTTATTCGGTCGATGCAGCCACGGCCGGGCAGCGCACGGCGGTGAATCTGGCCGGCGTGGAACTCGACCAGGTGCGGCGCGGAATGGTGCTGGCGAGCGCGGGCCGCTTTCGCGCCACCCGGCAACTGGACGCGCGAGTGACGCTGCTCGGTTCGGCGCGTCCGCTCAAAAATCGGGCCCAGGTGCATTTCCACCAGGGAACGGCGGAAACGGTGGCTGAAGCGGTGCTGCTCCAAGAGAAGGCGATTGCGCCGGGCGAGACAGGCTTCGTGCAGCTGCGGCTCCGGGAACCAATGCTGGTGCTGGCCGGAGATCGATTCATCCTGCGGCAATTTTCCCCGGTAACAACAATCGGTGGCGGCGTGGTGATCGATAGCCTGGCGCCGCGGCATCGCCGGCGCGAAGGTTCCGTGGTGCCGCTGCTCGAGGCGCTCGAAAGTGGCGATTGCGAGGAAGGTCTGGTGGCCCTGGCGCAGGCCGAGCTGCGCGGATTGACCCTCGAAGAGGCAATTGCCCGTACCTGCCGGCCCGAGGCGGACCTGCGGGCGGCGGCCGAATCGCTCGAGCGCAGCGGACGGCTGAAAATCGCCAGCCGAGAGCCTTGGGTGATGGTCCCTGCCGCCACGTTCAGCGCCTGCGCTGAACGCCTGCGCAAGAGCCTGGATGCCTTTCATCGCGCAAACCCGCTGCTGGCGGGGATGCCCAAGGAGGAGTTGCGGGACCGGGCGGCGCGTGGCCTGCGAGCGGAAATTTTCCGCTGCGTGCTTGACGAGATGGTCTGCGCCGGCCAGGTCTCAGTGGATGGCGACCTCGTCAATCGCGGTGGCCGAAAAATCGTTCTCACGACCGAGGAAGAAACAGCGCGTCGCCGGATCGAAAACGCATTCGCCGGGGCCGGCCTGGCCGTGCCACGACTGGCCGAAATTCTGCCCAGACTCCCAGTCGACCGCAAGCGGGCCGAAAAGCTCCTCCTGCTCCTGTTGCGGGAAGGGGTGCTCGTAAAGGTCAACGAGGAGTTGGTCTTCCATCGCACCGCAATTGAGCGCCTGCGGGATCTGCTGGCCGCCTATAAGCATAAGCAGGGCAATAAGATATCAGTAGCTGGCTTCAAGGAACTGTCTGGCGTCAGTCGGAAATACGCGATCCCGCTCCTCGAGCACCTCGACCGGGCGAAGGTCACTCGACGCATAGGTGACGAGAGGGTTATACTTTAGCTGCGGCGCTTTCTTGCGATTGTTGGCGCCGGGAGGATTTTATGGATATCAGCCCGGTTCACATTTTGATTATTCTGCTGATCATCCTGCTACTTTTCGGCGGCAAGAAGATCCCCGAAATGATGCGCGGCCTGGGCCAGGGCGTGAGGGAGTTCAAGGAAGGAATGCGCGATTCGACGGCCACTCCGCCGGCGCACACCGAGACTCCCGTCCAAAGCCAGCAGACACAGGAAAGGAAGTAGCCCGGTTCGGTTTTCCTCCTTCCTTGCAAGCCTATTCTGAATCTGCCTGCCAGCCCAGTTCCTTCAGCATGGCGTAGAGGCGAGCCAGCGGCAGTCCCACCACGTTGAAGTAGCATCCCTCGATCCGCATGACGAACCGGCCAGCGCGCTCTTGAACCCCGTAAGCTCCTGCCTTGTCCATCGGCTCGCCAGTGGCAACGTAGGCATCGATTTCGTTCTCGGAAAGGGTTGCGAAAGTCACTGCGGTGTGCTCGGCGCCCCGCACCGTGGTCCCGTCGGGCAAGCGCAGCGCCGCGATTCCCGTTGTGACGGTGTGCGTACGGCCCGATAAACGCCGCAGCATTTCTCGCGCTTCCTCCGCCGACCTCGGTTTCGCCATCACCTCGCCATCGAGCACGACCAGAGTATCGGCGCCGATGACGATCGCCGGGCCGGCGACTCCGCGCGACACTTTCCACGCCTTTTCCTCCGCCAGGCGCACGACGGAATCCTCTGCCGATTCGCCCGCCAGCGGCGACTCGTCGATTTCCGTTGGTCGCCGTTCGAAACGAATCCCGGCGTTTTCGAGAATGGCCGCGCGCCGCGGGGAACTGGATGCGAGGATCAACTTCATCGAGATCTTTTCCCTGGTTGCAATGCCCTGGGTTTGCAAGAAAAAGCGAATTCTACCACCCGCACTTTCGCCGTGATTTCCCCGGCTACCCAGCCCTGGGGCCTGATGGCGCGCCTGCCGTTTGCCGTTCGTGATTCCCTTTCCGGGCACGAATGGGGTACACTTTTTGACCCTTGATGAATCGGATCGCAGCCATCGTTGCCGCGGCCGGCATGGGCACGCGGATGGGTTCGGGAATGCCGAAGCAGTTCCTGGAACTGGACGGCGTGCCGATCCTTGTCTTCACGCTGCGGCGGCTGGCCGCCAGCCCGCTGCTCACCGAATTCTGGATTGCTTCGCCCGAGGAACACGTCGAGGCCCTTCGCGAGCGCTTGGCCGAAGAGGACCTCGGAAGGCCAGTGCAGGTAGTCGCCGGCGGCGAGACGCGCCAGGAATCTGTGGGCCGGGCACTGGCCCAGATTTCCGACGAAGTGGAGTTGGTGGCCGTCCACGACGCGGTGCGGCCCTTTGTGACGCGCGAGATGGTGGAGCGGGTGGTGGCCGAGGCGCGGGCTTGCGGGGCGGCGATCGTCGGTGTCCCGGCGATCGACACCGTCAAGGAAGTCAAGCGCGCCAGCCTGCCTGAAGATGCGGCGCTGATTACCGCGACGATTCCGCGCGAGCGCATTGTGCTGGCCCAGACCCCCCAGGTCTTTTCCACCAAGCTGCTGCGCGAGGCCTATGCCCTCGCCGAGCAGGACGGCATAACCGCTTCCGACGAGGCGGCCTTGGTCGAGCGCCTCGGCCGCACCGTGCACGTCGTCCTTGGATCGGAGCGCAACCTGAAAATTACTCGTCCCTCCGATATGGCGCTCGCCCGCTTTTACCTGGAGCAGGAACGCTCGTCGCAATGAACCCCTCCAATCCGCCGCTTTCGGCCGTTTCGCGCGTGGGCATCGGCTACGATGTGCACCGCCTCGAACGCGGCCGGCGGTTCGTTCTCGGCGGCATTGAAATCGAGGCCGATCGCGGCCCGGTGGGCCATTCCGATGGCGACGCCTTGGCGCATGCCCTCTGCGACGCCCTGCTCGGCGCGGCAGGACTCGGCGATATTGGCACCCATTTCCCCGATAACGATCCCCGCTGGAAGGGCGTTTCGAGCCTCCTCTTCCTCGAGCGGACGGCAGCGATGCTCGCCGAACGCGGCCTGCGGATCGCCTGGATCGACGCTGTGGTCATTGTCGAGCGGCCGAAACTCGGCCCGCGCTTTCCCGCCATGCGCGCGGCGCTCGCCGGCTCGCTCGGCATTACGCCTGAGCTGATCAACTTGAAAGCCAAAACGAATGAAGGCCTCGGCGAATTGGGTCGCGGCGAAGCCATTGCCGCGCAAGTCGTTGCCGCCCTTACCGCCTGACCCTCCGTCAACCCATCTCTCCGTTTGCCGAGCAACGCCTTGACAGCCACGGCCGGTGCCGTTCAGGCCGTGGGCCTTTCCAGTCTCCGCCATGCGCGAAGATGCAAATTACCGGGACACTTTCCCTTTGCGCTTGGTGCTGCTGGGGTTCACCCCTGTGCAAGCGGGGTAGAATGAACACGTGACGGGTGACGAAGAAAATCTGGCGTCGCATGCGCTTGCCGCAAGTCCTCCTGCCGTCGAGCGCATCAGCCCTGACGACGTCGCTCGCCGGTTGCGCGAGCACGGGTGGACGGGGCTCGCGGCCGAGCAAGCCCCGGCCGAGTTCCAGGCCTGGCTGGCCCGCGCCGCGCAGCTCCTGGGTCCGCAAGTGAGCGGCCCCGAGGAGCTGAGCTCGCTACTCGAACTGGTCTTCCATTACGACGCCCAGGAGATCCTCGATTCGACCGATGCCCAGATCGTGCTCGGCCGGGCAGGGGCCCGGTCCGTAATCCGCGAGCTGGGAAGGGAAGTGCTCGCCGGCTCGGCTATCGATTCCGACCGGCTGAAGGAGATTTTCGATCGAGTGAGGCAGCGGACGGGTTACGGCGGGCGCGAGCTGTTCCATCCCCTGCGCCTGGCGCTTGCCGGCCGGGCCGGCGGCGGCGAGATGGACCGGGTCATTTTGCTTCTGGATCTTGGGGCCCAGTTGCCGTTTGCGGCAAGGGTGAAAGGGACCCGCGAACGCATGCTCGAATTTTGCACGCGGCTCGATTGAAGGCTACTCATGAACAAACTGATCGGCATTCACGCTGTGCGGGAAGCGCTGGCCGCCGGCGCTGTGCTCGAGCGTGTGGTGGTGGCGCAGGGTCGGCATGGCGAAAGGATCGAAGAGATAATCGAACTGGCTCGCCGGCGCGGGGTCCCGGTGCGTTTTGAAAACCGCCAGCAGCTCGATCGGCTGGCCGGCAGCAGCCACCATCAGGGCGTGGTGGCCCTGGCGGCGGCCAAGGGCGCCTGGGAACTCGAGGACCTGCTGGAGCGGGCGCAACGGCCCGGATTGATCGTGCTCCTCGACGGCGTGGAAGATCCACGGAATCTCGGCGCGATCGTGCGTACCGCGCTCGCCGCCGGCGCCGACGGGCTCGTGATTCCGGAGCGCCGCGCCGCCGGCCTCACGGAGACGGTGGCGCAAACGGCGGCCGGAGCACTCGAACATCTGCCGGTGGCGCGGGTGAAAAACCTTGTGCGCGCAATGGAGCAGTTGAAGGCGTCGAACTATTGGCTCGTGGGGCTCGACGAGCGCGCCGCGGAGCGGCATACGGGCATCGACTATACCGCGTCGATCGCGCTGGTGCTGGGCGGCGAAGGCAAGGGCCTTCACGAGCTTACCCGGAAGCAGTGCGATTGGCTCGTCTCGATCCCGACGGTCGGACCGGTGCGATCGCTGAACGTCTCGGTGGCAGCGGGCGTGGTGCTCTTCGAGGTTGTGCGTCAGCGAATGGAGAAGGCGGCGAAGGCACGCGAGACGCCCTGATTGGCATTCGAACGCGCGGGCTTGTAGCCTGTCAGCCAGGCCGGAAAGTCTTTCCGGGGAGCCTCGGGAAATCCATAGGCGCCGTTGGGCTATTTGTCGTAGCTGAGCAGCGAGAAGATGTCGATGCCGTCGAGCTTCGAGCGGCCCTTGAGGAACGTCAGCTCCACCGCGAAGCACGCTCCGACAACCTCCCCGCCCAATTGCCGGGCCAGATGGACGGTGGCTTGAGCCGTACCCCCGGTGGCGAGCAGATCGTCGACGATCAGCACGCGCTGCCCGCGGCGAATGGCATCCTCATGAATTTCCAGGCCGTCGGAGCCGTATTCCAGTTGGTACCGGATTTGGGCCGTCTTCCAGGGCAGCTTGCCCGGCTTGCGGACCGGGACGAAACCCGCGCCAAGTTCGTAGGCCAGCACCGGAGCAATTACAAATCCACGGGCTTCGATCCCTGCCACCACATCGACGCGCGATGAGCGGTAGTGATTGAGCATCGCCTCCATCAACGCGCGGAAACCCTGGCGATCCTGGAAGAGCGTGGTCAGGTCGTAAAACAGGATGCCCGGTTTCGGATAATCGGGAACTTCCCGAATCAGCTTTTTCAGCTCGTCCATTCCACTCCTTTGCTCACCAACCCTCGTGTTCGATCGAAAACTCCCCACCATAACGGGGCAACAGCTGGGCCGGCTCCTCGGTCACTTCCCACACGGCGGCGGCCGGCGGGCCGAGCTCGATCTTCTGTCGAAAGGTCTTGAGTTGCTCGGGGGGGCCGATCGCGTAGATTTCCACTCGTCCGTCGCGGAGGTTCTTGGCATAGCCGGCGACGCCGAGCGCCCGCGCGGCCCGCAGGGTAAACTGACGAAAGCCGACCCCTTGCACCGAACCGCTCACGTAATAGGTCCTGGCGATCCGAAGCTCATCCGTCATGGGCAAAACTCCTGGCACGCCACAAGCCAAGGATTTTACCAGAGCCGGGCTCTCGCCACCGGGAAGGATTGCCCCACGGGCAACCCTCCCGTGCACAGGGGCGGGAGGCGCGGCCGGCCCGGATATGCGAGAATCGTATCGAAAGGTTTCTATGAGACGATTCCTGGAACTTTCCGTGATCCTCCTGCTCGCGGCGGGCGCGGCGCGGGCCCAACAGGTCGGCCCGATTCACCCGGCCCCATCCGCGTCTTCGAGCATCGAGCAGATTCCGCTTCATCCCGAAGTGGCGCCTCCGCCAATACCCACCCAGCAGATCGTTCAGCGCTTTGCCGCCAACGACGCCAAATATGAAGCCGCCTTCAAAAAGTTCGGCTACCTGCAAACGATCTACGTCGAGGAATTGGATGGTCGGAACGATGGGCCGACCGGATCCTACGGCGTCAAGGTGGAATTGTTTTTGAATCCGCAGGGCAAGCGCTACGAACGGCTTCTGGGCAAGACCACTTCGACCCTTCAGTATCTGCATCTCTCGAGCCTCGACCTGGAAGTGATCGCGGAAATGCCCTTCTTCCCGCTAGCCGGCTCTGCCGCCAGCCACTACAACTTCTTCTATCGCGGCACCCAGGAATTGGACAAATTGAATACTTACGTGTTTCGCGTCGAGCCGAAAAAGGTGGTTGCCGGTCAACCCTCTTTTTCCGGTCTGATCTGGGTCGACGCCAAGGATTTCGCGATCGTCAAGAGCTACGGGCAGTTCGTCGACGGCCAGCGTCGGTCCAAAGGCTCATTGCCGTTCACGTTTTTCGATACCTACCGGGGGGACATCGACGGAAAATACTGGTTCCCCGTCTATATTCGTTCCGACGACCACATCGAGGTAAGCGGTAATCAGGTGCCAATTCGACTGATTATCCGGTCAACCGATTTTCATCCGGACAAGCCGACGCTCCCGCCTCCAGCCGCTTCACACTGAGCCGCTCCCCGGGCTTACGCCACCATCGGCCCCGCCAGGATTTTTGCGGCAAACGAATCGCCGCATGATTCGTCATGGGCTGGGTTGCGAGAAACTTGGCTAACGGAGGGTAGGCTCGACGGCAGGATGCATGGTGTGGAGATCGGTGCGCACAGTGCGCCCGGCCGGATCCTGGCGGAAGCGATAGAAGGGGTTAACCGGTCCGGGCCCTTTGCCAATCGCAAAGCCGTGCTCGATCGCTTTGGTGACGTAGGCCTTGGCCAACGTCGTCGCTTCGGCGAGTGGCCGGCCGCCGGCCAGCTGCGCAGCGATGGCCGAGGAAAACGTGCAGCCGGTCCCGTGGGTGTGTCCGCTCTTTATCTGGTCGCCGCCGAAGGTGACGATTTCGCTGCCGTCGAAGAGCACGTCAATCGGTTTCTCCATGTGGCCGCCCTTGACGATGGCGGCACGGGCGCCCATCTCCACAAGCTTTTGCGCCGCGCTCTTCATTCCCGCCAAATCGCGAACCTCGATGCCGGTGAGCAGTTCAGCTTCCTCGATATTTGGTGTGATAACGGCAGCGCGCTTGATCAGTTCCTCGCGCAGGAATTTCAGGCCCTCCGCGTCGAGCAGCTCCGGTCCGCCGCTGGAAGGCTTGGCCACCGGATCGAGCACCACGCGGGCTAGAGCGGTCCGGTCGAGAAACTCCGCGACCACGGCGGCATTGTCCCGGTTGGCCAGCATGCCGATTTTCACGGCGGCAATCTCCAGATCTTCCGCGAGGGTGTCCAGCTGCGCCCGCAAAACGGCAGGGCTGACCGGCTCGACTGCCTTGACTCCCTGCGTCGATTGCACCGTCAGCGCGGTGATTGCCGCTACCCCGTAGCAGTCGAGTACGGCAAATGTTTTCAGGTCGGCGGCGATGCCCGCGCCGCAAGACGGGTCAAATCCTGCCACGGAGAGCAGGACGGGCGGGGCCATGGAATTGTTCGCCAATGCTCTCTCGCCTCCACTCAAAGTGAACTGTAAGAAGATGCTCGGCGGAGTGCAAGGCAAAATTTCACTGTCGCCGGTTTAGCGCGACAATTCCGCGCTCGCCGGCGCCCTCTGGGGCGAGATCCCGCTTATGGGAAGAAGCCGCGGGTGGTGGCGGCTTCGGCCACGCGGCCGATGGCGAGGATGTGGGCGGCTTGGCGAAAGTGAGCGTGGTATTTCTGCATGGCCGAAACCACATCCGCAAAAGCGCGGCGCATGATTGCTTCCAGCTGGCTGTTCACTTCGCTCTCGGTCCACGAATAGCTCTGCCGGTTCTGCACCCATTCGAAATAGCTGACGGTGACCCCGCCGGCGTTGGCCAGGATGTCGGGCACGGCGAAGATGCCGCGGCGATGCAGCACCTCGTCCGCGTGCGGTGTGGTGGGGCCGTTGGCGGCCTCGATCAGGATGCGGGCTTTCACCTGGTCGGCATTGGCCAGGGTGATGACGTTTTCGAGCGCCGCGGGGATCAGGATGTCGCACTTGAGCGCCAGAAGTTCGTCGTTGCTCAGGCGCGAGGTGCCGGGCATGCCGACGACGGTGCCGGTACGGTCCTTATAGCGGCAAGCGCGAAGCGGGTCGATGCCGCGGCCACTGTATACGCCGCCCCTGGAATCGCTGATGGCCACGACTTTTGCCTTCCGCTCGGTAAACAGACGGCACGCACTCGAGCCGACGTTGCCAAAGCCTTGAATGGCAATCGTCGCGCTGCGCAGGGGAATTCTCTTCAGCTTGCAAGCCTCCTCGGCGACGGCGACCAGGCCGCGAGCGGTAGCTTCCTTGCGGCCCTGCGAGCCGCCAAGCGAAATCGGCTTGCCGGTTACGACGGCCGGGGCCGCGTGGCCCACCAGCGCTGAATAGGTGTCCATAATCCACGCCATGGTCTGCGAATCGGTGTAAACGTCTGGAGCGGGAATATCGATTTCCGGGCCGATCAACGGCAGGATTTCGCAAACGTAGCGCCGCGTCATGCGTTCCAGTTCACCCTTGCTCATGCGCTTGGGATCGCAGATCACCCCTCCCTTCGCCCCGCCGAAGGGGATGTTGACCGTGGCGCATTTCCAGCTCATCCAGGCCGCCAGCCCCTTCACTTCGTCGAGCGAGACGTTCGGGTGGTAGCGTAGGCCGCCCTTGCCCGGACCTCGCGCCACGTTGTGGTGCACCCGATAGCCGGTGAAGATTCGGGTTTGGCCATTGTCCATTTCCACCGGCACGGCGACTTCGAGCACGCGACGAGGCGTGCGCAGCAGCTGCCGCAGCGCCGGATCCAGCTTGAGAAACTCCGCGGCCATGTCGAACTGGAGTTGGGCAATGTGAAAGGGATTCAGGTCCTCGCGCGGCGGCATGCGAGTGGGAAGAGGGGCCCGGGTGACCGTCGCCATCACGTCTCCTCCTTCGTCAAGCTTCAAGCGCCTGCGGAGTGGCGCTGCCGCGCGATGTAGCGCATCCGGCACTCTTCCGAACAGAAGTGCAGGGTCTTTCCCTCCTCGTCCAGCCGGTGGGAAATGTCCTCGGCAACGTAGGTGCCACACCACGGGTCGCGATGCAAGGTTTTCATCGGTGCTGGTGGCTGCTGCTGCATTTGGGGCGGACGCGCCGGCCGCCTCGACAGCCAGGCTGCTATCCGCCGGACCAACCAGAGGGCAAAAACAACCCAGAGAAAGACCTCAAACAGTTCGGCGAGGAAATCCATGTCCCTATGTTACGCTCGCCTTCCCGCTGGAAAGCAGCTTCTGCCAATGCTTTGCATAAGCAAAACAGTGGTCGCAGTTTATGCAACGGTCAAAGCGGGTGTCAACGAAAACCGGTACCTGGAAAACCGCTTGGTTCTGGCTGCGAAGAGGAAAGGGATGGCACGGGCTAATGCTGGCTATTGCTATAAACTTCAGTGGTGCAAAGACTTATTCGATTTTTGGGTCTCAGAAAAGCAGGGTTCCCGGCTATTTCCCTACGGGAACGGGAATCCGCGCCACACCCATATACGGCCGCAAGACCTCTGGAATCACGATGGAACCGTCGGCCTGCTGGTAGTTCTCGACGATAGCCACCCAGGTGCGGCCGACGGCCAGCCCAGAGCCGTTCAGCGTATGGAGATAGTCGCTCCGGCCGCCGGATTTCGGACGGTATCGAATGCCCGCCCGGCGTGCCTGGAACGACTCGCAATTCGAGCAGGAGGAGATTTCCATGAAGCCGCCGGTCGAAGGCAGCCAGACCTCGATATCGTAGGTCTTGGCGGAGGCGAAGCCCATGTCGCCGGTGCAAAGCTCGACGACGCGGTGGTGTAGCCCGAGCCTCTGGAGCAGGTCTTCGGCGTCGCGAACCAGCGATTCCAGTTCTGCGTAGCTTTGGTCGGGCAGGGTGAACTTGTACATCTCCACCTTCTGGAACTGGTGCTGCCGGACGATGCCGCGCGTGTCCTTGCCGGCCGCCCCGGCTTCGGACCGGAAGCAGGATGTCCACGCGCAGACGCGCAGCGGCAACTGGTCGGCATCGAGTGTTTCGTCGCGATGCAGGTTGGTGAGCTCGACCTCGGCGGTGGGCGTCATCCACCAGTCGGTGCCCTCCAGGTGAAACATGTCCTCGGCGAATTTGGGCAGCTGGCCAACGGCCGTGAGCGAGTCCGTGCTCACGATGAACGGCGGCAGAAACTCGGTGTACCCGTGTTCCCGCGTGTGGACGTCGAGGAAGAAATTTGCCAGCGCGCGTTCCAGGCGCGCACCAAGGCCGCAATAGAGCGCGAAACGCGAGCCGGCGATGCGGGTGGCCCGGGCCAGGTCGAGGATGCCGGCCTTTTCGGCCACTTCCCAATGCGGGCGCGGCGTGAAATCGAAGGTTGGCGGATTGCCCCAGCGGCGGATTTCGATGTTGTCACGGGCATCGTGCCCAACGGGAACCGAAGTGTGGGGCAGATTGGGGACCGTAAGCAGGAACTGGCGCAGCCGCTCGTCGAGCTCGGCAATACGCTCGTCGAGCTGCTTGATCCGTTGCGAAGTCTGCTTCATCTCGGCCGCGAGACCCGAGATGTCTTCGCCGGCCTTTTTCCGCCGGCCGATGTCTTCACTGGCCCGGTTCCTCCGGGCCTTGAGCTCGTCGGCTTCGGTGATCAGGCGCCGGCGCTCGCCGTCGAACGACTGGAAAGCATCGAGGTCGATCGAAACGCCGCGGTCTTCCGTCATTTTGCGGATGACGTCGACATGGTCGCGAACGAAGGAAAGATCTAGCATGAGTCGAACAGATTAACCCAATTGCCCCCGGCGGGGAAACTGGCGCGACGAACCTCGCTCCATCCGGGAGCGAAAATGCCCTCGCAAATGCCGGGAACTCAGCAAGTGTGCTAGCATCGGGATGTCCTATGGCCAATCGTGATGTGTACATCGTCAGCGCTGTTCGTACGCCCATTGGGAATTTTGGCGGCAGCCTGAAGAACATGGGCGCTGTGGAGATGGGAATTCATGTGGTTCGCGCCGCTCTCGAGCGCGCTTTCGGCGCGATTCCGCCTGAGCGTGCGCCGGGCTCATCGGCGCCGGAAAAGTGGTCTTTCCCCTGGAAGATCGACGAGGCGATGTTGGGCAATGCCCGCGAAGCCGGTGTCGGGCCAAACCCGGCACGCCAGATTGCCTGGCGCGCCGGCCTGGGCGACGACACCCCGGCCTTCACGCTCAACATGGCCTGTGCCTCCGGTCTGCGCACGGTGGAAATAGGCGCGCAGCGGATCGGCCTGGGCGACGCCGACCTGATCGTCGCCGGCGGCACCGAATCCATGAGTTGCGTGCCCTACATGCTCGATGCCCGCTGGGGCGTCAAGATGGGCCATCAGCCCCTGGTCGACGGCATGTATCGCGACGGCTTCCTCTGCCCGATCTCCGAAATGATCATGGGCGAAACGGCCGAACTCCTCGCCGACCAGTATAAGATCGGCCGCGAAGAGCAGGATCGGTATGCCGTCGAAAGCCACCGTCGCGCTGCGCACGCAACCGCCGAGGGGGCTTTCCAGCCGGAAATCGCGCCGGTCGATATCACCGTTCGCGGCAAAACCACACGCTTCGAGCAGGATGAGCACATCCGCCCCGACACGGACCTGGAAGGCATGGCCAAGCTGAAGCCGGTGTTTCGTAAGTCCGGGACGATTACGGCTGGAAATTCCAGCGGTATCACCGACGGAGCGGCGGCACTGGTGCTGGCCAGCGGCGATCGGGTGAGAGAGCTTGGCCTCAAACCGCTCGCGCGCGTCTCCCATTCCACCGTGGCCGCGGTTGATCCGCGGGTGATGGGGATCGGACCGGTTCCGGCCGTGCGGAAACTCGAAAAACGCACCGGGCGCAAACTGGCCGATTACGACGTTGTGGAGTTGAACGAAGCTTTTGCGGCGCAGGTGCTTGCGTGCGACCGCGAACTGCACTTCGATCACGATCGGCTGAACCCGCACGGCGGAGCCATCGCGTTGGGGCACCCGATCGGCTGCACCGGCGCGCGCATCCTCACCACCTTGGTGCACGGACTGCGCCGGCGCGGAGGGCATTGGGGGCTGGCGACGCTCTGCGTTTCGGGCGGGCTGGGGATGGCGCTCGAGATCGAAGCCGTCTGACAGGGATCACGGCGGCGGCTCGGAGCATCAAAGAAATCGGGGAAACGGAAGGGCGGTCGGGCCAAGGATCCGGAACATGTGTTGACGCGGTGCAAGCCGCGACTTACAAACCTCGCCTTGTTTTGGCATCCGATCTGCCCCCGGCCGCAGTGGACTAGCGCTTTCCCCGGTGCCTGGAACGGCGACCGGACGGGAAGCTTCGCGAGAGTATCCGAGGGCATATGGACGATCCGTTCATTCGTCGGCCTGACGACTGGTCTGAAGGGATGCCTGCCACCTTGAGTGCGCCAGTTCAGCCCGATCTCGTGCTCCCACCGGCCGGATCTGCTCTCGCGCTTCCGCCGGATGCGCCGCACCCGCGCCAGGGCCACTGGATGCTGCGCACCGTTGTTCTCTTGATTGTTTCCTGCGTGGCCTTCGGGGTGGCGGCCTTGTGGCTTTCCCGACTCACCGCGTCTCTTTCCATTCAAAGAGCGGACTCGGAAGCGACCAGCGTCGTTCGTGCTCATTTAGCCGCCCTTGAGCGCGGAGACTTCCGCGCCGCCTACGATCAGTTTTCCCCGCGCTACCGCCGCCACTTGCCCTTTCATCTTTTCGAGGCGATGGTGATGGGTCACTGGCAGATCCTGCAAGGCGGAGTGGTGGTGTTTCCGCAGTCGGCCACACCGACCCGCGTCGTGCTCCACGTCAATTTCGAGGCCCCGGTGAGCATGGGGCTGACCGCCGACTTCACCCTGATCCGCAGCAACGGCCGTTGGTGGATCGACGACGTGAGCTGGGGCCAGCAGCGTTCGCTGCCTCTGGTTTTGACCTGACTGGCTGCGCCTGAGGCGTGTTCTGTGCTGCTCAAGAAGTTTGATCACTCCAGCTGGCTATGTCGTTCGGCGAGTAAACCATTTTGGATCGAGTTGATGGACGCTTCCTGGCGGAACTTCTGCCGGCTTCGTCCAACGGCCAGGGCTGCCGAGTCCTGGCAGCGGAACTTGCCCCTGAGCGGAGCCCCGGCAGCACGCGCACTTTCCTTCTTGCATCCCCGGCTTTGCGGGAGTAAAAGCAGGACAGCGGGAGCGCCGCCATGGGTCGCTCTGGTCTGCTTTGCGCTGCCCTCCTTCCCTTCGCTTGGGTTGTGCCCGCTCCGCTGCTCGCCAGCCAGTGGCCCACCAACGCTACCCAGGTCCCTACGCTCGGCGTCTGCCGCGCCAATTGTCCTTCCACCGGAGCGCCCCAAATTCAGGGAGAAGTCCGGCTTCCCGACGGCACTCCGGTCCCGAATGTAACCGTCCAGCTCAGCCCTCAAGCGAGCGGCGGCAGCGTGGCCACTGCCGTCACCGATTCCAGTGGTATGTTCGATTTTGCCAACGTCGGCGTCGGTTACAGTTACACGCTTCAGGTAAACGTCCCCGGTTACTTGCCCGTCAGCCGGTCGATAATGACGTTCACCATGATCACCAGCGCCGATGTCGTCCTTGAGCCGCAACCAAGCGGCCCGAAGCCGAGCAAGCATGCCCTTGTCTCCGTCGAGCGTCTCCGGGTTCCCCGCGGGGCCATAGCGCAATTCAAGCGTGGCGAGCGCCAAATGGCTCGGGGTAAAAGCAGGGCCGCCGAAGCCAGCTTTCGCAAGGCCATCCGCATCTTTCCCGATTTCGCCGAGAGCTACATGAAGCTCAGCGCCCTCTACGCCGACGAGGGCCGCTTCGCCAAAGCAAATCGGGCCATCCAGCACGCCCTGCGCCTCCAGAAAGACAACTCGGAAGCTTACGGCTATCTCGGCTACGTCTACGTCAAGGAAAAGCATCCGAAAAAGGCGGTGCAGGCTTTCCATCGCGGCATTCATCTCGATATGGACAACTGGTTTGCTCAGTTGGAGCTCGGCCGGCTCCGCTATTCGCAAAAACAGTTCCGCCGCGCCCTGCCGCACCTCTTGCTCGTTCGCCAAATCCACCCGCAACTCCTCTCGGCCCATCTGCTGCTCTACGACGATTTGATCCGGCTCAACAGGTTGAAGGAAGCATTGCACGAGCTCGACGATTTTCTCTCGCGCTTCCCCCATTGCCGCCAGGCCCCGCAGTTGCGCAAGGTGCGCGCCGCCCTGGCTGCCTCACTCAGCCGTAGCCATTGATCCATCTTCGCCGCCTGTGCTGGAAGTAAGCAGACCCGTGTGGTTCGTCCTCAAGCTCGCGAATTGGCGGCAGAAAGAAAACGGCGGAGCGCGGGCCGCCACTTTTCGCCCCGCTCTCCGCCGCAAGCTACTTCGCGCGAATGGCCGTGTGCCGAGGCTTTAGTCTTCCAGGTAGACGCCCGACCCAACGATGTAAGTGTCCCCGCCGTATTGGACCTTGCGCACGTAGGTCAGCTTGTGTGCGGGCTCATTCGTGCCCGGCTTGTACCAGTAGACGTCCACCCAGGCGCTGCCGTCTTTCATGGCTGCGGCGATTTCCTCCTGGTTCACCGGCCTCCCTTTCAAGTCCTTCAGGTTGATCAGGTTTTTCCCTTCCAGGCTCGGCGTGGCGGGATTCACCAGTTCGGTGCCCTTCGGGGTTTCCACGAACACGTACGTGTCCATGAAAACGAAGGGGCCTTTCTTGTCGCGCAGCTGGCCGAAGGCTGCGCTGCCCTCGCTCGACACCAGCGCCGCCGCCCGATTCACCACGTCCTCGATGAACGCCTTGTCCATCTGCATGTTGTAGATCCCGCAGCCGATGATGTGCTGTTCCCCGGAAGGAAACGTCACCCGTTTCACAAAGGTGGATTTCCACGTCGGAAAGATACCTCCCGGTTCTGGGTACATGTAGTGGACCCACCCCTCGGCTGAAGGACTGTTGGCCGCCTCGAGGATCATCTTGCCGAAGGGCCTTCCCTGGACGTCCTTGATGCCGCTGTCATTCCGGCCCTCGATGGCGGGGTCTGCAGCGTGGAAGACCAGGGTTCCGTCCATGTTCCAGACGAAGAAATACGTATCGCCATGGAACCACTTTGATCCCTTCTTTCGAAACGCGGGATAAGCCTTTTCGCCTTCTTTCTCGAAGACGGCCGCTCCTTCGCGCACCAGCGCCATCAATTCCGGCGCGGTCATCTTCCTTTGGACTGGAGCCACCTTCGGAGCGTCGGCCAGATAGACGCCGCAGCCGACCAGCACCCATTGGTCGCCCATCTGCGCCTTGCTCACATAGGTCGACTTCAGCGTCGAAACGCTTTCGCCCGGCTTGGGCCACATGTAGTCAACCCAGCCGGAGCCGCTTGCTTCCGCCACTTCGAGCATTTCCCGAATCAGCGGCTTGCCCTGGGTATCCTTCACGTCGAGAATGTTGCGCCCCTCCAGGTTCGGAAAGCCGGGGTTGACCAGATCAACGCCGTTCCGGTCAACCACAAAAATGTAGGCGTCCTTGACGAGGAACGGCCCAGTCGGATCGTGGAAGAGCGCGAAGGCCGCCTTGCCGTTCTTCTCGATCTGGCCGACGGCGTCGGTAACCGCGTCCACCACGAACGCCCGTTCCATGCGGTCGTTGTACATGCCGGCGGCGACGATGTAGCGCTTGCCCGAGGGGGCGGTGACCAGCCGCGCGTAGGTGCTTTTCCATCGCGGCAGGAGCCCGTCCGGCACGGGCCACTGGTAGTGATACCAGCCTTCCTGTTTGTTAGGGAGCGTCGTCACAGCGGCGATGATCCCCCGGATGATCGGCCTGCCGTTAACGTCTTTCAGATCGAGCACGTTCTTGCCGTCCAGCGCGGGATCGGGATGGACGAGCATATTGCCTTGGGGATCGAGGACGAAGATGTAGGTTTCGCCCTGCCGCCAGCGGCTGCCGGCAACACGAAATTCTGCAAAGGCCGCCTCGCCTTTCGTGCTCACCACCTCCGCCGCGTTGTTGACCAACGCAACCAGATCGCGCGTGTCCTTGTGCTCGTAGATCTGACCCGGCCGGACAGGCGCGGGCTGGGCGCCTCCGGCCACAGCCCCAACAACGATGAGCAGCGGAATCAAACTCCAGAGCGAAGCCACAGTTTCCATCACCATGACCGAACCCTCCTTGCGCTGCGAGCGCCTTACGCGGAAATCTATCGACCTCAGGAAGTTATGGCTCAGTCTTTCCTCACCCCTTTGTCGGTGGCCAAGTAGTATCCGGTGCCCACTACCCACCCAAAGGGCTCGAATAACTCAACGTATCCCCTCTTTGGAAGCGGGGTGGTTTGATCTTTCTTCGGGAACCAATAATTCACATATCCACCGCCGGCTTTTGCCCTGGCAATGAACTCCTTTATGAAAAATTTCCCGTTTTTGTCCCTGGATTCGAGTCTGTTTTTCCCTTCCACGTCTTTCCGTCCATAGAGCACCACGTTGACGCCTTCGGTCGTGTCTGCCCAGAAATACCCATCCCGGCCATAGCGGAGGCCACGAAGAAGCCCCGCGCCAAGCTGCTTTGCCTGTTCCAGGGTCAACTCGCCGTTTTCCTGTTTCGAGGAAATCGTCTGCAGCATGCTGATAGCGGTTTCGACCT
Source organism: Acidobacteriota bacterium (assembly GCA_021832085.1). Classification (GTDB taxonomy): domain Bacteria; phylum Acidobacteriota; class Terriglobia; order Acidiferrales; family UBA7541; genus JAKASX01. Next base: position 325 of record JAKBLM010000047.1, on the reverse strand, counting down.
CGCTCTTGATCAACAGATCCTGTGGCGACAATCCTTTTTCCCTTTTCGGCTGGCCAAAGGGCTTCTGGCTGGCGACGAGTGCCAGCGACAAAATCGCCAGTGCAGCCAGAAACGTCTTCTTCATTGGGCACACCCCTTTGCCTTTCCCCACGCGCCGCGCCTCCCGCGCCGGGCGAGACTCCATCCCGCCTTATCGGCCGCAGTTGTGTCCGTCAAGTTCAGCAAATTGGGTCTGACGTTTTCTTTGTCGGCCGCTGATTTCGCGAAGGGCCTGCAGCCCGGTTCGAAACGCCGGGGGGTGGCGTTTCGAACCGGGCTGCAGGCG
>JAKBLM010000046.1 GCA_021832085.1 Acidobacteriota bacterium | reverse complement strand
TTGGGAATCCCGCCAACCGCGCGGGATTGCCACTTTCCCACAGCCGCGGCGACGACCATTCCTCGGTAACATTCTTAATGTCTCGACGACGCACGCCTCGGTAACATTTTCGAATGGCTTGACAGGGTCCGCCAACCACACCGCCCCGTTTCCGCGGCACCGAGGGCAGTGCGCTCGCGAAAGAAGCTACAATAAGCGCGCTATGGCGGGAACTCTAGAAGGCATTCGTGTGATCGATATGACCGAGGCGATGGCCGGGCCGTGGTGTGCCATGCTGCTCGGCGATTTTGGCGCCGACGTGATCAAGGTCGAGCGGCCGGGCACCGGCGACCAGGCCCGCGGCTGGGGCCCTCCTTTCGTCGGCTCCGAGTCTGCTTATTTCCTCTCCAACAACCGCAACAAGCGCTCGATCGCCCTCGACATCAATCATCCCCAGGGCATCCAGCTCCTGCACCGACTCATCGCCGGTGCCGACGTCTTTCTCACCAACCTCCCGCGCCACGATTCCCTCGCCCGCCGCGGCCTCGATTACGCCTCGCTCTCCGCCGACCATCCGCGCCTCATCTATGGCTCCATTTCCGGCTACGGCTGGAGTGGTCCGCGGGCCCAGTGGCCCGGTTACGACCTGATCGCGCAGGCCGAAACCGGCACGATGAGCCTCACCGGCCAGCCCGATGGCGAACCCATGCGCTTTCCGATCGCCATCGCCGACGTCACCACCGGCTACAACGCCGCCCTCGGCGTCCTCGCCGCGCTCTTCGCTGGCCAACGCGACGGCCGCGGCCAGTTCCTCGAAGTTTCCCTCTTCGATTCCCAGCTCGCCTGGCTTGCCAACGTCGGCAGCGGCTTCCTCAACGCCGGCTCCCATCCCCGCCGCTGGGGCAACCAGCATCCGAACATCGTTCCCTACCAGTCTTTCCGCGGCAGCGACGGTCGCCATTTTGTAGTCACCGTTGGCACCGAGGCCCTATGGCGTCGCTTCTGCCGCGCGCTCGACATCGAATCCACTATCGGCGCCGATGCGCGCTTCGCCTCCAATGCCGATCGCGTCGCCCATCGCGTCGAGCTCATCCGCGCGCTCGAGGAAATCTTCCTCACGCGCTCCGCTGCGGAATGGATCGACCGCCTGTGCGCCGCCGAAATTCCCGCCGGCCTCGTGCAAACGGTCGAGGAAGCCTTCGCCGACCCGCAGACCCGGGACCGTCAACTCGTCGTCGAACTCCAGCATTCGCAAATCGGTCACGCTCGCAGCATTGCCAATCCCGCCCGCCTTGCCCGGACGCCTCCAACCTATCGCCTGCCGCCGCCCACGCTCGGCCAGCATAGCCGCGAAATCCTCACCGAACTCGGCCTGTCGACCGAAGAGATTGAAGCAGCGATCACTGCTGGCGCCGTCGCCGCCCCCGCCGCTGGCCACAACCAGTAAGCCGCGTTCCTCACGCGGAGCGAGTTACCACCACAGATGCACCGCAAGAAACCGTTTTATCCTGAGCGCAGCGCAGGATCCCGAAAATCCCGGGGCAAAATCGCCCACGGTGACCGCCTGTCGCAAAGCGGCATCTACGCGCTATTGCCAAGGAACGCAGCCCATTTCGCGCGCTGGGGTTCCTTGCTCGGGGGATGCGGGTGAATGCACCGCCGCATGCTATAGTGTCTTGCTGGGCATGGTGAGCCACTCGGCACCACCCACGGGCGAACCTTTACAGACGCCGGCTTCTGAAGGAAAATCGCTTGGTTTTAATGCAGCACCAGCAACGTTGGTGAGCGGGAGTAGTTCAGCGGTAGAACGTCGGCTTCCCAAGCCGAAAGTGAGGGTTCGACTCCCTTCTCCCGCTCCAATCCATCCAGGAGATCCCTCCGCCCGCCCGAATCCCGCTCTTTGGTAGCCATGGTCGTCGCGGTCCCGACCGGGGGCTGTCCTTCACCACACGAACGCTCCTGTCCACGCACCACTATTCCCGCTTCTCTCTGAAATCCCAAATTTAAGATTGCTCCTCCCCGCCTCACGCCGGCTTCCGAAACGTCAGCGTGTAAAACCGCCCATCCCCGTGGTCCCGCACGGTCGTCTCGAGCATCTCCTTGGGAATAAGTTCCAACTGCGGCCCCAGACCGTCCCGATGACTCCACAGCCGCCTCCCGAGAATCGGAATCTTGTGGTAGAGCTCGCGAATCTGTTTCTCGTTCTCGTCGGAGATCAGCAGCCGCGTGCCTGGCTTGGCGACCCGGATCATTTCCCGAATCGCCTTTTCCTTGTCGTTGAAAAAATTCAAACCGCCCAGTTGGAACACCACATCGAAGCTCTCATCGCGAAATGGCAGGTTTTCCCCCTCGGCGCAGAAAAGCTCCGCCTCTCGCCCCCAGCGTCGCAGGTTTCGCCGGCACTTTTCGAGCATGCCCCAGGAAAGATCGAGACCGTAGAAATCGATTCCTGCGGGCAGCAGCGGCAGGTTCAGCCCCGTACCAACAGAAACCTCGAGCACGCGATCGCCCGCCCGACATTCGAGTTCCGCCAGGAAACCGCTACGCAGCCGCCTCAAGTTTTGGCGGGAAAGGATGGCGTAGATGTGCGATTGCACATCGTAGAAAATTGCCACTGTGTCGTAGAGACGGCGAAACTGCCGGTTCCGGCCCGCCAGTTCCCCGGCGTTCACGAATACCGGAATCCCGTCGCGCACCGGGTAGCGCCGGCCCGAGCGCCGGTTCCGCAGGAACTGCTTGCCGCCGGTTTCCGTCAGCTCCAGCGCCTCTTTCGTGATTGGATCACAGAGCAGCGCCGCCGTTTTCAGATCCATCGAAAGTCCGAGCGCGGCACGGCCGATGTTGCTGCCGGGCTCAAGTGTGGCAACCAGCGAGGCGCTTTCCGTAGGTCGCTACTTACCCAGCCTGCCGCGAGCGCGCTTTTACGCCGCCCGGTCACCGAACCACCTGCAGCCAGAGCCGCAGAAAGTGACGCACCTCACCCATCGAGTCCACTGCATAGCGCGCCGCCGTGTTTCTGCGGCGGCCAACAACTACGGAAATTCCCTGCCGCATTCGCCGAAAAACCAGTTCGTCGGTCGTATCGTCACCGAGGTAGACGACAAACCGGTCCGTGTCCGCTTTTTCCTCTTCGAGCAGGCGACGAATGGCTGTCCACTTGTCCACCAATTCGCCGGGAAGCAACTCCCACACCTTTTTCCCGGCCAGCAGCCGCAGCTCCGAATCCTGCTCCAACACCTGGCGCACCACCTCGCGCGCCTTGGCAGCCACCGTTGGCGACGCGGTGCGATAGTGGACGGCCACGCTCGCTCCCTTTATGTCCAGTCGGATGCCCGGCAGCGGCGCGAGACGCGACCGCAGCTGGCGAACGGCGCGTTGCACCCTGCGGCGCTCAGTCGCAGTCGCCAGAGAGATCAGCCGGCCGCGCGGATCGTGCAGTTGGTATCCGTGGCTGCCCACATACCAGATGCCCGAAACGGCCACTCGCCTCTCCACGTCCTCGAGCGCTCGGCCGCTGATGACGCCGACCACGCTGCCGGCATCGCGAATCTGCTCGAGCAGGCGACGGGTCGCCTTCGAGAAGCGCACCGCTCCTGGCAGGCGCCGAATCGCCACCAGCGTGCCGTCGAAATCGCTCAACAGAATCCGGCAACGCGCCGCACGCAGCCGTTTGCTGAGCTTCGGCCACTCGGGGAAAAGCGGGCGTGGCGAGTTCACACGAATTTGGCGAGCTTTCGGACGATGTCGGCGGCCCATTTATAGACGTTGTTCTCCCGAACCTGGTCGCGCATCTTGCACATCCGGCGTCGCACCTCATCCGGATCCATCAGAATTGCCCGATGCATCGCCGTGGCGACTTCATCCGTCGCGTAAGGATTGATCAGCACCGCGTCGCCGTGAAACTGACGCGCCACGCCCGTGAACCGGCTGAGCAGCAGCACGCCTTGGCCGTCCACGCGCGACGCCACGAATTCCTTGGCCACCAGGTTCATTCCGTCGTGCAGCGAGGTCACCATGGCAAACCGCGCCAGCCGGTACCATGCCAGCAGTTCGGAAAGCGGCAGATGTTCCCGCACGAAAATGATCGGGCGCCAGTGCTCCGTGCTGTATTTCGCATTCACCCGCTCCACCGTCTCGTCCAGCAGCTCGTTCAGCCGCCGGTAGGCTTCCACGTGGGTCCGGCTCGGCACGCCCGCCTGAAAGAAGACGAATCGCCCTCGGTATTCCGGATACCGGTCGAGAAAACGGTCCACTGCCTCGATGCGCTCGGGCAGGCCCTTGGTGTAATCGATGCGGTCCGCCCCCACGCCCACGATCATGTCTTCCTCGATCCCGTATTGCTTGCGGATGGTTTCCATCCGCTGCTCGGTCGTTTCGGAAGCAGCTTCGCGCGCCACCGCGTCGAAATCGATGCTGATGGGGAAGGCGCGAATTTTGGTCATGTGTCGACGGTAGATGATGGCCGCTTGTTCCCGGTCGATTCGTGCCTCCAGTTCCCGGTCCACCGTCGCGATGAAATTACTGCCGTAGTAGCGGATGTGAAATCCGAGCAGATCGTTGCCGAGCATGCCGCGCAGAAGATCCTGCTTCCACGGGCAGATGCGGAACACCTCCGGATTCGGCCACGGAATGTGCCAGAAATGCGCAATCACCGCCTGCGGGCACAGCCGCCGCAGAAACCGTGGCAGCAAACCGAAGTGGTAGTCCTGAATGAAGACCAGCGCCTGGTCGTTGCCGATCTCTTCCGCAATGCTTTCGGCGAATTTCTCGTTGACTTCCTTATAAGCCTGCCAGTGCTCTTCGCGAAAAACCGGACTTCGATACGCCACGTGGCACAGCGGCCAGAGCGCCGAATTCGCGAACCCGTAATAGTAGTTTTCCTCCTGCTCCTCGGTCAGCTCCACCCTCTTCAACTTGTAGGTTGGATCGTCTGGCGGCACGTCCACGAGCCCGTGCTTGTCACTCGCCGCGATATCCGCCGAACCGCCCCCACGTGCTACCCACAGCCCCCGGCTCGCCCGCATCACCGGATCCAGTGCCACAACCAGCCCGCTCGCCGGCCGGACCCACTCCAACTTCCCGTCCCGCCACACGTTCATGTATGGCTCGCGATTCGACACGGCAATGAACTTGTGCCCGCGCACGCGGCTCCGGATCAGTTGCCGGAGCGACTCTGCGGTTTCGTGCGGCAATTTACCTCCCGAAGAGCGGTTATCGGATGACCCTGTTTGCCGCCGATGTGGATGTCTCGCCGGAAGCGGAGAAAACCATCACCAGGCGGTTACCTCAGGAACAGAAATGATGAAATCTCTGGGATCAGAACGAGATACAGCTAACTTCGGAATTCTATCACAACCAATCACCGCTCGGAACGCGAAACGCGCCCTGAGCGCCAAAATCGCGTTCTTCCCACGCCAAACAAACCCAAAAGGAACGCACGAAAACCGCCCGAAGAAAATTTCTGGCGGAAACGACAATCGGCCGGGCGCCCCAAAGCAGCCGCACCAGTTTCGCCGTCCTCTTACGCCCGTGCTTTGCCGATCAACTTGTGCCAGCAGCCTTGAGCCCGCAGGATCGCCTCGATCGCTTCGCGCACCGCGCCATCTCCACCGCTCCGTCGCGTCACCAGGTGCACCACGCGCTTCACCTCCGGCGCCGCATTGCCCACCGCGATTGCCAGTCCCACCCGATCAAGCACTGGCAGGTCCGGTAGGTCGTCACCAATATAGGCCACCTCCTCATCGCCTACGCGCGCCTGCCGCAAGATCTCCTCGTATGCCGGCAGCTTTTCGGCCTGTTTTTGCGAAACAAATTCCATGCCCACTTCCCTCGCGCGGCGCGTGGTGGCCGGCGAATCGCGTCCGGTGATCACCCCGGTGCGGAGCCCCGCCATCCGGGCCAGTTTCAGCCCAGCGCCGTCGTGCGCGTGAAACGCCTTCATCTCTTCCGCCGTGCCATCAGGCAGCGACTGCAGGTAGATGTGGCCGTCGGTCAGCACGCCATCGACGTCCATCAGCAGCAGCCGAACGCGCCGCGCGCGTTCCGCGAATGTTCTCCAACGTTTTCGTGAACGAACAGGCATCGGTCGGCTCAGAACAGCTCCAGCGTCCATAGATCGTGTAGGTGCACCACCCCCTCCAGCTGCCGGTCCCCGCCGACCACCACTACCGACGTGATTTTCTTCTCCTCCATCAGGCGCAGCGCGGCCGCGGCGAATTCATCCCTTGCGATCGTCACCGGGTCCGGCGTCATGCAGTCGGCCGCGGTCAGGTCGAGCGCGCCGGCTCGCCGTTTTTCCATCAGTCGCCGCAGGTCCCCGTCGGTCACCACGCCCACCAACCGCCCTCCATCTTCCACCACCGTCATGCCCAGTCCCTTGCGGCTCATCTCGTAAATCACGTCGGGAACCGGCGTGTCCGGCCGCACACGCGGCAGCCGCTCACCCACATGCATCAGGTTCGCCACCCGCTGCAGCTTCTTGCCCAGTCGCCCGGAGGGGTGCAGTGCGGCAAAATCTTCCTCGCGAAACCCTCGCCGGTCGAGCAGCGCGATTGCCAACGCGTCACCCATCGCTAGTGCTGCGGTCGTGCTCGCCGTCGGCGCCAGGTTGAGCGAACAGGCTTCCTCACGCACCGAAATATCCAGCGCCACAGTGCTTGCCATCGCAAGCGTCGACCGCAGACTGCCCGTCAACATCACCAACGGGATGCCCAGCCGCTTGGTTCGGTCCAGCAGCCCGACAATCTCCTCGGTATCCCCGCCGTAGGAAATCCCCAGCAGCACGTCGCCCCGCACCATCATTCCCAAGTCGCCATGTTGGGCCTCGGCCGGGTGCAGAAAGATCGCGGGAGTTCCAGTGCTCGAAAGCGTCGCGGCGATTTTTCGCCCGATCAGTCCCGACTTTCCCATGCCGGTCACCACCACGCGCCCCTGGCAGCCAAGCAGCAGCTTCACCGCTTGCTCGAATCGCTCGTCGATCCGGTCCACGAGCCCGGCAATCGCTTCGGCCTCGATCCGCAAAACCCGCCGCGCCGTCTCCGAGCTCACGTCCCGCTCCACGCCCGCACCAGTTGCGCCAAACGCATCAGCTTCATCGCCAGCGGCCGAAACTGATTGAGGGGCAGCGCGTTCGTGCCATCCGATAGCGCCGTCGGCGGATTTTCGTGCACCTCGACAAAAATGCCGTCAACGCCCACCGCTGCCGCCGCCCGCGCCAGCGGCTCAATGAATTCTGGCTGCCCGCCGCTGCGGTGGTGTTCGCCGCCTGGCAACTGGACGGAATGGGTCGCGTCGAAAATCACCGGATAGCCAAGCCGGTTGAGGATCGCGAGCGAACGCATGTCAACCACCAGGTTCTGATAACCGAACGTCGTTCCGCGCTCGGTGACCAGGATCCGCTCGTTGCCCGTCCCAGCCACTTTCTCCACGACGTTCCCCATCTCCCACGGTGAAAGGAACTGTCCTTTTTTCACGTTCACCGCGCGGCCCGAACGGCCCACCGCCACCAGCAGGTCGGTCTGCCGGCACAGAAATGCCGGCACCTGCAGCACGTCGCACACCTCCGCTGCCGCTTCCACCTGCGCCACTTCGTGCACGTCAGTCAACACCGGCAGCCCGGTGGCCCGCTTGATCGCTCCGAGGATGCGCAACCCCTCCTTCAGCCCCGGCCCGCGATACGACTTCACCGACGAGCGGTTCGCCTTGTCGAATGAGGCCTTGAATACCAGCGGCAGTTCCAGCTCTTGCGACAGCTGCCGCAATTGCCCGGCAATAAAACCGGCATGCTTCTCGCTTTCAATTACGCACGGCCCGGCAATCATCATCAGTGGCGCTTGCCCGCCGATCCGCACCGGTCCGATCTGGAATTCGCGTGTGGGTGCCATGATCTCGTCAGTTAGCCTACTTTCAATCCAAGCACTTTGGCAACTTGCCATCCGTCTTTCAGCGAGCCACCGCCGCTACCTCGGCTGGCTTTGCCGACTCGGCTCAGGCCGCTGATCGCCTGGCGAAAACCAGCGCAACCCCTGTTACCATGGAAGCAAATCGGGTACTGCAGCCGCTCGGGGTGGCGGCCGGTCGCGCAGCCCAGGGGTGCCAGATGAACTTGACGCTTTTTTTCGGCCTGCTCGGCAGCCTGCTGGTACTCGCTTTCGTTGCCCATCGGCTGGTGCGACGGACTGGCGTGCCCGACGTCCTCGTGCTTATGGCTACCGGCGTCCTGCTCGGCCCGCTCTTTCATCTGGTCGATCCCTCGAAATTCGAAGGCGTGACGCACGGCTTCGGCACTCTGGCGCTCATCTTGATTCTCTTCGAAGCTGGCCTCGAACTCGAGGTTTGGGAGGCGTTCCGGCATTTCCCCGGAGCCTTTGCGCTGGCCGTTTTCAGCTACGTATTCACCGCCGGCTTGATCGCCCTCGTGGCTCGGTACACGCTGGCGTTGCCGCTGCACTCGGCACTGATCGTCGGCGCGGTCCTCGGCGGAGTGAGCAGCTCGGTGACTCTCCCCGTCCTGCAGCATCTCAGCTTGCGACCGAAAATCCGCACCACCCTCGTCATCGAAGCCGCGCTGGCCGACATCCTTTCGGTTCTTGCCGTCACCGCGCTGCTTGTCATGCCGGCGCACGGCTCTATCCTTGCCGGGGTCGCACAGGGATTCTTCGTTGAGTTGGGCATCTCGCTGGTCTTCGGCGTCGCTGCCGGCATCGGTTGGTCATTCCTGCTGCCGGCGTTGTCCGACCAGCGCTTCTGGCAGGTGCTGACGTTCGGTGCCGTGCTCGTGCTTTACGCGGTCTCGGCCGTGGCTGGCGGCGGCCCTCTGCTCGCCGTCCTCGTCTTCGGACTCACCCTCAGCAATGCCCCCGAGGCGCGCAAGCGCCTTGGTCGGCCACTGCCCCCTTCCGCCGCGCGCCCCGAAACCGACCCACACGCCACCCTCCTGGCTTTTCACGCAGAGCTCAGCTTCCTCGTGCGTACCTTTTTCTTCGTCCTCATCGGCTTGGTCGTGCGCTTTTCCGCGTTCTCCCGGCAATGGATTGCGGTGGCGGGAATTTTCGGTGCGATCCTCGTGGGGCGCTGGCTCGCCGTTTCGGCCAGCCGGCTCGTCTGGCGCGACACGCACCCGCGGGAACGGGAGTTGGCCGTCTGGCTGCTCCCACGCGGACTGATCACCGCAGTTCTTGCGCTTGAAGCTGCACGCGTCCGTGGAGGCGCCTGGGATTTTCTGCTCGATCTCGCTTTCGCCGCAATCGTGCTCACCAACCTGTTCCTGATGATCGCCACCTTCCACGCCCGCCGCCTGAGCCAACTCGTGGAAGTTTCCGAAACCGCCTCTTCCGCCCAACTGTAGCCCTGAACAACCATCATCTGAAATCCCAAACTTCAAATTTGAGTTCTTCAGCCTCGCCCGCGGCCCAACCCGCGAACACCCCTCACATCGGCTTCTTAATCACCTAAGATCACGACAAATCTGAAATTCGCAGCAATGGACCGCGTGGAGGAAGGATTTCGACGCACTCCCTCAGATTTGGCCAGGGGGCGCGAAGCGGCTCGCGCAAGCATCCCCAGCCGGTGGTGCTCAACCAACATGGCCGGAAAGCCCGCGCGAGCCCTGCTCTACTCTTTGTTATCGCAGTTAGCGTTCGAGCCGCGGCAATTCGGTCGTGCGGATCTGCCGCCACTCGGCCATCGAGCGATCGTACGTCTGTTCCAGCTCTGTCCAGGTCTGTTGTGCGTTGATGGTGGGCGCTACATCTGCACTCTCGAGGGCTTCCAGCAAGCTGCCCAATTCATCGTTCACTTGCGTCAAGCCGCCGGTTCTTGCGGTCAGCGCCGCCAGTTTGGGTTCGACTTTGCGGATTTCTTTCGCCGCCGACCCCGTCACGCCCCGCCGCTGCGCCGCGTCGAGCCGGTCGAGGGCCGCCCGGGCCGCGGTGAGCGCGTCGTAGCTGCCGTTCATCGCATGGGTGATCTTCAGCGCCAGTTGCAATTGTGCTTCGAGCCCCGCCTGCGACGTCTTCACCGCCGGATTATTGAGCAGTCTGAAGGTGTGCGATTGCGATTGCCCATCCACCGCCAGCCGCACCGTATACTCGCCCGGCACCGCCAGCGGCCCTTGCGGTATGAGCGGCGTCGCGTGCGGAATCGCCGCGATCGGGAAGCTGTGGCTCACTGCCTTGGGTGCCGTATAGTGAAAGTCCCACACGAACCGGTGCATCCCCGGCGTCGCCAACAGCTTTTGCACCGGCCTGGCCCAGTATGGCGCAACCGGATAGAGGTTCATGTCCGGCGGCTTCGGCGTATCCGCGCTCGAATACCGCCGCACCACCTGCCCGCTCGCGTTCAGGATTTCGAGCGTCACAGGCCCGCTCGGCGCCGACTTCAGCCAGTAATAGAAGATCTCTCCGTCGGGCGGATTCTGCCCTTGCGGGAATTCCGGCGGAAGCGGCGTATCCGTATTCGTGCTGCGCCGGAACCGGTACGTGTTCCGCGGCTTGAACAAAAAAGCCGACTTTTCCGCCACCTGCGCGGTCAATTGCCGCAGCGGCGAAATGTCGTCGAGCACCCACAACCCGCGCCCATGCGTCGCCACGATCAGGTCGCCCTGCTCGATCGCCATGTCCCGGATCGACACCGTGGGCAGGTTCAGCTGCAGCGATTGCCACTTCTCACCGTCGTTGAAGGAAACGTAGATCCCCGTCTCAGTGCCGGCAAAAAGCAGTCCGCGCCGCACCGGATCCTCCCGCACCGCGTGGACGTAGGCTGGCGCGGTGATCCCGTTCGTGATCTTCGTCCAAGTCATGCCGTAGTCGTGCGTCACGTAGATATAGGGATGGAAGTCGTTCAGCCGGTGCCTATTCACCGCCACAAACGCCGTCGCCGGATCGAAATGCGAGGCCTCGATGAGGCTGATCTCGCTCCATTCCGTCAGCCCCTTTGGCGTCACGTTCTTCCACGTCTTTCCGCCATTCAGTGTCAGCTGGATCAGCCCGTTGTCCGTCCCCACCCAGATTTCACCGGCACGCAGCGCCGAGGGCGCAATCGTAAAGATCACCCCGCGTTGCGGTTGCCCCTGCGTGCCCGGCCACACGGTCAGGTCGGGACTCGCCTTGATCCAGCTCGATCCGCCGTTGGTCGTTTCCAGCAGATATTGCGCGCCGTAATACATCACGTGCGGATTCTGGGGCGAAAAGGCGATGGGAGAGGTCCAGGAGAACCGGTATTTCCGCTTGGCGATATTCACGCCAAAGGGCGTCAACAGGGATGGCGAAATCGTCTCCGACTGGTTCGTCTTCGCGTTCCACTTGTGCAGAATCCCGTAATTGTCTCCGCCGTACACGATATTTGGGTTCGTCGGATCGGGAACGATGTAGCCACATTCGCCGCCGCCCACCGGATGCCAGTCGCGAAACGTCAGCGCGCCGTAAGTGCTCCGTTCCGGCGTCCCCACCGTCCCGCTGTCCTGCTGCGCCGCGTAGATCCAGTAGGGGACCCGGTGATCCGTGGTCACGTGATAGAACTGCCCTGTCGGCTGGTTGTACCAGGAACTCCATGTCCGCCCGCCGTCAAGGCTCACCACCGATCCCTGGTCTGAGCCCAGGATCATGTGGTTCGTATCCTTCGGATCGATCCACAGAATGTGGTAATCGTCTCCGCCCGGCGCGCCCTTGATCGCCGTGAAGTGATAGCCGCCATCGGTCGAGCGATAGAGCGCCACGTTGGGCACCCACACGATATTCGGATTCTTCGGGTCCACTGTTACCCGGCTGAAATACCACCCCCGGCCCCAAATCCGCGGGTCACTGCTAACGTGCGTCCAGTTCGCCCCACCGTCGTCCGAGCGGTACAGGCCGCCCTGCTTGCAAACAATCAGCGCGTAGACACGTCCGCCCGTTCCCGTCGCCAAGCCAATCCGTCCATACGGTTTCGCCGGCAGCCCGTGCCCGATCAACTGGTGCCAGGTTTCCCCTTCGTTCGTCGATTCGTAGATCCCGCCACCCGGGCCTTGCGCCGGCGGATACTGGCTCCAGGTTGTCCGTTGCGCTTGCCACAGCGCCGCGTAGACGATCCGGGGGTTGCCCTGCGCGAACGCCAGGTCGATAGCGCCGGTCACGTCATTCTTATAGAGCACCTTTTGCCACGTCCTGCCGCCGTCGGTCGAGCGAAACACCCCGCGTTCCGCGTTGGCGTCGTAAGCGTGGCCGAGCGCGGCCACCAGCACGATGTTCGGGTTGTGCGGATCGACAAGGATTCTCCCGATGTGCTGCGTGTCGGTCAAGCCCATGTGCGTCCACGTGCGCCCGCCGTTGGTCGACTTGTACACCCCGTCGCCAAACGACATGTCCTGCCGCATGTCGGCTTCGCCCGTGCCCACGTAGATGATGTTCGGGTCGGAAGGCGCGATCGCAATCGCGCCGATCGACGATACAGGCTTATGCTGGAATAGCGGCTGCCAGGTCAGCCCGGCGTCGTCTGTCTTCCAAACACCGCCATCCACGCTCCCGAAATAGAAGACGCTCGGCTCGCTGGGGACTCCCACTACCGCCAGCACCCGGCCACCGCGAAACGGCCCGATCGAGCGCCAGCGCATTCCCGTGTACATTTTCGGGCCGATGCCCTGCGCGCAGGCCGCCGCTGCCGCCGTCAGAACCACCACTACGCCAAAGAAACGAATGAAAGATTGCAAGAGCGATCGATTCTCGAATCTCATGTGTGCAGTTCCCCCGCCGGGAGTATACAACAGTGTTCCCACCCAATTTCTCGCAAAGAATTCCTTACTCTGCCACGCGTCTCCACGCCTTTTGGGTAGCCATGATCGGCGGTTTCGCGACCCCGGGTTTGGGCTTTTGTTCTGGCTGCCATCGCGGGCTGCTTCGACAGGCGAGTTTCTAGTGGGCCATCCTTCAGGACGACACCTTGTCAAGGCGGAGAAGAAAGATGCCGGCCTGAAAGCCCGCTGGCACGCAACCGCTTCCCTCCTTCCATACAAATCACTTCTGAGAATTGCGGGTTAGGCTTTCACTTCCCAAGGGCGTCCAGCCCACTCGAAAATGCGAAGAAAGCCTGCCATCCTGAGACCATCCGGCGAGGATCGCCGAAGGATCCGAGCGTCGTGCCTCGCCACCGAACCGGCTGCATGTGCAAGCCGGACTTGCCCCTCCTACAGCTCCACCTCGCCCACTCCCGCTCGCCGCAGCGCCTGATTAAGCTTCGGCAGATCGCTGGTCTCGATTTCCTTCCATCCGCCGAGCAACCGATCAAGCTGCCCGTGGAGTTGCTCGAACATCTCCTGCTGTGCGAGTGTGGGCCGCACGTCCGCTTTTTCGACCCCGCCGCTCAGCAGGAACGCCAGTTGAACATTCACTCGCGTCAAGTTCGGCCCGCCGCCCTCACCGCCGAAAAACGATGCCGCTCCGCGCCCGCCCGCAATGCCGTCGATCTTCCGTTCGAGCGCCTCGATCGCCACCCTCACGCTTTCCTGTCCTGCCTTACGGCGCGCCTGCGCGAGCTTTTCGCCGAGCGCCTGGGCCGCGCGCAGCGTGTCATAGCTCTGGTCCATCGCCGCAGTGATTTTCCTCGCCAGCGCGTACTGCGCCTCGAGACCCGCCGCCGAGGTCGTTACTCGCGGATCCATTCGCACCCGGAACGAATGCGTATAGCTCCGCCCGCCCGCTGTCAGGCGAGCCGTGTAGCGGCCAGGCAGCACTAGCACGCCCTGCGGCACGCGCGGGGTATCGTGCGGGATCGCCGAGATTGGATAGCTGAGAAACACGGATTTCGGTGGCGCCGTCCGCAGGTCCCAGATGAACCGGTGCATTCCCGGTGCAGCCGAAAGCACCTGCGGCGGCTGAATCCAGTATGTCGGCACTTTTAGCTTTGAAGGATTCACCGGCGCCGGTCTCATCGCGCTCGAATATTCCCGTACCAGTTTCCCACTGGCATCGAGGATCTCCAGCGTCACCGGCCCCACCGGCCGCGTCTTCAGCCAGTAATACAAAATCGCCCCATCCGGCGGATTCTGGCCTGCCGGGGTCTCCGGCGGCAGCGGCGTGTCGGTGTTAGTGCTCCGCCGAACCCTGTAAGTAAGCCGCGGTTTGTAGAGGTAAGCGCTCGATTCGGCCACCGCCGGCGTCAATTGGCGCAGCGGGGAAAAGTCGTCGAGAATCCAGAACGCGCGCCCGTGCGTTCCCACCACCAGGTCCGAGCCGTGAATCCACAGGTCCCGCATCGACGTGTGCGGCAGGTTGAGCTGGAGCGATTCCCAATGGTTGCCGTCGTCGAGTGAGACGTACACCGACTCCTCTGTTCCGGCAAACAGCAGCCCCTGCCGCACCGGATCCGCCCGGACCGTGTTCACCGGCTCGTCCGCCGGAATGCCCGTCGTGATTTTCTGCCAGGTCTTGCCGCCGTCGTGAGTGCGATAGATGTACGGGTGCCAATCGTCAAGCCGCATCCGGTTCACCGCAGCGTAGGCGGTTTCGTCGTTGAAATGCGAGGCGTCGATCATGGACACCTTGCTCCACGGCGTCAACGCAGGCGGCGTCACGTTCTTCCATGTCTTTCCGCCGTCCCGCGTCACCCAGATCAGTCCGTCGTCCGTGCCCACCCAGATCAGATTCGGATCGATCGGCGAAGGAACCACCGTGTAGATCACTCCCCGGTGCGTCCTGCCCTCCGCTCCGGCAAATCCCTTAAGGTCCGCCGGCACGCCTGGATTCTTCCGCGTCAGGTCCGGGCTGATGATGCTCCAATTCTGCCCGCCGTCGGTCGTCTTGAAGAGCACGTTCGAACCCAGGTACAGCGCGTGGGGATCGGACTGCGAGAAAACCAGCGGCGCCGTCCGGTCAAACCTGTATTTCCCCGTCCGCAGCTGCGCCGGCGCAACGGACGACGTCTGTCGGGTCAGGTTGTTGTACCGTGTCACCTTCCCGCCGTAGATGATCCACGGATGCAGCGGATCGGGAGCGATATACGCATACTCCTCTGCACCCACCGGATGCCAGTCGCGGAAGGTGATCTCGCCGTAATCGCTTCGGCTCTTGATATCGGCCGATCCGCTTTCCTGCTGTCCGCCGAACACCCGATAGGGAAACCGGTTGTCCGTGATAACGTGATAGAACTCTCCGGTTGGCTGGTTGTACCAGGAACTCCAGGTTCTGCCCCCGTTCACGCTGATCGTCGCGCCTTGGTCGGCGGCGAGCGCGATGATCTTCGGGTTCCTCGGATTGATCCAGATCGTGTGGTAGTCGTCGCCGCCCGGCGCGCCCTTGATCGCCGTCCAGTGCACCCCGCCGTCGGTCGAGCGATAGGTTGAGGTGTTCGCCGCGTAGACCACGTCCGGATTGCGCGGGTCCACCCGCAGGCACGCGAAGTCCCACGCCCGGCCCCAAATTCTCGGCTCGTGGTTCACGCGCTTCCAGGTTTGCCCGCCATTGTTGCTGCGATAAATCCCTCCGGCTTGCGGATCCGCCTGCACCCACGCGTAGATCCGGCTCGGTCGGCTCGGTGCGATCCCGATGCCGATCCGGCCCACGTGCTCTTTCCAGCCGGGCAGGCCACCATGCAGTTGGTGCCAGGTGTTGCCGCCGTCGGTCGATTTGTAAAGCCCGCTGCCTGGCGCCAGCAGCGGACCGCCCACCGACCACGGCGGCCGCCGCGCCGCCCACAGCGCCGCATAGACGATCTGTGAGTTGTCGGGATCGAACGCGACGTCGACGGCGCCGACGTTCGCATTCTTGTAGAGCACCTTTTGCCATGTCCGTCCGCCGTCGGTCGTGCGAAGCACTCCTCGCTCCACGTTTGGCCCGTAGGGATGCCCGAGCACCGCCACGAAAACACGGTTCGGATTGTGGGGATCGATAGCAATCGAGGGGATCTGTTGCCCACCACGCAACCCCAGGTGTACCCAGGTCTTCCCGCCGTCGGTCGATTTGTAGATCCCGTCGCCCACCGAAAGGTCGGGCCGCTCTGTCCCTTCGCCACTCCCGATATAGATGATCTTCGGGTCTGATGGAGCGATCGCGATCGCGCCGATCGATCCGCTGGGCTCGTGGTCAAAAATCGGCTTCCACGTTCGTCCCGCGTCAGTCGTCTTCCACACGCCGCCGTTTACCGCCCCAATGTAAAAAACATTTGGCTCGCTGGGAACCCCGGCAATTGCCACCGTTCGCCCGCCGCGGAATGGCCCGATTAGCCGCCAGCGCAACCCTTCGTAAAGTTTCGGACGGTTCGCCTGGGCCGAGGCGCGGACGGCGAAACCGCCCAGCGCCAGGAATACGAACAGGAACAGACGCTTTCCGGCAGGAATCATCGCTCTCCCTCCACGGGCGCGCCAGCTTTGGAAGACTTACCCAACCCTACACGACGCTGGCGCGTCAAACCGATTTCCGTCGGCAGAAATCAAGCGGTGGTGCAACGAAACAAAAATGAAAGGGGATCGACTGCCCACCACGAAGCACGGCCGCAGAAACCGCCAGGACCTCAAGGAGAAGGCAGACACCACTCCTGTCCCGGCGGTTTCGCCCACGTGGAGACCCACCGCTTCGGCGCGAAACCGGCAGCCGGTAAGAGCCTGCGATCGAAATCAATGAATGGGAGCAATCTCGAGCGCGTCCCCTATCTCCGTCCCGGACCGATGGATCGTGTAGACAGGGAACTCCAGCACACTCGTTGCTCTCAGGCACACCCGCGAAATTCGGAACGGCCGAACGAACTCCTGCGTTCCCACTACCCGGCAGTCCCGATCGATGAAGACCAGGTCGAGCGGAAACATCATGCCGATCGTGTGTACGCCACAAGACGGAACAATCCACAGACCACGCCCGGAACGCGCCCACCTTCTCGTCTTTCCGAGCAGGCCGATCAAGCGCCGCAGATACGTGTCGGCCACCACCACCTCGGTGGCGATGAACGTCTGCCGCGTTCGATTGTATACGTACACACCATCTCTCTTACGCACGACGCATACACCCTCTCCGCCCCTCGGCCGAAGCCGAAACCTGGCCCATGTTCACCTTACTGCGAGGCCTTGCTCCGACGCCGACGGATGATGATGTACAGCACCACGGCCGCCAGAACCGCTGCAACGATCTGATACGTGTTCATCGTTTTTCTGCTCCTTGTGCTTCTTTCTGCCCGTTCTTGTTCCTTTCTTCCACTTCCCTTCACCAATCAACTTGCTCTTGCATCTGTGAAGAATCCGACTTTCCCTGGCTGGCGATCACTTGCCCAACGTCGGCAACAGGGTGTGCGCAATCGCGATGATGCCTGGCCCCAGAATCACAACCATCAAAGCCGGGAAAACGAAAAACACCAGCGGCGGCACCATCTTGACGGTCGTTTTCGCCGCCTGTTCCTCGGCACGCTGCCGACGCTTGAGTCGCAGGTCATCGGAAAATACTCGCAGTGCTTGGGCCAAACTTGTGCCGAACCGATCCGTCTGAATCAGCATCGCTACCAGTCCCTTGATGTCCTCCACGCCCGTCCGCGTCGATAGATCGCGGAGCGCGTCCAGCCGATTCTTGCCCAACTGCGTTTCCATGTTCACCATCTGGAATTCCTCGCTAAGCTCCGGATGCGCGTACCGTAGCTCCTGGGCCACCCGCAGAATCGCCTGGTCAAGTCCGAGCCCCGCTTCCATGCAGATCACCAGTAGGTCGAGCGCGTCAGGTAGCGAAAGCTGCAGCCGGTGCTGCCGCCGACGAACCACCTGCGTCACGTAAAACTCCGGGATCATGTAGCCGCCCACAACCGCCAGCGCCAGGACCACAATCGGATTTTCCAGGTAGAGACCGGTAAAATAGACCAGCGCCAGGAGTAACACCGGCAAAAGGATTCGCAGTCCGCGCATCACCTGCGCCGCTTGCGGGCTTCGATACCCTGCCCGGATCAGCAGCAACTGCGTCCGGTTTATCGATTTCGGCGACGGCGGCGGCAACAGATTGCCGACCTTGGCCAGCGCCTTTTCCGCCCGCTCTTTCTGCTTTTCCGGAAACGACGGCTCCTGCGTCTTCGGCATTCCCAGGTGCCACAGGTGCGAGAGCCGCTCGGCCACCCCTCCGCTTCCGCCCTGCACCAACGCGTAAGCGACCACGCTGCATACCGCCAAGGTCGCCAGAAAGGTGAAAACCACGATCCCAGGCATTTCGTCCTCCGCGCCCTACACTTCGATATGCACGATCTTCCACAGCAAGATCGCACCTATCACTTGCAGCACTCCGGCTGTCAGCAGCATCCAGTGGCCCAGCGTGTCATGGAACAGCGGCTTCATGTAGCTCGGGTTCATCGTGTTGAGCATGACCATCATCAGCGGCGGCAGGGCGATCAAGATCGCGGCCGTCATCCGGCCCTGCGCCGTGCGAATTCGCACTTCGCCGCGGATCCGGAACCGATCGCGAATCACCCGGGCCAAGTTCGTCAGGATCTCCGCCAGGTTGCCGCCCGTTTCCTTTTGGATCAGCATCGCGGTCACGAAAAATCGCACGTCGAGCAGCGGTACGCGCTCGGTCAGGTTCAAGAGTGCGTCGCGCAGCGGCAGACCGAAATTCTGCTCCTCGAAGGTCGTCCGGAATTCACCGGCCACCGGATCCGGCAGTTCCTTGCTCACCATCTCCAGCCCGGTGGTAATTGCGTGTCCGGCCCGCACCGCTCGTGAGAGCAGGTCCAACGCTTCGGGGAAGTGCTTCTCGAATTCACGGAACCGTCGAGCCCTCCGGAACGCGATGACCGACATCGGGATCCCGGCGCCAACGATCCCCGCCAGCAGCGCCAGGATCACCGAGTGCAGGATCGTCATGACGACCAGGTACGCGGCCACCGCCAGCACGAAGCTGAATAACAAAATCTTGCCCGGCTT
Organism: Acidobacteriota bacterium; assembly: GCA_021832085.1. Classification (GTDB taxonomy): domain Bacteria; phylum Acidobacteriota; class Terriglobia; order Acidiferrales; family UBA7541; genus JAKASX01. The sequence goes on along the minus strand of JAKBLM010000046.1, from coordinate 14,574 downwards.
GCTTTTCACACCTGATTGTTCGATGTAATCCCGCAGCCGCCCAGCCCAGCCCCAGCGCATGAGCAGATTGTTGAGGGCGGGGACGTCGCTCAACAGCTCGTCGCGGACCAACTGTAGGCCCAGGGTCAATTCGCCACGGCGCTCGGCGCGTTGCACTGCCTCGAAGCGCTTGCGGACAATCTCCTCGTGGGGGGTGCCGCCGCCCATCGTGAAAAACAGTAGGATGATGGCGAGCACCGCCAAAAAGGTGAAGAACGCTACCAGCAGTGCCATATCAACCCCTCAGGCTGATTCCATTTGCTTCCGTTCAAACATGTCTGCCGGGAGCCGGAAACCGGCAACCAGCAGCCGTTCGGCGAATTTCGGACGGATCCCGGTCGCCGTGAATTGTCCGAGCACTTGGCCGTTCGGTCCAATTCCCCGTTTCTGGTACAGGAAGATGTCCTGCATGGTGATGATGTCGCCTTCCATCCCGGTGATCTCGGCAATGCTGATCACTTTGCGTGTGCCGTCGCTCTGCCGGCTCACCTGCGCGATCACGTCGATTGCCGAGGCGATCTGTCGCCGGATCGCCGATTCCGGCAGGTTCAGGTTCGCCATCGCCACCATCGTCTCCAACCGGCTCAAAGCGTCGCGCGGCGTATTCGCGTGGATCGTCGTCAGCGAGCCCTCGTGCCCGGTGTTCATCGCCTGCAACATATCGAGCGCTTCCTCGCCGCGCACCTCGCCGACCAGGATCCGGTCCGGCCGCATTCGCAGCGCGTTGATCACCAGTTGCCGCTGCCGGATCGCTCCCTGTCCCTCGATGTTCGGCGGCCGCGTCTCCAGCCGCACCACATGCCGCTGGTGCAAATGGAGTTCCGCTGCGTCCTCGATCGTGATGATCCGCTCCCGGTCCGAGATGAACTGCGAGAGCATGTTCAGCAGCGTCGTCTTGCCGGCGCCCGTCCCGCCCGAAATCAGCATGTTCAGCCGCGCCTGGATGCATCCCTTCAACAACTCGAGCATCTCGGTCGTCAGCGTATGGTTGTTTACTAGGTCGTCCGCCTTCAACCGATCCCGCCCGAAACGCCGGATCGAGAGGGCCGGCCCGTCAATCGCAAGCGGCGGAATGATCGCGTTCACACGTGAGCCGTCGGGCAACCGCGCGTCCACCATCGGCGAAGACTCGTCGACCCGCCGCCCCACCGCCGAAACGATCCGGTCGATGATCGTCATCAGGTGCTGGTCGTCGCGAAACTGGATCGGTGTCGGCTCCAGTATGCCGTTGCGCTCGATGTACACCTGCCGGTGCGTGTTCACCAGAATATCGGAAATTGATGAATCGCCCAGCAGCGGCTCCAACGGCCCCAGTCCGAAAACCTCGTTCAGCACCTCCTGCGAGAGCCGTTCGCGTTCCTGCAACGTCATCGGGGTCGATTCCCCCATGACCAGGCTCTCCAGGATCTGCGAAACCTCCCGCCTCACCTGCTCGCGGTCCGATTCGGTCAACCGCTCCAGGTCCAGCTTTTGGATCAGTTTCCGGTGAATGGCCGACTTGACGGCCGCGAAATCCATGCGTGTCCCGGGCACGGCTTACCCGCCTTTCTTCGAGGAGAATAAAAACAGATTGAATCCGCCGCCGGGCTTGTCCGCTTTCGACGCTACTTCGGTCCCGGTCAGCTGTGCCGCCAGCTGCGCAAATTTCGACACCAACGGGTTGTTGTGGTTGCCCATCAGCGGCGTGCCCATGTTGATCGCATCGCTCACCTGCTTGTAATCGTTTGGAATCACCGAGAAGATCGGGTGTTTGATATTCTTCTCGACTGTTTTCAAGGCCTCCTGGTCCGCTCGCCGCCAACGATTCACCACAATCTGCAAGCGGCTCGCCTCGATCCCCATTCCCAGCAGCGCCAACAGTTGCCGCTCCAGTGCCCAGAGCGCAGGCACGTTTGTCTCGGCCACCAGCACGATCGACCGCGCCGACCGCAGCACCGTCCCCCATTCCGCCGAAAATTGGGTGCCGTAATCCACCACCACGGTGTCAAAGATGCTCTGGGCCACGTTGATCACCCGGCCGGTCGACGCCATGCCGATTCGTTCCCACTCCTCCGGTTGCGTTACCCCGCCCAGCAGCTGCAACCCGCTGCGATGCTCGGTGAGCAAGCCGGTGAAAAAGTGGCTGTCGAGCCGGTTCAAGTTCTCGACCGCGTCCCTCACGTTGAACCGCGGCGTCAGGTTCAACATCAGGTGCGTCTGGCCGAGCGGACGCCCAAAATCGATCAGCACCGTCCGTTTCTTGAGTTTGTGGGCCAGCTGCACCGACAGGTTCACCGCAACCGTCGTCGTCCCGACGCCGCCCTTGGCTCCCATCACTACCACGAGGCGGTCGGTGCCGTGCTTGTCTGGCGACGACGACTCCTCTTCGAAGCGCTCGAGCGTTTGCCGCAACACCTCCGGCGATACCGGCTTCGCCAGAAACTCTTGCACCCCGCTCCGCATCGCATCGAGCAGCAATTGCGGGTCCGGTTCCGGTTGCGTCGAACAGGCGATCACCCGCACCGCCGGCTGCAGCCCCCGGATGTACTTCGCCAGCGCGAAGTACGGATCCGGGTTCCGTCCCAGATCCAGCAGAACGACGTCGGCGGCGGTTTCCCCGGGTTCGGGAAATTCTTCCGCAGTCACCTTCCACTCGACAACGTCGCTTACCAGTCCGCTCTGCTCAAGCGCAGCCCGCAGCTGCTGACTGCTCTGGAGATCAGCGCTTGCAATGAATGCCCTCAGCATGAATTCTTCTGTCTCACCATCCCGGGCTCGTCGGCTCCTCCGTTCCGGTTATTTCTTCCCTTGTTCTCCCTGAGCTGGTTTGGAAGACGGCGGTGGCCAAGTCATGAACTTTACCGGAAACTTCAGTCCTGGCAGTTTCTTGCCGCGCCCGTATGGCTTCACTATATGCGGAGTCACCAGCACCAGCAACTCCTGATTCGACTTCGTCATGCTCTTGCTGTGGAATAGCTTACCCAGAATGGGCACATCCCCCAACCAGGGAATCTTGTTCAGCGTTTCGGTTACCTGCTTGTTCATCAATCCGGCAATCGCAAACGTCTGGCCGTTCTTGAGCAGCATCTCGGTTGATACTTGCCGCGTCGAGATCGCCGGGATCAGGAAGCCCTGGAATTCCAAAGCGTTGGTGTAGTCCAGCGTGCTCACCTCGGGCGCCACCTTCAGGTCGATTTTCCCATCGGCCGTCAGGCGCGGGGTGAAATGCAAAAGCACGCCAAACTGTTTAAATTCGATCGTCACCGTCGGCACCGATCCGGCGGCCCCGCCCTGCACCACCGGGAACGGGAATTCGCCACCAGCTAGGAAACTGGCCTCCTTGCCCGTCTCGGTCAGCAGGTTCGGCTCGGCCAGGATCTGCAGCAGGTTCTTGGCCTCGAGCGCCTCGATTGACATGCCTATCCCCACATCCGGCCGGAAGAAAAACAAGTTCAGCAGGCTCTGTGCCTGCAGCTGAGTCGTCCCGCTGCCGCCGACGTTACTGGAGGAAAGCGGACCAAACTGCTGCGTCTGGATAACACCAAATGTTTTCGTCACCCCATTCGGCACGCTGAAGAGGTTGAAGCCCAGCTGCCTCTCTTTGCTCAGATCGAGTTCGGCGAACTTGACTGCCAGCAGAATCTGTCCTTCGGTCGGGGCTGTCGGCACCTGGATCAGGCTGATCACTTTCGGCACCTCGGCCGAAACCAGCTGGTAGATCCGTTCGGCCACCGCCGCCGACGAGGCCTGCCCGGTCAGCATCACGATGTTTTGGGAGGCCTCGATCTGCACGTGCTGCGAAGGGAACACCTGGTGGATCTTCTGGCTCAACGCCAGCACGTCGACGTCGACATAGATATCGAACGTCTGGCTCTCCCCGTTCGCGCCCCACAGAATCATCGTCACCGCACCCGGCGTCTTCCCGTTCACCAGCACCTGATAGGGGCTGATCACCACCGGTTCGGCAATATTCGGATTGGCGATCGACAGCCGCGTGATCCGCACCGGCGAAGTGATCACCAGCGATCGGTTCACCAACAGGTGCAGCGTTTGCGGTAGCGAAGCACCCGCCGCCGGCTGCTGCCTCGCCCATAGACTCAACGAACAGACCGCCATCAAGATTACGCCCAGCCATGCACTCCGCTTTGCGTTAACCATATTCCTCACCGGCCTTTAGTGATTCGGAAATGTTTTCGTTTCCTTCTTATTTCCACTGATCACTTCCACGACGTACGGCGGCGGCGCCTTCGGAACCACACGGCGGGGCAGCCGACGTCGTATCGGCCCCCGGTACGGCATCACCGCCCCGGTCGGGCTCAGCAGTTGGGCCTGTAACACTGCCGGAGGATGCACAACCTTCGTGTCGATCGTGTTGCGCAGCGCCAATTGGATCCTGGCCTCGGTCGCCGCCAGTGTCAGCTTGTCTGCCTGTTCCGGCGTAACCAGCAACGTCACCACCGGCACCGTGTGCGGCTTGCCTTGGGCGTCTTGGGTAACCTGCTGCCCGGCCGCGAGCACCTTCACGTTCTCCAGCACTGTCTTCGCCAGCATCATGTTGCTGCTGCCTTCCGGCGACCCCACCGCAATCACGTCTACCATCGTCCCAGGCTGCACGAACCCCGCAACCCCAATCACCTGGTTCACCGCCACCGAAACCGCGCGCATCCCCACAGGGATCGTTGCCGGCAAGCCCGCCCCCGCTTCCCGCGGCGCCAGTTTGGACGAGAGGATCGGCTCGTTCTGCACCACATTGGTGATCAGCGCGCGGCCGACAACATCCTGCGTCCGGGTGAACATTCCCGGCACCGGCTCCCCTCCCGGCCAGGGCAACAAGCGCACATCATGTGCGTCGAGCCGCGTGCCCAACGCCAGGGGCATCGCCGCGACCACGATGTGCGTTTGCGGCACCTGCTGCTGTTTCACAACGGGAGTCTGGCGGATCTGTCGATACACGAATGTGCTCGCCAGCACCGCCAGCACCACGGCCAGCAATAAACCTATCAGTAGCCGCCTCCGGTTCATTTCCCCGTTCCCCTTTCCGTCACAACCCTAGCCAGGCCACAGAAAGCGCCACGGCCGTGGCTACGGCCGTCACCGCTCCGAATGGCAGCTTGATCAATGGCTGGGCATCGATCGAAATATTGGGATTGGGCCGTAAGCCAAATACCACGAAGCCCGACACCAACTCCCACAAATTCCTCAATGTCGATTTCACCCGGTGCTGCCGGAACATTTCGACCACGCCCCAGCCGGCCGCCATGCAGAACGAGACGAGCAAGATGATGATTGTCTCGTTCGGGCCAACCAGTGCACCCAGCGCACCCATCAATTTCCAGTCGCCCGCCCCAAGCCCGCGCAACAGCACCACCGGCAAGAGCAATCCCAAGCCGACTCCCGCTCCTTCCAGGCTCATCAGCAACCCGTGCCAGCCGCCCAGTGCGCCGTTCAGTGCCAAGCCGATCAGCAGCGCCGACACCGTCAGCCGGTTCGGAATCTTCCGCGTCCGCAGGTCACCCATCCCGGCTACCAACGCCACCACCACTGCCAGAATCCAAGGCAAGTGCAGGCTCGAAAGTTCAGCGCTCATCACGGTCTTCCCTGCCACCGCTGCGGTCGGCGAGTAATGTTACCAGTAGAATGTTTCGAGGGAACCGCTTCCTGAGGACCGAGTTTACATTCTGACCAATGGATGGGATTAACGACTGCGAAGCTTGCCCGAACTGAACTTGGCTTCTTTCCTGCGGCCGGAGATGCCGTGCACAACCTTCCCCTTCGACCACCTCCGCTCACGGATCCCCTCTGATCGAACCACTGCCCTTGCTCCACTTCGGCCCACTGGAGGGGACCAATCCCCTCCAGTGACCCGAGAATGGTTGTGCACCGACAGATTAGGTGCTGGTGGTGAGGTTTGCCGTCGCGTTCGAGAACGCGTCGCTCACGGCCTCGCCGAGGGTCTTCATCGTCGCCACGGCAACCAGCGAGATAAGGACCAGCAACAGGGCGTACTCGACCAAGTCCTGGCCTTCTTCTTCCTTCCACAAACGACGGAGAACGTTCTTCATTACCTTCCCTCCTTGGAGAGCGGTCATCGGCACAGGTGGTCTGCACCGTTCGCGCCCTAAATCTGCACACATCGTGCCAAAAGTCGCCTCGGTCGATCACCGGACTCCCTTGTTTCCCAACTACCAATCCCCCCACCCTGGAACTACCCACCGCAAACCCTGCATTTCGGTCCCGGTAGACCCCGACAATACACACGGATGAGAACCTTTGTCGGTGTTTGCTTTGCATGCCATTGACCAGCCTGCCAGCCGGCAAAGCTATCCTCCCTATAGTCCTAGAACCATTGGCACTTACAGTTTCAATCTGGCTCATCGGTTACCCCCATCCTCCCTCGATGGGCCGAAAACGTCATGTTTTGTTGACACTAGCCCTTTGGGCAGAAGCAGCTTGGGCACGTATTTCTGGCTTTCCCAGCGGGGCCTGAGGATACTTTCCGTGAAACACGAAGATGGCCGCCCCCTTGTCCTCGAAAACGACCGACCACCCTGGCAGCGCCCTCAAATAGGTCGCCAGTGGCGAATTCCCCGGCATGAAAACCGACCGGATCTTGTACTTCGCCAGCACCAACGGCGTATCGTGCTTCAGTGAAGTTACGTCCAGATAGTCCCTCAGCACGCCGCCGTATTCGTAGATGTCCGCCCGGCCGTCAATAAACACCGGGTGCGACGTCCCAAACGTCCAGATCAAGAACCCGCCCCAGCCATACTGATTCAGCATCGGTTCTGGCACGTGATGTGTTTTCAGGTACGCGATGGCTTTCAGCGGATACGTTTTGCCCAGCCGCTTGTCGATCCGCTTTTGCGAAGGGAACGTGTAGATGAGTCCAAAGACAACGAGGGCGATCAGCGCCACATTCAGCGCATATTTGTCCTTGTTCGGCTGGTAGGGCGAAGTCCAGCGACTGACCACTCGCGCCAGCCACGGCAGGAAAGCGAAGATCAGCACAATCAGGAATCGCAGATGGATCGCGGCCTCACCAATGCAGACTAGCAGGAACACCAGGTCAAAAAGTCGAAAGCGCTGTTTCCAAAACAGCTGCACGAGAAACAGCGCCAATATCATCAAAAGAAAAGCCTTGCCGTAAGCCGGCCCGAGACTGATCGGCTGCCATTCCTGGATGCTCTTGATGTTGAGCGGCTGCAGCAGCGGCATTTCGAGCGGATACGCCGCCAGTTGGGTCCCATAGGGAGTCAATGGGAGCACAGCTACCGACGCCAGGATCGTTAATAGCAGGTTCCGGCTCTGGTTCCTCGTCCAAGGCTTTGCTTCCAGTTCTCCCCATTCGAAATTGAACAACCCACACAACCAGAAAACGCCCAAAATCCCCAGCCCGATAAAGAACGTTCCATGCGTGTTCACCCAAATCAGAAACAACGGCGGGATGAACCAGAGCACCTTCTCGTGCCCTTGCCGGTACAATTCCATCAGGATTAACAGAATCACCAGGAAGCAATAGCCGAAGAGCTGCGGCCTGAGCGTGAAGAACACCGTCGTCAAGGGAAGCATGATCGCCGAGGCCACCACTGACGCTTTCATGTTCCCGGTGTAAACGGTCCCGTAGATGTACATCAGCAACAGCAAAATCCCGCCCAGCGCACTGAGCAACCCCAAAAGCCCCGCAACTCCCCAGCGGCTCGCGAAGCCCATCACCACCTCGCCAAGCCACTCGTAGGCGATCCACGGATTCCCGTGCACCGTGAACGAGTAGATGTCGTGCGTCGGGAAATGCCACGTCGACAGGATCAGCTGCCCGATCTTCGCATGCCACCACGTATCCGGATCCGCCAGGTGCATCCGCGCCTGATAGGCGGCCACGCCCATCAGCAACACAGCCAGGAAAACGGGAAAGGAAATCGCCTTCTTCAGCAACCCGGTCAGGCGATGGTCTGTGGCCTGCTTCTCTTCTTCCACGACACTGCTTGTGCTCACCATGGTTTTCGCGTGTCCGCTGCGTCCCGAGTCATCAACTGTAGACACAACAACGCTTTCCCCGCCTGTATCTTGCAATCAGCCCGCCAGAAGGGAATCCGATCGCCAAGCAGTTGCGCCACTGAAACGACAAGGGTTTCGTCGCACAGATCGCAACTGTCGCCCGGCACAACTTCACACTCGTCAAAGCCCGTTGCCCCGCTGCTTGCCGGCACACGCGACACTTACGTCCTTCCAGTCTCGGGAACAAGGAGTGAACTCAAGATCCGGATGATGGGATCCGAATCTCAGTTGTGGATCAGGCGCACCGTAACCGGCGAGCCACCGACCGCGGGAATAGGTGTGCCGGTCCCGCCGCCGCCGTCCGCGTCTGAGCCGCCCACGCACGAAGCGATCGACAGTATATAGGCATAAACCGAGTGTTGCGGCGAGCCTTCGCTCGAAATGAAGAGCTGGAGAAAGCCGGTGATGTCCACCGAGACGCTGGTCGGGCACGAATTGCCGGGGCACAGGACCTGCCCGTCATAGAGTGGCAGTGTCACCAGCGAATCGCTTGTCGAAATCTGCGTGCCCGCTGGATAGTACGGGTTGTTCGACCCGGCGTACATGATGAATGGCGTCGTGAAGCTGTTCTGAAGACTGATGGTGTCCTGCCCAGTACCTGAGTTGCCTTCGTGGATCAGGCAATCCACGCCCTGCCCCGTCGGACCGGTCATGTCGCCGCTGATCGGATCCACGGTCGCCGTCCCGCACGTAATCGATGTGGTGCTGCAGCATTCGATATTCTCGCGATAGAGGGAGGCGCTGTTGCTCGTGGAACTCGTTTTGTCGGCCGAGGCGCAGGCCGGGCAGGTGAACGTCCCGTTACTCGGCAGGAACACCGGCCAGAACTGGCTGGGCGCCGAAATGCTGCTGGAACTCGGATTGCCCGGTTTGATGGTCAGCGACTCGCCGACCACCCCGTCCGGCGTCAGCCCCGGATTGACAATCGCACCCGTCGTCGGGTTCACGAAGTAGGCATAGTCTTCGGTGCCGCTGCTGTTTGCCGGGCAAAGTGTGTTGGCATTGGCGTCAGCCGACGGAACCTGGTGGTAAGGGTCGCAATTCGGCAGCAGCCACGGTTTCAGGCACTGCACGGTGGACGTCGGGCCGACGGCGCCCTCCGGGATGTACGCCTCCGCCGTTGCCGTCACCGACACCGGAACCGATTTGATCCCGAAAAACCTCATAAAGTAGGTCGGCATGCTCTTCTGCACCACCACCGTCACCTGCGGATCGTTGGGAATCGAGAAGTTGAAGCAGCCGCCCGATCCCGTCGTGGGCGGTGGACAGGCACTGTTGAAATTGGTCGCCGAAAGGTCCGGATTCCGTCCGATGATCAGGTTATCGTTACCCACTTCGGCCGCATGTTCCGCGGCCAGCGGCTCTGCTTCGAGCGGTGTCATCAGCCCGCTTGAAACGTCCGTACCCACAAACTTGTCAGCCCCGGCCAGCGCCGCCGCATCGGCCGCGCGCTGTGCCTCGTTGCGCGCCACGTAAAGCGTCGCCAGATCCACAGCGATTCCCGCCGTCGCCAGCAGCAAGATCAATCCCAGCGCCACCAACACCAGGCTGACTCCGCGTTCCGATCCGTGTCTGCGCTTGCCCGCTCGCTCGCTCATCGTTGCTCCCCGCAGCTCAGTCGGCGTTCCACAGGTTGGGCATCGTGGAGTACACCCCGATCGGAACCGTGGCAGGGTAGTTCGACACCCCGATCAAATTGACGATGTGGTTGAATCCAAACGACCAGTTAAACGGATAGTCCAACGTCACCCGGGTCGCGCTGATGCAAGTCACCCCGGTGCCGCAACCGCTGGGCACCTCAGCCGTCCGTTCGATTTTCAAGCCATATGATGTTCCGCTCGAGTAATACGTCCACGCCTGCGGCACTAACGTCCCATTCGTGCTCTTCACGGCCGTCGGCGAAGCGCAGGCGCTCGAAATTGTCGATGTGCTCATATTCATGAACGCCAGGTTGACGTTTTCCTCGTTCAGATAGTCCGCTACCTGCTCGCAGAGCGTCACGACAGACGACGGAACCGGATTGGTCAGGTCGACTTGCGTCTGGCTGGCGCCTAGCCGAGCGCCGTCTCGTGCCGCATTGGCCAGAATCTGCCGCACGTTCCAGGCTTGGGCAAAATCCACCACACCGGCCACGAGCACCAACAGGAATGGCAGGATCAGCGCCAGCTCAAACAGTTCGACGCCTCTCTCCCGCCGCTCTTTTCTTGTTCTTCGTTGCGTCTTCATGGCATCCCTCAGCTCGGCGTGCACGTGCTCGGCTGGCTCTCCAGCCGCATCTGCACTCGCGTGGTCAACGTAATAGTCGAGATCGTCGTGGAAAGAAATGGCAGCTGCAGCTGGTAGGGGTAGCTGAACGTGATATAGGCTCCGCAAACCTTGCCGGCTGTGTCGAGCGTCGTGATCCCCTGGTGGTAGCTGTTCACCAGCACGCTGTTGCTCGTGTTCAGCCCCGCCGCTTGCAGCGCAGGGAATACGACGTTGTCCTGAATGTAGGTCGGCGACTGGTACTCCATGCCCCCGTCCGCGCACATCGCGCAGTCGGTCGTCACCGTCTGCCGCACGCCCTCACGCGCCGCCCGTGTCATGGTTTGATAGACGTCCCAGCCGCGCCCGAAGGAATACATTGCAAACAGAATCGTCAGTACCAGCGGCAAGACCAACGCCGCCTCGAAAATATCGGCGCCGCGTTCGCCGCGCTGCTCGCCTAATGATCTCTGTCGATACCGTGGCATATGTAGCCCGTCACGTATTCGTGACTGTCACGCATCCGCTAATGCCGATTTATGTACTACTCGGGACTCCTGAAGGCGACCCTTTCTACGAACCTTGGTGCTCAACCAGTTCACGGAACTGTTCTAGTACTACGAACGGACTCCGCACCCCCTCCACCGTTTCCCCAATTTGCCGGATCTTCTCTTCCCGAATATGCCCCAATACGTATCCCGCTTTTTTCAAGTACCCGACCCGCTCCGGCACCAGGCCCATCACGCGCGCCGCCGTGGCATCCACGGCCACCGGATCGTCCCCCATCACCAACACCCCGGCCGCTTTAGCCGTGCCCTGGATGGGTCCATTGCCTTCCATCGCCACGATCCCGTCGACGATCGCGAAATCAGGCCGTATGGTGGTGGCCAGGTCAAGTATTGCGTTCTCGATTCCCACCCAGTGCAACAGGTTTTTCGGCCAGCCGTAGCAGCTGCCCGGCACCGCCCCGAACAGGTTTTTCAGCGAAAGCGTCACGCCGGCCCAATGGTGCGTCTTCATTTTCGGCATCGAAACCACCAGGTCCGCTCCCAGCACCGCCGTCGGCAAATACAGCTCGCGCAGCTTCGACGCCCGGGTCCGCAGCGCCACTTTTTTCACCTCGTCCAGGTTCAAGTCCACGAACAGCCGATCCAGCCGCCCGACCCATTCCCGCAGCCGAATCGCCTCCAGAATCCCTTCCGTATCGCGCTCGTTCCCCGGCCCTTCGCCAATCACCACCCGTGCCGCGCCCAGCCGCAGGAAGCTTTCCCGCGCCGCCGCGATCACTCCCGGATGCGTGTTGATCACGAGTCCCGGATCGGCCTGCACCAGATTCGGCTTCAGCAGAACCGTCTTTCCCTTCACCGGCAACCGGAATTCGGCGAGCGTCTCGGAAATCACCGCTGCCAAATCGGCCTCGTAGTTCGCCACACGCCGAATCGCCACCTGCGACGGTGGCCGGTTGGTCGACGGCATCAAGGGATGAGTGGAAATCGCCATCGTTCGAGCCGAGCTATTCTGCCTTCGCCCAGCGCAGCACGTCCGGCCCGGGCCGCAACGCAAAAGCCGCCTGCGCGAAGGCGACTACGTTGTCGAGAAATCCCTGATTTTGAAACTGCTCGGCCAGCTTTTGCTCGAGCGAAGCCGCCGGCCGGCCGCACGCTTCGAGCGCCAATTGGGCCAAGGCCGCTGAGGACGGACCGTTCATCGTCCCGGCGTTTCGCGCCAGCCAATCGAGGCTGCGCCGGTTCTCTTCCCGCTCGCTGTGCTCCTGCAACGCGAGCAGCGCCCACGCCGTCGGCCCCAGCTGCGGAATCCCCTCCACGCCATACACCTTCGGATTGCCCAAATTCCATCCCCCCGAAAGACATATCCGGTCGTAAAGCATCGCCTCGCCCATGCGCCTGCGTTCGGCGGCCTCGGGCAATGCCAATGTGGATGGAAGATGGTGGAGAAAGATCAGTGCGACTGCCGTCGGTTCGACCCAGCTCGATGTGCCTGGTGTCCAGCTCCAACCGCGCAGCGAAAAATCCTGTTGAACGATCTTCTTGCGCGCGAACAGGCTTGCCACCCGCAACCGCAAACCGCCCTCGGCCGAATGGCTGCGGCAGATCCAGCGCGCCGCGTTCTCGATGGCCGGCGCAGGGCCACCGAGCGCCTCCAGCGCCAGCCCGGCCAGCGCAGTCACCCAGTTCCCCTCGCCCACTCCCGGCCAGGTTGGCCACGACCCGTCGCCATTCTGGGCCCCGAGCAACCATTGCCGGCCCGCCTCGATCGCCTCGCTGCCAGAGTCCACTTTTCCAAGCGCCAGCAGGCACCAGGCCGTCGGCTCGACGGCGCTCGCCCTGCCGGGCCGATAGCCCCAGCCACCGTCGTCGTTCCGAGCATGCCGCAAAAACGGCAAGCACGTGCTCTCGACGAATCCCTGGTCGGAGTCCCGGTTCGCGTTCGATGCGTTCGCCACAGTGGCGGAAGGAGACATCCTGTCCGGCGGTTCTTCAGATCAACCGCTGAGGTGGCACGGCCGTTTCGGAGACCTCGACTTCTCCGGCTTCCTCTTCCCGGATGTCGAGCTGGTTGATGAGCCGGTGCAGGTAGGTGCGGGCGACGCCCAGCATCCGGGCGCTTTCCGCCTTGCGCCAGCCGCATTCCCGCAAGGTGCGGAGAATGAGCCGCCGCTTGAATTCCCGTACTTCGCCTTCGTACGTGCGAGCCAGCACCGCTGCGCGCGAGACGTCGCGCGCCGAGCGCGTCAGGTGCCAAACGTCGATCGTGCTGCCTTGCGCCAGCGCCACCGCCCGCTCCACCGTGTTCGAGAGCTCACGCACGTTGCCCGGCCAATCGTATTCCTCGAGCGCGTGCAGCGCCCAGGGCGAGAACCGGCGCACTTCCTTGTTGAACTGCTTGGCGAAACGCTCAAGAAAATGTTGCGCCAGGAACTGAATGTCGTCCTTGCGCTCGCTCAGCGGCGGCAGATGGATCTCCACGACGTTCAATCGGTAGTAAAGGTCCTCGCGAAACTTATTCTGCCGCACCAGCCCCGTAAGGTCCTGGTTGGTGGCACTGAGCACGCGGATATTCACTGTCTGGGAATGGTTGCTGCCGAGCCGCTCAAAGTTCCGCTCTTGCAGCACCCGCAACAGTTTCGGCTGCAGGCCAACGCCCAGGTCTCCGATCTCGTCAAGGAAAAGCGTGCCGCTGTCGGCTGCCTCGACACGCCCGCGCCGCGCCGCCACCGCTCCGGTGAACGCCCCGCGCTCATGCCCGAACAGTTCGTCTTCGATCAGCGTTTCCGGCAGGTTCACGCAGCTGAAGGCAACGAACGGCGAATTCCGTCGCGGGCTCATCCGGTGAATCGCCCGCGCCAGCAGCTCCTTGCCCGTGCCCGTCTCGCCGGTGATCAGCACGTTGATGTCGTACCCGGCCACCTTCTCGGCCATCGCAAACACTTCCTGCATCGGCCGCGAGGCCCCGATCAGGTCGCACACCTGCCGTGGCCCGGTCTGCTCGCTCCGCAAGCGCGCCAGCTCGCATTCCGCTTGCCGGAATTTGTGCGCCCGCCGCAGCACCACCCGCAATTCGTTCAGGTCCGGCGGACCGGCAATCGTATCGAACGCTCCGCGCTCGATCGCCCTCACCACCAGCCGCCGGTCCTCGCCGTCGAGGATCGCCACCACCGGCGGCGGCTGCGGCACTCGATTCACCTGCGCCAGCAGCGCGAAACCTGCATCCAGGTCGCCATTGCAGCCGACGTCGGTCAAATCCACCAGCAGCACATCCCACCAGCGGCACAGTTCGTCGGCCTCTTTCGGAAACTCCAGGCTGCTGCTTTGGCGGAATTCGAACCCTGAACCGAGTTCCCGGCCCATGGTCTTTGCTAGATTGGAATCGAGGCCGAAAAAGAAAACCCGGATGGGATCATCAGTCACTGCGTCTCGTCTCCTCGCGCTCCATCGCACTCCCGTGCCGAACGAACTGCCGCCAAGTCCGACACCCCACGCGACGAGGGCATCGCGGAGGGTATCATCGGTTGCCTAATTTGGCAACTCCGCGTCTGTTTACTCTTTAGTAACAGAACTGGCCGTTGTGTGAGCAAACGCTATCAGAGTCTCTAGCTGGTGACAAGACCTCGTATCGCGCCGTCGAAAATGTTACCGAAGGGGGCAACATCGCGCCATTTAGGATGTTACCCAACCCAAACGCGAAAAGGAGGCGACCAGGTTGGGCAAGCAAGGACGACGCGAGTACCTGCGAGCG
>JAKBLM010000083.1 GCA_021832085.1 Acidobacteriota bacterium | reverse complement strand
GCCCCGCACCAACGAGCAACTGCTCCTGGCGGCCAAGACCGCCTTCGACGCGATTACCACCGCCGACTGCAAAGGCTTCTTTTTTAGCGCCCGATACGCTACATAATATATGGAAATGCTCTAGCCCGGCTTTGCCCCGGCAGCGAAATATTCCGTCGGCGCCAAAGCCTTCCTCCATGGAAAGCTCCTGGCATCCGCCCGGTGCTTACTTCTGACCCGCCGCCAGCTTCTGTTTCAGCCGCGCGCTCTTTTCCTCTACCGAGCGTGCCAGCTCCTCCTTGTGCGCAGCAAGTTGTTCCGCCAAGCGCGCGTCACCCAGCGCCAGGATCTCCGCCGCGAAAATCGCCGCGTTGCGGGCGCCGGCCTTGTCGAGCGCCATCGTCGCCACGGGCACGCCCGCCGGCATCTGAACCGTCGCCAGCAGCGCGTCGAGCCCATTGAGCGAGGTGGCCGCCAGCGGCACGCCGATCACCGGCAGCGTCGTCAGCGAAGCCACAACGCCGCCGAGGTGCGCCGCGCCGCCCGCGCCTACGATAAACACGCGGATTCCTCGCCCCGGCGCCGCCTGCACGTATTCGTGCAGCCGCTCGGGCGAACGATGCGCCGAAAGTACCTCCATCTCCGCTTTGATCGCGAATTTCTCGAGTTGCGCCGCCGCTTCGGCCATCACCCCGAGATCGGAATCCGAACCCATCAGAATGGCCACACTGGGCCCCTCATTTGCCTGCACGCTCACCCTTTTCCCTCCCGCGTGTAATAACTAGCAGAAAATCTATCCTACTATTCCTATGTCTTTTCGGTAATGCATCCCTTCGAAACGGATCCGGCTGGCCGCCGCATACGCCTTCGCGCCGGCCGCCCCGGGATCGGCACCGGTCGCCGTCACGCCGAGGACGCGCCCGCCGGCCGTCGCGAATCCGTCCGGCGTCACTCGCGTTCCCGCGTGGAAAACCACCACGTCACCCAGGCTTTCCGCGTCCGCCAGTCCTGAGATCGGTTTCCCGGTCTCATAGTGTCCCGGGTAGCCGCCCGAAGCCAGTACCACGCACACGCTCGCCGCAGGCCGCCAGCGAGCCTTGATCCGGTCCAACTGGCTTTCGCCGGCAGCTTGCAGCGCTTCGCCCAG
The DNA here is from genome assembly GCA_021832085.1 of Acidobacteriota bacterium. Classification (GTDB taxonomy): domain Bacteria; phylum Acidobacteriota; class Terriglobia; order Acidiferrales; family UBA7541; genus JAKASX01. Next base: position 6,032 of record JAKBLM010000083.1, on the reverse strand, counting down.
ATCGAAATCCATGCGAGCCACGATCGCCTGGCACTCAGGATCGCCCATGCGGCAGTTGAATTCCAGCACTTTAGGTCCTTCAGACGTCAGCATCAGCCCGCAATACAGAAAGCCGACGTAGGGAGAGCCATCTTTCGCCATCCCGTCGAGTGTCGGCCGGACGACTTTTTGAAGAATTTCATCCTCGAGGGCAGCGGGAATCATCCCATCGGCGGAAATGGCACCCATGCCTCCGGTATTCGGCCCCTGGTCGCCATCGAACGCCCGTTTGTGGTCGCGAGACGGGGCGAGCGGCAGGATGTGCTCGCCATCCGTCAAAACGATGAATGACAATTCCTTTCCCTCTAGCGCTTCTTCCACCAAAATTCGCGTGCCCGCCTCCCCGAATTCCTGCTTGTCCATCAGGCGCTCGATGAAGGCCGTGGCCTCGTCCGGTGAACTGGTCACCAACACCCCTTTACCCGCGCATGGCCCATCGGCCTTGATAACCACGGGCCAATCCACGGCACACATTGCGGCGTAAGCCTCGCCCACAGAATCGTAAATCCCGTAGGTCGGTGCCGTCGGAATTCCGTGCCTCTCGAGAAACTGCTTGGCGAAGATCTTGCTGCCTTCCAGCCGGGCCGCCGCCTGAGAGGGCCCAATTACGCGCATTCCGCGCCTGCTGAATTGATCGGCTAGCCCGGCCACGAGCGGCAACTCCGGGCCGACGACAGTGAAATCGGGTTTCAGTTCCGCTGCTAATTCAGCGAGTTCCGCGATATTGGTCGTTGAGGCGGCAACGCATTTGGCGTCGCGCCCAATGCCGTCGCTTCCCGGCGCGCACCACACATGGCTGACGCTCGCAGATTTCCGCAGCTTCCACGCCAAGGCATGCTCGCGGCCACCACTACCGATTACCAGCGCTTTTATCATAGGAATGGCCACCATAATTCGCGACAATCGCCTCTGTCAACTCCAGAAAAAAACTTCCGGAAATGAACTGTTGGGCTACGATATTCTCGCTTTGCCAGGACGGGAGCGATAGCAGCAGAGATGAGCGCAGAGGGAAATAGAGAGAAGATGACGGCTTCTGCAACCACGGGAGCCTTCGCTCCTGCTCACATCATCGAATTGCTCGGCCGGCCAGGCTTTGCCGTTTTGCCAGCACAAGCGCAGGGAATTGCAGATTATCTCAATCTGCTTCTTCACTGGAACCGCCGAATCAGTTTGACCTCGATTACAGATCCAGAGCAAATTATTGTCCGCCACGTAGGCGAATCACTTTTCGGTGCCAGGGTCGCGCGGATCGAGTCCGGTACCTTGCTCGACATAGGCTCCGGAGCGGGTTTCCCCGCATTGCCGATTGCACTCTTTTTTCCGGGAATCCAGGAAGTTCTGCTGGAGCCGAACGTCAAGAAAGCCGCCTTCTTGGCCGAAGCCAGTCGCATGCTCCAAGTCGCCCCGCGCGTCAAGATTCAGCGAGAGCGGCTAGAGGCGTTTTACCCGGCAGGCCTGCGGTTCGATTTCATCACGTGCCGCGCCGTTCGGCTCAGCTCCGCCTTTCTTGAACACTGCCAGCGGCTCCTAAGTTTGAATGGCAATCTGGTTTTGTGGATAGGGCAGGCGGATGCGGAATCCGTTCGCAGGATGGGCGGCTGGACCTGGTCCGAGCCATCGAAAATTCCTGAGTCCGAGCGGCGCGTAATCCTTTGCGGCACGCCTGCTGCCACTCAGATCGATGTTCCACGTGAAACGTTTCCGTAGGGATGTTTCACGTGAAACAGCGATGCCGTTCGCGATTCCCACTTTGCACTTTCTCTACAATTTGCTAAATTCCCCTTTATTCCCGCCGGAGGGCTGCCTTGGGACGAATCTTCGCCGTCGCCAATCAGAAGGGAGGCGTAGGCAAAACCACCACTGCCATCAATCTCGCTGCTTCCCTTGCCACCAAGGAACTCAAAATCCTGCTTATCGACGCCGACCCACAAGCTAATGCCACCTCCAGCCTCGGCTTTCCACGCGATCCCGCGCGCCGCTCGCTTTACAACACCCTCATGTCCGCGGATCCCGCCTCGTCAGCCATTCAGAAAACCTCGCTCGAATCGCTTGAGCTGCTGCCTTCAGACAAGAACCTTGCCGGCGCCACGATCGAGCTGGTCGAGGCCGAAAATCGCGAATTCCGACTCAAGCAGGCTATCGAACCGCTCCGCTCCCAATATGATTTCATCCTGATTGATTGTCCTCCAGCGCTCGATCTCCTCACGCTCAACGCCCTCGCCGCCAGCGACGCCGTTCTCATTCCCATTCAGTGCGAATACTTGGCCCTTGAGGGCGTCTCCGAACTCCTCGATACACTCATGCGCATTCGGCGAAGCCTCAATCCTCACCTCGAAGTGGAAGGCATCGTCCTTACCATGTATGACGAGCGCACCACGCTCTCCCGCCAGGTGGCCGCCGATCTGCGCAGCTTTTTTGGTTCCCAGGTTTTCCAATCGGTGATCCCGCGAAATGTCCGCTTGGCCGAGGCACCCAGTCACGGAAAACCGATTCTCCAATACGATCCGGTGAGCAAAGGCGCCACCAGCTACGTCCAGCTTGCCGAGGAGGTAATCGCTAATGGCCAGAAACGCTCTGGGCAAGGGCCTGAACGCCCTGATCAGGCCGCCTGACCCTCCCGCGGCCGCGCCAGACAATGCCGTCCCCGCTGCGGGCCAGTCGGCTCCCGGCGAAGTCGAGATCGATCTCATCGATCCGAATCCTTACCAGCCGCGGACCCAGTTTCGCCAGGAAGCGCTACAAGAACTTTGCGAATCGATCCGCTCGGCTGGCATTATCCAGCCGCTCGTGCTGCGCAAAAACGGGGAGCGATACCAACTCATCGCCGGCGAACGCCGCTGGCGCGCAGCGCTGCTGGCGGGGTTAAAGCGCGTTCCGGCAATCGTCCGCGACATCCCAGAGACCCAAGCCCTCGAAATCACGCTGGTCGAGAATATTCAGCGCGAGGATCTCAGCCCCATCGAGCAGGCCAAGGCCTTCGTCCGCCTGACTGACGAGTTTGGTTTCACTCAGGAGGAAGTGGCTCACCGCACGGGCAAGGACCGCACGACAATATCTAACACATTGCGTCTATTGAACTTGGATAAGGATCTTCAGGAGATGATCGACCAGGGCCGGCTCACCGCAGGTCATGGCCGCGCCCTTCTTGCGATTGACGATGCTCGCCTGCGCAAAGCACTGGCTGAACGAGCCGCCCGCGGCCGGCTGAACGTCCGCCAGATCGAGCGCTTTGCGGCGCGCAAGAAAAACCGCCCCGTACCCGCTCCCGCGGCGGTCGATCCCAACGTCCGCGCCGCGATCGAGGAGCTGCAACGCACCCTGGGGACGCGCGTGATCTTGCGCCCACGCCGCCCAGGCCGTCCTGGCCAGCTGGCCATCGAGTATTACGACGAGCAGCAGCTCATCGCGCTCTACGACCGCCTGCTCGGCCGCTGAAGCGGGAAGGCAAGGATTTATTATCTAATAGCTAATTTAATCTTCGCGCAATATTCTGGAAGGCGAAACTTTGCCCGGCACCAGGCATGCTTTGCGACGATAGTGCCTCAGGGCTGCCCGTTTCTCCGGCGAATCCCCGGCAAAATCGCGTAGAAGGCCGCGGCGAATCCGTGCAGCCCGCTGAAGTCGGCTGAAAGGTTTTCCGAAGGCATCAGGCAGGTGATCCACCAGCGGGAATTGTCGGTTCGCTTCACGAATTCCCAACAATAGCCCGGCGTTCCGTCGCTTTCGACATGGCGCATGTCGGCGAGTTGATAACCGCGCCGGCTCTGAATATCGGTCTGCACCCGGGTCCAGATGGCCGGATCGAACGGGAGATCGCGCCCGCTTTGCATCGGCAGGAAAACGACGGTGGGCACGCCGGGCAGGAGCGGGATGTGGAGCATGTGCTCGAGCGTGAGGCTTTTCCCGTGGCGGGCGGCAAACCATCCGGCGGGAACGGGAATGCGCCAGCCGCGGTAGGTCGCCTCGGGCCCATAGGCCATATGCCAGCCCAGGCCCACGAGTTCCGGCAGGAAGATCGCGATGGCGGCGAGCACGGCGATCACAGCGATGGCTGAAAACCGCGAAAGCTTGCTGCGAGGCCCCATTTCCGCGATTCTATCCCATCCCTCCGCTGGCAACCACTTTCCCCCGCCGGCAGCGCTCCGGCCGCTGCCGGAACCCAAGGTATAATGCATTGTTTTCGTGCCAGGGCCGCCTGGCCCACAGGAGGAAAACCCCTTTGGCGGACAAGGTCAAACTGACCTCGATGGCCAAAGCAGCCGGTTGAGCGGCGAAACTGAGTCCCAGTCTGCTGGACTCTGTTTTGCGGCGGCTGCCCCGCCCGGAGGACCCGAATCTGCTCGTTGGGTACGACACCAGCGACGACGCGGGGGTGTATCGACTCACCGGCGAGAATGCCCTGGTGGAAACGGTCGATTTTTTCACGCCGATCGTCGACGATCCGCATACGTTCGGCCGGATCGCCGCGGCCAATTCCCTGAGCGATATTTACGCCATGGGCGGCCGGCCGCTCGTCGCTCTGACGATCATCGGCTTCCCCGCCGCCGGCAGCCCCGAACTGATGGAGCAGATCCTCCGCGGCGGCATGGAGAAGATGCGCGAAGCCGGCTGCGCTATTGCCGGCGGCCATTCCGTGCGCGATGAGGAGCTGAAATTCGGTTACGCCGTCACCGGCCTGGTCGATCCGCGCCGCATCTGGCGCAACATCGGCGCTAAACCCGGCGACGCGCTCCTGCTGACGAAACCGGTGGGCACCGGCCTCATCGCCACCGCGCTCAAGAACAGCCGGGCGCGCGAGGAATCGGTCGCGGCGTCGACGCAATCGATGGAGCGGCTGAATCGCGACGCCGCCGAGGCCCTCCGGGAAATCGAAGCTGGCGCCGAAATTTCCCCGGTTCATGCCGTCACCGACGTCACCGGTTTCGGCGTACTTGGCCATGCGCGCGAAATTGCCGTGGGCAGCGACGTCTCCATCGAAATCGTATTCGCTGACGTAGCGTGCCTTCCCGGTGCGCTCGAAGCGGCGCGCGCGGGTTTCGTCGCCGGCGGGCTCAAGGCGAATCGCGAATTTCTTGAGAGCTGTGTCAGTTTCGCCGGCAACGTGCCCGCGGAGCACCGACTCCTGCTCTTCGATCCGCAAACATCCGGCGGCCTGCTCATCGCCCTCGCGCCGGAAGCTGCCGCCGCAGCCCTCGCGGCGCTCGAGCGCCGTGGCGTGCCCACGCAACGGATCGGCCAGGTGGTTCCGAGGCAATCGCCGTTGCTCCGGGTCGGCTAGCCGGAATTTCTTCCGCATCCCGCGCAGGGCCGACCAAAGTGCACAATCCGCGGACCGTGCGAAGCAGGGAAAAGCGCGGAAACCGGCGGCTGCGGCGGGCAAGTGTGGGCGTCGTCGCGCGGGCGGTTTTTTTGTCGCCGCGATCCGGGCAGCACAAAGGCCGCGGGAGTCAAAGAAGGAAACACAAATGCTGTTGTGCAAACCCTTGACATCAGGCAGCCGCCTCACCCTCCTTCCCGGCCGACGCCCGGCAGCCGGCTGAAGCGATGGACACAATCACCCACGGCATTGCCGGCCTGCTCATCGGCAAGGCGTTTTTCTCCGACCGCTGGGGCCCAGCGGCGACCGTTGCCGCAACAGTTGGCGCCGTCTTTCCGGATGTCGACTCCGTCGCCGACGTCTTCTCCCGCAGCCCAGTCAGCTTCTTCGAATATCATCGCGGCATCACCCATTCCTTCGTGGCGATGCCGTTTTTCGCGCTGGGGCTGGGAGCGCTGATCTGGTGGCTGGCTCGAAAGCGTGGCGCGCGCGCTTCCTTCTGGGCGCTGGTGGCGGCTGCACTGGCTGGCATCGCCAGCCACATCCTGCTCGGGTTATGTTGCACAAGTTCAGCAAATTATTTTGCGGAAGGGGTCATGACGTTTTCCAATTATCGGTTTGCGAGAACCTGACAAGGAGGAAGACGGAGCATGACCCCGAACAAGGATACGACCGA
>JAKBLM010000045.1 GCA_021832085.1 Acidobacteriota bacterium | reverse complement strand
TCGGTCGTATCCTTGTTCGGGGTCATGCTCCGTCTTCCTCCTTGTCAGGTTCTCGCAAACCGATAATTGGAAAACGTCATGACCCCTTCCGCAAAATAATTTGCTGAACTTGTGCAACATAACCCTGTGCTACCAAAACCGAACGGCAGGGGACGAGCGGGGGGCGGGTCCCGTAAGTCCGTCCGGGACGCAGGAGGCGCGTTTGAAGCTCGCGCCTGCCAAATGCATGCTGCGCTGGGCTGCGGTGATTCAGGGTTCTATAAAAGGGGATGTCGTGCGGGATGGGGACGCTGCTTTCTTCAGGATGAGGCGGGATGCATTCTGCTCGCCTGCCGGCGCCAGCATGACAGCTTGCGCGCCACCGCGCTTAAAGAGTTTCACCATAAACACGCGGCACGGTCACCGGCCGCGCGCACCAGGGGTGGTCGCGACAACGGGATGGTTCCCGACACGGGGCGTCGGGACACGCCGCGCTCGTCGCCAGAGGCTTCGCTCAGCAGGACGAGTGGCGGGAGTTAGTGCATAAATTCCGGTTACGAGACGCTAGGTTTTGGCCGGGGCCCGGGGCGCGAATTTCTTGTCGAGAGCCTTGATGCTCTCGAGGAACACGTGTCCGACCACGGCCAGCGAATGCGGGCTGCACTTATTGAGCGTGTCCTGAACGGTGTGCCACCAGGGGTAGTTGAAGTCGATGACGTCGATGGCTGAGACGCCTTTTTTGAGGAACGGGATGTGGTCGTCATCGACCGCCATTGATTTCGTGAGGAAATATTTGCTGTAGCCGAGATGATCGGCAACGCCCCAGACCAGATTGACGAGCCAGGGCGTGGAATTGGAGTCCTTGTCGATGCGCAGGTGGGAATCGCCGATCATGTCGGCGAGCATGACGGCCTTGACCTGCTTGAGCTTTCCCGAAAGCTCCATTTTTGCAGCCAGCTCGCGGCTGCCGAACAGGGCGTTGCTGTCGCTCCAAACGGTTTGCGCCTGCTGGGCAGTGGTGAAGTTCGTCTGGTCCTCTTCCCCGTCGAGAAACGCGATCCAGACGGCGAGCGGCCCGGGGTGGCCGCAAAGATCGTGCGCCATTTCGAGCATCATCGCCGTGGAGGAACCGCCGTCATCGGCGCCGACGAAACCGGGAAGGCGGAGCGTGTCGTAGTGGGTGAGCAACAGGATAATGCCGGGGCTCTTGCCGGGGATTTTGGCGATGATGTTGTCCATGTGCAGCAGCCCAATGCCGGTCTCGGCCTGGAAATGGTCCTGGCTGACCTTACAGCCAAACGAGTTGAGTTCGCTGGCCAGGTACCGCTGCTCGCGCTGGATGTTTGCAGAGCCCGGCGGCCGGGGGCCGAAATCGACGATCTTGACCAGGTAGGACCAGGCACGTGCGCCGTTGAAGCCGCCGGTTTGCGATGGCGGTGGCGCCGGCTGCGCCAGAGGCACATCGGACGCGACGGCGTCCGATCCCGCACGCGTGCCACCACAGGCTATCGCAGAAATAGAAAGCAAGACGCCAGCCAGAACGGCGACGGCTTGCGCAACCCTCCCACTCCCTTTCGCTTTCCAGGAAAAGTGCATATCAATGGGCCTCCGTGCTGGCCATGGCCGCCCGGCGCCGTTTCCGCCGCACGACCATCCAGCTGACGCCCAACCCCGCGAAATAGAGCAGGATCATTGGCGCCATAAAAATCAGCATCGTCACCGCGCCCGGAGTCGGGGTGATGACGGCGGCAATGATTGTGATGATCAAAATGGCATAACGCGCGTTTTTCCACAAAAATTTGGGTGTCACAACGCCCATCAGCGAAAGGAAGAAAATCAGGACGGGCAATTCGAAGACGAGCCCCATGCCCATGAGCACCAGAAGCGTGAAATCGTAAAGCTCGTTGATGCTGATGTAGGGAACAAACGGGCCCTGGAAGGCCAAAAGAAGCGGCAGCAGGTAAGGAAGCAGCCAGAAATAGCCAAAACCGACTCCTACCAGAAACAGGCCCACCGACGAAATCACGAAGGTCATCACCGCCTGTTTTTCGTGCTTGTAGAGGCCCGGCGCCACAAACATCCACAGCTCGTAGAAAACCACGGGCGAGGCCAGCACCAGGCCAAGGTAAAAGGCGACGTGAATGAACGGCCCGACCACCCCGATCGGGCTCGTGTAGATGATGTGGGCGGTTTCGTGCTTCTCTTTCAGCGCCGCCATCATCGGCGCGGCGATCCACACCAACACGTGGTCCGCCACAGCGAAACCGGCGAGCATGCCGACACCGATCGCACTGAACGAATAGATCAGCCGCTTCCGCAGCTCGGCCAGGTGTTCGATAAACGACATCCGGCCGCCAGGCTCGTTTTCCTGGGTGGCCGGGCCGCCGGTGTCAGGTAGCGGTGGTGGAGTGGCCATTGGCAGATTTTCCTGGATCGGCGGCGCTCAAGCGGCTTTTTTCTTCGGGCTGCGGCGCTTCGGGTACGGCCTCCTCTTCGGGAACGGCGGGCGGCGCGGGCTCGACGGACCCAGCCGGGAACGGGTCTTCGGCCGTCGCTGCCAGTTCCTCCGAATCGGTCGGTTCGGAGACGTGCTCCCTTTCACTCGCGGCGGCTTCCCCTGCATCGACCGCTTTGCTTTCGACCTCACCAAGAGGATTGTTTGCTTGGGACAGGACGGGTTTGGCGGGCGGAGCGGGTCGCGACGACTGCCCCGCTTCATTGATCTCGCGTTCGAGCTGGCGCATCTCCTGCTCGAAAGTTTCGCGCAAGCCGCCGGTGGCTTCCCGGAACTCCCCCATCGCCTTGGCCAACGTGCGAGCGACCTGAGGCAGTTTTTCCGGACCCAGAACAATCAGCGCCACGAGGAAAATGATAATCAGGTGAGGAACGCTCAGCATCGAGTCGGGCCCATGGCCCCCTGGCTGAATGATAGAAAAGCAGCAAATGGGTGTCAAACGGACCGTATGCTATACTTGCATGGATCAAGGAGATAGCGAGCACCCATGTTACGGGGAAAAGGCGCAGTACTCGTCCTGATTGGCACGCTTGGCATTTCGGCTCTCGTCGGTGGCTTCTATGGGCCGTCGCTTCGCGCCTCGACCACCGGCGCGAACTCGATGGAGCAGTCAATCAAGGAGTTCAGCCAGGTTCTGTCCGTCGTCCAGCAGGACTATGCCAAGCCGATCGACGTCAACAAGGCCATCTACAACGGGGCCATCCCTGGCATGTTGCTCGTGCTCGACCCGCACTCCACCTTTTTCACCAAGAAGGCCTTCTCCCAACTGCAAGAAGACCAGCACGGGCGCTACTACGGCGTTGGGATGCAGATCGGGCCCGAGAGTGGCCGGACGGTCGTCATCGCGCCGTTTCCCGGCTCGCCCGCCTATAAGGCCGGCATCCGCCCAGGTGACGTCATCCTTGAAGTGGACGGCAAGTCGTGCAAGGGGCTGAGTACGCTTCAAGTGGCAAACCTGCTCAAAGGGCCGCGCGGCACCGTCGTCCACATTACCGTGGGCCGCGAGGGCTGGAAGAAGCCACTGCAATTTACGGTTACGCGGCAGGAGATCCCGCACAGTTCAGTCACCTACTACACGATGATCCAGCCCGGCATCGGGTATATCGACATCTCCACATTCGAGAATGAAGACACCGCGAGCGCACTGGCTAAGGCGCTGAAGGCACTCGACGCCCCACACCTCAAGGGCCTGATCCTCGACCTGCGCGGAAATCCCGGCGGGCTGCTCAACCAGGCTGTCCAGGTCGCCGACAGGTTCCTGGACAAGGGACAACTGATCGTCAGCCACCGCGGCCGATCCTCGCCCGAGCGCCGTTATTACGCGATCAACGGCAACGGGGGCGACCGAGTGCCAATGGTCGTGCTCGTGAATGGTGGAACGGCTTCCGCTTCGGAAATCGTTTCCGGGGCGCTGCAAGATCACGGGCGGGCACTGATTGCCGGCACCACGACGTTCGGCAAGGGCCTCGTCCAGACCGTGACGCCGCTCAGCTACGGCACTGGCCTGGCGCTGACCACCGCGCGTTACTACACACCGAGCGGCCGGCTGATTCAGCGCCCCTACAAAGACATCTCCTATTGGCAATACCGATTCGATCCGCAGCCCGCGCCGAAACGGAAGGCGTATCTCACCGATGGCGGCCGCGTCGTTTACGGCGGCGGCGGGATCACGCCGGACGTCAAGATTCCGGCACCCAAGCTCGACGCCTTCCAAACCAAACTGATGCAGGCGGGCGTTTTCTTCCCGTCGATTGGGACGCCGCTCGAGATCGGCGTCGGCGACTTCACCCGGTATTTCCTCGGCCAGCGGCCGGACATCACGCGCGATTTCACCGTCGGCCCCAGCGTGATCAAGGACTTCGAACAGTTCCTCACGAGGGAGCACATCAGCTACACGCCGCAGGACATTCAGCAGAATTTGAGCTGGCTCCAGTGGAAGATCAAGCGCGAGGTTTTCACGTCGGTCTTCGGGCTCGACGCCGGCTACAAGGTGGACCTGGACCACGACGCGCAGCTGGAGAAGGCGATTCCGTTGATTTCCGAAGCGAAGGCGATCTACGCGCACGCCCGCGTGATGGACGCCGAGCGCGCAGCCGCGATGAAGGACAACAGCCGCTAGCAGCCGATACGAAACCCAGCAAGGTCCAGCTTCAGGGCCGGGGCCCCTCCATTTATTCGGTATTTTGCCGGAGCTCCGGCAAGGGGGGACAGGTCCGGCTCTGACCCGCGACACCGAAGGGTTATGCAACGGCTTCTAGATAAGCGGCCGGCATCTTGCTCGCGTGGGACGCTGCGCTTACAATCTCCTGGAGTGGGCCGCTAGCTCAGTTGGGAGAGCGCCTCGTTCGCAACGAGGAGGCCGTGGGTTCGAGTCCCATGCGGTCCACCAATCTTCCCGGCAGCTTACAGGCTTCTCGTCCCCTGGCGGGAGTCCGGGCTGATCCAGACGAGTTCGTTTCCTTCCAACAGAGCACGAAAGGATATTGGACAGGCCAGGCCGCAATAATTTTCACTATCCTTCCGAAGTGCTTCAACCGAGAGCAAAACGGCCACTTCAAGACGAGTTCTTTGTGACGCTATCCCTCTGGGAATCCGGGACATGCGGAATTAGACGGTTTGCCTATGTGGAGAGGCAATTGCAAGCCCAAAGCGCAGGGAGGCATTTACGATGACAAAACAGAGGTGGGTTGCGCTTCCTGTTGTCGCGCTTGCGACTTGCCTGCTTCTTCTGCCGATGAATTCCCAAGCCGACAATATCGTCCAACCGGGCTCGCCTGGCATAGGCCACCTTGTGGCTGCGCGTGTGCCCGGTGCCGATACCATGACCCCAATCTTCAGCTACAACCTGAAGACGAACTGGGCGGCCGAGAAAGACTTCTCGTCACTGGGTGTCCCGTACCGGCCGCGCTACGCTTTGGGCAGACCTCTTCATTTGGGTTGGACTGAGGACGCTCACTGGACGGGATACGTCGTTTCCAACAGCGGCGGGAACAACAACCCGGTTTCCGCACCAGAGCCCGGGACGAACCTCTTGCTCGCTTGCAGCTTCCTGGCCCTGTTGCTCTTTAGCCGCTTCCTGCATAGTCCGGCGGAACGGGCTTGAATCCTAACCGGGTCCGACAGATGTTGCCTGAGTTGGGCCCGCCATCAGGCACCAAGGGACGGCGTGCAGGGCTTCCGTTTGGAGCTAAAGGCGCCGCCCCGTGCTTCTCACTTGCCTCAGCGGCTCGCGTTTCGCCATGGCTGCCGCGGTACGGAGACTCCCGGGACTGGTGTAGTGCGTCGCTAATGCCGTTACGCGTCGCCTGGCCTTCAAGGCGGCATGTGCCGAGCTAAAGCTCGGCGTTACACAAGATTTGAAGACGACGGCCGCCGCTGAATAAGACAACATTTGTTCGACCCACCGCACTAAAAGATCTGTCTGAGCGACCGCCCGTCATGCCGAGGTTCGGGTTTCAGGACGCCTTGGCGAATTTCGCGCGATAGCCTGTGGACACGGGGACGTCGCAGCCGCGGACCTGAATCAATCCCTCCAGAAAGGGGTGATAGATTTCAGCGACCTTGCGAAAAGCTTCATGGTGGTACTTCTCCGCCGTCTCGCGGGTTTCCCAAAAGCTTATGGCGATCACCGAATCGGCGATCTCCTCGGGGATCAGGCAGAAGACATCCAGCAACCCGGGAAATCCCTTGAGAATTGGCACACCTTTTTCCTCGATCACGGAGCACAGTTCCCGAGCCTTGCCCGGCTTGGTTTCCATCTCCAGGACTCGTGCAAACATCGAAACACCCCCTCGGCCTCTTCCGTGGAGCGGAGAAGCCAGCGAGACACGGCCGCGGCAGGCGACCGTTTTGGTTATCCAAGAGCATGCCGTAGCTGCTTGTTGGCCCTTTTCAGGTCACGCGACAGCCGGTCGGCCGTTTTGGAAAGTTCCAACAGATCGTGGCGGAGTTCTTTTCTGGCCGACCGCACCCTGTTGACGATACTACGCGCACGCCGGTCAGCCTTTCCCATGGTGCTTCCGATTCTGACAGCTGCAGCAGTGAGCTTCTTGTTTCTTTGGCGAGCCATATTTCCTTCTCCTGCCAACTCTTCCTTGCACGTCGATTTCCGCAAGCAGGCGCAGAGGAAAGCGCAGAGGGATGAGACGCTCCACCGTCTATTTCCTTATTTCACGGCATCGTGCCGACGAATTTCGTGCGGGAACTGACGAAAGACAGTCGCTCCGATGCCCCAATCAGAGAGTGAAATAGCGCACTACGGGCCGTGACCAATTGCGGGAAACCAAAACCTTCCAGCTATCTCCTTTCCGATCAATCAAAACTCGACTTCAGTCGGCCGGCTGTTTGGCAAAGCGATTGCCCTCACAGGCATAAACGCCGCCTCAGACAGGCAGCCGGGGATTGGCGGCAGGCGGAGATTGGATGACGAAGCACATAAGGCGGGGTTCGCGGCGCGTCGCCTTGCCCGTATTTCTTTTGCTGCTGTTGGCAAGCCTTGCAGCCGCAGGATGCACGAAGGCGCCGGATGATGCGGCCATCAAGAACCAGATCCAGTCCCGCTTCTACGCCGACCAGGGTTTGAAAGCGACCAACTTGCAGGTCGTCGTTACCAAAGGCCAGGTCATGCTGACCGGTCAGGTGCCGTCGGCCGAGCTGAAGGATCGGGCTGTCCAGATCGCCGGCGCTGCCCCGGGAGTGAAGCTGATCGAAGACCGGATTACGCTGGCGTCCACCGCGCCAACGACAGCCGCTGCGGAACCTACAACTGCCGCGCCAAAGCCGACCGAGCAGCCGCCGAAGCGCCGGGCCCGGCGCGTGCGCGAAGCCCCGCCAGCGCCTGCTCCGCAACCCGCAGTGCTCGAACCGATGCCGACTCAGACGGCCGAGCAGCAGACGGCTCCTCCGCCTGAGCCTGTGCCCATGCCCGAGCCGCCTCCGCAGCAGCAACCGGCGCCGGAACCGGTAAGCATCACCATTCCCGCCGGCACGCATTTGATGGTGCGGATGATCGACGCGGTGGACTCGTCAAAGGACAAAGTCGGCACGCTATTCCGCTCCGCGCTCGACTCTCCAGTGGTTGTGGGCGGCCAGGAGGTGGTTCCCGCGGGGGCGAACGTCTCGGTTCGCCTGGCCACCGCGAAAACTGCCGGGCGCATGACCGGAACGAGCGAACTGGAATTGCAGCTGGTGAAGATGACAACCCAAGGCCGGACCTACCCGCTCGTGAGCAACGCGTATACGGCCAAGGGCAAATCGCGCGGTGAAGATACCGCCAAGAAGGTAGGAGTCGGCGCGGCGATTGGAGCCGTGATCGGAGCCATCGCCGGCGGCGGCAAGGGCGCCGCGATCGGCGCCGCCACCGGTGCCGGAGCGGGCACCGCCATACAATTGGCAACTCGCGGGCAGCAGGTGAAAGTACCCTCGGAAACCCTGCTCGATTTCGAGTTGCAAAAGGCTGTCACCGTGACCGCATCCCCCACGCAGCCCTAGCTGGTCACGGTGCGCCGACCCTCTTCGCATTCGGTCTGGCCCCCTCCGGCCGGATGCAAGAGGGTCGGCTTCCCCATTCGTCGGTCCGGTTCCCCAGTGCAGTGCCTCGCAAATGCCTTTGCGCGTAGCTCGCTCTTCAGGGTGGCATGTGCCGAGCTAAAGCTCAGCGCTACACCAGATGTGAAGACGATGGCCGCCCCTTAGTCGGCGGCCTCGCCCGTAGCTATTGCGGATTCGGCCCCTGAACCACCTGCACCAGATCGCTCGGTCGAACCCATTTGGCAAACGCAGCCTTGACTTGCGGCGCATCGAGCGAGAGGTAGCGGCGGGCGGCAAGCGTCGGTTCGTCGAGCGGCAAGCCCATCTGCGCCCGGTAGAGCAAGCCGCCGGCAATGCTGCCGATGCTCGCTTCGCTCAGCGGGATTTCCCGCAACAGCATGGCTTTGGCCTGGTTGAGCGAGTGAGCGCCGACCGGCTGGGTCTGCATCTGACGAAGATCGCGCAGGATGATCGTACGCGCCTTGGTCACGTTTTGCGGATCGCAGGCGTATTGGACTGCGTAGATTCCGCGCGTGCGCCCCGCGTCGAGCGAAACGCCGACGTAGTAGACCAGCCCCGTCTTTTCGCGCAGGTCGCGGTAGAGCCGCGTTGCGTAAAAGCCGCCGCCCAGGACGTGGTCGCCAAGCTCGATCGCGTAGTAATCGGGCGAGAAGCGTGTCATTTGGAGCGTTTCGGCGAGCGTCACCTCGTCCTGCACACGGCTCTTGTCCGGCACGGTCACCACCGAGCTCTTGTTGTTGGGCACCGGAGGCAGATCCACCTTGGGCTTCGGGCCCGTGTTCTGCCAGCTGCCGAAATACTTCTCGATCACGCTGCGCGCTTCGGCGGGCGTCACCTTGCCGATCACCACAACCGTTGTCAGGTCGGGCCGATAGACATGGTTGTAGTAATTGCGCACGTCCGCCAGCGTGAGCGAGCTGACCGTTTGGGGCGTCGCCTGCCGCAGCGTCGGGTCATTCTTTGGGAAAAGCGCGGCATCGAGCGCCCGCGAAACGAGGTAGTCGGGGCTCTGGAGCTGGCCGGCAACGTATACGGCGGTTTGCCGTTGCACTGTCAAGAAGGCCGGTTGCGGCAGGGCGGGATGCAATTCGTTATCGGCCAACAGCTGGACGCCGCGAGCGAAATGATTGGCCAGCACGGACACGGAGAAGCTGGTGCCAGCCGATTCGTTGGCAGCGATGGCGTCGAGCGCCTTCTGGAAAGCGATCCGGTTGAGCGTTGTCGTTCCGTAGCCGAAGAGCTGCGAAAGAACGCTGCCGACGCCCTCCTGGTGCGGCGGCGCTTCCAGGTCAGATTGATTGCGGATGTGGCCGTAGACGCTGATCGTGTTGCTGACCGATTCGGGCTGGACGATCAATTTCAGCCCGTTGGAAAGAGTCGTGACGTAAGGATGGACCGTCGAAGCCGGCACCACCGTGCGCGCCAGAGCTGTTTTCGCCCATGTAGGGAGCGGCGTCGCGGTGGTTTTGCTCGGGGCGAAGGATTCCACGCCGCCGAAGGATTTGTTCGAGATCGGCTTGCCCGAGGGCTGCGGCGTAAGGATGGCGGTGATCGCGTGGTTGAACGTGAGGTATTTGCGCGCCACGCGGTTCACGTCGGCCACGGTGACGTTCTGGATCGCGTCGACATCCTGTTGCGGGGAGTTGAGCCCTTCGAGCGCCAGCGCGTCCGACCAGGACATGGCCAAGCCGGAAATCGAATTCCGCCGGAATTCCGCGGCCGCCGCTTCGCGCCGCTTCGCCGCCTCCACCAGATCGGCCGGCAGGCCGTTTTTCAGGTCTTGTTTCAGTATCTGCTCGACTTCATTTAAAAGCTTGGCGCTGTCGGCGCCCTTGGGGAAGGCGGCGATCGCGTAGCCCAGCCCGGTTCCCGGCAGCCCGTTCAGCGCGAAGCCCGCGAAAAGCGCTTTTCCCTCCGGCACCAACGCGTAGAGGCTGCCCCGCTGGCTGTTCAAGACGTCCGATAGCACTTCGGCAGCGGCATAATCCGGGTCACCGTAGCCGGGCATGCGGAAGGAAGCAACCGCGAATCCGTACGGGAGGTCGGTGGTGAGATGCATCGAACGCGCCACCACCGGCTGCAGATGGATAACGGGACGCTTGGGCAACTTCTTTGCTGGAATGGGGCCGAAAAGCTTCCTTATTTTGGCAAGTACGGCGTGCGGCTGAATGTCGCCAGCCACGACCAGGATCGCGTTGTTCGGCGCGTACCATTTGTTGTGGAACGCCAGCAGCATCTGGCCGGTGGTCTTGTTGAAGGAGGCCTTGGTGCCCAGGGCATCGTGGGAGTAAGGCGTACCGCGGAACATCGCCGCGAGCAACTTCTTATAGAAGACGTATTCCGGGTTCGAGAGATCTTGCGCGACCTCCTGCTCGATCGCTCCCCGCTCCTTCTCCCACTGTTTCTGGCTGTCGTCCACACCGCGCATCCGGATTGCTTCGATGTGGAGCGCGACGCCGACGTCCTCGGCGGGAACGGTGAAGAAATACTGCGTGATCGTCTGCTGCGTGTCGGCGTCGAATTGGCCACCCATGTCGGCGGCAATGTCCATCAGCTGGTTGGAACTGAGGCCGGGGCTGCCGCGGAACATCATGTGTTCCTGGGCGTGGGCCATGCCGGGGAAACCAGCAGGCGCTTCGTTTGAGCCCACCCGGTAGTTCACCATCGTCGTTACGACAGGAGCCAGCGTGTCACGCACCACCACCACGCGCAGCCCGTTCTTGAGCGTTGCGCGCAGCACATGCGGCTCGCTGGCAGCCTGCGCCCTCGCGTGAGAGCCTGCTGCAACCGACAACCACCAGCCCAGTCCTGCCGCAGCCGCGCAGATCACCACGACGGTGATCGCCTTTCGGCTCCCGGACCAATCCTTCCAACCGCCTGCGCCCATTGGCCTGTTTCTCCTTCTCGTCCCGCAAAGTCAAATCCGCATCGTTTGATGCTCCACGAAGCGGTTGCGGCGGTCAAGTCTATTCCCGGCAAGCGGCTACGACTCACCGCACTTGGTGGTTTCGGGTATGCTAAGGGGAAGTCGGGGGCAGGCGGGAGCCGGAAGATGTCGCGCCGGCAACCCGCGACGGTCCTCGGTGTTTCAAAGGGAGGAGAAACCGTTTCCCCCAAGGAGCCGCTCATGAGGCTAGATCGCAACCGTCTTGTTCCCTACCCTGCCGTGCGGGCTTTTCGCTGCCCGGCACTTTCAGCCATTGTGGCGGCTGTCGCCCTGCTGGGGGCCATCTGCCCGTTGCCGGCGGCGGCACAGAA
This sequence comes from Acidobacteriota bacterium, assembly GCA_021832085.1. Taxonomy (GTDB): domain Bacteria; phylum Acidobacteriota; class Terriglobia; order Acidiferrales; family UBA7541; genus JAKASX01. The sequence goes on along the minus strand of JAKBLM010000045.1, from coordinate 22,204 downwards.
TCAGCCTGCCCTGCGACCGAATCCCAAGGCCTTCGTCGGAACGTGGACGGCCAGCTTCAAAGGGAAGACTTTCATGACGCTCCATTTCGCGATGAAGAATAGCAAGCTCACCGGCCAAATGAGCAATGGCGAGGTCACGCTGAACGCCGACGGAAGTATTGCCAGCGTCACAGTGAACCCCGGCGAAGATCCGGTCACCATCCTGAAAGTTGAGCACAACGCCGTCTACATGCTACACGGCACCAAGCATCCGCTGCACTTCGTGGTCCGGCTGCAGGACAAAACCCACGCGAAAATCGAGATCCTCAATCCTTCACCGGCAGGGATGGCCAAGCCCAAACCGATCCTTCTGGTCAAGCAGACCGGCAAGCGCTAGCGAATAGCTGCCACGCGTCTCGCCGGGGCGAAGCCTCAGCCGGATACTTCACTGCCAGGCAGGCAGCTTGAGCGGGCCCTTCACGGAGGGCCTCAGCGAGTACTCGAAAAAAAGCGCTTCTGAGGGGTAGCCCGGGGAATCCAGAGGAATTGCTGTTTTCAGGAATTGCTGCTTTCGGTTAAGAAAAGGTCTATCATACCCACCAGTTTTGCCTCGCCTGGGAACGGCGACGAGGGGGAGTGATGGGCTCGTTCGGCCGGGACTTGCGCTTCGCCCTTCGCATGTTGGCTCGCTCGCCCGGCTTCGCGACCGTCGCCATTCTATCCCTTACGCTCGGCATCGGCGCGAACACAACCATCTTCACCCTGGCCAAAGCCATATTTCTGCATTCGCTTCCGGTTAAGAATCCATCCACTCTGGTCCGTCTCTTCTCCACGCAGGAATCGCCTCACGGCCCCACGCTGCAATATCTGCCTTCATCCTATCTGAACGCGCGGGACATCCGCGAAGATAACGACGTTTTCTCCGGGCTCTCCATCGTGATTCCCTCTGGAGACCAACTCGTCATTTCCGGCCACGAGACGAACGTCTTCGTCGAACTCGTCAACGCCAACTATTTCAATATTCTCGGCGTGAAGCCGGCGGCGGGGCGATTCTTCTTGCCGGACGAAGACCAGGGCGATGGAGCGCACCCCGTCGCCGTGCTCAGCTACGCGTTGTGGAACCGGAAATTCGGCGCCAATCCCAAAGTGATCGGCAGCTCGATCCAACTTGGCGAGCAGGCTTTCACCGTGATCGGCGTGGCGCCCAGGTCGTTTCACGACATGCCGGGATTCGGCAGCCCCGACGTCTGGATGCCGATCGCCATGCACGACGAGGTGCTGACCGGAACCGAGAAAAAATGGTTTCATATGCGCGCGGCCCGCATGGTCGGCATGGTCGCCCGGCTCAAGCCCGGCGTCACTTTCGCACAAGCCAACTCCTCGATTCAGGCTCTCGACACTCACCTCGTTGAAGAGTACCCAACCGACAATTCCGGCCGCGGCGTGGAAATGCTGCCGATCAGCGAAACGACGATTCCGCCGAACGAACGCTCTGTTTTCGTTCGCGCAGGCCTTCTGTTGGGGGTGATCGTCGGGCTGGTGCTACTGATCGCGTGCGCGAACGTGGCGAACCTTCTGCTAGCGCGCGCGACGCAGCGGGAACGGGAAATCGCGATACGGCTGTCGCTCGGCGCATCGCGCTGGCGGTTGACGCGGCAGTTGTTGACGGAAAGTTTTGTGCTGGCTTTGGCGGCGGGGGCGCTGGGAATCGCGTTTGCGTACGGCGGGCGCAACGTGATTGTCTCGTTTCTGCCGGCCGGCCTCAGCCGCGTGCTCAATTTTTCGTTGGATGGCCGCGTGCTACTCTTCACGGTGGGACTGGCCGTCGTTGCCACGTTTATCTTCGGGCTGGCGCCGGCGTTGCGGGCGACGCGCACCAGCCGGATGCAATCGCTGAAAGACCGCGCCGACGCGCCGACGGGCGGCGTGAGATGGTACGGGCTGCGCGGGATCCTGGTGATGGTGCAGGTGACGCTCTCGCTGATCGCGCTGGTGGCGGCCGGGCTCTTCATCCACAGCCTGAGCAACGCGCAAAACATCAATCCTGGCTTCAACGTCCATCACGAGTTGCTGTTTTTCCTGAACACGCGCGCGGCGCACTACCCGCAAGCGCAAGCCAAGCAGTTTTACCAGCAGGTGACCGAGCGCGTGCGCGCCCTGCCGATGGTTTCAGACGCCGCGATCACCGATGGTCCGCCCTTCGCGGGAGCTATGGAGCTCACCACGTTCCGCCAGGGATCCAACTACAACGATCCGTCCGAGGGCCAACTCACACCGGTCATCGCCGTTCAGCCCGGTTATTTCCGCACGCTGGGTATCACGCTGATCCGCGGGCGCGGTTTCCGCGAATCGGACAATTCAACTGGCGCCATGGTCGCCGTTGTCAATCGCGCGCTCGCCGATAATTTTTGGCCCGGCCAGGATCCCATTGGCAAGCATCTCCACTTTCTTCAGGAAACCTGGGACGTCACCGTGGTCGGTGAAGTCAGCACGGTGAAATACCGTACGCTCGGCGAGCCGCCGCGGCCCATCGTCTACTGGCCCCTGAAGCAGCATTTCTCCGCCTTCGGCTTCCTTATCGTTCACACGAATGGCCCATCCTCGAATTCCCTGCCAACCATTCGCGCCACCATCCAGTCGGTCGCTCCCACGATTCGGCTTGCCCAAGTGCTCACCGTCGCCGAGCTATTGCGCCAGTCGCTCATGCCGCCGCGCATCGCCGCCGAGCTCCTGGGCGCGTTCGGGCTCCTCGCTCTCGTGCTGGCGGCGATCGGCACCTATGGTGTGATGTCGTATTCGGTGAGTCAGCGGACCCGGGAAATTGGCGTTCGCATGGCGCTGGGGGCGCAACCGGCGGACGTTTTGCGGCTGGTTTTGCAGACGGGCATGGCGATGGTGCTGGTGGGAATGGCGGTGGGGCTCGCGATCGCGACGGCGCTCACTCGGAGCCTCGACAGCCTGCTTTACGGCATCGGATGGTTTGATCCGCTGGCGTCACTCGTGACGTGCGCTTTGCTGATTCTGGTGGCGTTGGCGGCGTGCTGGGTTCCGGCACGGCGCGCGGCGCGCGTAGATCCGCTCGTCGCCCTGCGGTACGAGTAAACCACCAACCACGCAGGCTCATCGTTCTCCCCTATCGACAGCGCCGCCCTCTACCGCGTATTTAGCGAGGATTCCCATTTTCAACAGTGAACCGGGCAGTGAGCATGCGCCTGCCTGGTATGGAACTCAACGGGCAACTGGTTTTCCGGCCCTCGGAGCCGCGGAGGACGACACCGGGGGCGAGTATTCTTTTCCCTAGAGATCTCGAGGCCGGAAGCCCGCACTCGTTCAACCGATAGTTGCGACAGTTCGAGCCGGTTGCCGGTTGCAGCCTGCGTGGTCAGGTGGTACGTTACCGGCCGGAGCGAGGCTCATAGGGGAAATTCTGGCTTAGGCGTATGATGCGCCTCGCAAACCTGTCCTGGAGGCACAAATGAATCGAGGACTTCCCGCCCGCCGCCTGGTGGGCGCCGCTAGCGTGATGCTCGCGCTGTTTCTGGCCACGGCGCTTGCGCCGCGTGCGTTCGCGCAGCGGCTCACGCTCAAGCAAGTGATGACTTTCGCATTCCCAGACGAGATCACCGCGGCTGCTCACGGAGAACGCGTTGCCTGGGTTTTCAACATCAAGGGCGTCCGCAACGTCTGGGTCGTCGACGGGCCCAATTTCAACGATCCCCGGGCGGTCACCCACTACGACGAAGATGACGGCCGGCCGATCGCCAGCCTGCGCCTGACGCCCAACGGCCGCACGGTCGTCTACGCCCGCGGCAGTGAACTGAACGAGGTCGGCCAGGTGGCCGATCCCAACAGCCTGGTAGTTCGGCCCCAGCAACAGGTCTGGGCGGTAGACGTCGATTCCGGCGGCGAGCCGCGGCTGCTCGGCACCATGGATTGCCGCTCGGAGGGTTGCGAGGATATCGAGGTCTCGCCCAACGGCCAGATGGCCGCCTGGGCCGCGCGAGGCCAGATCTGGGTCGCACCGCTTTCCGGGGGATTCACCGCGCAAGCGATCGGCTACGTTCGCGGGGATAACGTCGAGCCGCGCTGGTCGCCGAATAGCGAGGAGATCGCCTTCCAGAGCAATCGCGGCGACCACAGCTTCATCGGCATCTACAGTTTCGCCAGCCGCAAGATTACCTACATGCGGCCGAGCTTCGACCGCGACGTTTTACCGCGCTGGTCTCCCGGCGGCCGGCGGATCGCCTTTATTCGCCTGCCCGGCATCGAGAACAAGCAGCCGATCATTCCGCTGCACGTGACCCATTGGGCGATCTGGGTGGGCAATCCGAAAACCGGCGCAGCCCATCGCATCTACGATCAGACCGGCAACACGCTCAACGATTCCTACGACTGGCTGCGGGCGAACGTGTCGTTCCACTTCATGGCCGGCGACCGCATCGTTTTCGCGGGCAACATGGACGGCTGGAACCACCTCTATTCGGTTTCGGCAAACGGCGGGACGCCGATTTGCCTGACGCCGGGCCAGTACGAGGTGAAAGATGTTACCGTCGTGCCCGGCCGACAGTGGGTCCTCTATTCCTCGAACGAAAACGACATTGATCGCCGCCACATCTGGCGCGTCAACGCCGCCGGCGGCCCACCACAAGACCTGACTCGCGGCAAGACGATCGAATGGTTCCCGGTGGAAACCGGCGACGGCAAATACAACCTCTGTCTCGGCTCTTCGGCCACCACCCCGGCGATGCCGTACCTGATCACGCCACCCGGCCGCCGCATCATCGCGGGCAACCTGATCGCCAACTATCCGTCCTCAGAGCTCGTCGTGCCGAGGCAGGTGATCTACAAGAGCCTCGACGGGCTGCCGATCCACGGACAGCTATTCGTGCCGCGCGGCCACATCGAGCACGCGCCGGCGATCGTCTACATGCACGGAGGGCCGATGCGCCAGATGATGCTCGGCTTCCACTACATGGACTATTATCACTACGCCTACGCCGAGAATCAGTATCTGGTGAGCCTGGGCTTCGTCGTCTTCTCGGTGAACTACCGCACCGGCATCATGTACGGCCGCGCCTTCGAGCAGCCGCCGCACGCGGGCTGGCGCGGCGCTTCGGAATATCAGGACATCGTCGCCGGGGCGAAATACCTCCAGTCGCTGCCCTACGTCGATCCGAACCGCATCGGCCTGTGGGGCGGCAGCTACGGCGGCTACCTGACCGCGCTCGGCCTGGCGCGCAATTCCAATATCTTCAAGGCCGGCGTCGACATGCACGGGGTGCATGATTGGTCGATGTTCCTCAGCCATTGGTGGGGTTTGCTCGGCCGCACGCACACCGGCGCGCCGCCCGACATCGCCCAGGCCATGAAACTCGCCTGGGAGTCCTCGCCCGATTCCTCCATCGCGACATGGAAATCTCCCGTGCTGCTGATCCAGGGCGACGACGACCGCAACGTTCCTTTCAACCAGTCGGTCGACCTGGTGCAACGGCTCCGCGCACACCATGTTCCCTTCGAGACGCTCGTCTTTCCCGACGAGATCCACGGTTTCCTGAGATGGAAGTCGTGGATGCGCGCCTACGCCGCGACCGCCAACTTCTTCGTGCGCGTTCTGATCAAGGGAGAGAAAATCTCGACGAACAACTGACCGATAGCCACAAACGAGGAGCCCGGCCAAGGCCGACCGCCGGCCTGGCCGGGTTTTTCGCATCCAAGCCCGCTCACGCGGCGCGCCAGCTCACTTGCCGAAGAAGATCAGGATGACGTCGAGTATGAGCAGGCCGACGATCGAGGCCTCCAGCAGGAACGAGCGCGCCTCGTTGAACTGGTCCATCATGAAATCGTAGAGTTCGCCGGCGGTCCGCAATTTCTCGTCTACCAGCCGCCGGTAACCTGTCACGCCCATGCGTCGGGCGGCGAGCTCATAGACGCGGGCGTAATAGACGTCGCTCACGAACTTGATCGCATTGTCGATGCGCTCGGTCAGCTCCATCACGTCGAGACGGATCGTATTGAAACGCTTGGCTTCGCGCGGCAAGGTCCAGCGCGAGAGCAGCACGTTCTTTTTCCGCTCGAGCGCATCGTAGACGTCAGAGAGCACCTGCGTCATCACGCCGTCGTAATAGCGGAATTCGAGCAGCTGCATCCGTGCGTATTCGAGCACGAGAACCGTCGACGCCGCCTCCTCGGGTTGGTCGAAAACCAGCGCGGCCGAGGAACCGACGATCACCAGGTCCGACGGGTAATAGGAAAGGCTGTTTTCCAGCACTTCCGCGGAGGCACGCTGCGAGAGCGGGGTCGCTTCGCCGCGGACCATCTGCACGATTTCCCCACCGTGATGCTCCAGCAGTTCCGCGGCGTTTGCCCGGCGGCCCGGCTCCCCTTCCGCTTCACGCAACTCCGTTACGAAATACTCTTCCTCGAGCCACTCGCGCGTAGGCCGCACCACCGCGCCGGCCAATCCCGCCAGGTGCCGGCGCAACATCTGCCTGGCGCGCGGCTTCAGTTCGGCGGCTTCCGACCATCGGGACTGCTCGGCGGCGAGCTCGCTCCATTCGCACGCGAAGGGTGCTTCCAGCTCGACCACGACCGCGGCGAAGCCGTAGTACTTGATCGAGCAGCTGAGCTGTTCACCGTTTTCGAGCGTAATCGGCTCGCCCGGTTCGACGATTGGCGGGCGCTCGAACCGCACATATTCGGGCGTCCCTCGCGGGAGCACCGGCTTCACCGTTTCGGCACGCGGCCCGAGCAATGCGCGCAGTTTTTCCAGGTCGATCGACTCGGCCACGTCGTAGAGCAAAATGATTCGGAAGGAGCCTCGCACACCCATAGTTCCCTTTTACCATCGTTCGACTCCCTTGGACACTCCAGCCGCTTTCCGCGTTCCCGGACCCGATTTACCAGCGGGCAACGGGCGGCTGGGGCCGGCAGGTGTGCCCTCGCCGCACCCTATCTCCTGACTCCTGAGAGCGGTGCCCCCCAAATTGCTTATCTGTAATTCCAGCTGCGTGTGTTTGCGCCTGGCGGTGCGTGCTGGGAGATGAATTTGGCCATCATGCGAAGCAGTTGCGCATTGGTCATCGGCTGCCAGCCGTGAGGCTTCTCGGGCCGGCCGTAATCGAAATAGGCTTTGGCCGGCGGATTCTTCATGGTCTTGAGCATGTTCTGCAAATCGTAAACGGCAAGGTTCAGATAATAGCTGTCCATGTCGCCGACCCAGACGTGGATCTTGCCGGTCCAATCCTTCCCGTATTCGGCCCAGTGGTGCTGGATGTAATAGGTGAGATCGTAGCCGTGGTTGCGCATATAGAGCGCGACGGAATGATTGATCGCGCCGGTCATCTTGTTCCACAGCGGCACCGGATAGCCGTCCTTGCCCACCGGCCCGTAGGCAGTGGTCCAAATGTCCAGTTGCTGGCCCGAGCGCCCGTGGTTGCCGAGCACCTCTTCCATCTGGCTCATTTGCCGCTCGGTGACCAGCACCTGGCCCTCGGGCGTGCGCTGCAACGGCCGCTCGGGAATCAGCCAATGGTAGCCAGGAACGAGAAAGGCGTTCGGGTCCTTGTAGATGTTCACCATCTGGTAGTGATTGAAATCCACCGGATCGGGATAGAACGTCCAAGTTCCATCGAAGAATGTCGGATGAAACACCTCGAGGGCGAGGGATTCCCAGCCGCCGGTCGAGCCGCCAGAAAGCACGCGCGCGTAGGGCTGGCGAATGATCCGGAAATGCGTCTCGACGTATGGAATCAGCTCCTGCATGATCGCATCGCCATAGGGTCCGTTGTTGGCCGAATTCACCGCGTAGGAATCGTCGAAATACGGAGTGGGATGCTGGAAACTGACAACAATCATCCGCGGGAAATTGTTCGAAATCCAGTTTTTGTAGAGGTCATAGCCGCCCTCGATATAACGCGCGAAGTAGCCGGCGCGTTTAAGGAGCGCGGCCGGTGGCGGCTGGGTGCGGAAACCGAGTGGCGGGCGCAGCGAGAAATGGCCCTGCTCGTAGAGCACCGGATAGTAGACGTGCGGATGAGTGGCGTAGCCTTTCGGCAGCAGCACCGTGGCGCCGAGGTAGATCGGCTGGCCCCAGAACTTCGTCAACATAGGGCTCTCGAACTTGATGTGCTTCACCCACTCGGTATCGGGAGGGATCTTCACCGGAGGAATCACCTTGGTGAGGGACAGCTTGACGTTGTAGCCCGTTTTCGGATCCAGGTGCAGTTTTTCGACGGCGCTGTAAAGATTTCCGGGCGAACGGTTGAACTGCTGTCCCTCCCAGTGATCCATGTGCACCCAGATCGTGTGCCCGTCGGAGCGATGGCATTCGGTGTAGATATTCATCAACGCCTGCACGTAGTAATCGCCGGCGGGAATACCGGAAAGGCTCTTGAGCGGGTAGCCGAGCGTTTTGGCATCAATCACCGCTTCCTGCCCCGGCTTGAGTTGGCTGACGTTGGCGCCGAAAAACGGCGTGCGCAGTTCCCAGGATCCCGCCTGCAACATCGGCGCCGGCTTGTCTAGCAGGGAGATCATCACGAAGACGCGCCCGGTGATCGGTTGTGCGTGCACCGAGGCCGGAAACGAGATTTCAAATCGCGGTCCTCTGGTTCGCGCACACCCGGCGAGCGCTACTAAAAATGCCGCCACCGTAGCAACAGACATCCAGTTCCGTTTGTATTTCACTTCCGCACCTCCAGACCGGCCGAACAGTGTTCATTAGTAGGTATGTTGGTGAGGCGCAATATATCCGCCATACGGGTGAGCGTCAACAGGTTCCAACACGGGAGAATGGCAAAACAAAGACTGCAGGCTGAAGCCTGCGCAACCGGACACCATTGAGCGTTGGAGCGAATAAAGTTAGGACTCGTGCTGCAGGAAGGACCGGGCCTGCGCCAAAAGATCGTCGATATTCGCGGCCTCGGGCACGGTGCCTTGCGCGAATTCCTTCGATCCGCCGCCCTTGCCGCCGGCCGGCGCGAGCACTTCGCGCAAGGCGCGGCCCATATCGCCGCCCGCCTCTTTCGCGCGCGCGAAAACGAACTGGTGCGCCGAGCGGCTGGCGACGACCGCACGCACACCCGGAGACGCGGCGAGGCGCGCGGCCACCTGCCGCAGAAACGCCGGATCGCCCTCGTCAAAGGCGTGAACGATTATCTTCTCGCCCGTCGAGAGCAGCGCCGCCGCTTCGAGTTCCGCCAGCCGCCCGGCCAGTTGCCCGCGCTCGCGATGAGCGGCCTTGCGTTCCTCGATCATCTTCATCACCATCGCCGGCACCTCGCTCATCCCGCAGCCGATCTCACGCGCCGCCGCGCCCAAAGTATAGAAATCGCCGCGGGCCGCGGCAATCGCCCGGCCGCCGGAAACGAATTCGACGCGCCAGACCTGTTTCTGCCGCTCGACCTTGCGCACCAGAATCACGCCCACCTGGCCGGTGCGGAGCGCGTGCGTGCCGCCGCACGGCTGGATATCGAACCCTTCGATCGCGATGAGACGCAGCGTGCCTTCGCGCTCCACCTGCTTGCGCACGCCGAGTTCCGTCAACTCCTCCTTTTGCCGGAAAGTCACCGCGATCGGGCGGTCGTCAAAGACAGCCTGGCACGCGAGCCGCTCGGCCTCTTCGAGGTGGCGCGGCACCAATGCGGGCGCGTCCAAGTCGATGGTGCAGATTTCCCGGCCTAGGTGAAACGAGACCGTGGGAAACGAGAAAAGTTTCAAAAATGCCGCCGAAAGCAGGTGCTGGCCGGTGTGCTGTTGAATGTGATCGAAGCGCCGCTCCCAATCGATCGCGCCATGCACCGGGCCGGGCGGCAACGGCTCGTCCACCACGTGGACGACCTCGTGATCCTCTTCGCGCTCGAAGACGTCGCTGACGTTGGCGCCGCCCAGTTTCCCCGTATCGTACGGCTGGCCGCCTGAGGTCGGATAGAATGCGGTGCGGTCGAGCAGCACCTCGAACCGCCCGTCGATCGCCTCGCAGGCGACTACCTGCGCGTCGAATTCGCGAAGAAAAGAATCGGTGTAATAGAGGCGCTCGGTCATGGATACATTCCGTGTCTGGATTCCGCGTATGCAAGGCTGTGCGCCGGCGAGCCGTCGCCCGCCAGCGTGTTTTCATTCTGATGGCGCCCGGAGCCCGTGGCTTCAGATGCCGACGGCCTGGCGCCAGCTGGGCAGATACTTGTAGCCGCTGCCGGTGTTGTAGGCGACCACGACTTCGTCGGGCTTGATCCAGCCCTGTTTCGCCAGCTTCCGCACGGCGCAGAGTGCCGCCGCGCCTTCCGGCGCCGCGAAAATACCCTCGTCAGCGGCCAAGGCGCGCGCCTCGGCCATGATTTCCTCGTCACTGGCAGCGACGGCCGTTCCGCCACTCTCGCGAATGGCCTGCAGGATCAGAAAGTCTCCCAGGGCCTTGGGCACGCGCAATCCGGAGGCAATCGTCGCAGCGTTCTCCCAGAACTCGGAAGATTCGGCACCCTTTTCGAAGGCGCGCACGACCGGCGCGCAGCCGGCGGCCTGCACCGTTACCATCCGCGGTCGCTTCGCCCCGACCAGTCCCAAAGCGGCGAGCTCGGCAAACCCTTTCCACATGCCGATCATGCCCACGCCGCCGCCAGTAGGATAAATGATGACGTCGGGCAGCTGGCCATCGAGCTGTTCCCACACCTCGAAGCCCATCGTCTTTTTCCCTTCGATTCGATAGGGCTCCTTCAGCGTCGTGACCTCGTACCACCCCTCGCGGTCCTTCCGCTCGGCCACGTATTTACCGCAATCGGAGATCAGTCCGTCAAGCTTCACCACTTCGGCGCCAGCGGCACGGCATTCGATCTCGTTCGCTTCGGGCGTATCAGCCGGCATGACGATGATGGCGGGCAGACCGGCGCGCGCCGCGTAAGCTGCCAGCGCGCCGCCGGCGTTGCCTGCCGTTGGCGTCGCCAGTTTTTTCGCGCCCAATTCTTTCGCCCGTGTCACGGCCGCGGAAAGGCCGCGAGCCTTGAACGATCCGGTCGGATTGAGCCCTTCATCCTTCACATAAAGCTGTTGCAATCCCATCCGTTGGCCGAGCCGTTGCGCGTGAACGAGGGGCGTCATGCCCTCGCCGAGGCTTACCGGCTCGCCGCTCGCCGGCAGCAGCTCCGCGTAGCGCCACATCGTGGCCGGCCGCTCGCGGAGTGTGGCACAAGTCAGGGTTTTGGCCGCCGCTTTCAGGTCGTAGCGCCCGAGCAGCGGGCCACCACAGGAGCACAGATTGAGCAGTTGGTTTTCGGGATAGGTCTTCTTGCAGCGTGAACATTCCAGATGCGTCAGTGTTGTTTTCATAATGTGGAAATGTATCACTTTGAGCGTGCGCTTTCAGCCACCAGCGAGAAACCGCCTTACCCTCCCTCGGTAGAGACTCCAGACCGCCCCGCGAATTCCGGTTGGCCTCGGGACGGGAAACCTGCGACACTTTCTTTCTTAGGCCTTCCTTCGGACCGCTCCGGCCTTGGCCGGCGACACGCATCTGAACCGGGCCGGCTTCGATGATTCGACTGGTTGCCATTGATCTCGACGGGACATTGCTCGACAGCCACTGGCAGGTGCCGGAGGTCAATCGGCGCGCGCTCGAGCGGGCGATCGAGCACGGAACTCACATCGTGCTGGTTACCGGCCGGCGCTTCTCGTTCACCCAGTCGGTGACCGATCAGTTGCACGACGATATCGCTTTGATCGTCAACAACGGCGCGCTGATCAAGTCGCCCGAGGGCGCGACGCTCCAGCGCCGGTTGCTGCCGCGAGAGGTTGCCCGCGCGGTGATCGACGCGACGCGCACGTATCGGCCCAATACCGCGCTCGTTTTCGACCGGCCCGAGGACAGCCAGATCGTCTTCGAACACATCGATTGGAACGATCCCGGCCGGCGCGGCTATTTCGAGCGCAACCGGCAATTCCTGAAGGAAGTTTGCCCGCTCGAAGTTAGCCTGACCGAGGACCCGATTCAGGTAATGTATACGGGGCCGGTGGCGGAGATGCGACAGCTGGTGGGGGAACTGCGCGGACTCGATTTCGCGCGGGATTTCTCGCTGGCGGTGGCCGAATACGAGGCGCGCGATTTCACGATTGTGGATGTGATCGAGCGCTCGTGCTCGAAAGGAAACGCCCTGCGCGAATGGACCGCGCGTCTTGGCCTGCGCCGCGACGAGGTGCTCGCCATCGGCGACAATCTGAACGACCGGGAGATGCTGGAATTCGCCGGCCTGGCGGTGGTGATGGGCAACGCGGTTCCGGAGTTGAAAACGCTCGGCTGGTCGGTTACGCTGTCGAATGACGAAGGCGGGGTCGCCGCCGCCATCGAGCGGTACGTTCTCGGCGACGGGAAGCCATGAAAAAAAGTGCCCGCTGCTTCTCGACCTGGTTGCTCGCCTTGGCGGCGCTGCTCGCCGTTGCGCCCGCCGCTCATGCCGATTGGGCCGTTTTGCGCAACGGCCGCCGCCTTCACATCACCGGCTACCAGCGCCGGGGGAACTTCGTCATTCTGCAGCTTTCCGGCGGCGAAGTCACGCTTCCGGCCAAGGACATAGCCCGTTTCGAGACGCAGGACGTTTTCCCTGCTGCCGTTCCCGTTCGCACAGCACCGTCCGGCCCCTACGGTAAACTGGTCGCGAAGGCAGCCAAGCAAAACGGGCTGAATCGCCGGCTGCTCTCGAGCGTGATTCGCGCCGAATCGAATTTCCATCCACTTGCGGTCTCGCCCAAGGGCGCGCTCGGCCTGATGCAGTTGATGCCGGCAACGGCTCGCAGCCTGGCCGTCCGCCATCCCTTCGATCCTGCCGAGAACGTGCAGGCCGGCGCCCGTTACCTGAAGCAACTGCTCGGGAAATTCGGCAGCGTGAAGCTGGCGCTCGCCGCCTACAATGCCGGCCCGGCAACGGTCCGCCTGTACCACGGTGTTCCGCCTTTCCGTGAAACCCGCGCCTACATTGCCCGCGTCCGCCGCGACATGAAAAAGAAAGTCGCACCCAATCCCGATTCGGGGACCGTCAAGCTCGTCTGCTCGCCATTCGAGCCGCGTTGCCGCGAAGAAGCCGTGAGCCGCGAAGACGCTGACCGGCCTCGCCTTCCCTAGTCAGTTCGTCGCAAACGTCGTTGCGAGTAGTGCCGACATTCACGCCGGCATGTGCCGAGCCAAAGCTCGGCGCCACACAAGATTAGATTTGGAAACGATAGTTGCCGCCGGAACTGCCCGGAGAATCCGACGGGCCGCGCACTGATTCCAGCGAAAAACCTGCTTGCAAACCGGCGCTGCGGGTATAGGCTCTCTCCCACCCTGTATCCCAAAACGGCCATTCCGGGAAAATGCTTCGTTCAGGAGGCGAAATGAAAATCAATCGCCGTAGATGGCTGGCACAAACCGGACTGTTTTCGCTCGCCGCACTGGCTGGCATCGATTTGCGGGGCAAGGACGTCCCCTTGCCAGAACGGGCAGCGGGAAAAGAGGAAATACCCACGCTTTGGTCCCTCTACGAACAGCACCTGAAGGGCGCAAAGTACGTGGACCTGACGCATCGCATCACGCCTTCCATTCCTGTCTGGCATGGGTTCGGACCGTCACAATTCTTCCCGACGGTCAACCCCGCGAACGGCCAGCCCTACACTTATGCCAAGGACGGCTTCGAGGCCACGCATTACAATCTCTCCACCGACCAACTGGGAACGCAACTCGATCCGCCGGCCCATTGGAATCCTTACTTTCCCGCCATCGACGAATTGCCGCCAACCTACACGATCCGGCCGCTGGTGGTGATCCCGATCCAGGACAAGGTCGCCAAGGATCCCGGCTATCAAATGGGGGTCGTCGATATTCACGAATGGGAGCGGCGCCACGGCCGGATTCCGGAAGGCTCGGTCGTCTTCATCCGCTCGGACTGGTCGAAGTCCTGGCCCGATCCCTCGCTCGCTACGCGCAAGCAATTCCCCGGCGTGCAGCTGGCTGCTCTGCAGTTTCTCCATCTCCAACGCAAGATCCTTTTCCACGGACACGAACCGCTCGACACCGATACCACGCCGACGCTGGTGGGTGAGGCGTGGCTGCTGAGAAACGGCTACACGCAGGGCGAAGGCATCACTCATCTGGACAAAGTTCCCGAAACAGGCGCGCTGGTTGCGATCGGATTCCCGAAGTTCCAGGGCGGCACCGGCGGCTATGCACGCTATATCGCGATCTGCCCGCCCGATTGGAAATACGGCGTGTCAGTAGGCGAGCTGCCCGAGGCGCCGATGGCGCGCTTCAGCAGGCCGCTTCATTGGGACAAAAAGGCCGGGATGCGAATCCGGTAGAGGGCCGGTGCAAGAGTTAAACCTGCTTTCAGCGGGAAGCTCAGAAGGGCTGCGACGTCGGCTTGGGTGGCTCGGGCCCGGCCGGCTTGCCCGATGTGGGGGTTTTGCCGTTGGCCGGGGATGTCGTCTGGATGCTGCCGTTTTTCTGGGCCTGCAGCGGATTCCAAATGAATTCCCAATCGCGGTAGTTGTCCGAGCCCATGAAGACCTTGATCGACTTGGCGTTCACCTTGCTCGCCACTCCGATCAGGTTTCCGCCAATCATTTGTCCTTCGCTGATGATCTGCGGCTGGGGCTGCGAGAAACCATTCCCTTCCGACCCGGAGCTTTCGCCGGAATTGCCAAACACCGAACTCTTCTTGCCCTTTGTCTTGCCGGTTGTGGCCTTGGGAATGGGAAGGCCCATCTGCGCCGCTTCATACTGGGCAAGCGTTTTCCAGCGCAGGCTGCCGATCAATTGCCCGCCGGGGCCGAGGTAGATCAGGCGCCAGGAACCGTCCTGCGTGTTCATCGGGTCTTTGTAGCGCTTCCGCAGGAAATGAATGCCGTCGACGCCTTTCCACAGCTCCCGCAAATTGTGGGGATAGTGGCCGGTTTTGCGGTAGTAGAGGCCAATAGCCCGAGCATATTGCTCGCCGCGCCAGATCAGCTCCTTTTCCTTTCGCCGCCGTGCCTGGAGGATCATGTTCGGAACGGCAACAGAAGCGGCAATGATCATCACCGCGGCGAAGAAGACCACCAGCAACAACGTGTAACCCGATTCTTCCCCGCGCCCAGCACGGCCGGGGCAGCCGGGGCGACCGGCCACGGGACGGATTCGTCGTTGCAAGCGCGAGTTCATTTCGTCAGCAACGGGGTCATGGTCAGCGTCGCCATCTGGCCGGAGCCGGTGTCCTCAAATTCAACGGTGTTCCTGCCGATCTGCAACAGCCGGAGATGACCGAGCAACGTCTGGCCCTGGGAAGCGATATAGACGTGGTCGCCGTTGGTAAAAAACGCCAGCTTCTGGCCCGTCTTTGGATCGATCGCCATACCATAAAAGGTGAGCGGAACCTGCAAGGGCGGAGGCAGGGGCGGACCTGCCTGCGCCGCTGCAGCCGCGGCGGCTGCGGCCGCTGCCTTTTTCGCCATCTCCGTCTTGGATGGAGGGGGGGGCGGCGGGGTGGCGCTGAAGATGTTGCGGTGATTCCCCGTATAGTCCATTTTCTGAATTTCTGCGAGCCGGTTCAGGTGCAGGTCCGGATCGGGGATGCGCAGAGGCTGGACGGCTATATTTTCCGAGGTGCCCCCTCCGGCCATGACGTCCGGCCGCATGTCCCGGTAGATCACCACCAGGAGGACCAGCATCAGCACCACCAGAACGCCGATTTCTCTTTTTCGCGCCAAGGCTCAGGTCCGAAAATAGGTGTGCAGCCGGATGTTCAATTTCACCTGGCCACCGGTGCTCGAAGCCAGATCCAGGCTATCGAGCACGTAGAAATTTTTCGATCGCTCGAGGCCGTTGATGAAGCGGATCAAACCGCTGTAACTGCCCTCGATCACGGCCGTGGCGTCGACCTGGACAACGCCGTGCGTGCCCGCTTTCCGCTGGTTGAACCGGACGCCGCTGGTCACCAAACCCGCCTTCTGCGCGATGTTGCCCAGGTTCGCCACCAGCGCCGCATAGCCCTGCGACGGCCCGAGCAGCTGCCGGTCGTAGAACTGATTGCACTCCCCGGCGATCACCGGGATTTCCTGCCGCACCTGCTTGGCCCGGTCCAAATTCGCACGCAGCGCCGCCACTTCGGTCCGCAGCTGCACGGCCCGCAATTGCAGCTCCTGCTGGGAAGCGGCCACACCCATGCGCCAGCGCTCGATCGCGAGCCCGGCATCAATCGCCAGCAGGATGGCCAGCGCGACCTGCACCCACAGCTTCCAGCGCTTGGGTTTCCAACTCATGGATTCGCCTTTGCCGCTCCGGAATAGATGGCTTGCAGCTGCACGTCTTCCTCGCTGTGGCCCGAGGGATCGTTCTTTCGCGTTTCCGCGCTCACCTGCACGTTCGAGAAGGCCGGCGATTTCTGGAGCTGTTCGAGAAACTGGACCATGCTCTTGTCATCATCCGCGCCCACCATCAGCCTCACCTCAACCTGCCCCTTTCGCATCTCGGGCGCAATGCTCAGAACGCGCACACCGGCCGGCAGCACCGTCTCCAGGTCGGTGAAGATTTGGGTCCAGGGAAAGCTCCGCTCGTTGATCAGCGAATTCAGGAACGCGGCACGGTCCATCACCATTTTCGTCTGTGGGGAATGGAAAAAGGCGGCCAGGCTTTCGCGTTCGCCGCGCATCTGCTCGAGCTGGTGTTCATAAGCCGCGATCCGCTCACGTTCGCCGCGGTTGCGCTGCCAGGTGTTGTACACGCTAATCGAAAGCAGCACCAGCGCGAGCAAACCCAGCACGCCAATCGCCGCCGCACCTGCCAAGAACCGCCGGTGGCTTTCGAGCGGCCGGGTCGCGACGTTGAGCCGGATCTTCATCTCATGCGCCCCGGTTCAGGTGCCAGCCAACGAGCGAGGCCATCTGCCGTGAAAACAGGTCTTCCGCACCTTGCGGCAAGAGAGACCCGACGGAACCTTCTCCGCCGTTTCCGCCCAAGGGCCTGACCGGACAGCCGAGCTCCTGCTCGAGCCGCCGGTGCAATTCGCTCCCGTAGCTCTCCATGCCCGCCAGCTGGACGCGTTCAATATTGCGCTGGGCCCGATCCTGGAAAAACGCGACGGCAGGGAAAATCTCGTCGAGCAGAGCCTGCGCGTCGGGAGTCGCAGTCACTTCGCTGCAGCGGTAAAGCGCCAGCCGTCCTGCATCGACAATCGCCGTCGTCAGGCTCACGCCGCCCAGGCATACCAGCAGCACCGCCGGCCCGTCCTCAACCAGCGGCAACGTGGCCAGCGTCTGTCCCAAAACCACGCCAGGTTCGAGTCCCGCGCCTCGCAGCAGCTGCTCGTATTCGCGAATCACCGATTCGCGGACGACGGCCGTCACTACTTCCACGCCGCCCTCCACCGAAGTCTGCTCGCTCCACGAGAGCACGGTCTCTTCCACCGGGAATGGAACGCTCTTGCGCAGCCGCCAGCGAAGCAGCGGGGCCGCGTCGCTTGCCTTGCGCGGGAAGGAATCGAAACCCAGCAGGAAGATGCGCACGATCGTATCGGGCAGCAGCAACACCGCCTCGTGCCGCGCGCCGCGAACCCGTTCCGCCACTTTGGCTATCGCCGCCCCGATCGCCTCGCCGTCAGCCACGTTCGACTGCGAGGGCGAAGGCCGCAGCGCGCCCGTGGGCAGCGCCTCCTCGGCAAAGACTTCCAGGCGATGCAGGCCCCAGCGAGCCGCCGCCACGCGCTCGGGTGCGATCTGAAAAACCAAATCCGGGTGGGGCAAGGCGCGCAACCACGCCCTCACGCCGCCAAACAGCTCGGCGCCTTCCCGCCGGCTACGAAACGCAGCAAAGCTACTCAATGAAGGTGACCTTGTTGATCTCGCGCAGCGTGGTGCTTCCCGCGGCCACTTTGGCGAGCGCCGAGTCGCGCAGGAACGTCATCCCCTCTTCGCGCGCCACGCGCTTGATTTCGCTGGTGGGCCGGCGGCCGATGATCATGTCGCGAATACGGTCGGTCAGGTCGAGGATTTCAGCGATGGCTGTCCGGCCGCGGAAGCCGGTTCCGGAGCATTCCAGGCATCCGCTGCCCTCATAAAGCGGACGCCCGCCCCAGCTGCGCGGATCGATCCCGCTGGCCTCGAGTTCGCCATCCGTGTAGTTGACCTCGTGCTTGCAGTGCTCGCAAATCAGCCGCACGAGCCGTTGCGCCAGAATACAATTCAGCGCCGAGACGAAGTTGTAAGGCTCGACGCCCATATTGATGAAGCGCCCAATCACGTCGAAAACGTTGTTGGCGTGAACGGTGGTGAAAACCAGGTGCCCGGTGAGCGCCGCGGCGATGGCGATCTGCGAGGTTTCCAGGTCGCGGATTTCGCCGACCATGATCTTGTCGGGATCGTGCCGCAGAATCGACCGCAACCCGCGAGCGAAGGTCAGCCCCTTCTTTTCGTTCACCGGGATCTGGGTGATGCCGCGGATCTGGTATTCGACCGGGTCCTCGATGGTGACGATTTTGTCCTCTTCCGACTTGATCTCGTTGATGCAGGCGTAGAGCGTGGTCGTTTTGCCGGAACCGGTCGGGCCGGTGACCAGCATCATGCCGTAAGGCTCGCGGATGTAGCGGCGCAGCCGGCGCAGGTCGCGATCGTCGAAACCGACGACGTCCAGGTTCAGGTTGCGGAACTTCTCGCTCAGGCTCTCCTTGTCGAGGACGCGGAGAACGGCGTCTTCGCCGTAGATCGAAGGCATGATCGAAACGCGGAAATCGATGAAGCGGCCCTTGTAGCGCACGCGGAACCGGCCGTCCTGCGGAATCCGGCGCTCGGCGATGTCCAGTTCGCTCATCACCTTGATGCGGCTGATGATCGTGGAATGCCATTCCGGGGCGAGCGGGGTCATCGCCTCCTGCAGCACGCCGTCGATGCGATACTTGACGGCCACCTCGTTGTCGCGGCTCTCGATGTGGATGTCGCTCGCCCGCCGCTCGAGCGCGGTAAAGATCACCGTATCGACCAGCCGCACCACCGGGTTGACGGCGTTATCCTCGGTGAGGTGGTCGATCGAGATGTTTTCGTCGCCCTCGGCGTCGGAGACCACCTGCAGCGTGGTGAAACCCTCGGTCGCCTGCTCGAGCACCCGCTGGGACTGCTCGGTGCGCTTGAGCAGGTCACTGATCTGCGAGGCCGTCGCCACCTTCAGCACTAGCTTGTAACCGAGCAGCAGCGAAAGCTCGTCGATCTGCGCCAGTTGGCTCGGATCCGACACGGCAACGACCAGGGTACCGTCGCGCGATTCCAGCGGCACGAAGCTGTAGCGGAACATCAGATCGGCGGGGATGCTGCGGAACAGCTCGGGATCGATTCGCTGCTCCTTCAAGTCGACGAACGGGCACCGGTAGCGCTCGGCGAGCCGCTGGGCGCGCTCCTGCTCTTCGCGGTCTTCCGGCCGATCCGAGCGGAGGACTTCGCGGTTCGTAGCCATTGGCGGCTCAGCCTCCCATATTCCCTACCGTCAAACTGAAGAGCGGCAGATAGAGAGCAATCAAGATAAAGGCTATCACAGCCCCCATGACCACCAAAATCGTTGGTTCCACGATGGAAATGAGCGTCGTAAGCTTCGTATTCACTTCTTCTTCGAAGAATTCCGCCACGCTCGCGAGCATCGCCGCCAGCGCCCCGGATTCCTCGCCCACCTGGATCATGTCCACCGCCAGAGGGGGCATTATCTTGCTGGCCGCCAGGCTCGCCGATAGCGACTGCCCTTCCTTCACGCGCTTGGCCGCCTCGCCCACCGCCCCGGCCACCAGCTTGCTCC
Organism: Acidobacteriota bacterium; assembly: GCA_021832085.1. Classification (GTDB taxonomy): domain Bacteria; phylum Acidobacteriota; class Terriglobia; order Acidiferrales; family UBA7541; genus JAKASX01. The sequence continues at coordinate 2,460 of JAKBLM010000045.1, read as the reverse complement.
GCAGCGCCCCGGCCGCCGTCTCCAGCCCGGCAACCAGTGGCGTGCCTCCGGCGAGCAGCGTCGCAAGCGTCCGGGCGAACTGCGTCACCTGAAATTTCACCCAGACGTCCCCAGCCACCGGCAGCTTCAGCTTCAGCCGGTCAAACCAGACGCCGCCCTTTTCGGTTCGCGACCACATCAGCCCGGCGGCGGCGCAGACAATCAACAGGATGGCAAACCCCAGCACGTAGCCTTTGAATCCGGTCACCAGCGTGATCAGGACCACCGTCGGGCCGGGCAGCGGCGTGTTCATATCCTTGTAGAGCCTGGCAAACTGCGGAATCACATAGGTCACCAGGTAGGAAAGAATCCCCGACGCCACAATCACCAGGATCACCGGATAGACCAGCGCCCCGGTCAGTCGCTTTCGCAATCCGCTCGACGTCTTCTGGTAGGAAATGTATTGATCGAGCACGCCGGGCAGGTCGCCGCTTTTTTCCCCCGCGAGCACCGCACTCGTATAGACCGCCGGGAAGACGCCTTGTGCAGCAACCGCCTCCGAGAGCAGCGCTCCGTCCCGCACCTGCTGCCGCACGTCCGATAGAATCGGCCGCAGCCGAGGCGCAGCAGTGCGGTCGGCGAGCAGATCGAGTGCCTTCAAAATCGGCAATCCGGCCTTGATCAGCGTGTTGAACTGTTGGTTGAAGATGAGAAAATCGTTACCGCGGACGACGCGCTCACGCTGCTGGACAAGGCCCTGCAGGCTCAGCGCACGGCGTTGCTTCACCGAGTAGATGAAGAAACCGCGGTCGCTCAGCTTGTTTCGGGCTTCCTCTTCCGATTGAGCCGTCTCCACCTGTTCGAAGACTCGCCCGCCCGCATCGGCCACTTTACAAAGAAATTCGCCCATTCCAGCTCGCGATTCCCTCCACGCGAGTCCTTGGGAAAGTGTAACACCAAGCGAAACTTAGGGGAAGCTCGCGGCGTGGCTAGCGCCCGGTTGGTAACCCCTCGGTTGGGCCCTCGCCACCAGGAACGGACAGACGGTTGCAACGGCGCGAAACGCATCGGTAAGCCGCACCAGGCAACCGCATTCCACCGTTGCGCCCGCCAAGGCTGGGAACGTACTCTTGGAACCCTTACGAGAGGAGATTCCCGCCTGATGCGCATTGACGTCCACGCCCATTGCTTCCCCGCAGAATATCTTGATCGGCTCGACCGCTTCGGCGGCTCTGCCGTCGGCACCGATTTCGGCCGCCGATTCAACGCTGGAAACGTTTTGACCGAACTTGAAGCCCGATTTCAGCTGATGGATCGCGCCGGAGTCGATCGCCAGGTGCTCTCGATCTCCCCGCAATCGCCTTATTTCGCCGATCGGCAACGGGCGGTCGATTCGGCTCGGCTCGCAAACGATCTTTTCGCAGAACTCGTGCGCCTGCATCCGGAGCGTTTTCTCGCATTCGGTTGCCTTCCCCTGCCCCACATCGAACCCTCAATTGGGGAAACGGCGCGCTGCCTCGACGAGCTCGGCATGGCGGGACTCACCGTCACCACGCGTGTGCTCGAGCTGTCGATTGCCAACCCGGTTTTCGATCCCCTTTTCGCGGAACTCGATCGGCGCGCGGCCGTTCTGTTTCTGCATCCGGCAGGATTGGCCTGCGGATCTCCGCTAGTGGCCGGTGCGGGGCTGACCTGGCCGCTCGGAGCGCCTATGGAGGATGCGCTGGCGATTGTCGAATTGATGAAAGCCGGTGTGACGACCCGGTATCCGAAGCTGCGCATCATTGCCTCGCATCTGGGCGGTTTTTTGCCATTTCTGATGCGAAGGCTCGACCACCAGGCGCCGTGGTTCCTGCCGGCCGGTACGCCAAAGCCGAGCGTTCTGGCCCGCGCCTTCCGGTACGACACCGTCAACGCCCATCCGCCGTCGCTCCGTTGCGCTGTCGAAACGCTCGGCGCCGACCGGCTGCTGCTGGGCAGCGATTTTCCCTATTGGCGCGACGACGCCTACGATCTCGCCGTCCGCTACATCGCCGAATCCGGCCTCGGCGCCGCCGACGTCGCCGCCATTCAGGGCGGAAATGCCGCCCGCCTGCTCGGCCTGTGACAAGGTACACGGGACAGGCGTGTTTCCATGGCGACCGAATGCCTGCGCGCACTGGGCAGAGGCCGGAGGGTGCTACGAGACGCATGTCGACAAAATGCCCGCTTTGCAATTCACAGCTGCGGGTGAGGGCGGGGCCGCGGTTGACCTGCCCCGCTTGCGGCCGGGCTCTCCGCGTTCGCCCGGCGTACTGGAGAAGCGTCGGCCTCTTCAGCCAATTAATCCTCCTCGGCGGACTGCTGGCGGCTGGAGGTAAGTATCCCCCGGCAAAGCCGGGGGCTTTAGGATGTGAGCCGCTCAAAGCGGCTATTCGGGGTCGCTAACGCGGCCCCGCCTTGCTCGGGCCACCGAGACGGTGGCCCGTCACCAAAGCCCCA
>JAKBLM010000006.1 GCA_021832085.1 Acidobacteriota bacterium | reverse complement strand
TCCAAGAATTGACCCCTGGGGAGCGCCGGTTCCTTTCTCTCGACGATCTTGACGTGGCTGATGCCGCCCGAAGGGATCCCGCAGCACTGGTCGGCGGCGCGACTCCGGTCATTCTCGACGAGATTCAGCGGGAACCAGGGTTGATGTTGGCCGTAAAAAGGGCGATCGATAGCCATCGCCGGCCCGGGCAGTTTCTGATCACGGGCTCGGCCAACCTCCTCCGCATGCAAAGGGTTTCGGAGTCGCTTGCGGGCCGGGCCAGTTACCTGACGCTCTGGCCCATGACGCGGAGGGAACAACTGGGCCAAGGCCATTGCGGCCTGTGGGAAAAGCTGATGACGGCCAAGGACAGCGACTGGCTGGATGTGCTGCGCTCCGAGCAGAGCCTTGCCGAAGATTGGAAAGCACTGGCCCGGCGTGGAGGGTTTCCGACACCCGCTGTGCATATGAAGACGAAAGCAGAACGCGATGTGTGGTTCGAGGGCTACGTGCGAACCTACCTGGAGCGCGACCTCCAAACGCTCTCCGCGATTTCGGCTTTGCCGGATTTCCGGCGGCTTATGCGCGCCGCCTGCCACCGACTGGGCCAGATGGTCAACCAGACCGAAATGGCGCGGGACGTTGCCCTGCCCCAGCCGACTGCGCACCGTTACTTGAACCTGCTCGAAACCTCGTTTCTGCTAATCCGCGTCCCCGCGTACTCCGTGAACCGCACGAAGCGCCTGATCAAGGCTCCCAAACTCTACTGGGGCGACGTTGGCTTGGCTTTTCACTTGGGAGGTCTTTCGGAACCAACGGGTGCGCACCTCGAAAACATCGTGCTGCACGATCTCCTGTGCTGGCGCGACGCCCGGACCGAGCAGGCGGAGATCCTCTACTGGCGGACGACAACCGGCGAAGAGGTAGATTTCGTGATCGAGGCTGGGGGCCGACTCATTCCCATCGAAATCAAGGCCACTTCCCGCCCGCGCCTGGCCGACACGGCAGGGCTGCGTTCCTTTCGGAATGAGTACGGCAAGACGTCCCGAGCCGGCCTGCTCCTGCACACGGGCGAGAGGTTCGAGTGGCTGGCGCCGGGAGTTCTTGCAGCGCCGTGGTGGTCTGTCTGCTAGCCTTGATTCATTTCAGTGAAGCACAATTCACTCGACCGCAGCTACTGGTCCTGAACGCTTTTTCTCCTCCCAAGACTTTTCACGGCAAGAAGGAACGCGCCCGCATAACGCGTTTGGCTGGTGCCAGGCGCGGCGGTGCCGGCAAATGGCTAAGCGAGGTGGGCGGGAACGGGCGACCCGGAATGCGACGAGGAGTTGCCCTCCGGATGCAGCGCCGCGAGCAGATCGGATCTGGCCACGATGCCTTCGAGGTCGCCGCCGGGGGAAGTGACGAGCAGAAGCGGTTGGCTTTGCTGGTCGGCGCTGAACAGGCGTAGCGCTTCCTGGAGCGAGCAATCGGGCGGCACGCGGGGAACATCGCGGACGGCCAAATCGCCCACCCGGACCTCGTCCCATTTGTCGGGATCCACCGCCGCGAGCGAAGCCATCGCGACCACTCCAACCGTTTGCCCGTTCTCGGCAACGGGATAGGCGGCGTGCGGGTAGCGGGCGGCGGTTTCCCGGAGAAATTCGCGCAGGCTCAGTTGCGCGTCGGCCGAAACCACCTGTCGTTGCATCACTTCACTCACCGCACCGCGCCACAGCTCGGCCACGCGCACCGCTTCGTGGAGGCGTTGGTCGCCGGAAACCGATGCCTCGCCCGAAACCGCATAGGCGACAGCAGCGCCAATCAGCGCCGGGATGATGTAGGAATGGCCGCCAGTGGCTTCCGCGACGAAAACGACGGCGGTGAGCGGGGTTTTGTAGCCGCCAGCGAGGAAGGCCGCCATGCCCACCGCGGCGTAAAGGTCGAGCGCGTGGGCTTGCCCGATCGACTGAGCGAAGGCGGCGCCGAAGCTTCCGCCGGTGAGGAACAGCGGCACGAACATCGCGCTCACGCCGCCCGCGCCAAGCGAGCAGGCGGTCGCCACGAGTTTCAGAACGCCAAAAACCGCCAGCTCCAGCGTGCTGTGCGCGTGCTGCAGGATCTCCCCGACGGCCTCGTAGTTGGGACCGATCGGCACCAGGCGGCCGTGGAACATCGCGAGAAACGCCCAGCCACACAGGCCGGTGAGAATCCCGCCGGCCGCCATCTTGATCCAGTGGGAAACGCGAAGCCGCACAAAGAAAGTCCGAACACGCCGGTAGCCGAGATCGAACACCAACGTCACCAAACCGCAACCCAGGCCGAGCAGCGCGGCCCAGAGCAGCTCGTTGCCGGAAAAGCTGGTGCCCTCGGCGAAGTCAAAAAACGGCCGGGTGCCGAGAAACGAGGCAAGCGTGGCATAGGCAACGACCGAGGCAATGAGCGAAGGGAGCAAGGCCTCGTGCGCCAGATCGTCCTTGTAGGGCATTTCGAGGGCGAAGACGATGCCGGTGAGCGGCGCGCGGAACACCGCTCCCATGCCCGCCGCGGCTCCGCTGATCAGCAGGATCCGTCGATCATTCGGCTCGAGGCGCAGCCTCTTCAGCTTCGTCCAGAGCCAGGAGCCGAGCGCGCCGCCACCGTAAATGCTGGGGCCTTCGAGCGCAGCGCTGCCGCCGAAGCCGACGGTGGCGATCGCCGCGGCCAGCTTTGGCACGAACGGCCGCATCCGGATATCGCCCTCATGCTCATGATAGGAGCGGATGATCTCCTCGGTGGAATGTTCATTGGGATCGGGGGTGAGATATTGCATCAGCAGCCCGGCGATCAGGAAACCGGCGGCGAGGATGGGAACGGCGAGAACAGGGTGAACGAAAATGAGCGCCAGGAAGTTCGGCCAGAGCCACTTCAAGACGCTTTGGGAAATCAGGGTGGTGAGCAAGCCGGTGAGCACGCCGACGATCGGCGCGACGAGCAGCCACTTATGCAGATCGCGCGAATAGCTGGCCGAGAGGTCCCGACGAACAATCGCGGTGTATTTCCGCAGGCGAGGATGATTCAGAAATTTGCCCGAACCACTTGGCATCGGAGTTCGATCCACCCCTGTGGCTTCAGCTCCTTGTCTTTCGAGCTAACCGCCCCGCGGCGCGTCTTTCTCTCCCGTGCGGCGCCGGCTTCGCTTGGGCGTTCGGCGGCCCGGAGCGAGAGCCATGCCGGTTTGCTCCTGGAAACGGTTGAGTTCCCGGCGATGGAGGGCGGAGAGGCGGTTGAGGACGGCGCGACCCTTGGGCGTCAGCGAAACGCGCATCAGGCGCCGGTCGCTCGCGTCCGGCTGTTTGCGCACCAAGCCGTTTTCGCGAGCGCGCTCGACCAGGCCGACGACGGCGTTGTGGCGCTCCTGGAGGAATTCAGCCAATTCGGAAATGGTGGCCCAGCCGCGGCCGGTGTGGCCGGCGACGCCGAGCAGCAACTGGTGTTGCTGCGGGGTGAGGCCGGCCTGGCGCGCGGCTTTCTCGCTGAAGCGGAGGAATTGCCGAAGCTGGTAGCGGAAACGGGCCAGCCGCTCGATCATCGCCTGGGCGGGCGCCGGTTCCGGTTTTTGGGCCACGTTTCCCCTCCGACAGATTTATATCACATCACGATGTGTTTCCGGAAACGGGTTCGGGACCGCCGCCCAGTGCGAACGGGTTGCCGCCCCGAGCGCCGGACCAGGGGGAATCCCGCTGCCAATCAGGAACTCGCATTACACGAGCAGCTTGCGGAAGGCGTGCTGGGTCTTGACCACTGAATAGCCCAGATGCCGGTAGAAGGCGTGGGCGTCGATGCGAATGATGTTGGAACGCAGGCGGATGACGCCGGCGCCGCCCTCGCGCGCCCAATCCTCGGCGCGGAGAACCAGCGCGCGGCCGAGGCCCATGCCGCGGTGGTTCTCGCCGACCACCAAGCCGCGGATTTCGACGGCCGAGCCGGATTCCAGCGTCAGGTAGCGCGCGGCGTGGATCCAGCCCACGACCTCTCCGGAAACTTCGGCGACGCAAAGGAGTTGCGCCGGGTCGGGCAGGATCATGGCAAGCCGCGAAAGGATTTCGGCGACGGTGGCCGGATAGCCGAGTTGAGCGGAAAGGGGAGCGAGTGCCGGGGCGTCCTCGGCGCGTGCCGTGCGGACGGTCGGCGTGTGGATAATCGATGGGTTGGCCATTCTCCGAGCTTGGATGCCGGCAGGCAGGCGCCAGGTTTCACCCCGGAGCGATGAAGAAACAAAAGCCCTGTACCGACGCGGCAAAAGCGTTGCAGCGAAGGGTGCGGCGGGAAATTGCGCCGAAAAAAGCAGAACGGCGGCGGCAGTGGAAAATTCCGGGTGCGGAGGGCCGCGCGATCGGGCCACTGCTCAGAAAGTTTTTTCAGAATCGAGCAGGATGGTGACCGGGCCCTCGTTGGCCAGTTCGACCGTCATTTGGGCCTGAAAGACGCCGGTTTCGACTGGAACGCCGAGCGCGCGCAACTCGGCGAGGAAGGTTTCGTAGAGCGCATTGGCGGTTTCGGGCGGCGCGGCGCGATCGAAGCCGGGCCGGCGCCCGCGGCGGACGTCGCCATAGAGGGTGAATTGGGAAACGACGAGCGCGGCGCCGCCGGTTTCGAGCAGCGAGCGGTTCATCCGGCCCTCCTCATCCTCGAACACACGCAAGTGAGCGATTTTTCCGGCGAGATAGGCGGCGGCTTCCGGCGTGTCGTCGCGGCCGACGCCAAGCAGCACGAGCAGGCCGGTGGCAATTTCGCCGGCGACGCGCCCGCCGATCACCACGCGACCGCGGCTCACTCGCTGGACGACGGCACGCATCAGCGGAGGCTCCAGCGCTCGTTACCGAGAAGCGGCGCCGCGATGACAAATAAAAATCGGAACCTGCACATGCCTTTTCCCTCCTGCGCGCTTGTGTGCGCCGCAAACTCTACCCCGGCCCGAGCGACCGAGGAAGCTTTTTCCCGGCCGCAACGCGCACTTGCCGCGGCGACCCGCTTCCCGCGGAGCGGCCGGCGCGCTGGCAGCGAGGGCAAAAATGGCTGCCGCGGCCGGCGACGACGATTCGCTCGATCTTCGCGGCGTGGCAGCGGGGACAGCGGCGGCCGGCACGACCGTAAACGCGCAGGCGTTTCTGGTAGCTGCCGGGGCGGCCGAGCGCGTTGACGTAGTCGGAAATGGAAGTCCCGCCATGGCGGATCGCTTCGCGCAAGACCGCACGGACCGCGCGCCACAAGCGATCGAGTTCCTCGGCCGTCAAATCCGAGCCGCATCGCATCGGATGGAGCCGTGCGCGCCAGAGGCTCTCGTCCGCGTAGATATTGCCGAGCCCGCGCAGCACATGCTGATCGAGCAGCAACGCCTTCACCCGTGCCCGGCGCGAGCCGAGCCGGCGCCGGAACTCCGCTTCGCTCAACTCGAGCGGCTCGGCGCCCAGCGGCGCGACCAACACGGCCAGTTCCTCAGGCGAGGCGAGACGCAGGTGGCCGAAACGGCGAATATCCGTGTAGCGAAGCTCGCGGCCGTCGTCGAGGGAGAACCAGACGTGGGTGTGGCGTGCCGGCGGACAGGCGGCCTCGTGCAGCACCAACTGCCCGGTCATTCCGAGGTGAACCACGAGCCAAAATCGCGCTCCCGGCAACGCCGGCGCCGCCTTGGCCGCAGCCGGCTCCCGATCGAAGGCGAGCAGCAGCAGCTTGCCGTGGCGGCGAACCTCGACCAGGCGGCTGCCGGGCAACAGAGCTTCGATGCGCTCGGGGTGGTCGATGAAATCGGTCTTGCCGAAGCGTACCGCGACGATTCGGCGGCCGGCAAGCGGGCGCAGGCCCCGAGCCACGGTTTCGACTTCGGCGAGTTCTGGCATTTCCGTTCCTCGATCGAAAACTACCATAATTTGGGTGCGGGCTTTGTTTCGCCGGGTGAATCGGCGGCGCGAACGGCGTATCTTCCCATGTGCGGGCGCAAGGACCGTACCCACGCGGCAGAGCCACCGCCGAAAGGGGGGGTGAGGCCCTCGACGGGGCGACACGAGTCGGGCATGCTGGAAGGCGAGGAGGGCGCGAGTGGATACCTACTATAGGCCTGCGGACCTCCAGAAATTCGCGGAGATCGGCCGGGCGAACGAAGAGCTGTGGAACAAGTTTCAGGCCTATTATTCGGCGGTGTTCGCCGAAGGGGCACTGACCGAGCGGGAGAAGGCGCTGATCGCGCTGGCGGTGGCGCATGCGGTGCAATGCCCCTATTGCATCGACGCTTACACGCAGTCTTGCCTCGAGAAGGGCTCGAACGTCGAGGAGATGACCGAGGCGGTGCACGTCGCCTGCGCGATTCGCGGCGGTGCGTCGCTGGTACACGGCGTGCAGATGCGCAACGTCGCCGAGAAACTTTCGATGTAGGCGGGAGGCGATGGGACTGACCCTGATCGCGCGCGCGAGCCCTCTCGCCGCGCCCAGCGAGCAGCTTCGCATCCTCGGGCAAGGAAACACAGTGCCGCCATTCGAGGAGAAGATAGCCGAGGCGGGACTCGCGCCACTATGCGCCACCGGCATTTCGGTGCTGCAGGTCAACGTGGGCAAGCTGTGCAACCAGACCTGCGCCCACTGCCACGTCGACGCGGGGCCGGACCGGCGCGAGCAGATGAGTCGCGAGACCGCCGAACTGTGCCTGCGCGCGCTCGAAAAGGGCGGGATCCCGACGCTCGACATCACCGGCGGCGCGCCGGAGCTGAATCCGCAGTTCCGCTGGCTGGTGGAGCGGGCGCGGGCGCTCGGCCACCATGTAATCGACCGGTGCAACCTGACGGTGCTGCTAGTGACGCCCCAGGCCGACCTGCCCGAATTCCTGGCGCGGCACGAGGTGGAAATCGTCGCCTCGTTGCCCTATTACCGCGCGGCGCAGACCGACGCCCAGCGCGGCGCGGGCGTTTTCGAGCGGTCGCTCGCGGCGCTGCGCAAGCTGAATGCGCTCGGCTATGGCCACCCGGATTCGGGGCTAACGCTGAATCTGGTGTATAACCCCGTGGGCGCGTTTCTGGCGCCGCGGCAGGAGGCGATTGAGGCACAGTTTCGCCGGGAACTCGACCGACGCTGGGGCATCGTCTTCAACCGGCTCTACACGATCACCAACATGCCGATCAGCCGCTTCCTCGATTACCTGCTGGCGAGCGGGAATTACCAGGGCTACATGGAGCGGCTGGCGAGCGCGTTCAATCCGGCGGCCGCGGCCGGGGTGATGTGCCGCTACACCCTTTCGGTTGGCTGGGACGGCACGCTCTACGATTGCGATTTCAACCAGATGCTCGATCTGCCAACCGGCTTGGGCGCGCCGCACCACATTCGCGACTTCGACCCCGCGCGACTGGCCGAGCGGCGCATCGTCACCCGGAACCACTGCTACGGCTGCACGGCCGGGGGCGGCTCGTCCTGCGCGGGGAGCATCTCGTAGGCGGGGTGGCGATCAAGCGTCGGCGAGGGATTCGTCGAAAGGAGCCGGTTCCGGGGACTCGGCGGTTTCGAGGATTTCCCCGCAATCGAGGCACTCGCGGTATTCGGCTTCGCGGTCGCGGGCGATCAGCCGGGTGCGGCGGTGCAGGCAGGGGGTAGCAGGCTCGGTCATCGGGGCCTCTGCCGAAAAGTATAGCGCCTCGCCGACCGGGCGAGAGGCAGGGCCCGGTAGCGGCCGGGTGGTATCTTTGCGGACAACAGTTGACAAATTCCCCGGCGCCGGGTATGGCGGAAGGACACGATGCCTGAGCGAACGCAAACGCAACTGGTGACCACGGCGCTGTTTTTCGCTTTTTTGGCGTTGCTGGCCTGGCTAACTTTTCTGGTCTTCCAGCCGTTCCTGACGCCATTGATCTGGGCGGCGGTGATCGTGATCCTGTTTCTCCCCTGGCATCGCCGGCTCGACCGGCGATTCGGCAGGGCGCTGGGGGCGACGGTGAGCACGGTGGGGGCGACGGCGATCCTGATCGTCCCGACGGTAATGATCATGATCGCTTTCGTGCACCAAGCGATCCAGGCGCTGGGCTCGGTGGAGCTGGGGACGTTCCTTGTGCGTGCCCACTGGCTGAATCACATCTGGATGTGGGCGGCGCATCGGCTGCCCGGCTTGTCGACGGTGAACCTGTCGACGGTCGCGCAGGAAGGGGCACGGCATATCACGGGCTATCTGGCGGGAGAACTCGGCGGGGCGGTGAGGCATCTGATTATCTTCGTGTTCGACCTGGTGATCACGGTCATCGCGATGTTCTACTTCTTCCGGGACGCCGACTCGATCATGCGCTGGGTGCGGCGCTCGCTACCCTTTGCCGAGGAGCAGCGCGAGGCGATGATTACCCAAGCTCGTGATCTGGTGTTTGTCACGGTGGCCTCGAGCCTGGCGGCCTCGGGCATCGCCGGACTGGTGGGCGGGCTGGTGTTTCTGCTGGTGGGAATTCACCAAGCGGTGTTCTGGGGCGTGGTGATGGCGCTCTTCGCGCTGCTGCCGGTGCTGGGGGCGTGGATGGTGTGGATCCCGGCGGCGGGTTGGTTGGTGGCGCAGGGGTACCCAGGCCGGGCGGTGTTGCTGCTGGTGATCAATGGCGTGGCGCTTTTGGTGATTGACGACGTGCTGCGGCCGATGATGATCAGCGGCCGGGTGGAAATGAACGGGTTGTTCGTACTGGTGGGCGTGCTGGGCGGGGTAGTCGTGTTCGGCGTGATCGGCCTTGTGCTGGGACCGGTGGTAGTGGCGATCGCGGCGGGGCTGCTGCAAGCCTATACGAAGCCGGTCGCGCCACCGGATTCGGCCGGAGGGCCGGGAACGGCCGTGCTGGAGTAATAAAATCTCTTCGCTGGATTTGGGCACATGAAAAAAGCTTCGGCTCCCATTGAGCTGCTTCCCGAACAACTTCGCTGGCGGTGCGAACCCGCCGCGATTCCCTTCGCCACGACGGCCGAAGCCGAGCCGGTGGAAAGCGAAACGGTGCAGGAGCGTGCCTTGCGCGCGCTGCGGACGGGCGTGGAGCTGAACGCGCCCGGCTACAACATGTTCGTCTGCGGGCTCACCGGAAACAGCTGGGGCGACGCGGTGGCGCGGCTGATCCGCGAGATGACGCCGTGCGCGCGGCCCTCCTCCGACCGCTGCTATGTGAACAATTTCAAGAATCCCGACCGGCCGCTGCTGCTCAGCCTGCCGCGCGGCAGCGCCAACCTGCTGAAGCGGGAGATGGAAGCGGCGCTCAGTTTCCTGCGCCGGCGCATTCCGCAGCTCTTCGAGAGCGAATCATTCGAGCGGCGGAAAAACCGCATTGTCGAGCGCTACGCCCAGCGCGAAAAGGAGCTGATGGACGAATTCACGAACCGGATCGGCAAACAACAGTTCGCGCTGGTACGCGTGGCCGTGGGGCCGGCGGCGCTGCCGGAAATCGTGCCAATGATCGACGGCCAGCCGGTGCCGATGGAAGAGCTGCCGCGGGTGGTGGAGGAGGGGAAAGTGACTCCAGCCGCGGCCGAGGAGCTGCGAAAACACTACGAGGAATTCCGCCAGGAATTCACCAGCGTCTACCGGAAAACGCTGGCGCTCTCGCGGGAGCTTTCCGGCGAGCTGAGTTTCCTCGAGCAGGAAGCGGCCTCCACGCTGGTCGACAGCGTGCTCCAGGAGCTGCGCGATCATTTTCCCCAGGACGAGGTGGCCGAATACCTCGAGGAGGTGCGGCTGCACCTGCTCAACAATCTCGACCCGTTCAAACAGTCCGAAACCGCCCAGGACCGGTCCGAAGACGAGGTCTTCGACCGCCCGGTCCGCGTCGAGCAGGACCCGTTCCGCGTCTACGGCGTCAACGTCGTGCTGGCCCATGAGGATGGTCCTGCCTGCCCGGTGGTTTTCGAGACGGTGCCGACCTACGCGAATTTGTTCGGCTCGATCCAGCGCAGCTTCGAAGGAATGGGCGGCTGGCATGCCGATTTCATGGACCTGCGGGGCGGGGCGATGCTTCAGGCCGACGGCGGTTTTCTGGTGGTCTACGCGCTGGACGTGATGAGCGAGCGCGGCGTGTGGCAGGCGCTGAAGCGGACGCTGAACCACCGCCGGCTGGAAATCCAGCCGATCGACGCGCTGTTCCCTTTTGCCGCGCCACCGGCGCTGAAACCGGAGCCGATCGAGGTCGATGTGAAGGTGGTGCTGGTGGGCGACCAACGGCTTTACGAGCTGTTTTACGAGCTGGAAGAGGATTTCCGGCGAATCTTCAAGGTGCGCGTGGAATTCGACGAAGTGGTCGATTGGAGCCAAGCGCTGGTGCTGCATTACGGCGGCCGGGTGCGCAAGGTGGCCGAGGAGGAAAACCTGCTGCCACTCGATCGCAGCGCGGTGGCGGCGGTACTCGAGGAGGGTGTGCGGCTTGCCGGCCGCCGCGGCAAAATCACCGCTCGCTTCAACGAACTGGCCGACCTGGCGCGGGAAGCCAACTACCTGGCGCGGCAGCGCGGCGAAAAACAGGTGAGCGTCCGCCACGTCCGCGACGCATTGCAGGCGAAAATCGAAAGGCACAACCTGTCCGAGACGAAGATCCGCGAAACGATCGAGCAGGGGCTGCTGCTGATCGATACCAGCGGCAGCCGCGTGGGGCAGGTGAACGGGCTGAGCGTGCTCGAGGTGGGCGGCTACGCCTTCGGCAAGCCGGTGCGCATCACGGCCTCGGTGGCGCTCGGCAGAACCGGCCTGATCAACATCGAGCGCGAAGCGAACATGAGCGGCCACCTGCACGACAAGGGTGTGCAGATCATCGCCGGTTACCTCCGCCGCGTCTTCGCGCAGGACAAACCGCTCTCGCTTTCCGCCAGCGTCTGCTTCGAGCAGTCCTACGCGGGCGTCGACGGCGACAGCGCCAGCTCCACTGAAATCTACGCCATCCTTTCCGCCCTGTCAGGCCTGCCCATCCGCCAAGACGTTGCCGTTACCGGGTCGGTGAACCAGCACGGCGACATCCAGGCCATTGGCGGCGTCAACGAAAAAATCCAGGGTTTTTTCGACGTCTGCCGCGCCAGGGGCGGACTGACCGGGACGCAGGGCGTCATCATCCCTCGCGAAAACGCGGAAGACTTGATGCTTCGCGAAGAAGTAATCGAGGCGGTGCGGCAGGGCAAATTCCACATCTATCCCGTGGCCACCGTCGAGCAGGGCATTGCGATCCTGACCGGCGTTGCAGCGGGCGAGCGCGATGCGACGAACCATTTTCCAGCCGATAGCGTCTACGGCCTCGCCGACGCACGCCTGGCACGCATGGCAGATTTGCTGCGCCAGTACGGCCCGCCGGTCGCCTAAATTCCCCTTTCAGGGCGGCAGCCCGCTGAGACACGAAGGTGGAGTTGAACTCGCCGCTACACGGCCCCTTTCCCTCCGCGCTCATCGTGAGCATTCACGCTACTCGGGCGAAATGCAGCTTTTTGTTGCGCTCGGGCCACTCGGCAAATGTCTGCAGCCCGGGATCGAGGCTGCAGGCAAAGGTTTGTGCGGGACGTAGCGGAGTATAGCGCAGGGGCCACGTACCTTCGCCGCAGCTGGCAATCGCGCAAACGGGAACATTTGCGGCCGAGTGGGCGTATCTTGGGAACAGGGTCCGGCTCGGGGGGAGCGCATCGGGCGCAGGCGAGGGGAAAGACCTCATGGGAACGCTCTGGCAAGACATTCGCTACGGGCTGCGCCTGCTGCGGAAGGCGCCGGGATTCACGGCGCTGGCCGTGATCACGCTGGCGCTTGGCATCGGCGCAAACACCGCGATTTTCAGCGTAGTCAACGCGATGCTGCTCGAACCGCTGCCTTTCCGACATCCCGGCCGGCTGGTGCAGCTGTGGGAAACCGAGCCGGCACCCGGCCATTATCCTTTCACTGGCCCTGATTATCTCGACTGGCAGCGGGAGACGCGCACGCTCGCCGCTACCAGCCTCTACACATGGCCGAATGAGGTTAGCGTAAGCGGGACGGGCGAACCGCAACAGGCCACGCTGGTCAAGGCGCAGGCGAATTTCTTCTCGGTTCTCGGCGTCCAGCCGCTGCTCGGCCGCACCTTCGCCAAGGGCGAGGACGAGGCAGGCAAGAACGACGTGGCCGTCTTGAGCTACGGCTTCTGGCAACAGCAATTCGGCGGGCGGCGCGACGTCCTGGGCAAGCGCGTCGAGCTGAATGATAAATCGTACACGGTGATTGGCGTGATGCCCGCCTGGTTCCGTTTTCCGGTGGAAACGGATCTCTGGACGCCAAAAAACATGAGCCGGAAAGCGCTGGGCCAGCGCGGCAACCACAACTATCCGGCGATCGGACGGATGAAGCGGGGCGTGACGATTGGCGAGGCGCAGGCGGAACTTTCGACGATCGCCGCGCGGCTGGCAAAGCAGTATCCGAACTCGAACAAGGACATCGGCGCGGCCATCGTCTCGCTCAAGCAACAACTGGTGGGCAGATTGCGGACGCCGATCCTGGTGCTGCTGGGCGCGGTGGGGCTGGTGCTGCTGATCGCCTGCGCAAACGTGGCCAACCTGCTGCTGGTGCGGGCGACCGGGCGTCATCGCGAGATGGCTTTGCGCAGCGCGCTGGGAGCAGGGCGAACGCGCCTGGTGAGACAGCTGTTGACCGAAAGTGTGATCCTGGCGCTGGCGGGCGCCGCGTTGGGAATTGGGCTGGCCTGGTGGTGCGTCCAGTTCTTCGCCACGGTCCAGCAGCACTCCCCGTTGCCGTCGCCCAATCCGATCACCCTCGACGGCACAGTGCTGCTCTTCACGATCGGCGTCGCCGTGCTGGTCGGCGTGCTTTTCGGGCTGGCGCCCGCCATCGAGACTTCCGAGTTGCGGCTGAGCGAGGAGCTGAAGGCAAGCGCGACGGCGGCAGGCGGGACCGGCCGCCGGCGCCTGTTGCGCGACGCGCTGGTCGTTGGCGAGATCGCGGTATCGCTGGCGCTTTTGGTGGGCGCCGGGCTGCTGCTGCGCAGTTTCGCCAATCTGCGGAACGCCGACATCGGTATCCAGCCCGAGCACCTCGTCACCGCCCGCGTCAGCCTGCCGCAGGCCAAGTACGCGACGGCGGAAAACCAGTTGGCCTTTTACCGGCAATTGCTGACGCGCCTGGAAAACACGCCCGGCGTCCGGGACGCCGCTCTTTCGAGCGAAATCCCGCTCGAAGGCGGGTCGAACGGCTACATCACGATTCCCGGCAATGACAACCCGGCCTTCCAGCGGATTCTTGTGGAATGGAATTACATCGCGCCCAGTTTTTTCCGCACGTACGGCGTGCCGTTCCTGAAAGGGCGGAATTTCACCCCGGCAGACGTGGAACGGGCGGAGCGGACGGGAAGCAAGCTGGATGCCATCTTCAAGTCCGGCGCCACAAGCGTACCGAAGAACGCCAATTTGAGGGGCTTGGCGATTATTAACCAAACCATGGCGCGGACGTTCTGGCCCGGGAAAGACGCGCTGGACAAGGTTTTCGAGATGAGCGGCTTTCCAGTGCGGGTGATCGGGGTGGTGGGCGACGTGCGGGAGTGGGGCCTGCGGCAGCCGGTGATTCCGGAGGCGTATGTGCCGTATACCTTCGGGCTCGGCGGGGATGGTGCGGCGTGGGTGACGGTGAAAAGCGCCGGCGGCGCGGGTGGCGGCATTGCGGCGATGCGCGACGCAGTGCATTCGATCGATTCGGGGCTGGCACTTTTCCATCCGCTCACGATGCGCCAGGTGATCGACCATTCGATGGCCGGCACCACTTACCAAACGGCGCTGCTTTTGATCTTCGCCCTGCTGGCGCTGGTGCTGGCGGCGGTGGGGATTTACGGGGTGATGTCATACGGTGTGAGCCAGCGCACGCACGAGATCGGCGTGCGCATGGCGATTGGTGCGTCACCGGGCTCAGTGATGCGGATGGTTCTCGGCGAAGGAGTGCGGCTGGTGACGCTCGGCCTGGGCATCGGACTGGCGGGTGCGTTTTTGCTGACGCGCGCGCTTTCGAGCCTGCTGTACGGCGTCAGCGCCTTCGACCCCCTCACCTTTGCCGGCGTTTCGGTGGTGCTGGCGGTGGTGGCGATGGCCGCCTGCGCCGTGCCGGCGCGGCGCGCCACGCGGATCAGCCCGATGCTGGCGCTACGCGAGGAGTAAACGTCTGGCCATCGAAAGCCAGCGTTCCATTCACTTTGGCCGGCTCCCGGCAGCCGGCTTGGCGATCTCCTGTTTCGAGCCAGCCCAGAACAACTCGAAGCGGGAGAAGTGCGAATAGTTGTGATAGGCGTGGCCGCGATAGATCACGTACATGTCGACCCGTTCCGGCAGCCACAGCTCGACGGGATGCGAGCGGAATCTGACCAGGCGATAATCGACCGAAAAATGTTCGCGCTCCAACCGGACCGACTTGAGCGGCTTCACCAGGTCGGTTTCGAGGTGCATCACGTGGCTGTCTTTCCTGGAGAGCCACACGAGGCCCTTGAGCGGCAGCAACTGACTGTCTGTGGGTGTTTCGAAACTCATCAGGGAGGCGGTGGGGCGGTCGGGGAGCTGCTCGAAGCGAACAACCCAAGCCGGCTGGCCCTCCCAATGCCCCAGCCCTTCGCACGACCAGGCGAAGTCACGTTGAAAATCGGGATGGAAAACCAGGGCGAGGCCGGACATGCCCAGGCCGAAGATCGGTGCGCCCATGCGGCGCGGATCCGGGGCCGGCTGGCGCAGTTCCTCCAACGTGAAGAGATGAGGCCGTAGCTTCTTTACGAAGACCAGGTAGCGGAATTCCTGCCGGAAGGGCCTTGCCACTTCGCCGCGGCGATTGATTTCGGCCGATTGATATTCCTCGGTGGCCGAAAATTCCTGGAGTTCTTTGACCCAAGCGATCGCTTGCCGGCGCGCCTGCCGAAGAATCGCCGGCAAATGGCAGGCGACTCCTGGCACGGTCGCCGGCTGGACCGAGTCCACGCCGGGCGGCGCCCAGTTTTCCTTCGGCAGGAGAACAGATGATTTCCGGTTCAGCAGGGCCTCGCTCAATTCCAGCCGGGAACCAGCCCGCAGACTGACAGTCTGGGCAACCGGCATAGAAGCCAGCGCGGCCTCTTCCTCGAGAGCCGGCGCCGAGGCGAGAGGATGATTGGACGCGACCGTCGGCCGCTCGGGCGCGGCGCGGGGCGCTGGCGGCGGGCGCCGCAGTTTCCGGATCATGGCGCGCGCCTGCTCTGCTTGCGGCCCGCGATGGTTTTCCCGGAGAAAGTCCTGGAGCGTCTGGATGGCCTGTTCGCGCCGGCCAAGGCCGGCATAAGCTTCGCCGAGTTCCAAGCGAGCGCCTCGTGCCTGCTTTTCGCCGTACTGGAGTGCGAGTTCGGCGTGCTGGCGCGCCTGCTCGTAATTTTTCTCGCGGAGATAGGTGCTGGCGATCACCCAGTGCGCCTGCCAGAAGGAAGGTTCCTGCTCGAGCAATTCGCCGAGAATCCTGACGGCGCCGGCGAAATCGTGCTGGTCGAAGTAGGCAATGCCCAGCGCCAACCGCGCGTGCAACTGGCGCGGATCGATGGAGATGGATTTTTCCAAATAGGGGATGGCCTGAGACGCCTGGTTCCCGCGCAAATAGCTCAAGCCGAGCAGGTAGTTCACACCGGGATGGCCGGGCACCATTTGCACTACCTTTTTCAGCTCTTTTTGCGCTTCGGCGTTCTTGCCTTCCTTCAGATACTTCAGCGCCTGCTGAACCTTGCGCTGCAATGCGGGCGCCAGCAGAAATTCACCGCCCGGCGCGAGGCCGGATTTCGATCGTGGTTCCACCGAGCGAAGGTGGATGCGGACGCGAGCCGAGGCATTGGCCGTGCTCGGGAGAATCACGTATTCCTGTTCGGGCTGGAAGCCCCTGGCCGTGACGCGAATCGTGTATTGCCTGCCCACCTCCAGGCCTTGAAAGATCCATTCGTTTTCCCTGACCTGGGAAGGCATTCTGATCGAAGGCGAGTCGAGGCCCTCGCTATAAATCGTGACGTCGGGGTGAACGGCGAGTGTCGAACCCGGGATGGGAACCACGATCACGTCGATGGTGCCGCTGAAGTCGAGCTGCCTGGAACCCAGAGACGGGACGTTTTGCGATTGTCGCGGCACGCGCTGGGCGGCGGCTGGGCACACCAGGGCAAGACAGAAAAGCGCGCTAATGCCAAGGCGACAAACCTGCAGCCAGATTTTCAATGTCAGCTCAGGAGATACGAGGCTGCCCGAAAATTCAGGTTCGCCGCCGAAGAAGCGCTGACCCCGCAGGCTTTCGCGGGAAACCTGGGACAGCTTCCACCATTCCTTCGTTACCTGCAGGCTATCCCCAGTGTCTGGCTATGTCAACGAGAGAAGCGCGCCCGGCCTGTGGGGCTCAGGCGGAAGGCTTCGTGCCGTGGACCAGCAGTGCGCCCTCGGCGCGGAAGCGGCGCAGTTGCGCCGCGTCGCGGAACCAGCGGCCGTGGTAATCGTCGGGCACGGGAGTGGGGTCGGGAATGCGGCCGTGGTGGACGTCGGTAAAGCCCGCCTGGCGGAACAGCTCTTCCCATTCTCTAGCCCAAAGCAGATGCGTCGGCGGGAGGAGCGGCGCCCACTGATGGCATTCCGGATTGTCGCGGTAATAGTTGATCAGGATCCAGGCCGAGCCGGAGGGTTTGGTGACGCGAGCGATTTCGGTAATGCCGGCGGCAGGATCGGGCCAGTAATAGGCCGATTCGATCGAGACAGCGCGGCTAAAAGAATCGTCGGGGAAAGGAATGTGGTCGGCGGAGCCGACTTCGAAGCGAACGCGATCCTGCCCAGCGCTCGCCTCGCGCGCCTGGCGAATCATTTCGTCGGAGAGGTCGATGCCGGCGACACGGCCTTGCGGAACGAGCCTGGCGATCAGCCGGACCAGCCAGCCGCTGCCGCAGCCGACATCGAGCACCGCTTCGTCGGGGCGCAGGCGCATGCGCTCGAGCATGGGCAGAGCGATCGGCATGTGCTCGTGTTCCATACCCTGGCCCTTGCCCTCGGCGGCCCAGCGATTGAATTCCTGGCGAAGACTTTCGTAGCGCGTTGCTTCTTCCATCCGTTTGACCCCCGAAGAATTTGCGCACGCTGAAGACTGCTGAATTCCTTTGGAATTATGGCACATCAGGAGCTTCCCGCGGGGCGACGGGGTGGGGAAACAGCGCCTGTTGACCGGTGGCTGGCGCTCAAACGCTGGAGGGGCAGACGTCACACGAGACGGGCAAAGTGGGACACGGTGTCGAACGAAAAACGGCGAATGTGACATGTTTTCAGCGACATGAAATTTCCAAAGCGTCACATTTTGCGGGCGTTTCCGGACGGGCTACAAGGCGAAAACACAAACATAGCCGTGAGGGAATTCTTATCAGGCCCGGTGTATTACACGCCCTTCTACTTCGGGAACAACGAGTGCGAAGTGTTTGCGCGGACTTCCGCGAGTCCTATGCCAATTGTGCCGGCGATCGAGCGCGTGGTCCGGTCAGTAGAGAAGGATGCGACCGTCACGCATATCGAAACGGTGGACCAAATTCTCGCCCGGTCTTCGGCCGAGCCAAGATTCGAGACGATGCTGCTCGGGTCGTTTGGCGCGCTGGGGTTGCTGCTGGCGATCGTCGGGGTCTACGGAGTGATTTCCTATTCGGTGGTTCAGCGGACGCACGAGATCGGTGTGCGTGTGGCGTTGGGGGCGCAGCGGGAAGATATTCTGCGCATGGTGTTGCGGGAAGGGATGGTGCTTGCGGTGACTGGCGTCGTTCTAGGCATTGCCGGAGCCCTGGCGTTGACTCGATTTCTGTGCAGCATGCTGTTTGAAATTCGGCCGAACGATCCGGCGACATTCGCCGGCGTGGCGATTTTGCTTGCGCTGGCGGCGCTAGCCGCCTGTTACATTCCGGCGCGGCGGGCGATGAAAGTGAGCCCGATGGAAGCGCTGCGGTACGAGTAGGGTTTCGGCGGCGGGCGAACCGATGGGTCGCCCCTGCCAGCGGCGGGAGGCGAAAGGACAAATGGCGGCGGGCCGGTTTGAAACCGGCCCCTACCAGCGGCGGAGGGCGGTGCGGCAACGCGCCTCGCAAGTTCGCAACAGGACAGTTCGAGCTTCGGGCGTCAAGGCCCGATGGACGCGGAGCGCTTATGGCGAAGCTGGCGCTTCGCCGTTCTTCACTACGCTTGCGGCGGAGTGGCGGGGCCGTCTGCAGGGGCCGAGGAAGCGGGAGCGACCACCGGCGTGGCCGCGGTTGTTTGCGCCGTTTCCATGCCGACAATGACGGCGTTGCGGAGCTCGTTGAAGAATTCGGACAGGCCGCCCGGCGAATGGGGCACCATGATGGTGTTGGTGCGCGAATTGGCGCCGACTTCCTTCAGCGTATCGAGATACTGGGTCATCATCACCAGCGTCAGCACATCGGTGGGCGTGGCGCCGGGCACGCTCTTCTGGAACAGCTCCACGGATTCCTGCAAGCCGGAGATAATCGCCTTGCGCTGATTGGCGATGCCCTGGCCCTGGAGCGCCTTGCTTTCCGCGTCCGCTTCCGCCTGCTTCACCTTGAGGATTTTCTCCGTTTCGCCGCGGGCGGTGGCGGCGACCTGTTCCCGCTGGGCGGCGTTGATGTCGTTCATCGCGGCCTTGACCTTGTCGTCGGGCTTGATGTCGGTGACGAGCGCCTTGGTGATGGAGTAGCCGAAATCGGCCATGATGTTGTCCAGTTCGGATTTCACGGCCAGGGCAATTTCGGCCTGCTGCAGGAAGGCCTCGTCGAGATTCATCTTGGGCACGTGACCCAGAATTACGTTGGAGACATATGACTGAATCTGCTGCGTGGGGTCGTTCAGTTTGTAAAAGGCCTCGTAGACCTTGTCGGGCATAACCAGATACTGGATGGAAACGGGAATGCGTACGAAGACGTTGTCCTTGGTCTTCGTCTCGATCTCCATGTCGAGTTGCTGAACGCGTAGGTTGATGCGCGCCGCTATCGTATCGAGGACGGGCAGCTTGAAATTCAGCCCGGCGTTGGCGACGCGCTGGAACTTGCCAAAGCGCTGCAAGACCGCAGCCTGCGAAGTTGCAACGGTGAAAATGGAGCCGGCAATCACAAGGAGTACAAGGAGAACCACCACGCCGAGCAGCAGCAAACTGACAGGCATTGGCCAGCCTCCGAGCAAAAGTGGGCGGAAGTATAGCAGAGGGCTGTTGCAAACAATAGCCTGAAGGAAGGGCAGCTTCTTGGGGGCTCCAAAGAGCGCAAGGTTTTCGGCGATGCGATTCGTGGAATGCGGAACGCCAGTCGCGGCGGGGGGTGGGCAAGGGGACCAACGACTGCGGGCCGGTCCCGTAACCGCGTCCGGGACGCAAAAGGCGCGGTTGAAACCCGCCCTTACCAACGGCGGGGAAGACCGCATCAGCAGCGGGGAAGGACGGGGGCAGGGATGCTTGTGGGCCGCGTTGTCGCAGCGTTTGCAAGGTGCTTCCCGGCACACTGCGCCGGGGCTCGCGGCGCTCGTAGCGGGTGCGACTCGGGACGACGGAGGAAATCAACCAGGCAGAAAAGGAATCAGACGGGGCGGCCGCAGGATGTGCAGTAATGCGCACCGGCGACGCTGAGCGTGCCGCAGTTGGTGCAGTAGTGGCCGGGGCCGGCGACGACCAGGACGGGCGCCCGGGGATCGGACGAGCAGGCCCAAACCATGGCGGCCACCCAACCGATGAGCGTCCAGCCCAGCAGCAGGTTGAGCACGAAGATGCCGGCGGCGTTCTGTTTGTTGTGCCCGACGATCGAGGGCAGGAAATACAAGAGGATGGCGAGCAGCAGGAACGTCATGGCGGCGCCTCCTTTCACGCCCCGTTTCGGGCAGACGACCCGCCTGCATTCAGTTACGGGATCCGCCGAGAAAAAGTTCTGCGGAAAGTGAGGCGGCAGGGGAGGGCCCGTAAGCCCGTCCGGGACGCAGTGGGCGGGTTTGAAACCAGCGCCTACCAAGTGGCGTTGCGGAGCTTGTGCGGTGAGTTGGAAGTTCGTTGCATAAGTCGGGTGCGCTTCAGGCGCTGAAGCCCTTTGAAATTGCGGTCCCTCATGTCGGAACTCCCGGCGAGCCGGGACAGGTTCCGCTCCGACCCACGAGACCGTGCAACGAACTCCCGACTCATGACCCTAGGACGATTTCGCCGAAGGCTCGGGCACGGCGACCGGCTCGGCCGCAGGCGGCTGGATTGCCGGAGTGCCCGGAAGATCGATCTTGGTGAGCAACTGAACGAAGCGCGCCTTACGCTCCTCTTGCGACTGGCCGGTATAGGAATCGGCCACCTGGGAAGCGTTCATCGAGCAGAATTTCGGGCCGCACATCGAGCAGAACTTCGCTTCCTTGTAATAAGGATCGGCGAGCGTCTCGTCGTGCATCGTGCGCGCTCCCTCGGGATCGAGCGAGAGCTCGAACTGCTTTTCCCAGTCGAAGAGGAAGCGGGCATAGCTGAGCGCGTCGTCGCGTTCGCGGGCGCCGGGGCGATGGCGGGCCACGTCGGCGGCGTGGGCGGCGATCTTGTAGGCGATGATGCCCTGGCGGACGTCGTCGGCGTTGGGCAAGCCGAGGTGCTCCTTTGGCGTCACGTAGCAGAGCATCGCCGCGCCATGCCAGCCGATCATCGCGGCACCGATGGCGCTGGTGATGTGGTCGTAGCCGGGAGCGATGTCGGTGACGAGCGGGCCGAGCGTGTAGAACGGCGCCTCGTAGCACATCTCCTTCTCTTTCTGCACCTGGAGCTCGATCTGGTCCATCGGGATGTGGCCGGGGCCCTCGATCATCACCTGCACGTCGTATTCCCAGGCCTTTTTCGCCAGCTGGCCGAGCACGCGGAGCTCGGCGAACTGGGCTTCGTCGGAGGCGTCGGCGAGCGAGCCGGGCCGCAGGCCGTCGCCGAGGGAAAAGCTGACGTCGTATTTGCGGAAAATCTTGCAAATGTCGGTGAAATGGTCGTAGAGGAAATTCTGCTGGTGGTGAAAGGCCATCCACTGGGCGAGCAGCGCGCCGCCCCGGCTGACGATACCGGTGATCCGGTTGCGCACCAACGGCAGGAATTCGAAGAGCACGCCGGCGTGGATGGTCATGTAGTCGACGCCCTGGGCGGCCTGTTCCTCGATCACCTCGAGCATCAGGCCGGGCGTGAGGTCTTCCATGCGGCGCACACGGGTGACCGCTTCGTAGATCGGCACGGTGCCGATCGGCACGGGCGAATGATCGATGATGGCCTGACGAATTTTCGGGATATCGCCGCCGGTGGAAAGGTCCATGGCGGTATCGGCGCCATAGTGGACCGAGACGCGGAGCTTTTCGAGCTCCTGGTCGATATCCGAGGCGGTGGCGGAATTTCCGATATTGGCGTTGATCTTGCATTTGAAGGCAACGCCGATGCCCATCGGCTCCAGGCTTTTGTGGCGAATATTGGCGGGAATGATGGCGCGGCCGCGAGCGACCTCGTCGCGGACCAGTTCGGGCGAGAGCTTTTCGCGCTGGGCGACGTAACGCATCTCTTCCGTGATCACCCCCATGTGCGCGAAGTGCATCTGGGTGACGTTGTCGTCGCCTCTCGCGGCGCCTTCCGCCAGCCGCTGTTTGATCCAGGTATCTCTCAAAGCCATGGCTTGCCTCTCGCTGCGAATTTTCGTTTGGTGTCGCTACCTTCGGAACTGTTCTATTCTACTCCGAACCCGAACGGGTGGCCGCACCCTCGCCCGCACTTCTCACAAGTTATTTGACGGAAGGGGGCAATCGGTTGTGCAGCGACGGGCTTTCGGGCGCCGACAAGCTGCCGTCCTGAAGGACGGCGCTACACAAGCTCGCCTGGCGCAACAGCCTTGCCGGATGCTTACCAGCTCGTAGCGGCGATGGGAGGATCAGCGCGGCGGCTGAGGACGCTTCGGCGGAACGGGTTTGGGGCGGGCGGCCGGGGGCTTGGCCGCGGGCAACTGGGAAAGCGCGTTCTGCGTTTCCTGGCGAATCGCTTCGAGTTCCTTACCCGCCTGCGCCAGCTTTCCCTGCGCGGTGAACTTCTGGTAGTTCTCCAGGTGCTGCTGGATGCTTTCCAGCACGCTGGCTGAAATTCCTCGTGGGGCGCCAATGGTGGGCGCCGCAGCGGTTCCGGCGCTGGCGGTGGCCGACACCACCGGAGTCGCGGCCGTCCCGCCCGGCAACTGGGACAGCTGGGCCATGGCCTCGGAGAGATCGTCGGCGTAGACGATTCGCGATCCGGCGGCAAGCACCACTTTTTTCAGCTCGGGCAGGTGCGCCTGGGTGGCCTGGATGTAGATCGGCTCGACATAGATAAACGTGTTGCCCACGGGCAGCACGAGCGTGGTGCCGCGAATCACCCGGCTGCCCTGCTGGTTCCAGAGGCTGAGGTCCTTGCTGATTTGCCGGTTCTGGTCCACGCGGCTCTGGATCTGCAGCGGTCCATAGACCAGCTGATCCTTGGGCAGGCGGAAGAGCAGCAGCTGACCGTAGTTTTTCGGATCGCACCGGGCCGCCATCCAGGCGATCAGGTTGTCGCGGTTGTGGCTGGTGAAGGGCAGCAAGAGCACGAATTCGGCTTTTTTCGTGCCCGGCAACTGCATCATCACGTAGTAGGGCTGCGTCTGCTGAGTCTGCCCCTGGGTAACCACCTGCTTGGCGATGTCCCACTGGTCTTCCTTGTTATAGAAGACCTGCGGATCGGTCATGTGATAGAGCCGGAGGATTTCGGCCTGGGCGCTGAAGAGCAGCTCGGGATAGCGGATGTGGTTGAGCAGGTCGTGCGGCATGGCCGAGCGGGGCAGGAACAGGTGCGGAAAGACGCGGCGGTAGGCCGCCAGGATCGGATCGTCGGGATCGAAGACGTAGAAATGGACCCTGCCGTTGTAGGCGTCGACGGTGATCTTGACGCTGTTGCGGATGTAGTTGATCTCACGATCACCGAGATCGAGCGGCTCGGCGTAGGGATGGCGGTCGGAGACGGTGTAGGCGTCGAGGATCCAGTAGAGCCGGCCGGCGCGGTTGATGACGAGATAGGGATCGGGGTCCAGCACCAGAAATGGCGCGAGCCGGTGCACCCGTTCGACGATCTGCCGGTGCAGAAGCATCTTTGAGTTCGGCGTCAGGTAGTCGGTGAGCAGGATGTTGTAGTCGTTTTCCGCGATCGCCGCCACGAGGCGCATGCCGAAACTGGACATCGGGACGCCGGTGCTGCCCTGGAAGGTGCTGTAGGCGTTGTCTTCACCCTTGGGATAGTCGAATTCCGGCTGGGTGGTATCGACGAAGACCCAGCGATTGGTCTGCTCGCCAAAATAGATCTGTGGCCGCGTGAGATCGAAGCGGGGATATTTCGCGACAGTCGGCGCGTCCTGCAAAATCAGGCGCGGTTCTCCATCGGAGCTCACCTTGCTCACCAGGCCGGCGACGGCGCCGTAGCCATGGGTGTATTGGAGATGGAGGTTGACCCAGGTTTGCGCCGATTCCGGCAGCAGATTGGTGTTGAGGCTGCGGGCGGCGATCATCACCTGGCGCTTTTCGCCGTCGATGTCGTAGCGGTCCAGGTCGACGCTGGGAAAATCGTAATAGGGGCGCAGCGCCTGCAGTTGGGTGATGTTGTCCTGAAAGGGACGCAGGTCCCAGAGCCGGATGTTATCAGCCGTGTCGGGATATTTAGCCAGATCGAAGAAGGGATCCTGGCGGGGCGTGAATTTTTCCATCGTCGAGTTTTTCGCGACATCGTAGGCGCTGCGCGTGGCCTGGATGTGATCGACGATGTAGGGCCGCTCGAGCGTGAGTTCGTTCGGCCGAACGTAGAAGGCGTAGACGGCCGACGTGATGATTGGCGGCAGGATAATGATCGCCAGAAAACCGATCACGACCTCCGGCCCGATGCCCACCGATCGCAGCGCCGCCCACGGACCGGGCACCGACCAGCGCCGGCCCCGCCACCGGCTGCGCAGCGCCAAGAGCGCCGCCAGGCCGAGCGCCCCGGCAAATTGCACCCAGATCAGCGGAAGGCCGATGCGCGCGTCGACGTAGTCGGCACCGTAGAGGAACTTGTGGTCGGAATAGAGGAGTTGGTAGCGGGCAAAATAGCGGCTCACAGCGTAGAGCACCAGCACCAGGATCGCGCCGGCGCGAATCACGCCGGTGAAATCCGAGAGCAGCACGCCGGCATCCAGCGTCGGCGGCTGGTAGCCGCGCGCCCGCGCTTCCAACTGCTCGCGCAGGGCCTCCAGCCGTTCGCCGGAAGCTCCCAGGCCCACCGTCACGCCGTAAAACACCAGGGCCAGCACCAGCAAAAAGCCGGCCCAGGCGAAGATCATCCGGTAAAAGGGGAGGCGGAACAGGTAGAAGGTCAAGCTCCGCCCGAAGATGGGATCGCGATACTGCCCTGCCGTGGCGCGGCTGCCGAGCCAGAGCGCCACTCGCCAGGGATCGATCAGATTGATCGCCAGGAAAAAACTCACCACCAGCGCCGCGCCGTGGCCCACCCAGCTCACCAGCCGCGTGCGCACCGCCGGCCCGTCGCTATGGCGCCGCCCCAGCCGAAACGCCGCCACGAGCACGGCAAATCCCAGCAGCACCGCTGCCGTCTGCGGCTCCCAGCGGATGCGGATGTATTGCCAGAAGGTCTGCTCCTGACCCAACTCTTTCCACCAGGCGAAATTGAGGAGGAAATCCGATCCCTGGACGATCAGGACGAGCACGCCAATCGCGATCACGGCGTCCGTCACCGCAACAATGATCGGATCGACCCGGCCATGCCGCCGCGCCCAGAGAACGTGAAGAACGACGCCCGCCACCGCTACAAGCAAGAGGAATGAAACCATATGAGAGCCCGATCACGCATTCTATCCGCCCGTCAGGCTCGTGGCGAATTATTTTCGGGCTCGCCGGTATCCGCCCTCTTGCGCATGGCCAAGCTCTGACGCCGAGCACGGGCGACGCAGCGTTTGCTCCCCGGTATCTTGGGCCGGTATGATTACAGGCTTGGGAGGGTCATGGCGGCCGCAGAGGGTAGCAAGACCGTCGAAATCACGCTCGAGACCGCTTGGCAGACGATCGACCTCGCCCAAGCCATCTCCGAGGGTGTGGCCGAGTCCGCCGGCTTCGAAGAAGACGACATCCACAAGATTGCCATGTCGGTGCGCGAGGGGATCATCAACGCGATCCACTACGGCAATCGGATGCAGCGGGGCAAGAGCGTCTTTTTGAAGTTCATTTTCGAGCCGGAGCGGCTCGTGATACGCATGATCGACCAGGGCAGAGGCTTCGAAGCCAATCATGTGGAAGACCCGCTCGCCGAGGAGAACCTGTTGAAGACGTCGGGGCGCGGCCTGCTGATCGTGCAGGCGTTCATGGATGAAATGCAGATCGGGCAGCATTCCAATGGCGGAGCGGAACTGATGATGGCCAAGGACTATCCCAAAGATTCCGGCAGGGCCGGGGAGGCCTGACGTGGCGCACATCAGCCGCAAGGAATTGAAGAAGGACGAGTTTCGCGAGGGCCTGGAATCCACCTACGAGTTTCTGAGCGAACACAAAAGGGCGATCTGGCAGGTGAGCGTGGTGGTGGTGGTCGCCCTGTGCGCCTTTTTCGGCTGGCGTTACTACTCGAACCACCAGGATGCCAAAGCGGCGGCAGCCTATGCCGCGGCCATGAAGGTGTACAACACGCCGGTGGAAACCAACGGCCAGCCGATCCCAGGCGAGAAAACCTACCCGACGAAGACGGTCAAGTACGAGAAGGCGGAGAAGCTGTTGGGGGCGGTGGCCACGCGTTACGCGGGCACGCGCTACGGCCAGATGGCCCGCTACTATGCCGGGATTAGCGAAGAGCGCCTGGGCAAGTACGCGGATGCCTCCCGTTGGCTGGAGCCTCTCGCCAGCGGCGGCGACGGGCCGTTCCAGGCGCTAGCCAAATTCGAGCTCGCGCACGTCTACGACAGGATGGGCAAGCACCAGCAGGTGGTGGCGCTCTACCAGCAACTGCTCAAGAAGCCGAACGTCTTTGTGCCCAAGCCGGTGGTGCTGCTGGCCCTGGCCGACCACTACCAGACGGTGAAAGACACGACTCTGGCCGCGAAATATTACGAGCAGATCAAGAGCGAATACCCCAACACGGGCGTGGCTGACCAGGCAAGCCAGCGACTCGAAATGCTCGGCAAGACCTAGCCCGGCGGCGATGGGCGCCGAGCCGTATGCCATGGACGTGGGCCGCTCGCGCGGCCGCCGGTATCCCGAGCCTTCCCACCCCTACCGCAACGATTACGCCCGCGACCGCGACCGCGTGATCCATTCGCGCGCCTTCCGCCGACTGGAAGCGAAAACGCAGGTCTTCACCACCCGCTACTCCGACCACTTCCGCAACCGGCTCACCCACACGCTCGAAGTGGCCCAGATCGCCCGTACAGCAGCCCGCGCATTGGGGCTGAATGCCGACCTCGTCGAGGCGCTGGCGCTCGCGCACGATATCGGCCATCCCCCCTTCGGGCACGCCGGTGAGCAGCAACTGAACCTGTGGATGCAGCGCTTCGGAGAGCGGTTTGAGCACAACCGCCATGCGCTGCGCATCGTCGAGCATTTCGAGCAGCGCTACCTCGACTTCCCGGGACTGAACCTCACCTTCGAAGTCCGCGAGGGGATCGTGAAGCATTCCCGCGATTACGATCCCGCCGAAGCCCCTGAGTTGGCCGAATACCTCCTGCACCGGCGACCGCCGCTCGAAGCGCAACTGATCGACCCGGTCGACGAGATCGCCTACAACGTCTCGGACACCGACGACGGCTTCGAGGCCCGGTTGGTCGATCCCGAGCAGGTGATCGAAGAGGTGGAACTGGTGGCCGAGGCATACCGGGAGGTCGACCGGCACTACCCGGAGGGCCGGCGGTGGATGAAGCTGACCGAGGCGCTCCGGCGCGCCCTCGACAGGATGGTCACCGACCTGATCGACCAGACGCGCCAGGCGGCGCAGGCCGCCGGGGTCCGGGACGTCGAAGACGTGCGGCGGGCGCCGGCACGGCTGGCCGGCTTCTCGGCGGCGATGGCGGGGAGGGTGAGTGGATGGAAGCGCTTCCTCAACTTGAATCTCTATCAACATCCGTCGATCATCGAAGACCGCACGCGGTCGGTGGAGGCGCTTGACCAGGTCTTCGCTTTCCTGCTCGACCACCCCGGGGAAATGCCGGGCTATTTCGCCGGACAGGCACGCCAAGGCCCTGTCCATCGTGTGGTGTGCGACTATATCGCCGGGATGACCGATTCCTATCTAATACGGCTTTACCGGGAGCGGGTGCAGGGGCAGGAGCCGCGACGCGGGCCCGCGGCATAAGGGAGTCGGCGCTAATTCTATAAGAATCAGCTACTTGAGCGCGACGCATTGCGCCACACGTCACCGCAGAGGGCGCGCACGGGAAGGCTTGCCTTCTTGACTCGGCAAGTGGCGCTTTTATAATGGCCTCTGGACGATTCTCGATGTTCCTCGATATTCACGAACTCGCCGTCCACAGGGTCCCGATCCGGAAAACGTATGCTCCGGGAACCTTGGACTTCCACTCCACCGAATTCAAACAGGTGGAGGCGCTGACGGTCCGCGCGATGGCCGAGTTGGTCGAGGGCCAGATTCACATCTTCGGCAACCTGCACACACGGATCGAGTTGAATTGCGCTCGTTGCCTGGAGCCGGTGAACGAGGAAGTGAGCCGGGATTTCGATTTGATCTATCGGCCGGTCAGCTGGGCTCCGCGGGAAGAAGATGTGCATCTGAGCCTGGAGGAAACCGAGATCGCGTTTTTTGAAGGCGACGGACTGTTTCTCGCCGATATCCTCTCCGAGCAGATCAATCTGGCCGTCCCGATGAAGGCCATCTGCCGGAGCGACTGCCGGGGCCTGTGCTCGCACTGCGGCGCCAATCTGAATTACGAACAGTGCAGCTGCGAGGCACGGGCCGTGGATCCCCGCCTGGCGTCACTCGAGCGGTTCAAGCTCGAATGGTTCAAGAAGCACTGACGAAGCGTTGCAGTCCGGCCGGGTGAGGATGTTGTTCCCGCGGCGCGGCGGCACGATAGTAAAATTTCAGCCGGTGAGGCTCAATCATGGCAAATCCGAAAAGGCGGCATTCCAAGGCACGGAAGAACAAGAGACGCGCGCACGATTATTTGACGGCGTCATTGCATTCGCGGTGCTCGAACTGCCACGAAATGAAGCTGCCGCATCACGCTTGCCCCCATTGCGGCTACTATAGAGGGCGGCAAGTCGTCAAAGCGGAGGCCTGACCCCGTCCGCCGGGGTACGGGGCCCCTACATTCCCGAACAGGCCGGCACAATGATTACCGTTGCTCTGGATGCCATGGGAGGCGACCATGCGCCCCGCGTGGAAGTCGAAGGGGCGCTTCTCGCGGCGCGTGAACTGGACGCCCGCGTGCTGCTGGTCGGGCAGCCCGAGGCCGTGAAGACGGAACTGGGCAGGCATCGCCATCGCGGACTGCCGATCGAGATCGTTCCCGCCAGCGAAGTGATCTCGATGGCCGATGCGCCTGGCCAGGCCTTCCGGAAAAAGAAGGACAGCTCGGCCCACGTGGCCGCGCACCTGGTGCGTGAGGGGAAGGCAGCGGCCATGGTGAGCGCCGGCAATACCGGCGCGGTGCTGGCGGTGGCCCGCTTCGTGCTCGGAACGCTGCCCTCGGTCAGCCGGCCGGCGCTGGCGGCACCGTTTCCGACCGAGCGCGGCGGCGTTGCCGTGATTCTCGACGTGGGCGCGAACGTCGATTCGAAAGTCGGCCATCTGGTGCAGTTCGCCGTAATGGGCGAGGTCTACTACCGGACGGTGTTCCACACGCGGCGTCCGCGAGTCGCCCTGCTTTCGATCGGCGAAGAGGAAAGCAAGGGCAACGAGTTGGTGCGGGAGGCCCACAACGAGATGAAACCGCTCCCGCTCCACTTCGTCGGAAACGTAGAGGGCCGCGACGTCTTTACCGGTGCGGTGGCCGACGTGATCGTCTGCGACGGCTTTATCGGCAATATCGCGCTGAAGATCAGCGAAGGGGTCGCCGAGCTGATCGCCGCAAAACTGAAAGAGGCGCTCAAGAGCAACCTGCGTGCTCAGGTCGGCTATGTGCTCTCCAAGCGGGCCTACGCTGACTTTCGTCGGAAGATCGATTACTCCGAGTACGGTGGGGCGCCGTTGCTCGGTGTTCGGGGCATCTGCATCATCGGCCACGGCCGGTCGAACCCCAACGCTATCAAAAACGCCCTGCGCGTCGCCGTCGAGTTGGCCCAAGGGCGCGTCAACGAGAAGATCGAAAAAGAACTCTCGGCCGCGTCGGTCACCTTGAACACCTAGAGGACTGAGGCACTGCCATGGGCAAAATTGCGTTTCTTTTCCCCGGCCAAGCGTCCCAATATTCCGGTATGGGACGGGAGATCTACGAGCGATTCCCGACCGCAAAAGCCGTCTTTGACAACGCCGATGCCGCCGTGGGATTCCCGCTCTCCAAGCTCTGCTTCGAGGGTTCCGAGGATGATCTCAAGCTCACCGAGAACACGCAGCCGGCCATCCTGGCGGTCTCGGTGGCCGTCTATCGCCTGCTTACCGAACGCGACACGATGCCCGACTACGTGGCCGGACACAGCCTAGGGGAGTATTCGGCCCTGGTGGCGGCCGATTCACTGGAATTCGCCGATGCGGTGCGCCTGGTGCGCAATCGCGGCCGCTACATGCAGGAGGCGGTGCCGGCGGGCGAGGGCGGCATGGCCGCGATTTTGGGCCTGGCCCCGGGCCTGGTCGTCGAAATCTGCAAGCGTGCCGCCGACGGCGAGGTGCTCGGCCCGGCCAATCTCAATGCGCCGCAGCAGACCGTCGTCTCGGGCTCGGCCGTCGCGGTGAAGCGAGCCGTTGAGCTCGCTTCGCAGAGCGGAGCCAAGCGGGCCGTGCTGCTGCCCGTCTCGGCGCCCTTCCATTGCGAGCTGATGAAGCCGGCCGAGAAGCGGCTGGAGGCCGATCTGCAGCGCACCAAGTTTTGCGACCTGAAATTCCCGCTCGTCACCAACGTGGACGCCGAAGCGATCACCTCGGGCGAAGAGGCGCGCGCGGCGCTCGTGCGGCAGGTCTGCCAGCCGGTGCGCTGGGAGGAATCGGTGCGCGAGATGATCCGGCTGGGGGTTACGTTCTTTCTGGAGGTCGGCCCCGGCCGCGTGCTGAGCGGGCTGGTGCGGCAAATCGATCGCTCGGTGCGCGTGGCGAACGCCGAAGATGAGGAGAGCCTGACCGCGGCCCTCGAAAAGCTGGCGCGCGAGCGGACGGCGGACGGCGAAGCGGAAGCCGAAGCGGAAGCGTAGCCGGCGGACGGCCGCGCGATCCGGCCCTTTCGAAAAATCTCTCACAAGGACACAAGCAACCATGTTCCTACTGAATGATCGAGTAGCACTCGTCACCGGCGCATCCCAGGGTATCGGCGAGGCCGTCGCGCGCTCGCTGGCCGAAGCCGGCGCCAGCGTCGTGCTCGCGGACCTCAACACCTCAAAGCTTCCCGCCGTTCAGGCCGGCATCGAGGCGGCCGGAGGCACCACCCTCGCCGTTGGCATGGACGTTGGGGACCCCGACCAGGTGAAAGCCGCATTCCAACAGGCCCTCGATCGGTTCGGCCGGCTCGATATCCTGGTCAACAACGCCGGCATCACCCGCGACGGGCTTGCCATCCGCATGAAGCCCGAGGACTGGGACGCCGTGCTTCGCACGAACCTCACCGGCGCCCACCTCTGCGCGCAGCAGGCGATTTCCCCGATGATCCGCCAGCGCTGGGGCCGCATCATCAACATCGCTTCCGTCGTCGGCCAAATGGGCAACGCCGGGCAGGCGAACTACGTCGCCTCCAAGGCCGGGGTGATCGGCCTCACCAAGGCGTTGGCGACGGAACTCGCCTCGCGCAACGTCACCGTGAACGCCGTCGCCCCCGGCTTCATCGCCACTGCGATGACCGAAAAGCTTTCCGAAAAGGCGGTCGAGCAACTCTCGGCCCGCATCCCGCTCGGCCGCCTCGGTACCCCTGCGGACATTGCCGCTGCCGTCGTCTTTCTCGCCACCGAGGAAGCCGGCTACATCACGGGCCACGTCCTTGCCGTCAACGGCGGCATGTACATGGCCTAGCCAAAGCAACGTTACCGGCCCCGCTCGCCGCGTTGCGGACGAGGCTCGCGTCCGAAGTTGACCGGCAGACGAGCGGTGACTAGAATGGGCGGGTCTACTGGATGCCGGACCCGCAACCGAACGCGGGCTGGCGCCAAGTCCTGGAGTAAAAAAGCCGAGCCGAGCGGAGGAACCAAGAGCATGGCCAGCGTTGAGGAACGTGTAAAGCAAATCATTGTTGAGCAGCTCGGCGTGGACGAGGCGGAAGTAACACCCACCGCCTCCTTCGTGGACGACCTGGGTGCCGATTCTCTCGACACAGTCGAGTTGGTCATGGCATTTGAAGAAGCGTTCGGGATCGAGATTCCCGACGAGGACGCCGAGAAGATCGCGACCGTCCAGGATGCGATCAGCTACATCGACAAGCACACCCAGGCCAAGAAGTAGATTCGTCTGTTGTCCGCGGGTCCTTTTCCGAGCGCAGGGGGATTGGGTTTGAGCCGTCGAGTGGTCGTCACCGGCGTAGGATTGGTTTGCGCCACCGGTATCGGCACCGCAGAGGCCTGGCCGAATCTGTTGGCCGGGAAGAGCGGCATCCGCCGAATCACCCATTTCGATGCCACCGGCTACGATTGCCAGATCGCCGGCGAAGTTCCCGATTTCGATCCGCTGCGCTGGGTCGAAAAAAAAGAGCTGAAAAAGATGGGCCGCTTCATTCAGCTCGCCATCGCGGCCGCCGACGACGCGATGCAGATGGCCCGGCTGAAGCTCACACCGGAAACGAGCGCCCGTGCCGGCGTCTTTATCGGCTCGGGCATCGGCGGATTCGACGTGATCGAGCGCGAGCACTCGAAGCTGCTGCAGGGCGGCCCCGGCAAGATCAGTCCTTTTTTCATTCCCTCGGCGATCATCAACCTCGCTTCCGGCTTCGTTTCGATCCGCTATGGCGCCCGCGGCCCCAATTCCGCCACCGCGACCGCCTGCTCCGCTTCCGCCCACGCGGTGGGGGACAGCTACCGCAT
Source organism: Acidobacteriota bacterium (assembly GCA_021832085.1). Taxonomy (GTDB): domain Bacteria; phylum Acidobacteriota; class Terriglobia; order Acidiferrales; family UBA7541; genus JAKASX01. Next base: position 99,013 of record JAKBLM010000006.1, on the reverse strand, counting down.
CATCGCCCGGTCGGATGCCGACGTGATGATCTGTGGCGGCTCGGAAGGCGCGATCACGCCGATGAGCGTCGGCGGCTTCGGCGCCATGCGCGCGCTCTCGACCCGCAACGACGCGCCTGAGCGAGCCAGCCGCCCCTTCGACGCCGGGCGCGACGGGTTCGTCGTCGGCGAAGGTTCGGGCATCCTGATTCTCGAGTCGCTCGAGCATGCGCAGGCCCGCGGCGCCCGCGTCCTGGCGGAAATCGCCGGCTACGGCATGAGCGGCGACGCCTACCACATCACCCAGCCCGCCGATCAGGGCGACGGCGCGTATCGGGTGATGAAACTGGCCCTTGAACACGCCGGCGTGCCGGTTGAAGAGGTCGGCTACATCAACGCCCACGGCACCTCGACGCCGATTGGCGACGCGATCGAGACCGTGGCCATCAAGCGCGTTTTCGGCGAGCACGCCGCGAAGGTTCCGATCAGCTCGACCAAGTCGATGACCGGCCACCTGCTCGGGGGCGCCGGCGGACTCGAAGCCGGCATCAGCGTGCTCGTGCTACGCGACCAGATCCTGCCGCCCACGATCAATTACGAAACTCCGGATCCGGCCTGCGATCTCGATTACGTGCCCAACACCGCGCGCCGCGCCGAGGTGCGCTACGCGCTTTCGAATTCCTTTGGCTTCGGCGGCACCAACGCCGCGCTGCTGTTCAAACGCTGGGAAGGAAACTGACCGCCGCTCCCGCGCGGTCCGCGGCTTTTCGTGAGCCGCACGCGTCCTTTCCCGGCCTTTAGCGCCGGGCTACAGCCCGGCAGGCTTTTCCGGGAGCACCGCCCCGGCCGGAATTTTCCCCGAAACATCCGGCCGCCCGCTGCTCCCTCCGGCCCGCAAGCGGCCAGCAACGAAAGGCAAGGAGGCCCGCGTGAAAATCGGTGTTTGCATCAAACAGGTTCCCGCCCGCGACGCTCCCCTCACCATCGCCGAACAAGGCGCCTGGATTCGCGAGGCCGATATCGGCTTCGAAATGAACGAACCCGACGGCTACGCGCTGGAGGAAGCGCTTCGGCTCAAGGAGAAACATGGCGGCGAGGTGATCGTCGTTTCCCTTGGCCCGGAGCGCACCAAGCAGACAATCAAGGAAGCCCTCGCCAAGGGCGCCGACCGCGCGATTCACGTTGTCGATGCGGACTTTTACCGGCTCGATCCGCTCGCTTCGGCCCGCTCGCTGGCCGCCGTTTTGCGCAAGGAATCGCCCGACCTGGTGTTCACCGGACTGCAGAGCGACGACCACGGCTTCGGCCAGACCGGCGTCCTGCTCGCCGAGCTGCTCGGGCTGCCGCACAGCACGATCATCATGCAGATCGAAGTGCTCGACGGAAAGCTCAAGCTCAAGCGCGAGCTCGAGGCCGGTTGGTTCCAATGGATGGAAGTGCCGGTCCCGGCCGTGCTCAGCATCCAGTCGGGCATCAACAAGCCCCGCTATGCCACGCTCAAGGGCATCATGGCAGCCAAGAAAAAGCCGATCGAATCGGTCGAGCGCGCGAGCCTCGGCCTGGCAGACGAGCCCACTGAAAAACTGGAGCGCATCTACGTTCCGCAAAAGACCAAGAAAACCGAGTTCCTGACGGGCTCGGCCAAGGAAGTGGCGGAACAGCTGCTCGAAAAACTGCGGCACGAAGCGCGGGTGCTGTCCTAGGGCCTCCCAACGGCAGGGCGCGAGGAAGGAGCGGAAAAGCGATGAAAATCCTGGTGGTGGCCGAACAGCGGCAAGGGAAATGGAATCCGGTGAGCTTCGAGACGCTGGTGGCGGCCCAGCAACTCGCCGAAAAAACCTCCTCCGAGCTGCGCGTCGCTGTCGCCGGCAGCGACGTCGCCGCGCTGGCCGACGAAATCGCCTCCAAACGCGTCAAAGAAGTACTGCTGCTCGACCATTCGCTGCTCGAGCCCTACACTGCCGACGGCTTTACCGCCGCGCTGCGCCAGGCGATCGAGCAGTCGGCGCCCGATCTGGTGCTGCTGCCGCACACCTACCAGGTCCGCGACTTCGCGCCCAAGCTCGCCGCATCGCTGGGCAAGGGCATGATTGGCGACTGCGTCGGCTACCGCTACGAAAATGACAAGCTCGTCCTCGTGCGCCAGATGTTCCAGGGCCGCACCAATGCCGACGTCAGCTTCGCCGGCGCGTCGCCCTGGTTCGCCTCGTTTCAGGCCGGCGCTTTCCGCGCCGATCAGGTCGCCGATCGTGCCGAAGGCAAGGCCCCGGTCACGAAAGTGGCTCTCGACCTGAAGCCGGAGCAGATCCGCACCAAGCCGCTCGAACTGTTCCGCGAGGCCAAGCAGGCCGTCGACCTCACACAGGCCCCGATCATTGTTTCGGTCGGCCGTGGCATCAAGGAACAGGCCAACATCCAGATCGCGGAAAAGCTGGCCAAGCTGCTTGGCGGCGAGATTGCCGCTTCCCGCCCCATCTGCGACGAGGGCTGGCTGCCCATGGATCGGCAGATCGGCAGCTCGGGGCAGACCGTCGCGCCCAAACTCTATCTGGCGCTCGGCATCAGCGGCGCTATCCAGCACGTCGTCGGCATGAAAGGCTCGCGCACCGTCGTCGCGATCAACAAGGACCAGAACGCTCCCATCTTCGAAGTCGCCGACTACGGCATCGTGGGCGACCTCTTCGAAGTCGTCCCCGCGCTCATCGCCCAACTCGAAGGCGGCGCCAGCTAGCCGCCGGCACGCGGTCGAGCCCGCTCGGTTCTCTTTTCGGCGGCCGGTCTTCCTCCGGCCGCGGCTTTTTCTTTTTGTCCTCCAGCCCGCGTCCGTTGTCTCGATTTCTCTGCCGCATCTTCCCTTGCCAGGCCAGCCTCGATACAATGCTGGCGTGACCATTGAACGTGAACGCCTCGACGCGGATGTGCTGATTGTCGGCGCCGGCCCTGCGGGGCTGGCGTGCGCCCTTTGCCTTTCCCAACTCGCAGCCGCCGACCAACGTGCCGGACGCACGCCGGCGGTGCTGCCCGAAAATATCTACGTACTCGAAAAAGGCCGGGAAGTCGGGGCGCACCAACTCTCCGGCGCCATCCTCGATCCGCGCGGCTTGGCGGAACTGGTGCCCGATTTCCTGCAGTCGGCGCCGCTCGGCCCGCGCGTCACTGAAGACGCAGCCTATTTCCTCAGCGAAACGGCTACTTTCAAATTCCCGATCACGCCACCGCCGCTGAGCAATCACGGCAACTTCGTGGTCTCGCTTAGCCGGCTGGCGAAATGGCTCGGCGGCCTGGTGGAGCAGGCCGGCATCAACGTTTTCACGCAATTTGCCGGCGCCAGCCCGATTTTCGAAAACGAGGGGATCGCCGGAGTGATCACCGAAGACAAGGGCCTCGACAAGCGCGGCGAGCCGAAATCGAATTTCACTCCCGGCTATGAGCTGCGCGCCAAGCTGACCGTGCTGGCTGAGGGCACGCGCGGCTCGCTCACCAAGAGTGTGGTCGAGCGCTACAAGCTCGACGGCGTCAATCCACAGGTCTACGGCGTGGGCATCAAGGAGTTATGGGAAGTTCCCGAAGGCCACATCAGCCCCGGCTGGGTCGCCCACACGATGGGCTGGCCGCTCGATTCCCACACCTATGGGGGCGGCTGGATCTACGGGCTCGAGGAAAATCGCGTTTCGGTCGGCCTAGTCATCGGCCTCGAATACCACAATCCGCTTTTCGATCCGCACGAAGCCTTCCAGCGGATGAAAACGCACCCGTTTGTCCGGTCGATCCTCGAGGGCGGGAAGCTGGTTCGCTACGGCGCGAAGAGCCTGCCCGAGGGCGGGTGGTATTCGATTCCACGCCCCTACGTTTCCGGCGGCCTCATCATTGGCGATTCGGCCGGCATGCTGAATTCCCAGCGGCTCAAGGGCATCCACATCGCGATCAAGAGCGGCATGATCGCCGCGGAAACGATCTATGACGCGCTCGGTGCCAGCGACACCTCCGCTGCCAAGCTCTCCAGCTTCCAGCGCCGGCTGGAGGGCAGCTGGATTTACGAAGAGATGTGGCCGGCGCGCAATTTCCATCAGGCGTTTCGCGGCGGGCTCTGGTCCGGGCTTTTCCAGGCCGGTTTGCAGATGGTGACCGGCGGCCGCGGCCTCCGCGACCCGCTTCGCGTCGGCCCCGGTCATCGGGAATATCACAAGCTCGCAAACGGCCATTGGAAGCCGCTCGAGCGCTTTCATGGCGACGGCACGCTCACCTTCGACGTGCTCACCGACCTCTATCATTCCGGCACGCGCCACGACGACGACCAGCCCTGCCATCTCCACGTGCTCGAGCCGGACGTCTGCGTCAGTCGCTGCGTCGCCGAATACGGCAATCCCTGCCAGTATTTCTGCCCGGCGATGGTCTACGAGATGGTGCGCGAGGACGAGAAGCTGCGGCTCAAGATCAACGCGGCCAACTGCGTCCACTGCAAAACCTGCGACATCGCCGATCCCTACCAGATCATCACCTGGGTTCCTCCCGAGGGCGGTGGCGGCCCGAACTACGAGGGCATGTAGACTCCAGGGCGTGCTTGTGTAGCACAGAGCTTCGGCCGGCACATTTTCCCGCGCAAACCTTGCCCAATTCCGTCCTACCCCTCGCCGCCGTATACTGACCATCGATGGCTCGCTCCGCAACCGATCCCGCCGCTTCCGGCTCGTCCGCGGAAACGCCGCGCGTCAATCTGCACTACGACCTTGTCTATCCCGAGCTTTCGCGCTGGCGCCGCATGCAGATCCCGGTGATCGGCTGGCTGGGGACGCTGCTGGTGCGCACGATCGGTCCCACGCTGCGCTTCGAAGTGCTCGGCTACCGGCACTACGAAAGCTCCTGGGCCGAAAACCGGCCGGTGATCGCGGCCTTCTGGCACCGCTCGATTTTCCCGGCGATGTGGTGGTGGCGAAACCGGAAGGTGGTGGTGATGAACACCACCAATTTCGACGGCCAATGGACCCGAAAGGTGATCGAGCGCCTGGGCTTCTGGACGGCGCAGGGCAGCTCGAGCCGCGGCGGCCTGCGCGGGCTGGTGGTGATGGCGCAGCGGCTGGCCGAAGGCCACGACGTCGCATTCACCATCGACGGCCCGCGCGGCCCACGCTATGTGGCCAAACCCGGTCCGGTAATGCTGGCGCGCAAGACCGGCCATCCGATCATGGTCTTCCACATCGGCGTCGAGCGCGGCCACACCTTCGAGCGGAGCTGGGACCTCTTCCAGATCCCGCACCTGTTTTCCCGCGTGGTGATGATCATCGCTCCGCTGATCCACGTTCCAGCCGACGCCGACCCGGAGACAATCGAGCGCAAACACGCCGAAATGCAGGGCGCGCTTGAACGCGTCCGCGATCTGGCCGAAGGCTGGTTCGCCATGCCCGAAACCGAGCGCGAGCGCGTTCGCCAAGAGTGGCAATAGCTCACTCATCGCACGACCCGAAAGCCTGGGCCGGCTGACATTTTCCGGGAACTTCCCCGCCGCGGCTGACGTATCGTAGACAGCACACAGGGAGGGAAGATATGCGTGGAAACTACTGGTTTGCGGCAATCGCGCTGCTGGGGCTCGCCGGCGTCGCCGCGCCCGCGCGCGCCGACGTGTGGTCAAAAACCTATCGCTTGACCGGCACGCCGCAACTCAGCGTGCGCGCCGGCGACGGCAGTGTCACGATCGTCTCGCGTGACCAGAACAGCATCGACGTTCATGTCACCACACACAACTGGCGCATTGGTCGCGACGTGAAGATCGAGCAGCAGCAGAACGGCAACAGCATCAACATCGATATTCGCGTGCCGCACGAATCGTTCCATTTCTTCGGCGGCAGCCACAGCCTGCACGTCGAGCTCGATGTGCCGCGGAGCGCCGACCTCGACATCCACACCGGCGACGGCTCGATCTCCAGCACGCCCGTTTCCGGCAACATCAACCTCAGCTCCGGCGACGGCTCGATTTCCGCCCAGGGGCTCTCCGGCACTGTCCGGCTGCACTCGGGCGACGGCTCGATCCACGCTTCGGGCGTCAACGGCTCGGTCCGCGCCACCTCCGGCGACGGCCACATCGAGCTGCACGGGCGCTTCACTTCGCTCCAAGCGCACTCGGGTGACGGCTCGATCGATGTCGCCGCGCTGGCCGGCTCGACGATTTCACAGGCCAACGGCTGGTCGCTGAGCAGCGGCGACGGCTCGATTCGCATCGTGCTGCCGGTGAGTTTCGCCGCCGATCTCGATGCCCACACCGGCGACGGCCGCATCACCGTCGGCTTCCCCGTCACCGTCTCGGGAGCGCTCAATCGCAGGTCTATCCGCGCGAAGTTGGGCGGAGGCGGCGGGCCGCTGGTGCTGCACAGCGGCGACGGGTCGATCCATATCGAGAAACAGTAGCTTGGTCACCTTGTTTCATTTTGAACCCCGGCAGCGACGGCCGGCGAGTTCCTGGCCGTGGGCCTTTTTACGGAGCTCCCGTCACATCCGAGGTTCCGGCGCCGCTCGATGGTTGGTAGGGAAAGAAAGGCAGGCGCTCAGCTCTGGCCGAGCGTGACGGGGATCTCCATCTTGCGCGAGCCGCGATAGATCGTCAGAGTCACCTTGTCGCCCGGCCGCTTCTGATTGAGTGCCAGCGCCAAGTCCATCTGACTCTCGATCTTTTGGCCGTCCACGGCCACCAGGACGTCGCCGCCGATCAGCATCTGCTGCAGCCCGACAACGAGCATCTTGTTCCCGCCGCGAATGCCGGCGTGGGCCGCCGGGCTGCCCGGCTGCACCTGCTCGATCAGCAGCCCGCGCTGCACCGGCAGTTCGAGCGCCTGAGCCAACCCCGGCCAAAGCGGAAACGCGCGCGCGATGCCGAGCACCGCACGGCGGACGTGCCCATAGCGCAGCAGGTCGTTCACCACCCGGCGCGCGGTGTTGATGGGAATCGCGAAGCCGATGCCGGTGATTCCGCCGCTGCCCGAGGGCGCATAGATTGCCGTGTTGATGCCGACCACGTGTCCCTGGGTGTCGAGCATCGGCCCGCCGGAATTGCCGCGATTGATCGGCGCGTCGGTCTGGATCGCGTCCTCAATGAAGGTGTTCTGCCCGGTGCGCACGGTGCGGCCGAGCGCGCTCACCACGCCCGTGACCAGCGTGCTCTGAAAGCCGAACGGGTTGCCGATGGCGAGTACCCGCTGGCCCACCTGGAGCCTGGAGGAATCGCCTAGCACGAGCGGCGTCAGCTTGTGCTTGCCCGGATTGATCTCCAGCAGGGCGATGTCGTTCCGTTCGTCGGCACCCACCAGCCGCGCGGGGAAGCGGGCGTGATTGCCCAGCACCACCTCGATCGAGCTGGCGCCGGCAACCACGTGGTAATTCGTCAAAATGCGCCCGGCGGCATCGATTACAAAGCCCGAGCCCGCCCCTTCGACCGGAATCGGATTGAGGAAGAAATCGTACTGAACGGCGCGGGTGATGATGTTGGCGACCGAGGGGGCTGCCTGCCGGTAGATGCGGACGTTGACCTGTTCGTCGGGCGTGAGGACTTCCGGACCCGGCGGCGGCGGGGGCAGGGGACCGCGCGAGGGCAGGGCCTGGACTTCAGCGGGCGGCCGCACGCTCCAGTGCGCGCCGGCCCAGAACCCGGCGAGCGCGATCAGCAAGCCGATTGCGACCCAGCGCCAGCGTCCGCGCTTTGCCGCTCCTGTGCGGCCGGCTTCCATCAAATCAGTCCTTTTCCCCTACCCGTTCGGTCTCCCGGGCGGCCGCGCGCCACGCTTCCACCAACTGTTCCACCTGCCGGCGCGTCTCTTCGAGCGTGCCGGAATTGTCGATCAGATCGTGGGCCAGCCGTTTCTTCGCTTCGGCGGGCATCTGCGCGGCCATCCGCCGCTCGGCATCCTCGTGATTCATTCCGCGCTGGCTCAGCCGCTCCCACTGCTGCTCGGGCCGGCACCAAACCACCACCAGCCGGTCGAACCGCCGATGGAAACCGGCTTCCATCAGCAGCGGGGCTTCCACCACGGCCATCGGCGCGCCCTCGCGTTTCCGTTCCGCGAGCCAGCGCTCGGCCTGTTCGAGCACGCGGGGATGGACAATGCGGTTCAGCCTGTCCAGTTTTTCCCTCGAGCCGAAGACAGCGGCGGCCAGCCGGGCGCGGTCGATTTCTCCATTTTCCTGGAGGATCTCCTTGCCGAAACACTCGACGATCTCGTCGTAAGCCGGCTCGCCCCGCCGCGTGATTTCGTGCGCCAGGTCGTCGGCTTCGATCACTGGCACGCCCATCTCGCGGAGCATGGCCGCCACGGCCGATTTCCCGGAACCGATACCCCCGGTCAGGCCGATGCGCAGCATCAGCGCTTGCCGCCGGCGGCGCCGGCCACTCCCTTTCCGCGGCGCAGGCGCGCGGCGCGGACGGTGTTGCTCATCAGCATCGCGATCGTTAGAGGGCCCACTCCGCCGGGGACCGGGGTGTATGCACCCGCCGTTTCGACCACTTCGGGATGTACGTCGCCCACCAGTACGGAGCCTTTGTTGCGAAACGCCTCCTGTTTGTCAGGGAACTTCGCGAAAATCCGCTCGACGTCGGCCGCCTCCTTCAGCACGTTCTGACCGACGTCGATCACCGTGGCGCCGGGCCGGATATATTCCGGCGTCACCATCGCCGCCCGACCCATGGCGGCAATCACGATGTCGGCCCGCCGCGCCACATCCTTCAAATCCCGCGTTTTCGAATGGCAGACGGTGACGGTGGCGTTGGCGTGGATCAGCAGCAGCGCCATCGGCTTGCCCACGATGTCGCTACGGCCCATCACCACCGCGTTGGCCCCCTCCACCGGGATCTCGCTGCGCCGCAGAATCTCCATCACCCCGGCCGGCGTGCAGGCCACCAGATTCGGCCGGCCGGCCACCAGCCGCCCGACGTTTACCGGATGAAAGCCGTCGACGTCCTTGGCCGGGTCGACCGCTTCGAGGATGCGCTTGGCGTCCACCTGCTTGGGCAGCGGCATCTGCACGAGAATGCCGTCGACCTCGTCGCGGCGGTTGAGTTCGCCGACGACGTCCAGCAGCTCTTCGGTCGGGATCGTGGCCGGGGGCGTGATCAGAAAGCTTTCCAGACCGAGCTTGCCGCAGGCGGCGATTTTGCTGTTCACGTAGAGCTTCGAGGCCGGGTTATCGCCGACAAGCACCGCCGCCAGGCCGGGACGTATGCCTTGGGAGGCGAGCGCGGCGATTTCGGCCTCGAGCTCGGAATAGATTTGATTGCGGATCGCAATTCCGCTCAGGATTCGGGCAGTCAAATTGGGCTCCTTGCTGGCCGGAAGTAGGTTTCTCAGGGCATCATAGCACAGGCGCGGCGGGGGCCCAGCGCCCGGAAAGGCTTGCGCCAGTTGCATTTGACCGGAATTTGGGCCGGCAAGTATAATAGAGGTGGCTTCAAGGACAATTCTTGCGCTGTCCCCTGCGCGAAGCCCCGCCAATTTCTGGGAGTAGCTAGAGCATGAAAGCAACACTGTTGCGCCCCGGCATGATCATCCAGCACGAGGGCGATTTGTACTCGGTTTTCAGCGTTGAGCACCGCACGCCGGGCAACAAGCGCGGCGCGATGCAGACGCGCATGCGGAATCTCCGCACCGGCGCGATCATCGACTACAAGTTCCGCGCCGAAGATGCCGTCGAGCGGGCGATTCTCGACGAGATCGAATTCGAATATCTCTACGGCGACGCGCAGGGCTACCATTTCATGAACCTGGAGACTTTCGAGCAGATCGCTCTCGGCAACGACCTGCTCGGCGATGCGGTCCAATACCTGATCCCGAATATGCCGGTGAAGCTTGAATTCTTCGAGAACAAGCCGATTGGCGTAGAGCTGCCTGATACGGTTGACCTGACCGTTGTTGAAACCGAGCCGGCGATCCAGAAAGCCACCGCCAGCTCCGTGATGAAGCCGGCCAAGCTCGAAACCGGCATCACCGTCCAGGTCCCGCCTTTCATCAACATCGGCGACAAGGTGCGCGTCGATACGACCGAGGGCCGCTACATCCAGCGCGCCCAGTAACCCGCGTTACGCGAAGCTCCTTTCGCGACCCTGGGCAAGTGCCCCGGTTGCAGCGAGGCAAGACCGCCAATGAGCGCGGCCGAGCGCCCGGACGCGCTTCAGTTCTTCTTCCCGAACACGCGCTCGAAAATCGCGTCGACGTAACGCAGCTGACGCTTCAGGTCGAACACCCGCTCGATCCCTTCCTTGCCCAGGAATTTGCCAATGTGCTCGTCGGAGGAAACCAATGCGCGGAAATCGCCTTCGGTTTCCCAGGCCGCCATCGCGTTCTGCTGCACCCATTTGTAGGCGTCATCGCGCGGCGCGCCGGCCTCGACCAAGTCTTGCAGCAACTGCCCGGAAAAGACCAGACCATGGGTCGATTCGAGGTTGCGGCGCATGCGTTCGGGAAAGACGCGCATTTTGGAGATGATGTTGGTCATCCGCGCCAGCATGTAGTCGGTCAGGATCGTCGAGTCGGGCAGAATTACCCGCTCGACCGAGCTGTGCGAGATGTCGCGCTCGTGCCATAACGCGATGTTTTCAAGCGAAGCCTGCGCGTTGGCCCGCACGACGCGGGCCAAGCCGCAAATCTGCTCGCAGCCGACCGGATTCCGCTTGTGCGGCATCGCCGAGCTGCCCCGCTGCTGGCCGCCAAACGGCTCTTCCGCTTCGCGCACTTCGGTACGCTGCAGCTGGCGGATTTCCAGGGCGAACCGTTCGAGTTCGGCGGCCACCGTCGCCAGCACGCCGACGTAGTGCGCGTGCCGGTCGCGTTCGATCACCTGCGAGGAAACCGGCGCCGCCTGCAGCCCCAGCCGGCGGCAGATGTTTTGCTCGATTTCCGGCCCCAGATGCGCCGCGTTGCCCACCGCTCCCGCGATTTTCCCCACTTCCAGCTCGCGGGCCGCGCGGCGGAATCGCTCCTGGTTTCTGCGGTTCGTGTCGTACCAGTTGGCGAGCTTCAATCCGAAGGTGATTGGCTCAGCGTGGACGCCGTGGGTGCGGCCGATTTCCGGCGTGTCCTTGAATTCCCAGGCGCGCCGCTCGAGCACCTCGCCCAGGCGCGCCAGGCCCTCCTCGATTCGTCGCGAGGCGTCGCGGATCAGCAGCGCCTGCGCCGTGTCGACCACGTCGTTGGAGGTGAGCCCGTAGTGCAGCCAGCGCGCGATCGAGGGATCGCCGATCGTCTCGCCCACCGCCATGGTGAAGGCGATCACGTCGTGGCGCACCTGCTCTTCGAGTTCGAGAATCCGCCCGACGTCGACCCGGGCTCGCTCCCGCAGCGCCCGCGCGGCTTCCTGCGGCACGATGCCGGCCTCGGCCAGCGCGTCGGCCGCCGCCAACTCCACTTCCAGCCATTTCCCGAACTTGTTTTCGTCGCTCCAGATGCGGCCCATCTCCGGCCGCGTGTATCGTGGAATCACGTGTCGCTCGCTCCCTGGGAATTTCCTTCGGCCGTTCGCCCGGCTCGCTCTCCGCGAGACCTCGGGCGATTCGCCCCATGATACCCGATTGCGTCCGCAGGACATGCGGCACCTCTCACGCCGCGTCCCTTGCCCTCGGCCTAGGGCTCTCCACCCCTCGCGCCCGGTCGTTTCTCCAGCGCACGCGAGAAAATTGCGACGGAAACGAAAATTTCTGTTTACTTTCCCGGGCAACAGGGCTATTACAACCGGAAACTTTCATGCCGCGCCTGACCCAACTCGCCAAGGCGTGCATCCTCGTGCTGTCCATCTGCTTTGCCCCGGTGCTTCTCGCCCAGACGAAACCGTCGCCGCCCAAGCCCGTTTCACCGCAAAGACCTACAACCTTGGGTGCCGGCCCGAGCACAACGAATCCGATGGGAGGGATCATCTACGGGCACGATTGGATTGTGTTGTTTGGCGGCATACCCTCCAGTTGGGTTTCCGATACCAGCCTCGCCAACCGGTTTGGCATTCAGGAAATTTTCCACCCGCCCGATTGGAATCCGCGCCACATCGCTCCGTGCATCACCTTTTCCTTTGTCCACAAGGAGAAGGGAGCTGCGACGGTGGCCCAGAACATCGCCAACGATGAGCAGCGCGCAAGGGCGCAATTCCCCGAAGGCAAAATCCTGCCCGCGCCCGCTTTGGCCATCGGCTCGAAGCACAAGGCCCCGGTGCGGATTTACGAGTATCCGCGAGGCTGGGACATGGTGGCCTACTCGGAACAGGGCAACCTGCTTTTCGTATCCACGCTCCACTGCCAAACGGCCTCGCAGTGCGTCCCCTTCAAATCGTCGCTCGCAAGATTCGTCAGGAGCCTCAACTACAAGAAGATGACCGTGATCGACGAAACGAAGCATTGACGCTTTGCCGAATCGGCGCAAAAGCGGCCTGAGGCGCGTCACCAAACGGAATCCCAATTTTGCGGAATTGAGGTCAGCTACCTTGCCTGCGCCCCCTTCGTCCTAATAGACGAGCGGGCCGAGCGGCACGCGCTGGGAAGCAACGAGCAACTCGCCGCGAAACGCCGATTCCTCCGGCCGGCGCCCCAGGGCTTCCTCGGCGGAAATCTTCGCCAGTTCGGGCGTGTTGTTGTTTTCCGAGAGGTGCGCCAGCACCAGGCGCTGCGGCCGCCCATCGAACGCCTCGGGATCGGCCAGAAATTCGCTGACGATGTGGTTCGAAAGGTGGCCGATCCTGCTCATCACCCGCTGCTTCACCGACCACGGGTAAGGCCCCACTTTCAGCATCTCCAGGTCGTGATTCGATTCGAGGATCAGGCAATCGGTCTCGCGGAGGTGAAATTTCACCAGTTCCGGCAGGTAGCCGAGATCGGTAACCAGCGCCACTTTCACACCTTCGGCGCGAAACGTGTAGCCAACCGGATCGGCGGCGTCGTGCGGGATCGAGAAGGCATCGATTTCGATATCGCCGATCGTCCAGTTGTCGCCGCCGGAGATATGCTCCACCTGCTCGACTTTCTCACCCGCGCCCGCGGGCAAGGTGCGGCAAATCTCGCGGTGCGTCGGCTCGGTGAGAAAGACGGGGCAGCGGGCGTGTTTCGCGATCACCGGCAGGCCTCCGCAATGGTCGCTGTGCTCGTGGGAGATCAGGATGCCGTCGAGCGGCTCGGCAGGGATGCCGAGGTCCTTCAACCGGCGAAAGGTCTCGCGGCGCGAGAGCCCGGCGTCGACCAGCAGGCGCGTGCGGCTGCTCTCGACCAGCGTCACGTTGCCCGTGCTGCCCGATGCCAGAATGGTGATCCGTACGGAAATCGACGCTCTCCCGCTTGCGGATTTTCGTACGGATGATGGCAAAGCGCGTCGCCAACGTCAACGCCCGATTCGGAGAAATTGCGCTTTTGCGCTCGGGCGCGCCAGCCCGAGCCCGCCCAAGGCGATTGCCCCGAGCCGAGCCGGGCGCAACGGCAGCGCGAATGGCTGGAATGAAGGGAAAGATGCCGCTCAGCAGGCGAGCAGCTCGCGGTCGGGCTGGAAACCGTTGAACGGCCCGAGGGCGGCCAGAGCGACCTTCTCGGGGACGAAAAGTTCGCCAGCCACCGCTTGCAATTCCTCGCTCGTCACCCTGTCGATGGAAGCGAACGTATCCCCTATCGTGTAGAACCGCCCGAAATAGATCTCCTGGCGCGCGCGGTTGCCCATGCGTGATCCGGTCGATTCCAGCGAGAGCGTCATCGAGCCCTTCAGCTGCTGCTTCGCACGCAGCAACTCCTCGGGACCAACCGGCTCGCGCTTGAGCCGGCGGAACTCCTCGATCACCGAGCGCACCACCTGCTCCACTTTGTCCGCGCCCGTGCCGGCGTAGACGCTGAGCATCCCCGCGTCGTGATAGGGCGAAATCTCGCTGAAAACGGCATAAGCCAGCCCCTGACGCTCGCGAATATTCTGGAAAAGCCGCGAAGACATGCCCGCCCCCAGCACATTGTTCAGCAGCGCCACCGCGAAACGCCGCTCGTCGCTGACCGGGAAGGCCGGTACGCCCATGCAGAGATGGGCTTGCTCCAGGCTCCGCTTGTGCCGCACCAGCACCGGGGCGCGTGGCACGGGGGCAGCACAGCGATAGCCGTCCTTGCCGCTGGGCACCGGGCCGAACGACCCGGCGGCCAACTCCACCAGCCGCTCGTGTTCCACATTGCCTGCGGCGGAGATGACGATCTCATTGGGGGTGTAAGCGCGCCGGAACCAGTCCCGCACCCGCTCCCGCTCGAAGCGCTCCACCGTTTCCTGCGTCCCGAGGATTGGCTGGCCCAACGGATGACCCTCCCAGAAAGCCTGTTGAAAAGCTTCATTGATCAGGGTTTCCGGGTTGTCCTCGTCCATCTTGATCTCTTCGAGCACCACCTGCTTTTCCCGCTCCATCTCCGGCTCGCCGAAAACTGGCCGCAGCACCATGTCGGCGAGCACGTCGAACGCCAGCGGCAGATGCTCGTCCAGCACCTTGGCGTTGAAGCAGACCATTTCCTTCGTCGTGAAGGCGTCGAGCATGCCTCCCACCGAATCGAGCGTCTCAGCGATCTCCTCGCATGAGCGCCGCTCGGTTCCTTTGAAGACCATGTGCTCGATGAAGTGCGAAACACCGTTCATCTCCGCCGGCTCACTGCGCGAACCGGTCCGCACCCATATCCCCACCGAAACGGAGCGAAACTGCGGCATTCGCTCGGTGATCACCACCAATCCGTTAGGTAGAATCGTTCTGCGAACGGCGTCGAGTTCGTTCGTCATGGCTCTTTCGTGCGTCCCAAGAGGCCAGCCCCTACGAAAGGGCGCGGCCGGAAGTCTCTATTTTGACATACCCGCAAGAGGAAAAGCAGGGAAGCGAAATCTATCACCTATGACCTGTATTATCAATGACTTATAGGCACTTCCGCAGCCACGGCAACCAACCTCCGCGTGGTATCATGGCTGAATCCGGCCCGGAACGACGAGCGCGGTGATATGGACCGCGAGCGCGGCCGTGGCGGCAAATTTTCTCGGGAAATGGATGCCGAGGACGACGCGATCCGCTCGCAACCGGCGCCACCGGCACTTTTCCACAGCGGCACGGACCGGATTTCCGGCGATGACTCTCGATTTGCTTGGCAAATCGCGCGACCAGCTTCGCAAATGGGCCACCGGCTTGGGCGAACCCGCCTATCGCGGCGACCAGCTGTATCACTCTTTCTACGTCGAGCGCCGATTCGATATCGAGCGCATGACCGCCCTTCCGGCCCCGCTGCGTCGGCGCCTGACTGCCGAAGCCTCTATCCAGCTACCTCACATCATTCGTCGGTACGCCTCCGCCGACGGCTCGGTGCGCTATCTGCTGGCCCTCCCTGCCGCAGGTGAGAGCCCCAATTCGGCCGCCAAGGCCCCTTTGGGCGCCACTGCAACCATCGAAACGGTCTTCATGCCGTCGGAGGGCCGCCAGACCATCTGCATTTCGACGCAAGCCGGCTGCGCGGTGAATTGCCGCTTTTGCCTCACGGCTACCCTCGGCCTGATCCGCAATCTCACCGCCGGCGAAATTGTCGGCCAACTGCTGCTGGCGCTCTCGGAAAACTCCGACCATCTGGCGCCGCGCACCAACGTGGTCTTCATGGGCCAAGGCGAGCCGCTGCTCAATTACGAGCCGACGCTCGCGGCCACGCGTATCCTGCTCGATCCGCACGGCCTGGGTCTGGCGCCGCGCCATGTCACGATTTCCACCTCGGGCATACTGCCGGGCATCGAGCGCCTCGCTGCTGAACCCGTGCGGCCCAAGCTGGCCATTTCGCTCAATGCGTCATCCGACGAGCAGCGCTCGCGCCTGATGCCGATCAACCGCAAATACCCTCTCGCCGGCCTGCTCGACGCCTGCCGCCGCTACCCGCTCCGCTCATGGGAGCTGCTCACCTTCGAATACGTTTTGCTCGGAGGCTTCAACGACCGCCCGGAAGACGCCCGCCGCGCCGCCCGCCTGCTCAGCGGATTGCGCGCCAAGGTAAACCTGATCCCCTGGAATCCGGGCGAGCTGCCCTACCACATGCCCGAGCCGGAAGCCGTCGAGGAGTTCCGCCGGATCCTCTCCGAGCGCCAGGTGCCGGTCTTCATCCGGTATTCCCGTGGCCGCGACGTCATGGCTGCCTGCGGACAACTCGCCCTGATCGAGCAAACGCCGATGGCAGCTGCCCAAACCCCGGTTGCCGCCCCCGGCCGGCTCGAAACGCCATGAGCGCGCTCCGCCCTTCGCTGCTCGTTGCCGCCGCGCTGATGTTGGCCGCCGTCATCCCGGCCCGCGCGCAGAATCCGCAAAACAGGGCCCGCCTTCCGGTCGCGGCTGCTTCGTCACCCGCCAAACCGATTCCCGATATCGCCACGCTGATGCACCGCGTGCTCGAAAACCAGGACCGGCTCGACAAAATCCGCGAAAACTACGCCTGCCGCGACGCGCGCGTGGTGGAAAAGCTCAACAAGTACGGCGATGTTCTGAAAACCGCGTCTTTCGTCTATCAGGTCTCCTTTTTCGACGGCCACCAGATCAAGCGCCTGATCGAAGAGAATGGCCGGCCGCTCAGCGCCAAGGCCCTGAAAAAGGAGGACCGACGCATCCGCAAGGAAATCGAAAAATACGCACACGACAAAAGCAGCGGCAAGCAGGCCGAGGAGGAAAGAAAAGCCGCGGTCACGATCCAGGATTTCCTCAAGGCCGAGCGCTTCTACAACCCGAGGCGCGAACGACTCGACGGCCGCAGCGTCATCGCCTTCGATTTCAAGGCCAATCGCGCTTTCCGGGCCAGAACCGGCGCCGAAAAACTGGCCCAGACCCTGGCAGGCACGATTTGGATCGACGCGCGCGCCGCTGAGGTGGTGCGGCTCGAAGCCCGTTTCGCGAAAGCCTACAAAGTCGGCTGGGGACTGGTCGCTGCCGTCCATCCCGGCACCGCCGTCGCTATCCGGCAAACCCTCGTCAACAATCAGGTCTGGCTGCCGACCTATACGTCGTTTCACGTCAGCGCCCGCGCCCTTTTCTTCCACGTGAATGAAGACCAGACCGACCGCTACAGCCATTACCGCGAATTCCACGTCGAATCCAGCTCCCACCCTTTCCCGCCCAACTGAATCGCCTGTTTGCGGCGCACGAACGAAGCCGCTCGAGGAGCGGCGGGGCTTCAGCCCGCCATCGTTCTCCCGCGCATCGACGGGCCCTCGTTCTGTAGTGCGACGGCGCGAAACCCCGCCTGCAACGCCGGCTTGCCGAATGCTTACCCGCCTCCGGCCTCGGTAAGAAATGTGAGCCAGACCGTTATTTCACGCCGATGGCGCTCATCAGCCTGCCTGTGCGCTGACCTTCGCCCCGGTAGCTGAAGAACCAATCCATCCGGCACAACGTGCACAGTCCGCAGGCGAAAATCCTGTCCGACGGGACGCCCGCCGCCTCGAGCTGCCAGCGGTTTGCCGCCGCCAGGTCCAGCCGCACCTTTTTCGGCCGCTCATGCCCCGGCGGATCGAATTGCAGCCAGGCGAAGGGCGTCGGCTCGTCCCCGGTCGAAAGCGGCGCGAAGGGCCCGTCGAACCATTCCGCCGCCTGTGCGAACTGGCAGCTGAATTCGTGCGCCACATCCGGCCCCACTTCGTAGCAGCAACCCCCAATCGCCGGCCCGATCGCGGCTATCACATCTTCCGGCCGTGCGCCGAAATGCACGCGCAAATCGCCCACCGTTTTCTGCGCCACGCGCGCCGCCGTCCCTCGCCAACCCGCGTGAATTGCCGCCACCACACGTTTGCGCGTGTCGGCGAGCAGGATCGGCACGCAATCGGCAGTCTGCACACTGACGAGCAGCCCGCGCCGCCGCGTGGCCAGCGCGTCGCCTTTCAGCCGTTCCCGCGGCGCTTGCCGGAAAATCCTCACCAGCGAGGAATGGATCTGGCGCACACCTGCCAGCTTCATCTCCTCGCCGCCGAGCGCGCGAACGAAGCGCCGGCGATTTTCGTCCACGTGGCCGCGCTCGTCCCATTCGACGTAGCCGAGATTCAGCATCCTTTGGTCGTCCTGACGGCTTGCCCCGCCGATGCGCGTGCTGAAGCCGTGGGTCAGCCACGGAATCCGCGCGAGCGGCAGCGCTTCGAGAACGGCGACACCGCCGCTGCGACGCAGCCTCCATTCGGCCGGCAGCGCTGGAACGAAAGGTTGCGATTTTCGCGCGCGCCGGGCTTTCCCCGCAGATCGCGTTTGGCTCGTCTTCATCGCTACAGGCCCCGTCTCGTCCGCCCTGATTATAGAGCCCGCCAGCCCACCTGCCTCTTCGCCGCCAAGCCACTCCGTGAGGAAAAGTGTTGGCGGGCAATGTCCCCCACGCCCTTGGCTCCAGTGGCAAAGGTTTCAGCCTGTGACCGGCTGGCCAGCGTCGCGCACCCCGACACAGCCTGAAGGCTGTGCCACCACAACCCCCTGCTGCCGGGCCCCGTCAGCTGTCGCCGGCGTCCTTCCACCTGTTGAGCGGGTATAATGTCGCCTCGCGCAGTCCGGTGCCAGAGGCGCAAGGAAGACGACGCAATGATCGTCGGCATGGGTATCGATCTGGCGGAAGTCGCACGGGTGGAAGCAGCCATCGCCCGGCACGGCCGCACCTTCCTCGAACGCGTCTTCACCCCGCTCGAAATCGGCTATTGCGAAAGGCATCACAATCGCGTAGAGCGCTACGCCGCGCGTTTCGCCGCCAAGGAAGCGACGATGAAGGCCCTCGGCACCGGTTGGCGCCGCGGGGTACGCTGGGTCGATATCGAAGTCGCCAACCTGCCCGGCGGCCGGCCCACGCTTCAACTCCACGGGCGCACGAAGCAGCTGGCGGAGGAGCAAGGCGTTCGCCACATCGCGCTATCGCTCACCCATACTTCCGGCCTGGCTTTCGCCCAGGTCATTTTCGAAAGCGGATAGCGGAAAAATGATCGTGCGCGAATCCCATCCGAAGCGGCGCACCCTGCGCGTCGTCACCTTTCGCGATCGACCCGATCTGCTGGGCGCCGTGGCGGCCTGGAAGAATGTGTGGCCCGATTTCCTGCTCCACGGGCAGGAGGCGCGCCGCCGCTTCGGCGAAGCCCGCAAGGCCTTCCCCGATTTCTTTCTGTTCCTGGTCGACGGCGCGGGGCGCGTTGCCGGCTCGGGCTTTGCCGCCCCGCTCGCCTGGGCGGGAACCGCCGAAACCTTGCCCGAAGGCTGGGACGGGGCGCTGCTCCAGTCGCTCGACGACCACGCGGCCGGCCGCGCACCGACGGCGGCTTGTGCGCTTTCAGCGATCGTCGCGCCGCATCGACAGGGCCGGGGAGTGGGTCGCCAGGTATTGGCCGCGCTCAGGGATGTTGCCGCTTCGCACGGCCTTGGCGCGCTGCTCGCTCCGGTTCGCCCGACTTTGAAAAGCCTTTATCCGCTGGCGCCCTTCGAGCGCTACATCGAGTGGAAACGCGCCGACGGCTCGCCCTTCGATCCGTGGATTCGCTTGCACCGGAGCATGGGCGCCCGCGTCGAGCACATCGCCCTATGCTCGATGGTCGTGCGCGCCCCGCTCAGGAATTGGGAGCAATGGACCGGCCTCCGCTTTCCCGAATCCGGCCCCTACGTCGTTCCCGGCGCGCTCTGCCCGATCCTGGTCGACTGTGACCGCGACGAGGCCCTCTACGAAGAACCCAACCTCTGGATGATTCACCGCCTCGCGTAACCTTCGGCAACAAGAAGGGCAATGCGGACGCATGGACCGCGCCCCGACTATGGAGCGATGCTGAGGAAGTATGGTGGGCCAAAAGCGCCAACCCCCGGCTATCACCATGAACAATCCGGAACTTTCCGCTTCCCGCTGGCGTACTCCCTAACGAGGCCGCACCATGGGCGGAGCGGCCGTCGGTGGCATACTGCCACCAAGAGGGGTGTCATGGGCTTTTCCACCACTCAGCTCAAGCAGATTTTCCGCCGGCTCCGCCGCACCCCGATGTTCACCGCCATCGTCCTCTTCACCCTGGCGGTCGCCATCGGAGCGAACACAGCGGTCTTCAGCGTTGTCGACGGCGTGCTGCTCAAGCCGCTGCCCTATCCGCACGCCAGCCGCCTAGTCGGCGTCTGGCACACGGCGCCGGGCCTCGGCATACCCGAGCTGAACATGTCGCCCTCGAACTACTTCATCTATCACGAGCAGAGCCGCACCTTCGAGAATATCGGCATGTATTCGGGCGATTCGATCAGCGTCACCGGCGTGGGCCAGCCCCAGCAGGTCAGCGCGATCGATGTCACGGGGAGTCTGTTGCCCACGCTCGGCATTCCGCCCCTGCTCGGCCACACTTTCAATAAAAAGGATGTCGCCCCGAACGGGCCGGAAACCGTCGTACTGACTTACGGCTACTGGCAGCAGCGATTCGGCGGCAATCCTTCCGTCATCGGCCAGACGATCCGGATCGACGGCAAGCCTCACCTGATCATCGGCGTCATGCCGAAGCGATTCCACTTCTTCGACGAGCCAAATCTGGCACTGATCCTGCCGCTGCGGTTCAATCGCGACAAAACCTATCTCGGAAACTTCAGCTACGAAGGCATTGCCCGGCTCAAGCCCGGCGTCACGATCGCCCAGGCCAATGCCGACGTCGCCCGCATGCTGCCGATTGTTTTCCGGAGCTTCCCGGCGCCTCCAGGTTTCAGCATCGACCTTTTCAAGAAGGTGCACATCGGCCCCAATGTTCACCCGCTCAAGCAGGACGTCGTCGGCAATGTCAGCACGTTGTTGTGGGTTCTGATGGGCAGCATCGGCCTGGTGCTGCTGATCGCCTGCGCCAACGTCGCCAACCTGCTGCTGGTCCGCGCCGAAGGCCGCCAGCAGGAGTTGACGCTTCGCGCCGCGCTCGGCGCCACGCGCGGCCAGATCGCCGCCGAATTGTTGCTCGAAAGCCTCGTGCTTGGCCTGCTGGGCAGTGCACTGGGCCTGGCGCTGGCCTTCGGCGCCTTGCACTTGCTCGTCGCACTGGCGCCAGCCGGCCTGCCGCGCCTCAGCGCCATCGGCATCAACGGCACGGTGCTCCTCTTCACCCTGGGCGTCGCCGTGCTCTCCAGCCTGCTCTTCGGCGCCGTGCCGGTGCTGAAATATGCCGGCGTCCACGCCGCCACGGGCCTGCGCGAGGGCGGCCGAACGCTCAGCCAGAGTCGCGCCCGCCATCGCGCACGCAATGTCCTGGTGACGGTGCAGGTGGCGCTCGCCTTCGTCCTGCTGGTCTGCTCGGGCCTGATGATCCGCACCTTCCAAGCCCTCACCGACGTCAACCCCGGCTTCGCCCATCCCAAGCAGGTGCAGACCTTCCGCATCTTCATCCCGGAAACGGAAGTCGCGAAGCCCGAAGACGTGGTTCAGATGCAGCAGGAGATGATGCGCAAGATAGCCGCGGTTCCCGGCGTGTCTTCGGTCGCCTTCGGCGTCGCTGTCCCCATGAGCAACTACAACATGATGGATCCCGTGTTCGCCGAGGACCACAGCTACGCTCCGGGCCAGATGCCGCCAATCTGCCGTTTCAACATGGTCTCGCCCGGCTATTTCCATACGATGGGCATCCCGCTCATCGCCGGCCATTCATTCTCCTGGACCGACGTCTACAACAAGCTGCCTGTCGTGCTCGTTTCCGAAAAAATGGCTCGCCAATATTGGGGCGGCCCGGAGCAGGCGCTGGGCAAGCGCATCCGCGTCTCCAGCGAGGACGACTGGCGCCAGGTGATCGGCGTCGTCGGCAACGTCCACGACCAGGGGATGAGCAAGCCGCCGCGGTTGACCGTCTATTGGCCGACGCTGCTGTCGAATTTCGAGGACAACAAAATCACAGTGCGCCGCTTCGTGGCCTTCACCGTGCGCAGTCCGCAGGCGAGCACGCCCGGATTGATGAGCGAGTTGCGCCGGGCCGTCTGGTCGGTGAACAGCAACCTGCCGATTTTCGACGTCCACACGATGGATTATTACTATCGCCGCTCGATGGCGCGCACCTCTTTCACGCTGGTGATGCTCGGGATTGCCGGCGCCATGGCGCTGCTGCTCGGCACTGTCGGGCTCTACGGCGTGATCGCCTATTCCGTCACCCAACGGACACGCGAGATCGGCATCCGCATGGCCCTCGGCGCGCAGGAAAGCCAGCTCACCGGCATGTTCGTCCGCCAGGGGCTGCTGCTCACCGCCCTGGGTGTCGCTTGCGGCTTGGCTGGCGCCTTCGCCGCCATGCGCCTGATGTCTTCTCTGCTTTTCGGCGTCAGCGCTGTTGATCCGCTCACCTACGCCACCGCCACTGTCGGCCTGGTCGCCGCGGCCCTGCTCGCCAGCTACGTCCCCTCCCGCCGCGCCCGCTCGGTCGACCCCGTCGTCGCCCTCCGCGCGGAATAACAGCTGGCGCAGGCTTTAGCCTGTGTCCTTTCTGCGCCGCGTAACGCGCCCGGTTGAGCCGCGCCGTCTCGCATCAACCACCCCGACGCGTTGCGCTTTGGTATGGTAGCGGTCCTCGTGCCCCCCTGCGACCATCCCCGCCCTCCGCCAATCCAATCCCCGAGACCAAAGTGATCAAACTCGTGTACTGCATCACGAAGCGCCCCGACCTGACCGACGAGCAATTCTTCGACTACTGGCAGCACGTCCACGGCGCCCTGGCCCTCCGCGTTCCCCATCTCCGCCGCCTCGTTCAGAGCCACCGTGTCACCATCCCCGGCGACAAATACCAGCCCGATTACGACGGCATGGCCGAACTCTGGTTCGACGATCCCGCCGCTCTGCTCGCCGCCCGCCAATCCCCCGAGTGGCAAACCATCACCGACGACGAGCCGAATTTCATGGATCGCTCCAAAGCCGCCTACTTCGTCACCGGAGAGCACGTCATCCTGGACAAGCCCCAATAACCGCCGCCCGTATACCAGTGGCCCATCATTGAAGCCGGGGCAATCCGGTTCGCCATAAGGGCACGGATCGAGCCGCCGAGGGTCCGGTTTCCCGGCGCTCCCAAACGCTAGCCAGCCAGGTTTCGTAGGGGTCGCGTAGCCATCCGCTTGCGAGTGCATGGCCCCCCTTGCCCGCCCTCTGCCCTGCGCTACGCCTCGGGTCGCGGCGGAGCCGGCGTCAGCCCATGCCGGAGCATAATCTCGACCATCCTTGACCGGTCAGGCGGTCCGCCGGCCGCCGCGTTGATCACCTCGGCCGACTCGCGGAAATATTCGGGACCGATCGCCGCGGGCGTGATCACGCACAGCGCCTTCGCGTCGCGCTCGCCGTTGTTATCGAACCGGTGAACGGCCCCGCGCGGAATGCACAGTGCCTGTCCTGGTTCGACGTCCGCCCGCTTTCCGTCGACTGTCCAGGTCAGCACTCCGTCGATGCCGTAAATCGTCTCTTCGTAATGGTCGTGGCTGTGGGCCGGAGCCGCCAAGCGCTGCGCGGCCGGAACAGCCAGCTCAAAAGCCGCGATGCTGCCGCTCGAGTTCTCGCCGGTGATCAGGAAGCGCACCGCGAGCGGCCCGAGACGGATGGTCTCGTCGGCAGGATTGACATGAAGGTCGGCGGTCTCTCGTGCCATGGGAACCTCGGTCTTCTCTTTATATAGTAAACTCAATTTACTGTGCTAGACTGTAAATGGAGTTTACTAATGGTGTCAAGCGTAAAAATGCCAAGACCATCAATCGAAACCACCGATATGCTCATCGGCGCGCTGCTGCGCGTTCCGGCCCAGGCGATCCATCGCCGTATCGTCAACGAGCTCAATGCAGCCGGCTTCGAGCAGCTCCGCGTGCCCCATATGGCCGTGCTCCAGTTTCCCGGCCCCGATGGCGTTCGTCCCGGTATGCTCGCCGAGCGCGCCGGCATGAGCAAGCAGGCCATGAACCAGCTTCTGCGGAGCCTCGAAGCCCTCGGCTACATCGTCCGCTCCGACGCGCCCAACCAGCGTCGCGCGCGAATTGTCCGCCTGACGAAACGCGGGCACGCCGCCTACGCGAAGATTCACGACATTCTCCGCGACATCGAGCGCGAATGGAGCGCGGAACTCGGTCCCAGGGATTTCGCCCAGCTCAAGGAACTGCTCTCCCGCGTCTGGGAGAGCCCGCTGGCCCGCTGACCAGCCGCCGCATCCGAAACCTGAGGCGATGCAAGGGCACAGTTCCAGCTGTGCCACGAAGAGTCCGATCAGCCAAGCGGCTTCAACTGGTGAGGACCGCGCCTCACCACTGCGGCGACACTGATCGTCTGGTTTGTGTTGTCGGGGCCGTTCGTGCGACGCTATCGGTTTCCTGGTCTGGCCGGCGTAGGAGACTCCGTGGCCGTTTACATCGCCCTGTTGCGCGGCATAAACGTCGGCGGCAACCTGCTGAAAATGGAGCGCCTTCGCTCGCTCTGCGCGGAACTTGGCCTGCAGAACGCCCGCACCTACCTCCAAAGCGGAAACGTCGTTTTCGAAGCTCGCGACACCGCCTCCCATTGGGCATCGGCGCTCGAAAAGAAGCTCGCCGGCGAGTCCCGTCTCCCCGTTACCGTCATCGTGCGAACGGCGCCGGAAATCGCCAGCGTCATCGCCGCAAATCCGTTTGTGGAGGAAAAGGGAATCGATCTTTCGAGACTCTACGTCACTTTCCTTCAGCAACCGGCCTCAAAATCAGCCCTTGCAAGCCTGCAAGCCATCCCCGCCAGCGGCGACCGTTTTCAGCCTGTGGGCCGGGAAATTTATCTGCACTGCCCCGGGGGCTACGCCGAAACCAAGCTCTCCAACACCGCCATCGAAAAAGCCCTGTCCCTCCGCGCCACGACTCGCAACTGGAACACCGTCACCAAACTCCGCGAACTCTCCACCGGTTAAATTTTCGCCACGCGCGTTCCCTGCGCGGCCCCGGCGACGACACATGTTTCAGCACTTTCGGGTCGCACGCCATATCCGCCTCGCTATCGAGCGGCACGGAAGGAAAGCCCTCTGCTTTTTGGCTGCCCATTAAAAAAGATCGGCGCGCACCGCGAAGGCGGAACGCGCCGATTCTTTGCGAAACTGCCGGCCGCCGCTACGGTTTCCCGTGGTAGTTGGGGAACGGCGGAAGCACCGGCTTCTGCGGCGGATGCTGCTTCAGTTCTTGCATCGCCACCTGCACCGCACGAACCAGTTGGCTATCCACTCCCTTGCGCCACTCCTCCGGATCGAGCGGCACGGTGATATTGGGCGGCACGCCGTGGTTCTCGACGTACCACGTGCCATGCGTGGTGAAGAAGGCCACGCGGGGCGCGGTCACCGAGCCGCCGTCGATCAGCGGCGGATAGTCGTAGATGCCGACCAGTCCGCCCCAGGTGCGCTCGCCCACCAGGGGCCCCAGGCGCGTGTGGCGGAAATACCACGGCAGCGCGTCTCCACCCGAGCCCGAGTACTGGTTGATGATCATCACCTTGGGCCCGTAGATCGCGTCGAGCGGGGTGGTGAAGATTTTCCCGTAGCGCGTGTACCAATAGTTCCAGAGCTGCCGCTGCAGGTATTCGATGATGTAGTCAGCCGCGGTACCTCCGGTGTTGTAGCGCTCGTCAATGATCGCGCCATGTTTGCCGAGCTGGGCGAAGAAATAGCGGTTGAAATTCGAGTAACCGCCGCCGCCCGTGTCAGGCAGGTAGACGTAGGCCAACTGCCCGTGACTCAGCCGGTTGACAACGTGAATGTTGTGGCGGATCCAGGCGCGATTCCGCAGACCGGCTTCGCTCGCGATCGGCACCACGGTCACCTCGCGCGAGTCGGTGCCGTCCGGATTCGGACCCACAGTCAGCACCACCTGCTTGCCTACCGTATCGAGGAAGTAGCTGTAAATATTGTCGGAGCCGTAGAGCTGGCGCCCGTTGACCGCCAGCAGGTATTCACCGACTTTCACGTTGACGCCGGGCTGGGTGAGCGGGGCGTGGAGCTCCGGATTCCAGTTCTCACCGGAAAAAACGCGGGAGAAGCGGTACCTGTTGTGGTCGATCGTGTAATCGGCGCCGAGCAACCCGACGTTCACGTGCGGCGTTTCCGGCATGTCGCCGCCGCGGACGAACATGTGGCCGACATTGATCTGGGCCAGCATCTGCTTAAACAGGTAGTTCAGGTCGTTCCGGCTTTCGATACCGGGCAGGAAGCGTGCGTATTCGGCCTCGGTCTTGGCCAGGTCCAGCCCGTCCAGGTTCTTGTCGTAAAAGAAAAGCTTCTCGATCTGCCAGACCTCGTAGTACATCTCTTTCCATTCCGCCTTCGGCACAACCCACACGCTCATCTGGTCCATGCGGAGCAGGCCTTCGCCGGGCCTGACGGGCTTGGCGGTCGGAGCGATGCCCCACTTGTCGCGCCCTTCGCGGTAGAGAAATTTCTCGCCGTTGAAGGAAAGATAGAAAGCGGTTACGCCGCTGATCAGCGGCTCGGTCTTCCGGCTCTTCAAATCAAATTTCAGCACCGAGTAGCTGGCCCGTTCCCCTTCGAGCACCGCGCCCATTTGGGGCGCCTGCACCAGGTAGATTTCCCCCGCCTTGCCAGCGGCGAGGCCCACGTAGTTTGCCGGGGGAATCGGCAGCGCAAGGATGCGCTGGCCGATGTTGTGAAAATCAATCTGGACTTCGGAAGGGCCAGCAGGCTTTTTCTCCGGCTGTTTTTGGCCGCTCGGCTCGCCGGGAACGGGCGCAGCGGCGCCGATCTTTTCGTCGTCGCTCTCGGGCGCCAGCGGCGAGGGCACGTTGCTCTGGAGCACCATCACGTATACGCTGCGCGTCACCGGATGCCCGAAGCTCGACATGTCGAGCCAGCCGGTGGTAGGGCCGACATTGGTGCTCGCGGTGAAGTAGAGGTACTTTCCGCTCTTGTCAAAGGCGGCGTATTCGGCATCACTCATGCCGTTGGTGACCTGAGTGGTCTTGCCGGTTTTGAGCGAGTAGACGAACACAGCCCGCATGTGATTCACCAGGAGCTTGGTGTAGGCGATCCAGTTGCTGTCGGGCGACCAGACCGGATTCAGACCGCGCACCGGCGTCTCGTAGGTGTCGGTGTCGATCTTCACGTTTTTGCCGGTCTCGATATTCACGTACCAGAGGTTGAGCTTGTTGTCGGTATAGGCGATCTTCTTGCTGTCGGGCGACCACACCGGGTGGTAGTAAAACGCCGGCGTATCGCCCAGCGGGATCTTCTTTACAACCCCCATGCCCATCTGGCCCTTCAGGTGCAACTCGTAGTTACCCGATTCGTCCGAAAAATAGGCGATCCAGCGCCCGTCGGGCGACCAGGCCGGATTGCGGTCGGCGATGGCCGGCGTGTTGGTGATGTTGCGGATCGACCCCTTTTTCGCGGGCACAGTCAGGATTTCGCCGTGGGCTTCGAAAACGGCGCGCTGCCCGGTCGGCGAGATGTTGGCGTGGAGGATGTGCTTCGCCACCTTCTCGAAGTGCGGCTGGGCGGCGGGGAAATCGCCGGTGATCGTTACGTGCACCTCATGCTCGCGACCCGATTTCAGGTTGTAAAGGTGCAAGGAGCCGAACTGTTCGTAGACGATCGCTCCCGGTCCCGCCGAAGCACTCTTGAAATCGAAGGGGCTATTGTTCTGCAGCAACTGGGTGATCTTCTGCGTCTTCAGGTTGTACTCGAAGAGCGTGAAGCGCCCGGCGCGGTTTGAGAGGAAGTAGATCTTGTCGCCCACCCACATCGGATTGAAGTCGATCGAAAAGGTGTGGGGCATTTTCACCACGCTCGAATTCGCCAGGTTCGCGATCCACACCACCGGCAGCATTCCGCCGCGGTAATACTTCCACGTGCCCCAGGGAAATGGCGTTGGAACATAGGCGATGTGGGTTCCGTCGGGCGAGTACGAGCCGCCGAACCCGGTCGGGAAGGGCAGCCGCTCGGGAAACCCTCCGGCCAGCGGCACGGTGAACAGCTGCACCACCTGGTGCGCGAAGGCATAGCGCGGCGAGCTGAAAAGCACCTGCTTGCCGTCGGGCGTCCAGCCCTGCACGATGTCCGGCCCGCTACTGAAAGTCAGCTGCCTCTGCTGTCCGCCATCGGCCGGGATCACGTACACGTTCACGTTCCCGTCCGCGTTGGAGCTGAACGCGATCCATTTCCCGTCGGGCGAGAATTTCGGATTCGATTTCAGCCCCGGACCCGCCGTCAGCCGCGTCGCCGCCCCGCCCGAGCGGGGGACGCTCCAGATTTCGCCGGCGTAGGCGAACGCGATCTGGGTTTTGTTGAGAGTCGGGTCCTGCAGCAGTAGCGGCTCGGGTTGTGCCTGCGCAAAACCGGTCCCTGCCGCAACGAACAACATAGCCGAGAGAACCGCCCAGAACAGCACCACTCGTCTCATTTCCACTCCTCTCCTTTCCAATCCGCAAGCCCGGCCAATATACGCCCCACCCTGAGGCCCCGTCTACGCGCGCTTGCCGGAAACGACGTGGCGGATTTCCCACCCCACACGAGGTCTCTGGGACTTGTTCCGACCACCGTAAGAGCCGCTCGACGCATGCAAGCTTGTCCCTCGCTCCTTTGGCAGAAATCGGCAGGCGGCAAAGGAGCGCTTCGCCTCGCGCCACGGCTGATCTTGCGGCGGCCAAGAAGAAACGCCTCTGGCTTGCGCGACGGCGCTTGAAAATTCCGGTCTTGGCCTGCCGACGGCCAGTTGGACGAAGGAAAAATCAGGGGATACGACCACCCCAGGCCGTCGCGAGATGATTTTTCGTGTTCCACAGATCGATCGAGACAGGGTCGCCGTCGTGCACCACCAGCCCGTCCTGCCCATAGGCCCCACCGAAGCCGTCGATCCGGATCTTCCGATCGGACCAGGAACGGTAGAGCAGCGTGATGCCGCAGATCACTGACCGATTCTGGTAGCCGGCGCGAAAAAAAGTGGAAAGGTGGACTTCCGGCAAGTGATACGCGTAATCACCAATTTCCAAAAAACCGGTATTGCCCACGCCGGGCACACCGGGCGGCGCCGCTCCGAAATTTTTCCCCTGAATCGTGATGTGCAGATGCTTCCCGTGGCCGGTGAACGTCACGCTCGAAATCTGCGGCGTTCCCCGCAGCACCGGCGGAACATTGCCGCCCCACACCGCAGCTGCTTGTCTCCGGTTCTTTGCCAGCGGATTCCAGACCGCGAGTTCGATCGCATCTCCGGGGGCAGCCAGCTTGAAATGGGAAAAGGCGATCCGTGTTCCGCTCCAGGAAAGGTAGGTCAGATGCGAGGTGTCTCGCGTATAGCCCGCCTCGCAGGTTCCCGGCCGGAGCGCGTAGCAACTGACGTCGCCGATCCGAAACCATGCGAGGTCGCCGGTAAAAGGCAGGGGAATCGGCACACGGCCGAAATCCAGTCCATTCACATCCATCCCCAGGTTGCCGGGCGTGCCGTTGAACTGGACGGAAAGAACCTCGGGTTTCCAAGGGAAAGCGGAGACGTTCACAGCGCTCGCTTTGCTGGCTGCGGCAGCGTGCTCAGAATGGTCGAGAGGGGCAGACCGCACATGCCCATGCAGTGCCAAAGCGAAAATCACCAACACGCCCACAGCCGCCAGTAGAGCCAGAATTCTCCCGCGCCGTCGCACCCAATCCAGCCGACCTTGCGCGCCGTCCGCAGCGGGGTTCGTAACCTCGGCTTGGCCTGTGTTGCCTGCCCGTCCGGACACTGCTGCGGAAACCGGCTCGGCTTCCTTGCCCTCCCCGCGCAGCCACTCGTCGATTTCGCTGCGGTACGCGAAAACGGCCCTCCGGCCGCTACCGGGCAGGCGGTGAACCGGAAGAGCGCGTTCCTTCTCCCAGCGGCGGACAGTACGGACATCGCGCCCGAGATAGGTTGCAATTTCTTTCCAGGAATCCAATCGACCGTCGTCGTCCATTTCCAAAATGACCCATGGCCTCCGGTGCCTGCCCCGCGCTGCCGTCGGCGCTTTTGCCCGCTTTACACCCCCAACTGCCTTTTACTTGGCCAGGAGTCTACGGCAGGTTATTGGGGCAAACAAGGCAAAAGGCACGAGTGAGCGCGTGCAGAGCCTCCGGCAAGTTCCGAAGCGCGCCCGAGTACTGGAACGGCCTGGAGATCAGATCGAGCGACTGGGTGGGCGCGCGATCACGTTGCTCGCCGGGAAGTCCTCGCCAACGCCAGGGCGGCTGGCTCATACATAAAAGGGTGGGGGCAAGTGCTGGAAATCCCGGACATTCTCTCCGTATTCGTCCGCGTGAGCAGCGAGCCTTTTAGGAGAGACTGTCGCCCGTTCCTCATTAGCTCAGCATCGAAGAGGCATCGCTTGACAGGGCGGCGAACGGAAAGGTATAGCGGAGCCACTATGGAGATTCGCCCGGGTCTAGAGCTGGCACAAATTTCCGACGTCGGCATGGTGCGCGAACGGAATGAAGACTGCTGCGGCTACTGGGAACCAAAGAACGAGGACGAGTTCCAGCGCAAGGGCCGGCTCGCGATCGTCGCCGACGGCATGGGCGGCCACGAGGGCGGCGAACTTGCCAGCCGGATCGCCGTCGAAACCACGTGTTTCTTTTACGGTCGGGCCGCGGATCTCGAGCCCGCCGAAGCCCTGGCAGCCGCGCTGCGCGAGGCCCATGAGCGCATCCGAACCTACGCCCACGAGCACCCGCAATTTCACAACATGGGCACCACCTGCACGGCCGCGGTGATTCACGGCCGCCACCTCTGGGTGGCCCACATCGGCGATAGCCGCCTCTATTTGTTCCGCGGCGGGAAGCTCCGCCGGCTCACCCGCGACCATTCCTACGTCAACCAACTCCTGGAGAGCGGCGTCATCACACATGCCGAGGCCCAGCATCATCCCCAGCGCAACGTGCTCACCTCGGCGCTCGGCATCGGCCGCGACGGCGTCCCGATCGACGTCTCCGCCGAGCCAACCCAGTTGGAACCCGGCGACAAGCTATTGCTCTGCACCGACGGTCTCTGGGGGCTGGTCAGCGAGCGCGAACTGCACGATATCGTCGAGGCTCATCCCCCGGCCGAGGCTTGCCAAATGCTGGTCAATCTGGCAAACGAGCGCGGCGGCAACGACAACATCACCGTCGAAATCCTCCGCTTCGACCCCACCCCAACAGCCAATCAAGACGCCCATCACTGAGCTGCCCTCGCCGCCCGCCGCGTTACAATATTTCCATCTTTCGTATCTCGCCAGCTCACGCGCTGGAGGCTGCCCGGTGGCCGAACTCACGGTGCTCTACGACGGCAACTGCGCCCTCTGCCGGGCAAGCGCCGAACGCCTGCGCCGTCACGACCCGCAACATCGCATCGAACTGCTCGACCTCCACGATCCCAGCGTCCCGCAGCGCTTTCCCCAAGTCGATCCGGAAATGGCCATGCGCCTCATGCAGGCTGTCGACCGTGAAGGCCGGGTTTCGAGCGGAGTCGATGCGTGGTCGGCGGTCGGCCGGGCGCTGCCTGGCTGGCGCGCCGTGGCCTGGCTACTGAAGCTTCCCGGCATTCACGCACTGGCCACCTGGGTTTACGCTTGGGTGGCCCGCAACCGCTATCGGTGGAACCGCGAAGCCTGTGGGGACGGCTCTTGCACGCTCCACGGCCACCCGCCAGCCAACATTTAGGAAAACAAGCCCGCTGCCGTCAGTTGGGCGACCCGCGGTCGCCGGCCTTCCCGAGACGGTCTCCTCGTATAATGGCCGCGGCATGGATTACCGGCCGGCAAAGCTGGCGCGCTTCCTGCTTGGTCCGAGTTCCGGCTATGCCGGCATCCGCTGGCTCTTCCTGCGCGCGCTGGCGCTGGTTTATTTCTCCGCCTTTTTCTCGCTCATCTTTCAAATCCGCGGGCTCATCGGCCCGCATGGCATCTTCCCGGCGGGACGCTATCTGCAAGAGGTGGGCAAGGCCTTCGGCTGGCTGCGCTTCTGGTTCGCGCCCACAATTCTCTGGGCCGGCAGCGGAAACCGCGCGCTCGACCTGCTCTGCTGGCTGGGCCTCGCCGCGTCGATCCTCGCACTGCTCAACTTCTGGCCGCGCCTGTCCTTCTTCGTCTGCCTGGCGTTATACCTTTCCTTCATCGCCGCCGCACAGTCTTTCGCCGACTATCAGTCCGATGGGATGCTGCTCGCCGCCGGGCTGCTGGCGCTCTTCTTCTCGCCACCGGGAATCTGGCCCGGCTGGGCCGTCGATCATCCGCCCTCGCGCGCCAGCCTCTACCTGCTGCGCTGGGAGTGGTTCCGCATCTATTTCGAGTCCGGCGTGGCCAAGCTTGCCGGGGGCGACCCCGAATGGCGCCACCTCACCGCGCTCTATGACTATTATCAGAACGGTCCGCTGCCCACCTGGATCGCCTGGTACGCCGAACAACTGCCGCACTGGTTCCAGCGGGCCGCAGCAGGCTTCACGCTGGCCACTGAACTCGGTCTGGTCTGGCTGCTTTTCGCCCCGCGCCGTTTCCGCATCGGTCTCTTTTTCCTCGTTTCCGCTTTTCAAATCGGCATCATTCTCACCGGCAACTATGCCTTCCTGAACTACCTCGTTCTCTCCTTGGGCTTGCTGCTGCTCGACGACCGTTTCCTCGCCCGTCTGCGCCTGCTGCCGCGCAAGCTCGTCGAACGCCAGCGCACCAGAGCCGCCGTCGCTACCCAGTCGCCAGCAGTCGAGCCGGTTTCGCTGCGCCTGACACCGGACACCGCCGAGCCGGACGCGTCGCGATCGTCCCCGGCTGAAAGCACCGCCGGCAGGCCGCCGTGGCGCCGCGCGTTGGCGACGGCCAGGCTCTGGCTCGCCGGCATCATTTTCGGCTGGATCTTCTACGCCACCACGGCGCTGCTGGTGGCCGCGCTTCTCCCCTTGCCCCTCTGGCCCGCCAGCGTACTTGGTCCCTTCCGTTTTGCCAACGAATACGGCCTATTCGGCGTGATGACCCGCGGCCAATACCAGATCGAATTCCAGGGCTCCTACAACGGCAAGTCGTGGATCGCCTATCCTTTCCTCTACAAGCCCCAGAATCCCGCCAAGGCGCCGGGCATCTATGCGCCCTACCAGCCCCGCTTCGATTGGAATCTATGGTTCGCGTCGCAGGAACCGTGGCAGGAAGCGCCGATTGTCCTCCGCACCGAGGTTCTCTTGCTCCGCAACGATCCCGCCGTGCTCAGCCTCTTCGCCGGCAATCCTTTTGCCGCAAAGCCCCCTCTCGAAGTCCGGGCCGTACTCTGGCAATATTGGTTTACAGACCCAGCCACCAGGCGCGCCACCGGGGACTGGTGGCGGAGAAAGCTCATCGGCCTCTACGCCCCAGCGCTGATGCGCGAGCCGCGCGGTCGCCCCATTGTGGTGCAGATGCCGCGCGCCGGGGTCATGGGACACTAAGGAGAAAATCGACGTGGCACGCCGCCGCGAAATCACCGAAAACGATCTGCTCGAGACGCTCTCGGCGGCCAGTGAGCCGATGAGCCTCGGCGAACTGGCTCGCGCCCTCGGCCTTGGCCGGGCCGGCCGCTCGGCCCGCAAGGAACTCCGCGAAATGATCGGCGGCCTGAAGCGACGCGGAGAAATCGTGGAATCGCGTCGCGCCGGCCATCGCGCTTATCGTCCCGGTGCGCCGCCTGAAGGCGAGCGCCCGACCCGTGGCCACAGACCTGCACGCCGCGGCGAGCGTCCGCAGCCGGCCCCAGCCGACGGCCGGCGCAGGGATCCCAATCTTTTCACCGGCCGCATCGTGCTCCATCGAGACGGCTACGGTTTCGTCGTGCCCGACACGCCGCTCGGCATCGAGGGCGATCTCTACGTCAACGCCGAAAACACGGGCGACGCCATGCATGGCGACCGCGTACTCGCACGCATCGACCGGCGTCGCCCAGACGGCCGCGCCGAGGGCCACGTGGTCGAGATTACCGGCCGCGCCCACCCCACTGTTGTTGGCATCTTCCACTACCGGGGACGCGGCGGCATGGTCGCCCCGCTGGATCCCCGCGTCGCGCTGGAGATCGCCGTGCCGCCGGGCGAAGAGCTGCCGGCGCACCTGCGGCCCTCCGCCGACGAGCTGGTGCGCCAGGCGCAGCCGTTCGCCCGCCACCCGGAACTCGACGGCGCCGCCGTCAATGTTGAGCTGACCCGGTTTCCCCGCGCGGGCGTGCGCGCAGCCGGCCGCGTAATCGAGATCCTCGGCAAGCCCGATGCGCCCGGCGTCGACGTCGAGATCATCGTGCGCAAGCACCAGCTCCCACACGTCTTTCCGGAAGAGGTGCTTATTGAGGCGCGCGAGGTGCCGCAGGCCGTCGCACCTGGCGTGATCGAGGGCCGCGAGGATTTCCGCACGCTGCCCATCGTCACGATTGACGGCGAAACCGCGCGCGATTTCGACGACGCCGTCTACGTCGACCGGCTGCCCGGCGGCGGCTTCCAGCTCCAGGTCCACATCGCCGACGTAGCACACTACGTCCTCCGCGGCGCCCCGCTCGACCGCGAAGCACGCCTTCGCGGCACCTCCGTCTATTTCCCCACCCGCGTCATCCCGATGCTGCCGCACGAGCTTTCGAACGGTATCTGCTCCCTCAACCCGCACGAGGACCGCCTCGTCATGAGCGTGATCATGGACCTCGACGCCGCCGGCAACGTCACCGCCTCCCGCTTTACTCCCGGTGTAATCCGCTCGGCCGAGCGCATGACTTATACCAACGTCAACAAGGTGCTCGAAGGCGATCCCGAGATGACCGCGCGCTATGCAGCGCTCGCCCCGCGCTTCCGCCTGATGAAACAGCTCGCGCTGATCCTCAACGCCCGCCGCCAGAGGCGCGGCGCCATCGATTTCGACCTGCCCGAGCCGGTCGTCGAATACGACGAGCTCGGCCACCTGCTCACCATCGCCCGCAGCGAGCGCAACATCGCCCATCGCTTGATCGAGGAGTTCATGCTCCTTGCGAATGAGCAGGTGGCGCGCTACCTCGAGCGCCGCGGCCTCGGCTCGCTGCACCGCGTCCACGAAAAGCCCGATCCGAAAAAGGTGATCGAATTCGAGGAACTCGCGCGCGCTTTCGGCTATTCGCTCGGCCTCGGCTCGGCGCTCGACCGCCCTATCGCCGTCCGCCACGGCCAGATGGTCGCCCGCTCGCGCTCCGGTTTTCATGGCCGGCGCCGGCGCCCGATGGAGGTCAGCGTCCCCCTCGAAATCGAAGTCCTGCCCGCTCACTACCAGCACTTGGTCGAAAAGATCGCCGGCCGCCCCGAGGAGCGCATCCTCTCTTACCTCATGCTGCGCTCGCTGAAGCAGGCGCGCTACGCCGCCGAGCCCATCGGCCATTTCGCCCTCGGGCTCGATTACTACACGCACTTCACCTCGCCCATCCGCCGCTATCCCGACCTGGTCGTTCACCGGGTGCTGAAATGGGCCCTCGACCATCCGGAGGAAACCACCGTCCCCGGCCCTTACCGCGGCGGTGAGCTCGACGAAATGTCCACGGAAACCTCGGAGGCTGAGCGCCGCTCGGTCGACGCCGAGCGCGAGCTGATCGACTGGAAGACCGCGCAATTCATGGAGCAGCACCTCGGCGAGGAATACGACGCGCTGATTATCTCGGTGCTGAAATTCGGCTTTTTCGTGGAACTGATGGAGGTCTTCGTCGAGGGGCTGGTGCCGATCGATCGTTTGGAGGAGACGGTCGGCGAACGCTGCTACTTCCGCGAACTCGACCACGCCATTGTCAGCCGCACCCGCAGCCGGCGTTTTCGCCTGGGCGACCGGGTGCGCGTCCGCGCCGAGCGCATCGACCCCATGCTCAAGCGAGTCGAGTTCGCTGTCCTCTCGTAGCCGCTCGTCACAACACAAGCGGCGCGCTCTCGCGCCGAGCTACATTTGCTGATCTGCCGCGGAAATACAAGCGAACAGAACTGCCCGCTCCAGAGAAACGTCCATTCGGGAGAGAACACGGGCGCTATCGCCTTCCGGGAGGACATGAGCGCCGAGTCCTGCGCCCCCGCTTGGCTCCCATAGCGCCGCCGAGCCGGCGCTTTTTCATTAAGCCATGCCGCGAAAGACGCTCGTATCCACCGGCTCTTTCCGGCCGCAACTTGCCGCGCCCTATGGCGGGGCGAGCGGCGGGAAGAAGCAGAATGGCAGGTCGCGCGCCGTGCGCAGCCCGGCTGGCGCCGCCAGCAGGGCCGGAATCGCGTTCACCGAAACCGCCGCGGTCGCGATGTCGCCATGCGTTCCCCCGGGAATCACCATCGTCAGGTTCGGCTCGCCCGAAAGCTGGATCGTATCGCTGGCGTCGACCGCGCCGACGTACATGTTCAGCTCCAGGTAGATCTTCTCTTCGCCGTGCGAAATCCCCCGTGCCACCTGGTGAATCCCAGCCGCCTGCCCGGCCTTGACCTCGGTGTAGTCCGTGCGAATAGACTCAGTGGCCACTACCGGCTCGACCGTTTCGGTGATGGTGTCAACGTCCAGGCCGAGGCCGTCGGAAAGCATCGCGACCGATTCCGGCAGCCCCACGTGCTTGACGGTGCCTTCGGTCACTCGCTGCTGAAACTCCTCAACGCTGAGTCCGGCGCCAACCTTTTTCTGCAAAGGAATCCGCCGCCGCGACGCGTCGACGATGCGGATCGCCTTGGCGTGATCGACCCGCTGGCACGCGGAGGAGAGCCCCAGCACCAGCTTGTCCATCACGAATCCCGGATTCACGCCAGTGCCCAGCAGCGTCACTCCGGATTCCCGTGCCGCCTCGTCGAGCTTGGCCGCCAGTTCCGGATGCTTGCGGAACGGGTACGACAACTCCTCGCAGGTGGAAACGACGCACGCCCCGGCTTCCAGGCATTCCATCAACTGGCTCGCGACGTCGGTCAGGAATGAAGACGTGGTGTGCACCACCACGTCGACCGGGTGCGACAGCACTTCGGCCGGATCGGCCGATACCTTCACGCCCCAAGGAGCATCCGCGGCGCCCACCACCTCGCCGAGGTCGCGCCCGGCTTTCTCCGGATCCTTATCGATGGCGCCGGCAATCACCAGGGCCTGCTTCTGCCGCATCAGCTGCACGATGGAAGCGCCGATGGGTCCCACTCCGTACTGCACTACGCGAATCTTCTTTTTCATTCAAGCACTCCAATGCCCTTGCCCATTATCACAGAGAAACACGCCGGTTCAATGCTTTTCGGTCCCAGCCCCCAGTCTACCGTGTTTTCGGCGATAACAAACGCAAAGAAAGAGTGAATCTCTTCTTCCCGTCATCCCCGCCCGCCTTGCCCCGGCCCGCATGCGCAGGCCATAATGCCGCCAATGTCTGGCCATTTCCGCCAACACGCCTGGCGCAATGCGGCGCTGCGGATCGCGGGCAGCGCGCTGATTCTGGCGTTGCTTTTCCACTTCGTTCCTTTCGCCGAGGTCTGGCGCGCCCTGCGCCGCCTGCCGCCCCTGCTCTGGCTGGCTGTGCTCGCCGGCTATTTCTGCGTACACCTCGCTGGCATCAACAAATACAAGCTCATGCTCAACGGCGCAGGCGCCGGCCTGAATTTCGCCCAGGCGGCGCGCTGCTATTTCGCCGGCCTGTTCAGCACGCTATTTCTGCCGTCGGTCGCCGGCGGCGACGTGGTCAAGGCGGGCCTCGCCCTGCGCCTCGGTCGCAGCAAGGCGGGCGTGCTGCTCGGCAGCCTGCTCGACCGCACGCTCGACGTCATCGCCTTGATCACCCTGGCCACGCTCGGCGTGCTGCTGGTACCCGGGGCGCTCCGGCCCTCCGATCGCCACGGCTTCCTGCTCGTCCTCGTTTCGCTCGTGGGGCTCGGCCTGTTGGCCGCGTTGGCCGTGGCGCTGCTGCCTGCCCGCCGGTTCTCCTTTCGCATGCGGCGCCGCATGGTTCGCCTGCGGGACGCCGGGCGCTCGATGGTCCGCCGTCCGCGCCGCATGCTCGCCGCGCTCGGCCTGGCCTTCGTCACCCAACTTGGTTTTCTCACGCTGACAACGGTGATCGCGGCGGCCTGCGGTCTTCACTTGCCGTATCGCGCATGGCTTTTTGCCTGGCCGCTGGCGAAAATCTCGGCCTTCCTGCCTATCAGCCAGGCCGGCATCGGCGTCCGCGAGGCCGCGCTGGCCGCGCTACTCGTACCGTTCGGAGCTGCCGGCGGCGTGGTGGTCGGCGTCGGCCTGGCCTGGGAGACCATCGTCATCGCGGCTGGCCTGATCGCCGGCCTGATCTCTTTCCTCATCGGCCGGCTGCCCGCCGGCCAGGCCCGGCCGCTCGAAACCGGCGTCGTGGAACGGCTCGGTACGCGGCCCTCATAAAGTTTTATCGCTCACTACATCTTCCCATGAGCTCCCCCGTCCATCCGGCACAAGGCATCTGACATACTCTCAGCACATTTCGGACTTCAAACGGGTGAAGGTCAATTGAAGCGGGCGTTCCTGTTCGGTCTCTTTATTTGTGTGTGCGCGGCGATGGGCGCTCGGTCGGCGCGCGCGCAAATGAACCCCTATTTCACTGCCATCAGCAACACCATACCCAAGAACCACCTGATGCTCATGCTCCTGCCCGATTACCAACTTGCCCGCGTCGGCCCCAATTACCTCACTTACATGGGCATGGCCGAATACGGCGTCACCAATCGATTGTCCGTTGGCTTCATGGCCGAGGGACAGAAAATCAGCGGGCTGCCGAACACCTTTGGCGGCGTCCGCTTCAATGCTTACTACCAACTCTTCCCGCATGACCACCTGCTGCACCTGACCCTCTACGGCGAGTTCGAGGATCTCGACCAAGCTTCCCTCTACAAGATGGAAGTCAGCGGCTTCGGCGTTTCCGATCTAACCGAGCCGCTCCACGTCGCCCGCAACCGTCCAGCCCACACGTTCGAGCAGCGCATCATCACGTATCACGATTGGGGCCGGCTGAATTTCACCTTCAACTTCGTCTCTGAGCTGGACCTTCAAAATTACAACGACTATTTCGGCTACGTCTGGGGCGTCTTTCGGCAGCCGAAATGGGACGACATGAGCGGCATGGGCAGAAAAATCGTCGCGCCGCCGGCCCTTTCGCCGCAGCGGCTTGGCTACGGTGTGGAAATGATGGGCGGTCTCGGCGATACGCAGCAATTCGGCTTCTTCTGGCACCGCGAGCAGCAGTATCTCGGCCCGGTGTTCAGTTATTCGCTTGCTCCCAACTGGCGCTTCCGTCTCGAGCCGACCTTCGGGCTTTCGAGCGTGAGCGACCACTTCGTTTTGCGGATGGGGCTTGACTACACAATCAACCACCTATTTGGCCGGCTGGGCTAACCGAACACTTTGAGCGTGACGAGTTGACACGGCGGGTCGCCGCTACGGAGGGCTCGGCGTGAGATTTGGACCAGCATCCGCACTTAGTAAGGGCCAACTCCCCTCGCGTTTGCGCGCTCCCAGGCCCTTACGCGGATTCTTGCCTGGTTGAAGATGCGTTCGTAGTTCCCTTTGAATCTTCTCGCGGGACTCCTTTCGAGACGGGCTGCGGAAGCTCGGGCGGCAATGTGCATCCTCTTCCTTCTCGTGCGGGGATCAGCGAAGCGTGATTCGGTGTTTCCGTCTGCTACGTCTTGCGAGAGGGGCCGTCAATTCTTTGTGCCCGCCGCGCAAAGCAGAGGAACGCGAGAGTTTCAGGAAAAGTCGGTAAATTGGGGGGCAGGATAGCTCCCCCCGAAAAACTTGGGCAACCGTCGAAACTGACAGGGGGTGGGATGGCGTCCCTGAGCGATTGCCTTCGCGGTGGCGACCCAACCGGCTGAGGATTCCGCGTGTCTTACGAACCGTCTCGCTAGGCAGTGGGATTTCGGACGCCGGTAGATCCCACTGCAAAAACTGACAGATGTCCTTGCCCCGCCTTCCCGCTAGGCTGGAAGGAAGTGTGTGTGCCTGAGCTGGTTCGCCGGGGTTACGTCATGGCCGCTGGCATTCCCGCGATGGCCCTCCTTTTCGCGCCTTGACTGCGGCGGGCTGTCGGTCTCCGCCTTTTGACCTGCCGCCCTTTTCCGCCTGCGCGCGGAAGGCGCCGACTCGCGACGTGGCTGCCGTCCCGACGACTGGCAACCACATGAAAACTGGAGCCGCCATGAAGATCCGAGCCGCAATTCTTCTTTGCTTTCTTCTGCTCGCCGCGCCTCTCTTTGCCGGGGAAAAGACCGACGTGCTGGTGATGAAGAACGGCGACCATGTGACCTGCGAGATTAAGCAACTTCAAGGCGGTGTGCTCTACGTCAGTATCGATTACGTTGACGGTACAGTTGCGGTGGATTGGAAGAAAGTTGCCCGCGTGGAAAGCAAGAACCTGTTTCACGTGCAGACTGAAGACGGCTCCCGCTACACCGGCAGGATCTCGACCGTTGAAACCCCGGGCGGCCGGCCGGTGAAGATCGAGGTGGTGGAGGCGCCGGAAAAGAAAGTAGAAATCGAACAGACCCAGATCGTCACCCTGGGGAAAACATCGGAAAGCTTCTGGGGTCGATTCAACGGCGCGATCAACGCGGGGATCACCTACTCGAAGGGAAACCAGTCGACTCAGTTCACGCTGGGTTCGGACGTAGAGTATCCGCGGGAACGCTGGGCCGCCACGGCCTCGTTCGATTC
The DNA here is from genome assembly GCA_021832085.1 of Acidobacteriota bacterium. Lineage (GTDB taxonomy): Bacteria > Acidobacteriota > Terriglobia > Acidiferrales > UBA7541 > JAKASX01. The sequence continues at coordinate 58,521 of JAKBLM010000006.1, read as the reverse complement.
CTCTTTGTCCGCCAGTTCCGGCACGAAGAATTCCACACGAAACCAGGTCAGCCTTGCGGCTCTCCGTTACACGCATTGGAATAACTGGTTCTATGCAGGCATAGGGGATTTCCTGCAAAGTTCGGTGCAGGGCATCACATTGCAAAGCACGGTCGGCGGCGGCATCGGCCATTACCTCAAGAACACGAACCGCTCGAAGATTTACGTGCTGGGCGGAGCCGCATGGCAAAACACGCGCTACGAGCCCACTCTTGTCCCTGTAACGGAGCACAACCTGGCCGCCGCCCTGCTTTCCACGGATGTGAAATTCTTCGTGTTCGACAAAACCAATCTCGACGTGAGGGCTTCGCTTTTCCCGGCCGTCTCCGATCCCGGCCACATGCGCTTGGATACCAGAGCGACCTACTTCATCAAGCTCTTCGGCGACATCTCATGGAATATCTCGTTCTACGGCAACTGGGACAACCAGCCAGTGGGCCTTTTCTCCGGCAGCGATTACGGTACAACCTCGGGCATCAGCTGGACGTTTGGCCGCAGGTGATGGGCGCTTGTAAAGAAACACGCGCCTGACTGACGGACGAAATTCGCCCCTGTCAGTTTTGCCAGTAGCCGTTGATTGGGCATGCCACTACAAAGAAGTCAACTGGTGACCAAAGGGGTAAAGCAATGGAAACCCGCATTCGTTGTTTCGTGCGGAGGTCGACGGCGTTTGTGTGCGCACTGGCGCTGATCTCCACTGGCGCACCGCTCGCGGCGCAAACGCAAGGGCAGACTTCCGCGCCTGCGCAGCAGGCACCGAGGATTCCCGAGGATCAGCTTGATTCACTGGTGGCACCGATCGCTCTCTATCCGGACCCGTTGCTAGGCCAGGTGCTGGTGGCATCCACCTATCCGCTGGAGATCGTGCAGCTGCAGCAGTGGCTCAATCAACACAAGGACTTGAAAGGCCAAGCGCTCACCGACGCGGTGATGAAGGAGAACTGGGATCCGAGCATTCAAGCCATGGCCGCACTACCGGACGTGGTGAAGCAGATGGCGGACAACATCAAGTGGACCTCCGACCTCGGCAACGCCTTCCTTGCGCAGCAGTCGGACGTGATGGACGCGGTGCAGCGCATGCGTATGAAGGCCAAAAATGCTGGCAATCTGAAGACCACCCCGCAGCAGAAGGTGCAAACAGAGGTGGTCGAGAACAAGACCGTGGTGGTAATCCAGCCGGCCAGCCCCGAGGTCGTGTACGTGCCCAGTTATAACCCGACGGTCGTCTACGGCCCACCGGTCTATCCCTATCCCGCCATCTACTATCCCCCTCCCGGCTATTACGCTGCCGGCATGGCGATCTCCTTCGGAGTCGGTTTCGCGATCGGCGCTGCCTGGGGCGGCGGCTGGGGCTGGGGCTGCGGCTGGGGCGGCCACAACAACATCTACATCAATAACAACAACACGTTCATCCACAACGACAACATCATCAACAACCGGCCGGTGAACAACCTGAAAGGCACCAGCAACTGGCAGCACAACGCGCAGCACCGCGGCGCCGCGCCATACGCCGATCGGGCGACAGCGAACAAATACGGCGGCACAGCGCGTGGGGCGTCTTTCTCCGAGCGCCAGGCAGCCGCGCGGCAAAATCTGGGTCAACCCGGCGCGCGGCAACAACCAACTCAACGGCCGGGGCAAGGTCAAGCGAGGCAACAGCCCACACAGCGGCCGGGCATGGAACGCGGTGGCGTTCCGTCCACGAGAGAAGCGGCAGCCAGCCGTCCCGCTGGCGGCGATCGCGTTGGCAACCGGCAGATCTCGCAGGGCTCGCGCGGTGGCGCCTTTGGGGGTGCTTCCAGCGGCATGAGCGGAAACGCGGCACGGATGAGCAGCAGCCGGGGCATGGGAAGTATGGGAGCCCCGCGCGGTGGCGGACGACGGAGGTAATCCATGAGTGGCGAAAAACACTTTGGAACAAAGGCATCCGTGCTCATCGCCTCCGCACTTGTTGCGATGATTCTTTCGGGCGCTGCGTCGATCTTCCCTTCTTCGCCGCCGCAATCGACGAAAAAAGCGGCAGGATTGCAGCCGAAGCAGAAAGGGTTCGCCACACCGGAACAGGCGGCTCAAGCGCTGGTCGATGCAGCCGTGAGCTTCAACGTGCCGGAGCTGACACAGATTCTCGGGCCGGGCAGCGAAAACCTGGTGCGGTCGGCCGACCCCGTACAGGACAGGAACATCGCCGCGGCCTTTGCGGCGAAGGCCCGCGAAAAAATGCAGGTGAGCAAAGATCCAAAGAACTCGCGGCGCGCGACAGTCTCGGTGGGCAACGAGGATTGGCCCATGCCGATCCCGATCGTCAAGCGAGGGGGAAAGTGGTATTTCGACACCGAAGCAGGCCGCCAGGAAATATCCTACCGGCGCATCGGCTCCAATGAACTGGACGCGATCACGATCTGCCGCGGCTTCGTCGACGCGCAGGAACAATACGCCTTGCAAAAGCACGACGGCGTGAACCAATACGCCCAGCGAATCGTCAGCACGCCCGGCAAACAAGACGGACTTGTTTGGAAGAACGCGGACGGGAGTTTGGGAGGGCCTATCGCGGCGCCCGTTGCCAGGGCGATACAGCAGGGCTACACGAAGCAAGGACGGCCATTCCACGGCTACTACTTCAAAGTCCTGAAAGGCCAGGGCCCGGACGCTCCTCTCGGTGCAATGAACTTCATCGTCAATGGCGTGATGATCGGCGGCTTTGCGCTCGTCGCCGCCCCGGCCGAATACCGGGTTACCGGCGTCAAAACCTTCCTCGTCGGTTACGACGGGATTGTTTATGAAAAAGACCTCGGCCCGGATTCGCTGGCGATCTTCCAAAAAATGGAACTCTACAATCCGGACAAGACTTGGCAACCGACAGACGCTGGCTGGTGAGTTCTCGCCAGTCCCTTGGCCTCGGCCGGGCCGGGATGCGCTCACCCTGTGCGCCAGTTCACTCACCGCTGGGCTTCCGCGCGCAAGAGACCGTCACGAATGGCCGCTGCTCGCCGCGATGACGAATAACTCCCGCCGTGACAGCCTGTTAGCCGCGGATTTCTCGATCATTTCTGGCAGCAAGGGTGCAAGTAGAGCTTTCAAGCACCTCGGCCTCGTTGCCGCGCAACCGCTCGGCGAAGCGCACACATCTCGGAGGTCCCATGGACACGCCAACCCCAAAGCAGGCTGGAGAGAAAATTTACATTCGCCAGGCCACAGACGCCGATCGCGCGGCCATCCTGGCCATGTATGAAACCTTCGATCGCCAGGGCTTCACCGTCGGCATGCCGCCGGAAACCGGCATTGCCGATTGGCTCGATTCTCTGGCCACTTCGCCGAATTTCGTTGCCGCGGCAAATGGCGACGTTGTCGGCCACGGCTTTCTGCGCCCGGAAGACGGCACCGGGGAAGTCGCCGTCTTTATTCACCAGGATTCCCGCGGTCGCGGCATCGGCCGCCGGCTGCTGGCAACGGTGATCGAGGAGGCGCGCCATCTGCATCTGGCCCGCATATGGGGCATGACAGACGCGAAAAACACAGCCATCTTTAGCCTGGCGCGCTCGCTCGGCTTCGTTCAGGCAAACGATCCGCACATGTTCTGGCTGGTGCTCGAGCCGCCTGACGAGTCGCACCTGGTCATCACCAGCCCGCCGCTGCCGCAGGCCTGATTTCTCCGTGCCACCGCCGCATTAACCATCAGGCACGGGCAGCCGCGATCAGCGCCTTCCTGAACAAGTGATCTTGCTTCGGAAACCGAGTCGAGCTTATCCGGAACGGGTGAGTTGGGCGAGAGAGACGTCGTAGCCGGCCTGCTCTGGGGCGGCAGCAATCTCGTAGATCGGCTGCCATTCTTCGGGATTTTCGTAGAGCGGCTCGAGCGCCGCTTCGGCAGGAAGCCGCTTGCCCGTTCCCGGCTGCATCGCGAACTGGCCGACCGATTCGAGCACCATCTGATCCCAGAAATGGTGCATGTAGTAATTGGTCAGCACGTAGCAGTTCAGCGCGCAGCCGCGCCAGCATTCCTTCCACGGCCCGTACTTCCGCTCCCCTTCGCGATAGACGGCCTGGATCGAGCCCAGTTCGAGCAGGTTGCCGCCGATCCGCCCGAGCGGCTGGCAGGGATAGAAGACGTCGCCATTCGGATAGACGTGCGGCAGCGCGGTCGCGTAGCAGGGAAACGGCCGGCCGAGCAAGAGCGTCTCGGTCGACTCGATCGAGCCAATGATGGGATAGCCGCGACGTTTCAGCTCGATGATGTGGCGTACCAGGCGCTGGTAATCGGCTCGCGCGAAAAGCTCGCGATCGGGCAGGGAATCGGCCGTTGCCGCCACGGGCGAGAAAACGACGTCGTGCCGGAAGCAGAATTCCATCACCCGGTAGACGTCGGCAATCGTGTCGCCGGTGATCACGCAGTTGATCATCAGCGAAATGTGCCGCTGGCGCTGCTCGCGAGCGTAGTGAGCGATAATCTCGTAGATCCGCCGCGCCTGCCCGGGCCCGGCGCCGAGAATCCCGTCCCAGGCGGCCGGATCGGTCGAATCGAGCGATATCACCACGCGGTCGGCGTAGTCGAGCACCTTGTCGCGCAGCGGCAGCAGCAGCCCGTTCGTACCGAGGTATATCGGGAAGAATTTGAGCCGGTGCGCCTCGCGCAGGATCTCGACAATGTCGGGCCGCACGAGCGGCTCGCCGCCGGTGAAATAGATGGCGTCCATTTCCCGCCGCATGCGGGCGAGCACGGCAAAGGCGCCTTCGGTGTCTAGGTCGACGGTGTCGCGAATCGGGTAGTGCTCGGTGCAGTAGCCGCACTTCAGGTTGCAGCGGTGCGTCACGTAGTAGGAGCCGATTAGCGGCCGCAGCTTGAAATCACCCCGGGCCACGCGCCGCCGGTTGGTACGATGGGTGAGGATCGCCGAAATTGCGCCGCGCAGATTCTTGCGCAGCATCTGCCAGCGCGTGTCATGCTCGAAACTGTGCCCGGACGAATCCTCCTGGCCCGGAGCGACCCACGCGGGCTCGGCGTAGACGTCTGGCGAGACGGTTTTCATGCGACCCATTATCTGGATGCAGGCACCAACGGTAAAGCCGGCGAGAATACGCGCTTCCCACGGAAATTCCGGGGTAGGGTTGCGAGAGGAGCAACCCGGCGTGAACGACCGGGCTTCCAGCAGGCTGGCATCTCGGGGCGAGGGTGGACGCGTCGCATGAGGGGACCTGGGCTGCCGGCTGCAGTGCCTGGGCCGGGCGCAGGGAACGGAAAAGGCAGCTTCCTCCCAGCAGAGTACGCCGGGATTCCCTTCGGTCTTCGCAGAGACTGCGTTCGAAACGACCGGGTGGAACGATTGCTCTCTCAGCAGCCGGGGGCCAACGGATTCGTTCAAGTGAGGGATTTCAGGCTAATCTAGCCGACGACGTGCCGTTCGCCACACATCTCGACTGGCTTTCCATCACCATTTTCCTGATCACTTATGGCTTGATCGCCTTCGAAAGCAACGTCGGCTTGTATCTGGACCGGACAGCGACGGCGTTTTGCGGCGCGGTGGCGATGGTGCTGGCCGGGTCGCTCACGCCCGGTGCGGCGATCGGTGCGATCGATTGGGGCACGATCGCCTTTCTGCTGGGAATGATGATCCTGGTGGCGCATTTCCAAATGTCGGGTTTTTTCCACTGGGTGGCCGCAGCGGTGGCGCGCGTGGCGCGAACACGCTTTCAGTTGCTGGCGCTGATCGTGTTCACTTCCGGCATTCTTTCGGCCTTTTTTGTCAACGACACCATCTGCCTGATCTTTGCCCCGCTCGTGCTGGCTGTGACCACCGAACTCGAGCTGCCCATCGCGCCCTACGCGATCGCCCTGGCCCTGGCCGCGAATATCGGCTCGGCGATGTCGGTGACCGGGAACCCGCAGAACGCGCTCGTTGGCATCGCCGGCCATTTCACGTTCGTCGATTTCCTCGTGCACCTGGCGCCGGTTTCACTAGTAGGCCTGGGGCTGGAACTGGGAATCCTGGCGCTGATGTTCCGCAAGCAGGTTTTCGGGCCGCTGCCCAAACGGCCCGCTCCGCTGCCCGTTTCGCTCAACCACAGCCTGCTGTGGAAGTGCGGACTGGCCGCGGCGCTGGTGCTGGTGCTCTGGGCAATGGGTTATTCCTTCCCGCTGGTCGCGGTCGCCGTGGCCGCGTTGATTCTGGTGACCGGGCGCGTACGCTCGGGCCAGATCCACCAGCGGGTGGATTGGGAGCTGCTACTGTTTTTCGCCTCGCTTTTCGTGGTGGTGCACGGCCTAGCCAGCTCGGGCGCGATCGACCGGTTGGTGCGCGTTTTCGAGCCGTGGCTTGGGGGCCAGCCGATGGCGCAACTTTTCGGGGTGAGCGGGGCAATGCTGGTGCTCGGCAACGTGGTGAGCAACGTGCCGGCAGTGTTGCTTTTCCGCCCACTGGTGCCCCATTTTCCGCACCCGCATTTCGTCTGGCTCACGCTGGCCTGCACGGCCACCCTGGCAGGCAACCTGACACCCTTCGGCTCGATCGCCAGCCTGATCGTGGTGCAGCAGACCAGGGGACGGGGCAGCGGGGTGGGCTTTGGCGAGTTCGTTCGGGTGGGGCTGGTTGTGACGCTGGTGACCACGGCGGCGGCCATGGGGATTTTGGCCGCCGAATACGCTCTTGGGCTGCACCCGTGAGGCGTTCCGAGCCGAAGCCGGAACGCCTCACCGGGCTTGCCGCAGAGCTTTACTTCCGGGCTTCCTGATAGTTCTGGGCCACCTGTTCCCAGTTGACCACGTGCCACCAGCTCTCGATGTATTCGTTCCGCCGGTTCTGATACTTCAGGTAGTAGGCATGCTCCCAGACGTCCAGCCCCAGGATCGGTTTCCCGCCCTCGATCACCGGATTGTCCTGGTTCGCCGTCGAGTCCACGATCAGTTTGCCGTTCTTCAGCATTAGCCACGCCCAGCCCGAGCCGAAGCGGCCCAGTGCGGCGGCCGTGAATTTCTGGCGGAAGTCCGCAAACGAGCCGAACGACTTCTGCAGCACCTCGGCCAGCTCGCCCTTGGGCTCGCCGCCCCCGCCCTTTTTCATCAGTTTCCAAAAGAGGGAATGGTTCAGATGCCCGCCACCGTTGTTGCGCACGGTGGTCCGGATGTCCTCAGGCACCTGGTTGAGTTTCGAGAGAAGCTCGACAACGGACAGCTTTTGCAGGTCCGCGTGCTTTTCCAGGGCCTTGTTCAGATTATTGACGTAACCGCCATGGTGTTTGGTGTAGTGAATCTCCATGGTCATCTTGTCGATGTAAGGCTCCAGCGCATCATAGGCGTAAGGCAAGGGAGGAAGTTGGTGAGGGAAGATCTGAGCGGTTTGCGAAGCGGTCGATTGGGCCATCGAATCCTCCTTGTAGGTTCTTTACCTAAGATTCAGGAAGTCGCCGTGGGGACGCATCCGCTACCGCCGGTCTGCCACCAGGCGCCACTGCGCTCGCGTTTGAGCGGCCCGACCCGACGGGCGCGCCTTTGGGAGGTGGTCGAAACTAAAGGAGCCGAGGGCCGGCTCCCCAGCGGTCGGATACCCCCGGAAATTCCCCCTGCGCCTTGCTATTCTACTCCCCGGGCGCCAGCCGCGCTACCGCCCCGCCCGGCTCGGCCGACCCGCCGCGCTTGATTTCCCGGAATGTGCATCTAAACTGGAAGGTATCTACACGTTCTCGACCTTGCCCGCGTGAGGCTAGTGGCATCGTAAAGGAACCGTCGATGATCGATTCATTCAGGAAGTACGGGCGACGAGCGGTCGTCGTGTTGTTGTGCGAACTGCTCGTTCTCCTGCCAGCTCTGGGCGCACCGCCGCCGGCGGCCAAGCAGCCCGCCGGACCCGCCGTACCGGCCCCTGTCGAGCCGTTGCCGTTGCAGGCTTATCTTGTGAAATCGTATCTCACGCTTTTCAAGATTTCGCCCGAGTTGCATTTCACCGACGCTCAGTACAAGGCGGAAGAGGCCCGGCTGACGAAGAATCAGGCGAGCTGCGTCCACAAGTTCAAGGAGAAAGTCGACGCCTACAACAAGCGGATCAGCGCCGACCGCCGCAAGTTGCACGGCCGCAAGCTCGTCACCCGCAGCGAGCGTCACGCCTTGCGTTGCAAGATCCAGGATCTTCGCTTTGAGCGCGGCGAAGACCGCCTGCTCGCCGATCACGGCGTTCCCATCGCCTACCAAAACATGAAGGCGAAACTGGAACTGATCCAGAACTGGCCGACCGATTACAAGCAGATCCAGCAGGAGCTGGCCGACGGCGCCTACCGCAACCGGCGCTGGGGCGACGTCAAGGACATCGGCTTCCGCGTGATCGCCAAGGGCCAATCCAAGGACATCCGCCTTGGCGAGGAAACGATCCAGCAGTTGAAGCAGGAGGGCATGCTGCCACCGGAGGTGAAAAACAAGGCGATCGTGAGCTACGTCCGCCGCGTGGCAATGCGCGTCGCTTCCCATTCGGACCTGCATGTGCCACTGCACCTCTATGTGGTGAATTCCAACGTGATCAACGCCTTCTCCTTCCCAGGCGGCTTCGTCTTCGTCAACCTGGGCCTGCTGCGCGCCGTCGACAACGAATCCGAGCTGGCCGGCGTCATCGGCCATGAGATCGGACATATCGTCGCCCGCCACGGCCACAAGCTGATGGAGCGGGCCACGCTGGCTTCGATCTTCGAGCAGGCTGGGGAAGTGGCGGCGATGGTGATGACCGGCGGTATCGCCAGCCTCGGCGAATATTACGCGCTGCAATACGGCTTCGAGGGCCTGGGCATGATGCTCAACCTCAAGCTTCTCGGCGTCAGCCGCGAATACGAGTTGCAGGCCGATCAACTCGGCATCCAGTACGCCTGGAATGCCGGTTACGATCCCACCGGCTTCATCCGGTTTTTCGACAAGATGGCCACGCGGGAAGGCTACGTGAACGGAGTGGCGTGGTTCTACGATCACCCGCCGTTCTACCAACGCATGGTCGACGCCATGAGGGAAATCGACTTCCTGCCCAAGAAGTCCCAATACATTGTGCAGACTTCCGCCTTCCTGCAGATGAAAAAGGAACTCAAGCCCGTGGTGGCAATGGGCAAGAAGAAGGCCAAAAACCGGCCGAGCCTTATCCCGCACGCAAAGGGCTGTATGGCGCCGCGTAAACTCCATTACAAACCCGGAGATAATATCGATAATCTCTGTGGTACCGCGTCAGCCCCGGGGCTGGCGAAAAAATGATCGTTTAGGGGGAGCGCCCGACCCGGGGCCGCTCCGGCGAATTCGCCGGGGTGTTGCCCGTGTCGAAAGCGCTTCCGGGGAAGCCGAATTTTTTCCGGGTTGATCGAAAGAAACGAGTTTCGGAGCGAGGGAGACCCCTGGCTCAAGTGGGTTTCGAAGGAGGAAGGACATGGAAAACAATGCCATCCGCTCACGGTGGCTATTTCTGATTGTGATCGTTTTGGCCGGGGTGGTGGCAGGCGGAGTGCTGGGTTCCTGGGCCGCCCGCAGAGGGTATCCGGTCTTCACCAGCGGCTTGCTGACGCCGACCCTCGCCAGTAACAGCGGCGCCAACAATTTCGCCCAGCCTGGGCAGGCGCCGGCGGCGCTGCCCGATAGCTTTTCCCCTGTCATCGAGCCGGACCTGCCTGGTGTCGTCTACATCTCGACAACGAAAGTGATCCACCGCAGGAACACTCCCTTCCCCTTCTTCAACAACCCGTTTTTCAACCAGTTTTTCGGCGCCCCTCAGGGCCAGGCGGTTCCGGAAAAGGAATTCGCGCTCGGCTCGGGCGTGATCATTCGCTCCGACGGCTACATCCTCACCAATGACCACGTGATCCGCGGCGCTGACGACATCCACGTCCGGCTGCGCGACGGGCGCGATTTCAAGGCCAAGGTAGTCGGCGCTGACCGTCGCACCGATCTCGCCGTGATTAAGATCGACGCTACCGGCCTCACAGCGCTGCAGCTCGGCGATTCCTCCAATCTGCACATTGGCGACATCGTCTTCGCCATCGGCGACCCGTTCGGCGTCGGCGAGACGGTCACCATGGGCATCATCAGTGCCAAGAATCGCAGCAACCTCAGCGTCGAAGGCCCCAATAGCATCCAGGACTTCATTCAGACCGACGCCGCGATCAACCCCGGCAACTCCGGCGGCGCGTTGATCAACACCCGTGGCCGGGTGATCGGCATCAACACCGCAATCGAGACCGGTGGCGGCCAGGGCAATATCGGCATCGGCTTCGCCATCCCGGTCAATCTGGCCCGACAGGTGATGACCCAGTTGATCGAGCACGGCAAGGTGATCCGTGGCCAACTCGGCGTCTACATCCAGGAAGTCACGCCGGCCCTCGCCCAGCAGTTCGGCCTGCCCAAGGCTGAAGGCGCGCTCATCGGGCAAGTCATTCCCAACGGCCCGGCTGCCAAGGCGGGCCTCCAGAGCGGCGACATCATCCTGAAAATCGACGGCCAAACGGTGAAGAATTACAACGATCTGCTGCTGAAGGTGAGTTCAATGGCGCCCGGAACGGTGGTCCACCTCGAAGTGTTCCGGAACGGCCAGACCCGTGAGTTCAACGTCACCCTCGAGCAGTCCACCATCGGCGAGAGCGGTGGACCGTCGCAGGGCCCGGGCCAGGGCAGTCCGCTCGCCGGGGTCACCGTACAGACCCTTTCGCCGGATATCGCCAACCAGCTGAATCTCCCGCCCACGACCCAGGGCGTGGTGATCACTTCCATCTCCCCGAACAGCCCAGCTTTTGGTAGCGGCCTCCAGCGCGGGGATGTGATCCAGGAAGTCAATCACCGGCCGGTGCACAACGTCTCCGAATACAACCAGGCGGTGCAGGCCGCCGGCGACAAACCGGTCCTCCTGCTCGTCAACCAACAGGGCCAGACCCTCTACATTGTCATTTCGCCTAGCGGCCAGTAGGGCCGCGTACGCTTCGCGCAGCGGGCCGGCCTCGCCCGGTCGGCTCGCTGTGCTAAAATTCGGCGAGGCCAAGCTCGTGAGCCACCCGGTTCACGAGTTTGTCTTTCTGGAGGCCCGTAGCTCAGTTGGTTAGAGCGCTACCTTGACACGGTAGAGGTCTACGGTTCGAATCCGTACGGGCCTACCATTTCTTGCCAATGGCCTTCGTCTACATCCTCCAAAGCCAGACCTCCGGCCGCTGCTACATCGGCTCGACCAACGATCTCTCGCGCCGCCTCGCCGAACACCACGGCAACCACTCCCCCTCAACGCGAGGTCGTGGGCCCTGGTCACTGGTCTACCAGGAAACCCTCCCAACGCTCACCGAAGCACGGCGTCGTGAGCTGGTGATCAAACGCTGGCAATCGGCGAGACTGATCGAAAAATTGATCGATTCGCGCAAGGGTTAGAGTGGGCCGACCTGGTCGGCCAAGTCTACGGCTGGAATCCAAAGCATCCTCCAAAGCTAAACTTGCAGTCCCTTCTGCTGCCTTTTGCAGACCGGGCCGGCGAGTGCTACAATCTGTAGCGGTAATTATCATAACGACCAGAGCGGGTGATTCCTGAGGCGCCTCGGGATTCTTTTTGCTGAAAACGACGAGTCTGAGGGCGAGCCAAACGGCCGCCCGGGTGGGCTTTGAAGGAGGAAGGACATGCGAAACAGTGCCATCCGCTCACGGTGGCTCTCGGTGGTTGCGATTGTTGTGGCCGTGGTGACAGCGGGCGGAATGCTCGACTCCTGGGCAGCGGCACGGCGCGATCCCGTGCCCCCCAATCGGTCGCGAACCTCGGCATCGGCAAGCGAGAACGCCAACCTCGCCCGGCCGGGCCGAGCGCCCCAGTACCTACCGGACAGTTTTGCTCCGGTCATTCGGCCCGATTTGCCCGGCGTGGTTTACATCTCCACAACGAAGGTGATCAAGAGAAGGTATTCATCTTCCCCGTTCTTCAACAATCCCTTTTTCAACCAGTTTTTCGGCACCCCGCAGGGCCAGACGGTTCCGGAAAAGGAATACGCGCTCGGCTCGGGAGTGATCGTTCGCTCCGACGGCTACATCCTCACCAACGACCACGTGATCCGCGGCGCTGACGACATCCACGTCCGGCTGCGCGACGGGCGCGATTTCAAGGCCAAGGTAGTCGGCGCTGACCGTCGCACCGATCTCGCCGTGATTAAGATCGACGCTACCGGCCTCACAGCGCTGCAGCTCGGCGATTCCTCCAATCTGCACATTGGCGACATCGTCTTCGCCATCGGCGACCCGTTCGGCGTCGGCGAGACGGTGACCATGGGCATCATCAGCGCCAAGAATCGCACCAATGTCTACATCGAGGGCCAGAACAGCATTCAGGACTTCATTCAGACCGACGCTGCGATCAACCCCGGCAACTCCGGCGGCGCGTTGATCAACACCCGTGGCCGGGTGATCGGCATCAACACCGCAATCGAGACCGGCGGCGGCCAGGGCAATATCGGCATCGGCTTCGCCATCCCGATCAATCTGGCCCGACGGATCATGACCCAGCTGATCGAGCACGGCAAAGTGATTCGCGGCCAATTGGGCGTGATCATCCAGGCTGTGAGCAACCAGTTGGCGAAACAGTTTGGACTGCCCAAGGCGGAAGGCGCGCTCGTCAGTCAGGTCAATCCCAATAGCCCTGCCCAAAAAGCAGGACTCAAGCGCGGCGACATCATCCTGAAATTCAATGGCGCGCCGATCAAGAATTACTATGAGTTGTACCGGCTGGTGAACGAGACCGCGCCGGGAACGATCGTGCACCTCGAAGTGTTCCGCAACGGGCAGAGGCGCGAATTCACCGCGAAACTCGTGCAGTCCACCATCGGCGAGTCCAGCCAGGCCAGCCAGGGCCCGAGCCGAGGCAGTGCGCTCGCCGGCGTCCAGGTCCAGACGCTCACGCCGCAAATTGCCGACCAGTTGAACATTTCCCCGACTACTCGTGGCGTGGTGGTCACATCGATTTCCACGTCCAGCCCCGCTTCCGATTCGTATCTGCACCGGGGTGACGTAATCGAGGAAGTCAATCACCACCCGGTGAACAACCTTTCCGAATACGACCGCGCCGTGCAGGAGGCCGGTGACAGGCCGGTGCTGCTGCTCGTCAACCAGGCCGGCCAGACGATCTACATGGTCATTTCGCCCAACGGCGAGTAACCACACTATCAAGCCGCGGCAGGCGGGCCGGCCTTTTCCAGCCGGCCCGCTGCGCCGCAATATTTCCATCCCAAAGTCGCCTGCTCACCCTCCTTTCGCCCGCCGGACGCCAAAAGACCGCCAAATTGGCGCGCCATTTTTTTTGAATTACGATTCTGGTAGTAGTCGGCCGGCGCGGTTAGATTCACCCCAGCATGAATGTGTCAAAGAGGTGGGTTAGGCGAGTTTTTTGTGTCTTTGGCATGGTTTTTCTGATCGCGGCAGCCCCTCTTGGAGCCCAAACGCCCGATACGGCCACGATCCAAGGAAAAGTCACCGATCAGAGCCATGCACCGGTGCCAGGCGCGCGCATCACCGTGGTCAACACATTGACCGGACTAAGGCGGAGCGTGCAGACCGATTCCTCCGGAACGTTCAACCTGGCGGGCCTGCCGGTCGCGGGAACCTATGTGCTGACGGCCGAAAAGCAGGGCTTCGCCGTAACGCGCCTCCAGGGCATCACCCTGGTTGGCGGCAGGACGGCTGATTTCCAACTACAGATCAACGTTGCCGGGCAAGCCACACACGTCACGGTCACCGGCGTGCTCGGCCAGGTGCGCGCCGACGAGCCACAGCTCGGCATTCACCTCAGCGTCGGCCACATGCACGCGGTCCCGCTGCTCAATCGCCGCATCACCTACTTGCCGCTGCTCGATGCCGCCAATCGCCCCGCGATCAATCAGGGCGACGTCTTCATGAACGAGAACCTGTTCACCACCAACGGCACCGGCCGCAGGCAGACCTGGTTTGAAGTCGATGGCGCCAACGCCATCGACATGTGGGGCCGCCAGACCATCTTCACGAACATCCCACTCGATGCCGTGCAGGAGATGACGGTGCTCAGCAACGCCTTCTCGGCCGCCTACGGTTTCACCGCCGGCAGCGTCGTGAATATCGTCACCCAGAGCGGCGGCAACCAGTGGCATGGCGACGTGCTCGGACTGTGGCGGCCATCGGACACCGAAGCCCGCCTTTCCGGCTTCACCCCGTCGACGGCGGCCAACGGCAACGACCTCACCAGCGACACTTTGGCCCAGACCGCCTTTGGCCTCTCCGGCCCGATCGGTTCCAGCCACCGCACCCATTTCGCCGCGCACTACGAATACAGTTGGCAAAATCGCGCCTCGCCGGTCACCTCGCCGATCGAGCCCGGCAACTTCATCGGCCACTATCGCGGCTGGCTGGGCTTTCTGCGGGTCGATCACCGCATCAACGACGCCAACAACATTTTCCTTCGCATCGACGCCGATTCCTTCAAGGACACGAATCCGAACGGCACCGTCGGCGGCAACAATCTGCCCAGCGTCGATCGCATCTTCCACCGCCGCACCTACACTGCCGAACTCGACGAGACGGCGGTGCTGAGTCCGAGCCTGCTCAACGACGCCCGTATCCAATTCCAGCTCGCATCGCCGATCACCGAGTTCGCCCCGGTCCTCTACAGCACCCAATTTGTCGTTCCGGTTTCGACCGGCGGCACGTTCACCTCGGGCACCTCGCAATCGGCGCTGCTGCTCAACCGCCAGTACGAGGCGAGCGACACTGTCTCTTGGGTGCTCGCCCGCCATACCCTGGCCTTCGGCCTTGACATGATCCACGCGCACAACGGCGGCAACAGCAAGGAATACGGCGGCCCGATCTACCTCGGCCAGCTCGCCTACAACGTCTGCACCCAGCCGCTCTCGGTCTGCGAAAGCGCTGCTTATCTCAACGATATCAGCAACGTCGTAAGCTATACGCAGAGCTACGGAAACGCCGAATACACCGTCGACGACACGCTCTGGTCCGCCTTCCTCCAGGACGATTACCGAATCCGCTCAAACCTGACCTTGAATCTGGGGCTGAGCTACGAACTGCAAACCTTCACCGATTCCACCCACGGCTTTGCCCCCCGCGTCGGCTTCGCCTACGACCTGTTCGGCAACGGCACCACGGTTATCCGCGGCGGTTTCGGCATTTACTACTCCCAAATCGTCGATAATTCGGAAGCCAATTACGCCCTCACCGGTCCCACCGGCGTCTTCAACTACACCGCAGCGCCCGGCCAGCCGGGATTTCCCACGAGCGTTTCCGACGTGCCTTTGCCCGCCTTTCCCCCTGGCGCCACCGAGCCGCTCCGCAGCCTCTACATTCGTCCCGGCGAGAGCGCCTATCTCGATCAGTTCTTCCCCACCGATACGCTCATCGGCTATCCCGACGCCCTGCTGAATCCCTACACAGAGCAATGGACCTTCGGCGTCGAGCGCAGGCTTTTGCCCAACTGGATATTGAGCGTCGACTATGTGGGCTCGCATACGCTGCGGATCAATCGCCCGCTCGACGTCGACCCTCCCGCGCCCTTCGTTCGCACCGCACCGGGCCAGATGCGCACCGCGCAAGAGGCCAATTGCACCCGTCCCTACTGGATCTGGTGGTATCAGCAGAACAATATGACCTGCAACCCCTCGGCCCGAACCAATCCCGAGCCGCCCTACGCCATGATTCAAAGCGACGTGAACAACGGCTTCGCCTTCTATGACGCCCTGGACGTCAACCTCAGTCACCGCTTTCTCCATGGCGTCTCGATGCTGGCCAGCTACACGTGGTCGCACGCAATCGACAACGTCGATCCCGATATTCCCAATCAGAACCCTAACGATCCCAACTTCACCGGCGTGCAGGAAAAGGGCGACGCCATTTTCGATCAGCGGCAGCGCTTCGTCCTGAGCGGCGTCTACACCGCTCCCTGGCAGATTCGACTCGGCGGTGTTGCCACACTGGGCACCGGCCTGCCCTACAATATCGTCACCGGAACCACGAACAGCGGCGACTTCGGCGCAACCACCGATCGCCCGGTCGTCAACGGCTACGTCATCGGGCGCAACACCGGCCGCGGCCGCTCCATCTACTCCGTCGATCCTTTCATCGCTCGCTCCTTCGCGCTGGTGCCCGATGGCCGCATTCAGCTCGACTTGCGGGCCGAGGCTTTCAACGTTTTCAATCACGCCAATTTCGTCGGTTACAGCGGCACCTGGGGCAACGGCACAACACCCGGGCCCGGCTTTGGCGAACCGCTCTCGGGCATCACCAATCAACTCCCCGCGCGCGAAATGCAGTTTTCAGCCCAGGTCTCTTTCTGAAGAAAGCTGAACTGAAGGCCTTCGCAGGGCAACCGATTCGCAGGTGATTTCCGCGAATTACGATCCTGGTAGTAGTCTGGAGCACCGAGTAGATTAAGCCGCGCCATGTATGTAGCAAGAACGCGGAACAGGGTAATTGTCTGTCTTCTTGGCATGGTTTTTCTGATCGCGGTAGCCAACCTGCGCGCCCAAACGCCGGATACGGCCACCATCCAAGGGAAAGTAACCGATCAGAGCCATGCACCGGTGCCGGGAGCGCGCATCACCGTCGTCAACACGTCGACTGGACTTCGCAGGACCGCGCTGACCGATTCTTCCGGATCGTTTAACCTGGCGGGCCTGCCGATCGCGGGAACCTACGCGCTCACCGCCGAAAAGCAGGGCTTCGCCGTAACGCGCCTCCAGGGCATCACCCTGGTCGGCGGAAGAACCGCGCATTTCCAACTGCAAATCAACGTCGCCGGGCAGGCCACACATGTCACGGTCACCGGCGTGCTCGGCGCGGTGCGCGCCGACGAGCCACAACTCGGCGTTCATCTTAGCGTCGGCCACATGCACGCGGTCCCGCTTCTGAATCGCCGCATCACCTACCTGCCCCTGCTCGATGCCGCCAATACCCCGGCGATCAATCAGGGCGATATGTTCATGAACCAGAACATGTTCAACTCCAACGGCACCGGCCGCCGGCAGACCTGGTTTGAAGTCGATGGCGTCAACGACGTCGATCTCTGGGGGCGCCAGACGATCTTTACCAACCTCCCGCTCGATGCCGTGCAGGAGATGACGGTGCTCAACAACTCCTTTTCTGCCGATTACGGCTTCACCGCCGGCAACGTGGTGAACATCATCACCCAGAGCGGCGCCAACCGGTGGCATGGCGACGTGCTTGGACTGTGGCGGCCTTCGGCTACGGAAGCGCGGCTCTCGGGTTTCAACCCGTCGACCGCGAAAAGCGGCAACGACCTCACCAGCGATACGCTGGCCCAGACCGCCTTTGGCCTTTCCGGCCCGATCGGCTCCAGCCACCGCACCCATTTCGCCGCGGACTATGAGTACAGCTGGCAAAACCGTGCCTCGCCGGTCACGTCGCCGATCGAGCCCGGCAACTTCATCGGCCACTATCGGGGTTGGCTGGGCTTTCTGCGGATTGATCACCACATCAACAACGCCAACAGAATATTCCTTCGCCTCGACGCCGACGCCTTCAAGGACACGAATCCGAACGGCATTGTCGGCGGCAACAGCCTCCCCAGCACCGATCGCATCTTTCACCGCCGCACCTACAGCGCCGAACTCGACGAGACGGCGGTGCTGAGTCCGAGCCTGCTCAATGACGCTCGCATCCAATTCCAACTCGCTTCGCCGATCACCCAGTTCACTCCGGTGATTAATGGTACCCAGTACGTCGTTCCGGTTTCGACCGGAGGCACGTTCACTTCCGGCACCTCGTCATCGAACCTGGTGCTCAACCGCCAGTACGAGGCGAGCGACACCGTTTCGTGGGTGCTCGGCCCCCATTCCCTGGCGTTCGGCGTCGACATGATCCACTCCCACAACGGCGGCAACGGTTACGAAAACGGCGGCCCGATCTACCTCGGCCAACTCACCTACAACGTCTGCACCCAGGCGCTCTCGGTCTGCGAAAGCCCCGCTTATCTGGACAATATCGACAATGTGGTCAGCTATACCCAGGCCTATGGCAATGGCGCGTATACCGTCAACGATACGCTGTGGAACGCCTACTTCCAGGACAACTACCGCGTCAAGCCCCATTTCACCCTCGATCTCGGCCTCAGCTACGAGCTGCAGACCTTCACCGATTCCACCCACGACTTTGCCCCTCGCGTTGGCTTCGCCTGGGATATGTTCGGCAACGGCACCACGGTCCTGCGCGGCGGCTTCGGTATCTACTACTCCCAGATCGCCGACAATACCCAATCCTTTTACGCCTTGGACGGGCCGACCGGCGTGTTCACATACACCGCCGCGCCTGGCCAGCCCGGTTTTCCGACGAGTGTTTCCGAAGTGCCTTTGCCCGCCTTTCCACCCGGCGCCACCGAGCCGGTCCGTACCATCTACATCCGCCCGGGCGAGAGCGCCTATTACAATCAGTTCTTCCCCACCGACACGCTGAAAGGCTATGCGAATGCGCTGCTGAGTCCCTACACCGGTGAATGGGTCTTCGGCATCGAGCGCAAGCTCTTACCCAACTGGATTCTGAGCGCCGATTATGTCGGCTCGCATACGTGGCAGAACGAACGCTTCCTCGACGTCAATTCCCCAACTCCGTTTATTCGCACCGAACCTGGCCAGGTGCGCACTGCGCAAGAGGCCAATTGCACCCGTCCCTACTGGATCTGGTGGTATCAGCAGCACAGCATGACCTGCAACCCGAAGGCCGCGACTACCCCTGAACCACCCTACGCCGCGATTATGAGCACTGTGAACGACGGCTGGTCCTACTACAACGCCCTCGACGTCAACCTCAACCACACTTTTCAGCATGGCATCTCGATGCTGGCCAGCTACACATGGTCGCACACCATCGATAACGTCGATCCTGATGTCGCGAGGGCCGGGCAGAACCCCAACGATCCCAATTTCACCGGCGCCCAGGAGAAAGGCAACGCCATCTTCGATGAGGCGCAGCGCTTCGTCCTGAGCGGCGTCTACACCGCTCCCTTGCAAATTCAAATCGGCGGCGTTGCCACGCTCGGCTCCAGCTTTCCCTACAACATCGTTACCGGCGTAACCAACAGCGGCGACTTCGGCGCTACCAACGATCGCCCGGTCGTCAACGGCCACGTCATCGGCCGCAACGCCGGTCACGGCCGACCCATCTACACCTTCGATCCTTTCGTCGCTCGCTCCTTCGCACTGGTGCCCGATGGCCGCGTGCGGCTCAATCTGCGGGCCGAAGCGTTCAACGTTTTCAATCACGCCAATTTCGTCGGCTACAGCGGCACCTGGGGCAACGGCGCAACGCCCGGGCCCGGCTTTGGCGAACCGCTTTCGGGCATCACCAATCAGCTCCCCGCCCGCGAAATGCAGTTTTCCGCACGGCTCTCCTTCTGATACTGCCGGGGCTTCTCTGGCGAATCGATCCGTGCGGAGACCGCCCCACGCGAACCCGGCGCGTGGGGCGGTCTTAGAGCTACGCAAAGTGGCCGACCCCTGCAGCTTTTGCCAAGGGCGCTACGCTTCTTCGCGGCGCCAGCTGAATCGTTTTCGCTTTCGGCATGGGCTCGGGTCAAGGTGGCTCAGGGAAACGTTACCGGCGTGGTGCTCGATCCGCATCCCGGCTGGAACATCGCCGGCCACTTGAAGGTTGAAGGCCAGGCGCCCGGATACTTCCGCTACACAATCTCGGCGGGGCCGTGCGGGCGAACAGTTCGTTCGAGCTGAAAGGCCTCTTCCCCGGGCACTACCAGATTCAACTCGGCGTGCGGCAAGGCAAACCCCGGCCTTACCGATTGGCGCCGAATTAGTACATCAAATCGGCCAAGTTCGGCGGGAAGAATGTGAGGACGGGCCTGCTCACCGTGACGACGAAGAAACCGACCAGCACGCTCGATCTGGCGGTGAGCTGGCGCGGCGCCCACATGCTGGGCACGGTGGTGAACTCCAACGGCAAGCCTGGCGATCAGGCCTCGGTCGTCCTGGTTCCCGCGAAATAAGGACCGCCGCGCGCATTGGCTCTTTCGGTTTGCCACGCTCTATTCACGCAACCATTTCTTGCTGGCGGGAGTGGCTCCGGGCAAATACCGGCTAGATGCGTGGACCGCAGTCAAATACGGTGCGTGGTTCGATCCGGCGTTCCTGAAGCGAGTGGCCAAGCAAGGCGAGATAATCGAGCTGTCGGCAGGCGAGACAAAATCGGTGCAACTGCGCGCGATCCCTCACCCATATTGGACACGAAAGGAAACCGGTAACCAAACCCTGCTGGAAAACACCGTGCGCCGCGCCAGCCCGTTGCTGACAGCGGCGCACGGGACTTCCGCAAGCACGACGGCCGGGGAGGGACCGGCCGTCGCTTTGTTTTGGGGGAACAACCTGGCCCGCAGCCCTTACTTTGACCCGGAGCCCGAATTATTCGGCGGGTTCATTCCCTTCGGCCCGCGCATCATGCCGCGCCCGCCGCGCATGTCCCAGCGGTGGAAGCCGCGGCGCATGAACTGGCGCCGCATCTGCATCAGCTTCTGGCGCTGGGCCGGTGTGAGTGCATTGCGCATATCGAGGCGGAAATTCACCGCCGCTTTCTCTCCGGCGAGGCGCAGCGTGCTGATCTGCTGAAGAGCTGCATCGATCGCCGTCCGATTCGGATTCTCGGCCGCGAGCAGATTGCGCAGGTTGAGGCGCTGAATCGCGATATCCGCGCGATTGCGAATCTGCCCCTTCAGGAATTCGGTCACTTTCTGCCGGATGCTCGCCGCCTGCTCGGCGGTGATACCCACGCGCTGGCGCATCTCCGGATTGTTCACCAGTGCCAACAGCATGAAACCGGGGCCCGGATGGCCCCAACGGTGCATCATGCCCATCCGCATCCCCATCCCGCGGCCAGGTCCCCAGCCACCGCGCATCTGTCCGCGCATGCGCATCATCATCGGCCCTGGCGCCCACCCCTGCTGCGCCGCCTGCCCGGCCTTCGGCGTCTGGGCATATGCGGCCGGCAACGCCATGGCCGCGAAAGCCAGGGCAAGCGCAATCTTCGAGTGAATTCGCATCGGTAATTCTCCCTTTCTCAGGATCTCGGGTCCTATCTCACCTTCAGTTTAGCGCCCCCAAAAGTTCCAAAAGTATCCCCTGGGCCTCCCGGCCTCTTGTTGCGCGGCAGTTTCTTCTTCGTAGCTATTCGAAAGAAGTTACTAGAGCGAAACGGGGTAATCGTGTTGAAATACGGGTAATGCCTTCTGGCGGGAGGCTGGCATAGTTTCGATCGGCCCGTGCGGGGATGGAGCGGCATTCGTGCGCGAAGCCGAGGGAGCTGCAGCTTCATGCCAACTTCGCAGCCCGTCTCCAACGGGCGCGTGGCTGCGGCGGAAGTCACCGCCTGGCACGCGCTTGATGCGGCCATTGTGCTCGAACGGCTTGGCACCGACCCTCGCCGCGGACTCGATTCGGAAGAAGCAGCCCGGCGCCTCGCTCACTTCGGCCCCAACGCCTTCGAGGCCGCCCGCAAAACGCCCTGGCCGGCCATTTTGGCCCGCCAGTTCCTCAGCGTACTGATTCTGATCCTGGTCGTCGCGGCGGTGGTTTCCTTTGCCGTGGGCGAGACCGTAGATGCCGCGGCCATCCTGGCGATCGTCGTGCTCAACGGCCTTCTCGGCTTCGTGCAGGAATGGCGGGCCGAAGAGGCGCTCGAGGCCTTGCGCCGAATGCTCGCGCCGCACTCGCGCGTGGTCCGCGACGGCCACGAGCAGGAAATCGAGGCCCGCGCGCTTGTCCCCGGCGACCTGGTCCTGCTTGAAACCGGCGATCGCGTCCCCGCCGATCTGCGCCTGATCGAAACCATACGGCTCCGGGCCGATGAATCCCTGCTTACCGGCGAATCGGCCTCGGTGCCCAAACGCGTCGCCCCGGTCGATAGCGAGGATTCGCTGGCCGAGCGTGCGTCCATGGCCTGGATGGGCACCAACGTCACGATCGGCTCGGCCCGCGCCGTGGTCGTCGCCACCGGCGAAGCCACCGAGTTCGGCCGCATCGCCCATCTCACCGAAACGCTCGTCGAGGAGCCGACGCCGCTACAGAAGCGGTTGGCCTCCCTGGGCCGCCAGGTCGGCGCCTTCGCCATTGGCGTCTCTGTGATCGTCGGCGTCAGCGGCTGGCTGATGGGCAAGCCGCTGCTCGAAATGTTTCTGACCGGCGTTTCCCTGGCGGTCGCCGTGGTCCCCGAGGGCCTGCCCGCCGTCGTGACGATTGCGCTTGCGCTCGGCGTGCGCACGATGGCCCGCCGCCGCGCGCTGCTCCGCCGGCTGCAGGCTGCCGAAACCCTCGGCGCGGCCACGGTCATCTGCACCGACAAAACCGGCACGCTCACTCAGAACGAAATGACGGTCGGCACGATCTGGCTGCCGCGCACCGGCCCGATAGAAGTCACCGGCACGGGCTACGTTCCCGAAGGCGATTTCCGCCTCGACGGCAGCCGGCTCGATCCCCGCTCCGCCCCGGATCTCGCCGCTCTGCTCGAATCGGCCCTGCGCTGCAACCACGCCCGCGTCTATCCCGAGCAGGACGGCTGGCATCGCCTTGGCGAACCGACCGAGGCCGCTCTGGTCGTCGCCGCGCTCAAGGCCGGCCTTCCGCCGGAAACCGAAAACGAGACGGTCGCCGAATTTCCCTTCGAATCCGAGCGAAAGCGAATGACCGTGGTGGAGCGGCGCGACGGCAGCCTGCTCGCCCACGTCAAGGGCGCCCCGGAAGTCCTGCTCGAGCGCGCGACACGCGTGCTCGACGGTTCCATCGAGCGCGAGCTCACGGCAGCCGAGCGCGACCGCTGCCTGGCCGCTGCCGATGCCTTCGCCGCCCAGGGCCTGCGCATGCTTGCCGTCGCCGTCCGCCGCTTGCCTCCCGGCTTGCCGCTCGAGCCCGTCCCGGTCGAGCGCGAGCTCACTTTGCTCGGACTGGCCGGCATGAGCGATCCGCCGCGGCTCGAAGTCCCCGAAAGCGTCAGCCAGGCCCGCGCCGCCCGGATCAAGGTGATCATGATGACCGGCGACGCTCCCGCCACGGCCGCCAGCGTGGCCCAACGCATCGGCCTCCAGGTCGATCGCATCATCACCGGCCGCGAACTCGCCCAGCTCGGCGACCGCCAACTCGCCGCCGCGCTCGCCGAAAACGTCCTCTTCGCCCGGATCAGCCCGGAAGACAAGATCCGCATCGTCGCCGGCCTGCAAAAGCTCGGGCACGTGGTCTGCATGACCGGTGACGGCGTCAACGATGCTCCGGCGCTGAAAAAGGCCGACGTCGGCGTCGCCATGGGCCTGCGTGGCACCGATGTCGCCAAGGGCGCTTCCGACCTCGTCCTCACCGACGACAATTTCGCTTCGATCGTCGGCGCCATCGAGGAGGGCCGCCGCCAGTGGGACAACATCCAGAAATTCGTGCGCTACCTGCTCTCTTCGAACATGGGCGAGGTCACCGCGATTTTCGTCAATACGCTGCTCGGTGGCCCGCTGATTCTGCTGCCCGTCCAGATCCTGTGGATCAATCTGGTCACCGACGGCGTGACTGCTGTCGCCCTCGGCCTCGAACCGGCCGGCAAAAACGTGCTCCGGCGTCCTCCGCGCCCTATCGACCAGCCAATCCTTGGCCGTGCGGGCGTCTGGATGGTGCTCGCATTCGGTGGTTACCTTGGTTTCGGCACGCTCTGGCTGTTTCACCATTATCTTTTCGGCCATAGGCACCCGACGCTGGCGATGACCATGGCCTTTTGCGGCCTGGTGATTCTCGAAAAAGTGAACGTCTTCAATTTCCGCTCGCTCAGCGAGCCGCTCGGCGCAATCGGCTACGCCTCGAACCGGGCCCTGCTCGTCGCCTGGACCGCTATGGTCGGCCTGCAGATCGCCGCGGTTTATGTTCCGTTTCTCCAGCGCGTGCTCCACACCTTGCCGCTCTCCTGGCGGGATTGGGCGGTAATTATCCTCTTCGCGCTGCCGGTCGTCGTGGTTCCGGAACTGGTGAAGTGGCTCCGCTGGCGCCGCGCCGAGCTCGCTCGCGCGGCGGGATGAGCGCATCGGCGGCAAGACCATTGGAACGCACGGGCCGAGGGTCGCGAGAGGCGCACGAACGCCGGTGTACGGCCGGCATTTCCCACGGCTTTCCCCGCGACGAAACGAAACCACTTTGCCGCAACACCCGTCTTGACCTGCTGAGCCGAAAATGTTCTGGACCGCGCTCTCTTTCCTCGGCGGTGCCCTGAGCCTCTACCTCGGAGCCGAAGGATTGGTGCGGGGCGCCAGCCGCGTCGCGCGCGCCCTCCAGATCAATCCCATGGTGATCGGCATCACCGTTGTCGGTTTCGGCACCTCGCTGCCCGAGGTGGTGGTTTCCGGCGTGGCCTCGTTCGAAAAGCGCCCTTCGGTCGCCCTCGGTAACATTCTCGGGAGCAATATCGCCAATATTGGCCTGATCCTTGGCCTCTCGGCCGCGCTGGCCGCGCTGCCCGCGCCCCGGCGGCTGGTGAAGCGGGAAATCGCCTTTCTGCTCGCGGCCACCGCCGTCTTCTACATCCTCTCGTGGCGGGGCCGCTTCGACCGCATCGACGCCATTCTGCTGCTCGCCGGCCTCGTCTGGTTCACCTTCAGCGTGATCCGCTGGACACTGCGCGATTCGCCGGTGACGGCCGAGGCGCGCCGCGAAGCCTTTCGCGAATACCGCAAGCGCTTCGATCTCTACCGCGATCTCGGTCTGATGCTCGGTGGCTTCAGCGGGCTGGTGCTCGGCGGACACCTCTTCGTGCTCGCGGTCACCGGGCTGGCGCGCGCCACGAGCATCAGCGAAATGGCGCTCTCGGCCACGATCGTCGCCGTCGGCGGCTCGCTGCCCGAGCTGGCCACCTCGCTTGTCGCCTCGCGCTCCCAGCGCAACGAGCTGCTGCTCGGCAACCTGGTCGGCAGCAACGTCTTCAACATCCTCGGCGCGATGGGCGTCGCCGCGCTCGTCCGGCCGGTCACCCTGGCCGCCTCGCCGCTCAGCCTGGAATTCATCGCCTTCTTGCTCTTCACCGCCGCGCTGCCGCTGGTGATGTGGCGCGGCGAGAGGATCACCCGTATCGAAGGCACCTGGCTGCTCGCCGGCTACTGCTTTTTCCTGCTGCTCCTCTTCGCCTACTGAGCCGGGCTACCCGCAATCTCCCCTTGACTCGCCGCTTCCCGAGCGTATATTTCCTCTCAGTGACTGATAGGAAAGTCACTGAGGGAACCAGATGTCGAAGCCGACCGATCTCGTCCAAGGCACGCTCGCCCTGCTCATCCTGAAAACCGTCGCCCATCAGCCGATGCACGGCTGGGCGATCGGCCACCGCATCCGCCAGGTATCGGGCGACGTGCTGCGCATCAATCAGGGAGCGCTCTATCCGGCCCTCCATCGGCTCGAGCAGCAGGGCTGGATTCGCGCCTCCTGGCACGCTTCGGAGAACAATCGCCGCGCGAAATACTATTCGCTCACGCGCGCCGGCCAGAAATTTCTCGAAAAGGAAGAAGCGAACTGGAATCGCCTCACCACCGCCATCGGGGTGGTCCTGAAAACCGTGTAGTTGAGGAGAGAACTCCGTGCGCCGGCTCGGCACAATTTGGCTCTGGCTGCGCTCGCTGTTCCGGCGCCGCGCGGCCGAAGCCGATCTCGACGACGAACTGCGATTTCACCTGGAGCGCACGATCGAGGAAAACATCGCCAGCGGCTTGGTGCCCGAGGAAGCGCGCCGGCAGGCGTTGCTCGATCTCGGCGGCCCGGAGCAGGTAAAGGAAAGCTGCCGCGAGGCGTGCGGAACATACTTCCTCGAGGCCCCCCTGCGAGATTTTCGTTATGCGCTTCGTGTGCTGCGCAAGTCGCCGGGTTTTGCCAGCATCGCAATTCTCACTCTAGCGCTCGGCATCGGTGCAAACACCGCTCTCTTCGGCCTGCTCGATGCCCTCGTCTTGCGCGATCTGCCTGTCTGGCAGCCCAGCCGCCTGGTTGAAGTGGAAACGTTCGATCCGCGGGAGCGCGAAACAGGGCCGCTTTCTCTCGCAATGTACGAAGGCATTGCGCGCGGGCAGCGAGTCTTTTCGAATTTTAGCGGAACGTTGAGCGACGCTTACCTCAACGTCCAAGCGAACGGGTGGCTGGGACCGGGCGATGTATCGCTCGTGAGCGGAGAGTTTTATTCGATGATGGGTGTGCGGCCGGCGCTAGGACGGCTGATCGGGCCTTCCGACGTCAATCTAATGGGAGGCGTGGCCGCGCGCATCGCGGTGCTGGGCTACAGCTTCTGGCAACGGCGATATGGCGGCAGCCCGTCAGCGATTGGAAAAATCGTCAAGGTTGCCGGCGTCCCATTCACGATCGTCGGCGTGGCGCCAAAGGGATTCACCGGCACGTCCGTCGAAATGCAGCCGGAGGTGACGATTCCGCTCAGTGCCGCGCCCGTGGTCGGAGTGGTCAAGAGCCTGAACACGCGTCACTTCTTGTGGATTACGGCCTTCGGCCGGCTCAAACCGGGCGTCTCCCTGGCCCAGTCGAGAACCGATCTCCAGGCAATCTGGCCTGCGGTTCGCCAGGCATCGCTGCCGTCCGGCGAGAGCACAGCGGGAAGAGAACATTTTTTCTCATTCCGGATTCTCGTGCGGTCGGTGGCGCACGGTACCGAGAGCATGCTGCGAAGCAAGTATGGAAAACCCCTGGAAATCCTGATGGTCATCGCCGGTCTGATCCTGTTGCTGGCCTGCGCGAACCTGGCGGGGCTCATGCTGGCGAGGTGGGCGGCGCGCGATCACGAAATGGCGGTGAAGCTTGCGCTTGGCGCCGGTGGTGCGTCAATCGCCCGGCAAATGCTGGCCGAGGGGATTCTCGTGGCCGGGGCCGGAGCGTGTGCAGGCATCGCCCTGGCTTGGGCGGCTGGTCAAAGCCTGGTCGCCTTGATCACTGAGGGATATACGATGCCGGTGGTGATCACCGGGCGCCCTGACGCGCGCGCGCTGGGATTCGCCATTGCGTTGGCAATTTTCACAGGAGTCCTGGTGGGCATCGCGGCGGCCTGGCACGCCACGCGCCAGGACCCGATGCAGGCTTTGCACTCGGGCCCACGCACGATCGGTGCAACTGGACGCCTTGGGAAGCTGCTCGTCGCCTTGCAACTCGCGCTGGCCATGGTTCTGCTCTCCTGCGCGGGAATGCTGATTCGCAGCCTCGTTGATCTGGAAACCGTCAAAACCGGTTACCAGGCCAAGCATGTGCTCATCGCCCAACTCGCTCCCCGACCGGGCAAACACGCGACGGTGAACGGCGATGTCTACTGGCCAACGCTGCTTCGGCGCATCGCACAGCTGCCCGGCGTGGTTTCCGCTTCCGCTTCTGACTACACGCCGGGCGCGGGAGGCGCCTGGAAGCCAGCGGTTTCTCCCGCGCGTAAGGGGTCGAAGGTCAGCTTTCTTGCGCCGGATGTTGGCCTCTCGCCCCGATTTTTCCGAACGCTGGGCATGCACATTGTTGTGGGTCGTGATTTCTCCTGGAGCGACACGAAAAACTCGCCCCGCGTGGCCATTGTGAGCCAGAGCCTGGCCAATCGACTTTTCCCCAACGGTGATGCGATCGGTCGCCACATTCGCATCGTGCCGAGTCTTCGGAACCAGCCTCTGGAAATCGTCGGTGTGGTGAGCGACGCGCGCCTGTTCAATGCCCGCTCCGCCGACCTTCTGGCCGTTTATACGCCGTTAACCCAAGGCCGGTCGTTCGACCCCTACGCCACGATCGAAGTCCGCACAGCAGGGTCTCCGCTGGGGCTGGGGCAGCCGGTTCGCCGCGCGGCCGGCCCTGAGGGCCATGAGTACGTTCTCTCCTTCCAGACCCTCGACGAGGTACGGTCGCACGCGGCGCTCAGCCAGCGGCTCACTGCGATGCTTTCCGGGTTTTTCGGCGGGCTGGGACTCCTGCTGGCTGCAATCGGACTCTTTGGCTTGATTTCCTACGACACAAAGCGGCGCACGCGGGAAATCGGCATTCGCATGGCGCTCGGAGCCGATGCGGCATCGGTGCGCGGAATGATTTTGCGTCAGGCCGGCCTGCTGACGGCGCTCGGGCTGGGGGTGGGGCTGATCGGCGCACTGGCGGCAACGCACCTGATCGCGGCCATGTTGTTCGGCGTCGGGCCAGACAATGTGTCGACGCTGCTATCGACCTCGGCCGTCTTCCTGGGCGTGGTCTTGCTCGCGGCCTACCTGCCCGCCCACCGGGCCATGCGCGTTGATCCCAACGTGGCGCTGCGGCACGAATAGGTGGGGCGGCAACGGAAACATCGAATCCCTCCCGACAAAGCGCGTCGGGATTCCCTGCGATCGTCACAGATCACGGCGGAGGACGCCAAGCTGAAGGGATGGCGGCGCTCGGGCAAGCGGCGCGACAAGCCCGCGGCCGTGTTACGCGTGCTTCAAGGTGTCACACGACGTCGAACGTGTTTCCGCGTAACTCGCTATTATCCGAAGAGTTGAGATTTCCGAGGTGTCACTTTCGAGGTTGATTCTTGGGGAAGGGGGGCAGTCGTTTTTTCTCTCGCGTTCAGTCGGGCTCGGCGCGGCTGGCGAGGACGTTGGCGGCGCTTTGCAAGGTCGCGAGCGGCACCGAGACGTAGACGTGCTCGCGCGGGTCGTTCACGTCAACGAACAGCGAACCGCCGCTTTTCGCAACGCTCACGCGTTCGCCAGGCTCGGTGACCGTGACGAGCGGGCCGTCGGGAGAATTGCCGAGGACGGAGGCAGCCTTGTCGATGGCCGGCAGCCACGGCCGCACCTGAGCCGCCGCCTGCGCCAAATCGTGCCGGGGAACGAGTTGCAAGGCGATCGGCACGGCGAGGGCCGGCAATACCAGGTGCAGGTGCGTGCCGTTTTCCTGTTTCTGCACAACCTGCACATGCACGAATCCCTGGCTCAAGAGAATGCCGGCGCCGGCGACCGCCGTTCCCAGCAGGCCAAAACCGATTTTTGCCAGCAGTGCCATCTCTTCGGCTTTTTGCGCGGGAGCCGGAAGGGCAAGCCCAAGGCCTGCCCCTCCGGGATCAAAGATTTGGACAGCAGCGATCGCGCCAGAGGGGGATACGGGCCGAATTACTGGGCGGTGCTGCTGGAATCGATCCAGATGCGGACGTTCTGGTGTTCGCCGGTAACGGTAACCAGCGTCATATTGCCGGCCTGTTCGAGCGCCTGGATCGCCGCTTCCACGTTCAATTGGTTCTCGGTGGTGTTCGTGGTCAGCGCCTCGGCCACGGACCACGGGACGGTGATGTCGACGTTCTGCCGTTCCCCTTTGGTCTGCCGCACGCGCACGATCAGGATCCCGTTCTTCTTCGCCACGCGCACGTCCTGGCCGGGTTCCTGAACCGAGACGAATTCGCCGTCTGGAGCATTCTTCAGTGCGGTCAGGATCTTCCGGACATTGACGCCGTTCGCTTGGAAATTGCCCAGCTGGATCTTGCCATTCTTGAGCTGGCCGCTGTCGATCGCCGGAATGACTTGTGCGGCAAGCGAAAGCGGGATGTTGATGCGCACCTTCTGATCTTTCGCGCCGCTGTCGACTCTGACGTGCAGGTAGCGCTCGGCCGGCGCGGCAAAGGCCACCGCTGCCGCCATGAAAACCATCGCCAGGATCGCCACTGTCTTTTTCATCGCCGTCCCTCCTCTTGCGTCCTGCTCATGGTTACGTTCCTGGCCAGGGAAAAGTTCCCCGGGCCCTAGGAGGTGTGATCGACGATGATCCGCCAGCCGGCGGAAGTCTTCTCGAAGGTCAAGGTGAAGTAGCCGCCCGCGTTGCCGCCATTGGCTGCGCTGCGGGCCAGGTGCCACTGGCCGATCGCCAGGGCGTAATTGCGGCCGAGGGGGTGAATTTCGAGATGGCTGAAGGTGAGCACGCCCATTTTGCCATGGTCGGGAGTTGCGTAGGTTTTGAGGTATCGCTCGCGGATCGCCTGCCAGCCGCGGATGATCCCTTGCTGAGTGACGAAGATCGTTTCCGGCGAATTTCGGTAGCTTTCGAGAAAACCGGCGATATCGCCGCGATTCCAGGCCACCACGCTTTCGGCGAGCACACGCCGGATGGCGGCGTCTGCGTTCATCCGTCCGCGCGGCGGAGCGCCTGCCGCCGCAAAGGCCGAAACCGCGAACACGGCCAAAACCGGGACCAGGCTCGCCACCCTCGATCCGCTCATGATCGCCTCCGTGCCGAAGCCCCCGGCTGTCTGCCCTGCGTCCCGCGCAGCTCGCGCGGGATTTGCCGCTAAAAACCGGGGCTACAGGAGTTCCACCGTCTCTCTGTACTCGGCCACTTTCATCGGCCAGTGGAATTTTTCCGTCAGTGTTTTTTCCAGCGCCGACGCCCCACCCACCTCGCCGTGCACCAGAAACATTCGCTTCGGCGGCGCCTCGAAATTGCCCAGCCAGCGCTCCATCTCGGTTCGGTCGGCGTGCGCCGAAAATTGAGGCAGATCGACCACCTCGGCCCGCACGCTCACCTGCTCTCCGTGCAGGCGCAGGCTGCGCGTGCCGTTGAGCAGCGCGCGGCCCGGCGTTCCTTCTGCCTGGTAGCCCACGAGCATCACGAGGTTCCGCGAGTCGGGCAGCCGATGGATGAGGTGATGAACGACGCGGCCGCCGCTAGCCATGCCGCTGGCCGAAAGAATGATGCAGGGCGATTTCAGCGCGTTGATCTGCTTCGATTCCTCGACCGAGCGCGTCATGTGGACTTCGTGGCAATTCAGCGGGTCGATGCCCTGTTGTTCCTCGGTGCGGAACACGAGGTCGTGGTCCTCGCGGTGCTTCTCGTAGAGGTCGGTGACGCTGATCGCCATCGGGCTGTCGAGGTAGGTAGGCAGGCGCGGAATCCGAATCTCGTCTTCCAATTGGCGCAGGACGTAGAGCAGCGTCTGGGTGCGCCCGACGGCAAAAGCCGGCACCACGATCACCCCGCCGCGATCCGCCGCGCGATTCACCGCGTCGGCCAGCTGGTCGTACCGCGCGTCCACCGGATGATCGCGGTCGCCGTAGGTCGATTCCGCGACCAGATAATCGGCGTGGCGCACCGGCTGAGGGTCCTTCAGGATCGGCTGGCTGTAGCGCCCCAGGTCGCCCGTGAAGACGACGACGGTCGTTTTCCCGTTTTCGCTGATCGTCATCTCGATAATCGATGAGCCGAGGATGTGGCCGGCGTCGTAGAGGCAAATGGAGAATTCCTTGCTGATTCGGAAGGGACCCGAGCGCGGAATCGTTTGAAAGCGCGTAAGCGCCTCTTCCGCTTCCGCCACCGTGTAGAGCGGCAGCGGCGGCTTGTGGCGGCTGTAGCCCTTCTTCGCCGCGTAAAGCGCGTCTTCTTCCTGGAGATGGGCCGAATCGCGCAGCAAAATCTGGCACAATTCGAAGGTCGCGGCATTCGCCAGGATCGGCCCGCGAAAGCCCTCTGCCACCAGCCGGGGGAGATAACCCGTGTGGTCGATGTGGGCGTGGGTGAGAATCACCCAGTCGATGCTGGCGGGATCGACTGGAAAGCTCTCCCAATTCCGCTGGCGGAGTTCGCGCTCGCCCTGGAACAGCCCGCAATCGATGAGTAGGCGTTTGCCGTTCGCTTCCACCAGATGCTTCGAGCCGGTGACGCAGCCGGCTGCGCCGAGAAAGGTCAGTTTGGCCATAGGCCCAGTATTTTAGACGAAAGCTTCTGCCGCGCGTTGTGTACCGGTGAAATATATCCGCGAGGCACACGGCTTCCGTGAGAAAAATCATCAACTGGACTGGCGGCGCTGTATGCTTGCCTCGTTCGCGAAAGACCCGCCGGCAAAGGCGGCTGCCAAGGCAAGACAACAAGGAAGTGCCATGAAAGCCCAGAGGGAGGAATCCTGTCCATGATCGTCCGCGAATGGCGCGCCCGCGCGAGTCTGGCGCGCGAGCAGGATTACATCGACTATTTTCGCCGGCGTGTGTTGCCCGAGCTGGGAGCGGTTGACGGCTTTCTGGGCGCGCAACTCCTCGAGGAGCGGCGTAATGGCGAAGTCGAGTTCGTCGTTCTGACGCGCTGGGCGTCGCTCGATGCGGTCCGCAAATTCGCCGGAGACAAGATCACCGAAGCGGTGGTTCATCCGGAAGCCGCGGCGATGTTCCTCTCCTACGACCGCACCGCGCGCCACTACGAAGTCGTTGTGGAGGATCACGCGGCCGGACGCTCATGATGGGAGCAATATATGGCCGCGAGGGAGCCGTTGCGATTCGGTCCGCGGCGGCACGAGGCTCTAGCAGATGAGTGATTCCGAGCAGAACCTGTTTGACGCGCTGGCTGGAGGGGTGTTTTTGCGCCTGGCAACGCAGCTCGATTCGCTCGACGTGATTCTCCGTGGCGTTTCCGACAGCGCCTTGCGCCGGCGGCCCGCCGACGGCAAATGGTCGGCGCTGGAACATCTGGCGCACCTCGGCCGATATCACGAGGTGTTCCTGGAGCGCGTGGAACGCATTCTTGCCGAAGATGCTCCGCGCCTGGGCCTCTATCGCAGCGAAGACGATCCGGGCGCCGAGCCGTGGTTCGGCTTGCCTGTCCGTAAGGTGATCGAACGGATGCGCGGCCTGCGCGCACAGTTGGCCCTCCGCCTGGCCAATCTCGGTCCCGATGAATTGCTGCGCGCCGGCGTTCACCCCATTTACGGAGAGATGCCGATTCCGCTGTGGATCGAATTTTTCCTCGTGCACGAAGGGCACCACCTCTACACCATTCTGCGGCTCGTGCGGGCGAATGACGGCTGACCGCGGCAGGGGATGGCAGCGAGACCGTCCGGGGAGTATAAAGACTAGAGCCGTGTTTACGAGTTCGTGCCGTCATCGGGCGTCAGGGCGCCGGCCCTGACAAGGGGCGGCGCGAGCCCAGGCTTCGGTCCTTGAAGCTGACACGAAAAGCACATCCGCCATGGACTCACGCAAGCTGCTTCGGCCAAAAGACGCCGCCCAGATCCTCGGCATCAGCTATTCGACGCTGAAGCAGTGGGTCTATCGCGGCAAGCTGCACAGCGTCAAAACCGCCGGCGGGCATCACCGCATCCCGGTAGCTGAGCTCGACCGCTACCTGCATCGCGCAGGCCGCAAAAAGGAGCCGATCGAGCGCCGGCGCGCTTTCCGACGCGTCAGCGGCCGCAATCAGCTCGTCGGCCGCGTGGTCGACGTGAAGACCAGCGGCCTCATGGCCCAGGTGACGCTTTCGATCGGCGGACAGCACATCACCTCGATTATCACCGCCGACGCCGTGCGCGAACTGGGGCTAAAAAAAGGGGACGTCGTCGCCGCGCTGATCAAGGCGACCGAAGTGATGATCATGCGTGTTTGAGAAGCTTCAGCACGCGTCCCGCTCCGCCAAAACATCGCCACTGAAAGAGTTCGTGGGTTGCGGTGCCCGGCAAAACGGCACGACTGTCGATTGTCTACGGTTCGTCGCCGTGGGCAACTTTGCCTTGGCATTTTCGTGACCCTTCCCGACGCCCCTGGTCGGAACTCGCTGCGTTCCTCGCCAATCTTCGCCCAGGATGATAGGGCTTTTTGGGGCAGCGCGGCCGGCGCCGCCCCTACTTGGGCATGCGCGCCTCACCACCACGCCGGGAGAAGGCTCTTGTCGTGCCCGGCCTAATTCGCTCCAAACCGTATTGACGTAACGAATCCATCTATATTAAAAAATACGGCGGCCGTTCCAGCTCGCCCGGCCCAGCATTCCCATGCGCTTGCATCGCTTACAAGTCGTCTTCCTGTTCCTGCTGCTGGCTTCGCGGGTCGCCGCGATGCCGAAACGGGAGAAGATATCGGCGAAGGCCGAGGCCTCAAGCCACGGCTGGCGCCGACGCGTCGCCCACGTGCGCGCCACGCAGCCGCACTGGATCACGCCTCTCGCGGTCGTCACTCCGCTGCTCGAGCAGGAATTTCGTTTCGACGAGGTGCGCCAGGTGGCTCCAAATGGCGCCGTGACTGCGGTCTCCTTCGACAGCAAGGGCCTGGAGTTGATTCCCACCGAACACGTCGAGGTGATCACCGGCGTGCCCGCCTATTTCGATCGCGGCTCGGGATCGCCGGCGCAAAGCGGCTGGGGCGATTTCCCGATGCTGGTGAAATACCGCATGTTCAGCGCGCCGGCGGGCGAGGGCGATTACGTGCTCTCGGCTTTCTTCGGGGCCAGCTTTCCCACCGGCACGGGAGGGAACGGCGCCGGGCAGGTGGTTTTCAACCCGACGATCGCTTTCGGCAAGGGCTGGGGGTCTTTCGACGCGCAGGGCACCTTTGGTGCCGCGCTGCCCACGGACACATGGCGGCGGCTCGGCACGCCGCTGGCCCTCAACGTGGCTTTCCAGTATCAGGTGCTCGGGAAATTCTGGCCCGAGGTGGAAGTGAACTCGACCGCATGGCCGAACGGCGCCAACCAGGGCAAAAAGGAGACGTTTCTGACGCCAGGGATCGTCGTCGGCCGGTTTCCATTCTGGGGCCCCGTGGGACTGGTGGTGGGCGGGGGCATGCAGATCGCCGTGACGCATTTCCACCGCACGAATCACAACGTGATTTTCACGGTGCGCTTCCCGTTCTAGCGTCTATGAAAAGGCGTCTTTCCCTCGGGGCACAGCGGCATCGGTCGCGCAGAACGGCACGGCCTCGGAACTGGCGCCGGGTGACAAATCTTCGGAGAGGAGTCGAATGAAAAAAGGGCGTGAAATACATGGGCGGCCACGACGGCTTCGCCTCACCGCGCTCCCGGCCGCGCTGGCCGCGGTGCTGCTACTCGTGCTGTTGCCGGCCCCGGCCCGTGCCTCGGGCCAACTCACCATTGCCGCCGCGGCCGATCTCCAATACGCGATGCACGCGCTGATCGTCAAGTTCGAGCGGCAGACCGGCGCGCACGTCCGGCTGGTGCTTGGCTCCTCGGGCAATATCACCACGCAGATCGAGCACGGTGCGCCCTACGACCTGTTTTTCTCGGCCGACGTGGAGCATCCCGAGATTCTCAAGCGGGAAAAACTGATCGTGCCCGGCTCGCTCCGCCGCTATGCCGTGGGCAGGCTGGTGGTCTACGTTCCCAAGGGCTCCAAGCTGGATTTCGCGCGCGAAGGACTCGCCGCGCTCACCGATCCGTCGGTGCAAAAGATCGCCATTGCGAATCCGCGATTCGCGCCGTACGGGCGCGCGGCGGTTGCGGCGCTGCGGCATGTGGGCCTCTACGAGCGGCTGCGGCCGCTGATCGTGCTCGGCGAAGACGTTTCGCAAACCACCCAGTTCGTCGTTTCTGGCAACGCGCAGGCAGCACTCACCGCGCTCTCGCTGATGTTCGCTCCCGGCACGCGAAGCCGCGGCAACTACTGGATTGTGCCCGCCGCGGATTATCCCCCGATCGAGCAGGCCGTGGTTATCGTTGGGCGCTCCACCGAAAAGCCGCTCGCGCAGGCGTTCCTCCACTTTGCCGCCTCGTCCGAGGGGCGCTCGATCTTCCGCGACTACGGATTCACGGTGCCCGCCCCGGAGAAGGGGCAGTGAACTGGCAAGCTTTGGCGCTGACGCTGCGCCTCTCGCTCATCACCGCCGGCTCGCTGCTTGTGATTGGGCTGCCGCTCGCCTACTGGGTGGCCTTTTCGCGCCGCCGGTGGAAATTCCTGCTCCAGACGGCCACTTCGATGCCCCTGGTAATGCCGCCGACCGTGCTTGGCTTCTACATCCTGATCGCGTTCGGCTCGTCCAGTCCGCTCGGCCGGCTTTACCAGCGATGGACGGGTCACACGCTCGCCTTCACCTTCACCGGGCTGGTTGTCGGCTCGATCCTCTACAGCTTGCCCTTCGCCGTGCAGCCATTGGTGAATGCCTTTGTCTCGATCGATCCCCGGCTGATCGACGCCTCTCGCGTGCTCGGCGCCTCGCGGTTGCGGACATTTTTCCGGGTGATTCTGCCGCTCTCGGCATCGGGCATCGCGACGACCATTGCGCTCACTTTTGCCCACACCTTCGGCGAATTCGGGGTCGTGTTGATGGTCGGCGGCGACATTCCCGGCGTCACGCGGACAATCTCGATCGACGTTTTCGATCTGGTGGAGGCTGGGCGCTACGGGCAGGCCAACATCACCTCGCTCGTCCTGCTCGCGGTATCCTTCACTGTGCTTGCGCTGGTCTACTGGTGGAACCGGCGCGCCTGGCCGCGCACCCCGTGGGCCTGACCGGGCGCGAAACAGCAAGCGGGGGCACACCGAAGCCGATGCCGCAGCCGGACAATACCGAAGAGCGCGCGGCGCTCGATTTCTTTGCCCGCAAGCGCTACGTGAACCGCACGGGCGAAGCCTTCTCGCTCGACATCCGCTTTGCGGTTCCTTCCGGCATCACGATCCTTTTCGGCGCTTCCGGCGCCGGCAAGACCACTTTGCTCGGCTGCATCGCCGGCCTCGCCAAGCCAGAGGAGGGCCGGATCGCCGTCGACAGCCGCGTCCTCTTCGATTCTGTAGCCGGAATCGACGTGGATGTCTCGCGCCGTTCGGTCGGCTATGTGTTTCAGGATTTGGCGCTCTTCCCCCATCTGAGCGTCGAGCGCAACGTTCGCTACGGGCTGCGCGGGCTCGACGAAGCCGAGCGCGAGCGCCGCATCGGCGAGGTTCTGGAATCGTTCCGCATCGCGCCGCTCCGCAAGCGCCTGCCGGGCGATCTTTCCGGCGGCGAGCGCCAGCGTGTCGCGCTGGCCCGCTCGCTCGTCACGCGGCCCGCCGTACTGCTGCTCGATGAACCGCTTTCGGCGCTCGATCCTCCCACGAAGGCGCGCATCCTCGACGACCTTCGCGCCTGGAACCGGGCGCGCCGCATTCCCATCCTCTACGTCACGCACAGCCGCGAGGAGGTTTTTGCGCTCGGCGACCGCGTGCTGGTGCTCGAGCGCGGGCGCGTGATCGCCCAGGGCCTGCCGCAAGACGTGCTCGGCGCCCCGCGCCAGGAAACCGTTGCTCAACTCGCCGGCTTCGAAAACCTTTTCGACGCCCGCATCACGGCCGTCCACGACGATCTCGGCACGATGACCTGCCGATTGGCACCGGGTTCGCCTGCCGCGATCGACATCGAAGTTCCGCTCGCCCGGATCGAGCGCAGCTCGGCGGTCCGGATTGGCATCAGCGCGGGCGATATTCTGCTCGCGACGGAAGAGCCGCGCGGGCTGAGCGCTCGGAACGTGCTGCGCGGCACGCTCACCACGCTCGAAGAGAGGGATTTCAAGGTGCTGGTGCGTGTCGATTGCGGCGTCTCCTTCGCGGTGCTGCTGACGCCCGGCGCCTGCCGCTCGCTCGAACTCGCGCCTGGCTGTAAAGTCTGGCTCGTGCTGAAGACGCACTCCTGCCATCTGCTACGGCCCACAGACGACGCCGCTTCCTTCTGAGGCTGAAGGCCATTTACACGGAGGGCGGGCTGCTGTAGCATCGCACCAATGGCATCTGGGGGAGGGGGTGGCCGATGCACGCCCGCATCACGCAATTCCACATTCGACAGGGCAAGCTGGAGGAGTTTCTCGGGGCCATCGATTCGCTCGTTCCGCTGATGCATGAGCAGAAAGGGTTCCGGGGACTGTTGGTGCTGCGCGGCAATTCGGCTGCGGGCGGCTCGCCTGAAGCGACGGTCATCACCACGTGGGATTCGCTCGATTCGCTGAGAGGCAGCGAAGAGAACCTCTACTTCTATCGCGCCATGTCGCGCGTGCTGGAGTTTTCCGACGGCTTTCCCGCCATCGGGGAGCACGAAGTGCTCGCCAGCGAATTCTCTTCCGTTGCCTGAGCGCGGCCGGCGGCTCAGATGCCATATCTCGGGTGGGGTGTGACGGCCGGGACGGGCCATTGACTTCGAGCTTTCCGACTCACTATCCTCAAGCCACCTTATGCAAGGAGGGTGGTGTGTCCATACGTCACTGGAGTCTCACACTAGGTGTGTTCGCGTTGCTCGCCTGCCCCGTGGCGGCCAGCGCGCAATCGAGTTCCGAAACCTGCGCCGGGCTGGTAGCTCCTTCGCCATCGGGCTCGGGCGCCAAACAGAGTGCTACGGCAAAAGGAACCGGATCGCACGGCATCGACCTGGCCAATCTCGATCGGTCCGTCAGCCCGTGCAAGGATTTCTTCGATTTCGCCAACGGCGGGTGGATCAAGTCGCATCAGATCCCGGCGGCCTATCCTTCCTGGGGCCTGTTCAACGAACTGGCGCAGCACAACCAGGAGATCCTGCGCAAGATTCTCGACCAGGAAGCCGCCGCGCGCGCCAAGGCGAAGCCCGGCTCCAACGACCAGAAACTCGGCGATTTCTACGCCAGCTGCATGAACCGCTCGGCGATCGACGCGGCCGGCTTGAAACCGCTCGAGCCGGAATTCCGGCGCATCGCGGCCATCCGCAATCTGCCGGAACTCGAAGCCGAGGTCGCCCGCCTGCAAGCGATGGGTGCGGGCGTCCTTTTCGGCTTCTACGCGCGCCAGGATTTCAAGAACAGCAGCGAAGAGATCGCCAATGCCTCGCAGGGAGGGCTGGGCCTGCCCGACCGCGACGGCTATCTCAAGAGCGATCCGCACTCGGTCCAGCTGCGCGAACAGTACGTGGCGCACGTGACGCGGATGTTCGAGCTGCTGGGCGATCCGGCGACCCGCGCCGCGGCCGAGGCGAAGACGGTGATGGCCATCGAGACGCGTCTGGCCCAGGCCTCGATGCCCCGCGTCGAGATGCGCAACCCCAACAACACCTATCACAAGATGGACGCCGCGCAGTTCCAGGCGCTCACGCCACATTTCTCCTGGCGCCGCTACTTCACCGATCTCGGCTACCCGAGCATCGAGACGATCAACGTCTCGCAGCCGAAATTCTTCGAGGCGCTCGATAAGGATCTCTCCACGGTCCCGCTGGGCGAATGGAAAACCTATCTGCGCTGGCACCTGATCCACGCGATGGCGCCCGCCCTTTCCACTTCGTTCGTCGACGAGAACTTCAATTTCTACGGCCGCGACCTCACGGGCGCCCGCGAGTTGCAGCCGCGGTGGCAGGTTTGCGTCCGCGCCACCGACCGGCAACTGGGCGAGGCGCTCGGCCAGAAATACGTCGCGCGCGCCTTCCCGCCCTCGGCCAAGGCGGCGGCGCTCAAGATGGTCCACAACCTGATCGCCTCGCTCCGCGCCGATATCCAGACGCTGCCCTGGATGGATCCGGCCACGCGCAAGGCCGCGCTCTACAAGCTCGACAAGATGATGATCAAGGTGGGCTATCCCGACCACTGGCGCAGCTACGCCGCCTATCACGTGGCCGCCGGCCCGTACGTGGAAAACGTGATCCGCGGCGACCGTTTCCGCTTCGCCCGCGTGCTCGCGCGAATCGGCAAGCCGGTGAACCGCTCCCGCTGGGGCATGACCCCACCCACCGTCAACGCCTACTACAATCCCTCGATGAACGAAATTGTCTTCCCCGCCGGCATCCTGCAGCCGCCCTTCTTCGATCCCAAGGCCGACGACGCGCTCAACTACGGCGGCATCGGCGCGGTGATCGGGCATGAAATGACGCACGGCTTCGACGACGAGGGAAGCCGTTTCGACGCCAACGGCAACCTGAAGAACTGGTGGACGCCACAGGACTTGCGGAATTTCCACGCACGCGCCCAGTGCATCGCGCACCAGTTCGACGGCTACGTGGCCATCGGCAACCTGCACGAAAACGGCGACCTCGTGCTCGGCGAAAGCATTGCCGATCTCGGGGGGCTCACCATCGCCTACAAGGCCTTCGAGAAGACGCCCGAATTCAGCTCACACAAGCTGATCCAGGGCTTTACGCCCCAGCAGCGTTTTTTCCTGGCCTTTGCCCGCATCTGGGCGGGGAAGCAACGCCCGCAGTTCATTCGCCTGTTGGTCAAAGTTGATCCGCACCCGCTCGGGCGCTATCGCGTTATCGGGCCGCTCTCGAACATGGACGAATTCGCCCATGCCTTCGATTGCCACGGCAAGAACACGATGGTTCGGCCGGCGGCCGATCGCTGCAAGGTCTGGTAAGCCAAGAACGCCAGGAAGTTCCTGGTCCGGGAGTCCGGCGCATAATGCCGGGCTCCCGAAACCGGAAAAGCGTTCGCGCCAGTTTCGGTCTATCGGGCCACGCACAACGGCATCGGCAGGCCCGAGGCCTTCGGGTGGGCCGGCCGGTTTCGATGGCGCACACTCCCGGCCCGGCGAGTTTCAATTTTTTGTCCCGGTTCGGTTACAATTCATCTGAGCCGCTCCATCCAGCGGGGGAACCTTCTTTCGGCTTGTCTCGTAAGCACTAACAGCCACAGAGAAGCGGAGTGGAGCGCACCGCGCGCCGCCGTATCGCACCCGTTTCGGGCGGCCACGTGCACAAACGGCCGCGAACGGGACGGGACCGTGCTCGGATGACAAAAGGGAAGAAAATCGGCCTGTTGGTCGGGGGCGTCGCGGTGCTGGCGATCGCCGCGAGCGTCACCGTGTACGAGATCCGCAAGGGCATCGTCGCGGTGCAGGCGGCGCCTGTGATGCGCCAGGACCTCACCTCATTTGTGACCGCCACGGGCGAAATTCGTCCC
Source organism: Acidobacteriota bacterium (assembly GCA_021832085.1). GTDB lineage: Bacteria > Acidobacteriota > Terriglobia > Acidiferrales > UBA7541 > JAKASX01. The sequence continues at coordinate 17,946 of JAKBLM010000006.1, read as the reverse complement.
AAGAACTACACGAACGTGCTGGCCGAAGGCTTCGGCAGGATCACCGAGATTCTGGTGCATGAGGGTGAACAGGTGCAGAAGGGCCAGGTTCTCATGCGCATCGAATCGATTCAGCCTGCCGCGGACGTGCGCGCCCAGCAGGCCACCATTGCCGCCGCCAAGGCCGCGCTGAGCGCTGCCCGCGCCAATACCCGCGCCGCGCAAGCTAACGTCGCGCAGGAGCAGGCCAATCTCGACAAGGCCCTCTTCGACTGGCACCAAAGCCAGCAGCTTTACGAATCCAACCTGATCTCGCGCCAGTCCTTCGAGGCGACCAAGGCTACCTACGAGGCCGCCCGCGCTGCTGTGGCTGCCGCCAAGGCCCAGCTCTCGCAGGCACGCGCCCAGCAGGCCCAGGCCGCTGACAATATCCGCCAGGCGCAGGCTATCCTCGTCAGCGATGCGGATGTGCTCCGCAAGACGACCTATCGCGCGCCGATCGCCGGCATGGTGACCTACATCGCGGTGCGCGTGGGCGAAAACGTGGTTCCCGGCATCCAGAACGCCCAGGGCGCCTACCTGATGACGATCTCGGACATGTCGGTGGTGACCGCCGAGGTGCGCGTCGACGAAACCGATATCATCAGCGTCAAGGACGGGCAGAAGGCTCAGATCCAGATTGACGCGATCCCTGATCGGACCTTCGCCGGGCACGTCACCCAGGTGGGCACCCAGGCCATCATCCGGAGCACCGGCCTGGCGACCACCCAAACCACGGCGGGTGCCTCGCAAGCCAAGGATTTCAAGGTAATTATCACCCTCAGCCACCCCCCTACCGACCTGCGGCCCGGGCTTACCGTCACCGCCAAGATCGAGACGGCGCACAAATCGAACGTGCTGGCCATTCCCATCCAGGCGCTCGTAGTCCGAAGCCGCGAGCAGCTCAGGCGGGACGCCGCCGCAGCCGCCCGGGACGGCTTTGAAGCTGTGGCGCTTGCCGCGACCAAGCCGCAGCAGGACGGGCCGGATTCCAGCCAAATTCAGGGGGTTTTCGTGATTCGCAAGGGCCGCGCCGTCTTCGTCCCGGTCCAGACGGGCATTATGGGGCTAACCAATATCGAAGTCACCGAAGGACTCACCCTGGGCGATCAGATCATCGTGGGAAGCTACAAGACCCTGCGGACCCTCCACGCCGGGGCGGAGGTCCGGGTCGAAAAATCGCCCTCCGTAACAAGCTGAGAACCGGATTCGCTCGGGAAGCGTCTAACAAACCGAGGAGAAAAGAACTGATGGCTGTGGCAACGACGACGGTCGGAGAGTCCTACCGCAAAGACCTGGTCGACCAGGGTGTGGTGATCAAGACCGAGAAGCTGGTGAAGGTCTACGACATGGGCGCGACCCAGGTGCAGGCGCTGCGCGGGGTTGATATTGAAATTCACAAAGGTGAATACGTCGCGATCATGGGGCCCTCGGGCTCAGGCAAGTCGACGCTGATGAACGTGCTCGGCTGCCTCGACACCCCGACCTCCGGCAAGTATTGGCTCGCCGGACGGCTGGTCAGCGAGCTGAATGACGACGAGTTGGCTCACATTCGCAACAAGGAAATCGGCTTCGTCTTCCAGACCTTCAACCTGCTCGCCCGAGCCACGGCGCTCCACAACGTTGAGTTGCCGCTCATCTACAACGGCACGCCGCCCGACAATCGGATCGAACGCGCCAAGGAGGCCCTGCGCATGGTGGATCTTGCCGAGCGCATGTATCACCGGCCCAACGAGCTTTCCGGCGGACAGCGGCAGCGCGTCGCCGTCGCTCGCGCCCTGGTCAATAGACCCGCCATGCTGCTCGCCGACGAGCCTACCGGCAACCTCGACACCCAGACCGGCGAGGAGATCATGGCCCTGTTCGCGCGGCTCCACTCCGAGGGGCACACGATCATCCTCGTCACTCACGAGCCCGATATCGCCGCCCACGCTGAACGCGTCATCCGCGTCCGCGACGGGCACATCGAATCCGACGAAAAAATCAAGTAACCGGACTTTTGTCGCGTACTGGCGCGAACATCCGCCCGTAGCCTGAGAGCTGTGCTACTGGTCGACTCGACGACTTCGCATCCCTCGCACTTTCCCGGCGGCTTCGTGGCGCGCTAGAGTCTTCTTGTCAAAGGGAGAACCTGATGAGCGCGAATCCGAATGTGGGATGGATCGGCCTGGGCCTGATCGGAAAACCGATGGCGCGCCGCCTGCTCGATGCCGGCTATCCGCTGACCGTCTGGAACCGCACGGCAGCCAAGGCCGACGACATGGTCCGCGGCGGCGCCCGCCTCGCCGCGACGCCCCGTGAAGCCGCCGCGGCAGCCGACGTCCTGTTCACCTGCGTCAGCAATCCGCCGGCGCTCGAAGCGGTGCTCTGGGGCCCGGATGGCGCAATTTCCGGGCTGCGCCCGGGTACGGTGCTGATCGATTCGAGTACCGTCTCACCCGGCCTGGCCCGGCGCGCCGCCGACGCCTGCCGCGAGCGCAAAGCCGAATTCCTGGAAGCCCCGATCACCGGCGGCACCTGGGGCGCCGAAAAAGGCGAACTCGTCTTCCTGATCGGTGGCGAGACCAGCACGCTCGCGCGCGTCCAGCCCGCACTCAATCATCTCGGCAAGAAATTCTTCCATCTGGGCCCGCATGGCGCCGGGCAAACGATCAAGCTCGCCATGAATATGCTCTATGCGCTCGAGGTGCAGGCGCTCGCTGAGGCGCTCGCGCTGGTCACTGGCGCCGGGCTCCGCTCCGAGCAACTGCTCGACGTGCTCGCTTCGAGCATGGGCCGCGCTCCCGTGCTCGATATCAAGGCGCCGATGATGATTTCGGGCGATTACCCTCCCAGCTTCCCGCTCCGGCTGATGCACAAGGATCTGGGCCTCGCCCTCGAGCTCTCGAACCAGCTTGGCGTCCCGCTGCCGGCGACTGCTGCCGCCCGCGAAACCTACAGCGCGGTGAAGGGCGCTTCCAAGGAAGATGTCGACTACGCCGCGGTCCGCAGCTTCTGGCCCGCTCAGTAGGCTCACAAAACGGCGTAACGCGCGCGGCGTCACTCCCAGCGCAGGGAGGGGCCAGCTTTCCGGTTGTATCAGGAGAGCGGCGCTCCCGGCTTCGCCGCGCCTCGCGGATTCAGAAAACGAGCCCGCCTCGGGAATTTCGGTATCTTCCCCAACTCACAACGCCGGGACTCGCCGCGATCCTCGGCAGTGCCGCAAGGCTGCGGGCTGCCGAGAATTCGGGCTAAATGCCGTCGCCGTCCCCGTCTCCCCACCAGCCCCCACCCCAGCCGCCCCAGCCCCAGGGACCGTAGAGGTAAGGAGGGCCATAGGGAGCAAAATACGGCCCGGCATACCAACCGGCAGAGGGCAGGTAGGTATAGAAGCCCCAGAACCCCGACCAATACCAGCCCGGACCGTACCAGCGGCCCGTCTGCGCGAGCTGCCGCTGCACGCTTCTCTTCGCCTCGGCTTCATACCGGTTGCGCAGCATGCTCCAGCGAAAGAGCGGCGTGGATTGGAAAGCGCGCTTGTTCAGCTTCCCTGGCCGAAGTCGCTTCTCGCTGCCGATGAGCAGATGCCGATTGTTTTTCAGGGTCACTCGCGATTGCCCGTCGTAAACAGTGGCCTTGCCATGCAGCACGGCGATCGCTTTTCGGCTCGCATTGAAGCCGTAGAGACCTTTTTTGTCAATTTTCGTCCGTGTCCCGTCCATCTCCACGGTCAAGTCGCTCTTGTAGCCGGCCTCTGCTTCGAGCAGCGCCGTGCCGCGCACCACTCTCACCCTCGTATTTTCGAGGCTGCGGGAAAGCAGGCGCGCTTCTGAATGATTGCCGATCCGCAAGTATGTCCCCGGCGTCAAGAGCAACTCTGCCCTACCGCGCCACGTCCGGATCGCTTGTTTTGCTCCCAGCGCCTCGCTCCGAATCCGCGCCGGCACCACTTCGCGTCCGTCCACGGTCACCTGGCCCTGCACGCTATTGAGTGCACCCGGTCTGGGCATCCGCGCCGGCGCGGCCCACGCCGCCGGCGCGAACACCAAAAGCAAAGCTACCGCCGGCCATCCCCTGCTCCATGTTCGTGTCATGACGACCGCCTCCAGTTATTTGGATGCGGTGCGCCCCGGCTCCGCCTCAGTCGGTTAGGGAAGTGGATCCTCGGCGATCGATGGTCGTGACTCGGCCGGGGCCCGCACAGCCAGGTCAGGCCGGTCGCCGCTACTTCTCTTCTCTCATCTGTTGAGCGAGGTAATTCTGCAGGCCCATCTGGGCGATCAGGCTCAATTCGGTCTCGAGCATGTCGACGTGGTCTTCCTCGTCCTTGAGGATCTCCTTCAGGAAATCGGCGGTGGCGTTGTCGCCCACCTTGCGGCAGATTTCGATCGACTTGTTGTAGTCGGCCACGGCGCCTCGTTCGAGCGCCAGATCGTTTTCCAACTGTTGTGGCACGTCCTTGCCGATGGTGATTTTGGCCAGATGGTCCATTCGCGGCGCCCCTTCGAGGAACAGGATCCGCTCGACGATACGCTCGGCGTGCTTCATTTCGCCGATCGATTGCTTCTTGGTCTGGTGCGAGAGTCGCAGGTAGCCCCAGTTTTCGCACATTTCGGCGTGGAGAATGTACTGGTTGATCGCGGCGAGCTCTTCCTTGAGCCGCTCGGAAAGTTCCGCTAGAACTTCGGGTTTCCCCTTCATCTGGTTCGCCTCCTTGCCAGCTGTGTCCTCGCCAGCAGTGTACCGGAAACCCGTCGCCAAAGGCAGGGGGAGAAGCCTGTCTTGCCTGCTCCCCTGTCGGCGCGAACCTCCGGCTCGTCCTCTGCGGCATCTTCAGAGCTTCCCGTAGGTGCCAAGGCCACTGCAGCAGCCCCGGGCTCGGGCAAACGGCCGGCCGCAAATCTCCCGGGGACAAACAGATGCCCGCAATGCCGCCCGCTGGGCAAGCATCCAAATGCTTGTATTGACTCGGGTTAAGTTCCGGGGCTACAATTCTGGCGTTTGGTGTTTATTCGGGGGACCAGGTTATGCGTTCTCTCAAGATGGTATCCGTCTCTCTTCTTTCATTGGCACTCATTCTCGTCTTCGCGCCTTTGGCAAGCGGTCAGAATTCCCAGCACACAAGCCGCCATCAGCATTTCACCAAGAAGCAGGAGAAAAAGCGCGAGAAAGAATTGATGAAAGAGCTCGGGAACCCATACCGGCACTGGCTCGATGAAGTCTCCTATATCATCACGCCCGCCGAGCGCAAAGAATTCCTGAAGCTGCAGACAAACGAAGAACGCGAAAAGTTCATCCAGGCTTTCTGGGCACGCCGCAACCCTGACCCCGGGTCGCCGGTAAACACGTACAAGGAACAGTTCTACCGCCGCATCGCGTACGCCAACGAACACTTCTCTTCCGGCGAACCCGGCTGGAAGACCGATCGTGGCCGTATTTACATCATGTGGGGGCCCCCTTCCGAGATTGACTCCCACCCGGCCGGCGGTCCCTATACACGGCCTGCGAGCGAAGGCGGTGGAACGACCACCGCGTATCCCTTCGAGATCTGGACTTACAACTACCTGCCTGGCATCGGCAACAACGTCAAGCTCATGTTCGTCGACCCCACCATGACTGGCGAGTACGAACTCACGATGAACCCGTGCGCCAACGACGCGATGCACTTCGTGCCCGGCGCGGGCCTCAGTGAGAGCGAAATCATGAACGGCGGCAGCAAGCTCGACCAGTTTTCGAACACCAATGGCACCACCTGCCCCACTGCGATCGGCGGCATGCCGGAAGGCATGAACGAGTTCAATCGGATCGAGCTCTACGCGAAGATCTTCCAGCCGCCACCGGTCAAGTTCAAGGACCTGGAAGCCATGGTCACCTCGCACGTGATCCGCAACCAGCTGAGCTATGCTTACCGGGCCGATTTCCTCCGCATCACCAGGGCCACGGATCTGGTTCCGGTCACCATCGAGGTTCCCGACAAGCAGATGTCGTTCAGGGATAGGGACGGCGTGCAAACGGCGACACTCCACATCTTCGGCCGCGTCACGACGCTCGGCGGCGAGGTAGCGCAGACCTTCGAGGATCCCGTCACGGTCCAGATTCCGGGTTCGCTGCTGCAGCAGTCGATTCATGACAACGACCAGGCCATCTACCAGAAGGAGATCCCCCTGCGGCCGGGCCTCTATCAGCTCGATCTGGTGGTCAAGGACATGAATAGCGGCAACGTCGGGGTGGTGAACACCCGCTTGCCCGTGCCCCAATACAACGATACGAAACTCAGCTCGAGCTCGCTGATTATCGCCGACCAGATCGAAGGTGTTTCCGCCAACGACATCGGCCTCGGCCAGTTCGTCATTGGGGATGTGAAGGTGCGGCCCGACCTCACCTCGACTTTCAGAACCAATCAGACGATGGGTTTCTATATGCAGGTTTACAACCTGCACATCGATCCGAAAACCCATCGCGCCGATGCCACGGTTCACTACGTGATCACACGTGGCAAGCAGGTTGTGCTCCAACAAACCGATACGTCGGGGAAACTCGGCGACATCGGCGAGCAGCTCGATATCGAAAAGAAGCTCCCGCTGTCGGGGATGGCTCCCGGGCACTACAAACTGCAGATCACGGTCGTGGACAATACGACGCATCAGGATCTGGTCAAATCGGCCGATTTCACCGTTTTGCCCGCGCATCGGTTAGACGTCAGCGAAGTGCAGAAGTAGACCGTTTGCTGTAGATCGATTGGCCTATGCGCCTTCGTACATTGCTGCTCGCTTTGCTGCTCACCGTCGGGCTGGCCACGGCCGCCTCGGCGGCGCCGAAACGCGGTCGCGTGGGCGGGGTCGTTGTCGCCCAGGGAACTCCCCAGCTCGGCGCAATCGTCGTCGTGACGCCCGCAATCGGCCCTGGGGACCCGCTGCGACTGGTGACGGATTCCCACGGCGTTTTCGCTTCGACGCCGCTGCTGCCGGGCACCTACACCGTCCGCGTGCGTCTTGCCGGCTTCCTGCCGGCGTTCGAGCCGCGCGTCCACATCGTTACCGGCCACATCACGCTGCTCCGCATCGAGCTTGGTTCCCTGTTCTCCTCGATCGAACAGTTTCGCCGCGGCCCGCGCCCCGGTGACTCGCCCCACCAGTGGGAGTGGGTGCTGCGCTCGGCGAGCCTCACGCGGCCGGTGCTGCGCTATTCCGGCGGGCCGGTGTTCGACGGCAGCGAGCACCGTCGCGAAACCCGGGCGATTCACGGCCGCGCCGAATTCACCACCGGCTCCCTTTCGTCGTGGTCTCCGGTCAATATGAATCCGCTCGGCTCGACGGCATTCCTTTACAACGAAGGCCTCGGCGGCGCCGGGCACCTGATGCTCGCGGGCCGCGTCGGCTATCAGGACGCGGCCACGACCGGCTTCGCCGCTACCTGGATTCGTCCGACCGGCGCCCAGGGCCGCGCTGCGGACTCGACCACCGTCATTTTTCACCAGTCGCAAATGGGAACGGGCCAACCCGCCTTCCGCGGCGTCGAGATCGATTCCTCCCAGCGGCTCCAGTTTGGCAACAGCGTCAAACTGGATTACGGCGCCCAGTACGTTTTTGCAGGCCTGAATGGCAACGTTTCCGCCCTGCGGCCCCAGGCCCGGCTTCACGTCGCCGTGGCCCCTGGCTGGGTCGCCTCGTTCCTGCTCGGCTCGATCCCGGAGGGCCGCCGCGCCGCTGATCCCGAGCTCGCACTCAATCGGTTTCCGATCCCGGTCGAAAGCAACGGCCGGCTGGCCCTCGATGACGCCTGGCACGAGGAGATCGCGGTCCGACGCGCGCTTGGCTCGGACGCTTCGCTGACCGCTGCGGTTTTCCACGGCTCGGACGCGAACGTGGCCGTCTTCGGGCGCGGAACGCTGATCAGCACCAACACGATCTCCGACCCCTTTTCGAACGCGTTCGTCTACAACGGCGGCTCGCTGGACCAGTGGGGCGCGCGTGTCGGTTACCAGCAAAAGCTATCGAGTCACTGGGATGCAACTCTTGTCTACACTTCCACCGAAGCTCTGGCTCCCCCGGCCGCCGATTTTGCCGGAGCATCGCTGCGTAACATGATCCGGCACGAGCGCCGAAATCTGCTGGGCGGCCTGCTTGCCGGCCGCATCCCGCGCTCCGGAACCGAACTCTCCGCGGGCTACGAATGGGTCGATGGCCCGGTGCTGAGTCGCCTCGATCCGTTTGGTGCCTCGATGTTTGGGGTTGAGCCGTATTTGAATGTCAGCGTGCGGCAGCCGCTCCCGAGCCTGTTTTGCTGCCGGATTGTTGCACTGATCGATGTTCGGAATCTGCTGGCCCAAGGCTACGTCAGCTTGGAAACTGCCGACGGGCAAGCCATCCTGATTCCCGCCGCCCGTGCGATTCGCGGAGGGTTTGCCGTCCAGTTCTGAGCACCGAACAATTGTTTTCACGCGCCTCCGCGGCACCGAGGGACCGAGTACCGCTCACCGGCCGGCGAAACCGCCGGCCCCAGGCGCAGCCGACGAACAAACGATGACGCGACGCAGCGATTCCTTCCGTACCTCGCCCGCCGGGATGTTCCGGCCCTCGCTGCCTGCACGCCTGGGCGCGGTCACGCTCGCCCTGCTCACCATCGCCGCCGTAGTTTTCGCGATCCTCAATTTCCAGCAGCGCGAGCGCTTCAACCTGCCGAGCGACGGCGTACTCTGGTGGGATACCCCTTCCGGCGTCGTGGCTCGCCGCATCGCCCCCGATTCACCGGCTGCCAAGGCCGGCATCGAGCGCGGCGACCAACTCCTCGCAATCAATGGGAAACCGGTCGCGCGCGCCACCGACGTCGCCCGCGATCTTTATCATGCCGGACTCTGGACCGAGTTGCACTACAAGGTGCAGCGCCAGGGCGAGGTACTGAGCTTGCCCCTGGTTACCGAGCCGGCGCCTAAGCCGCTCGACGCGGAAAACTACCTGCGCCTGGTGGGCCTGGTCTACTTGCTTATCGGGCTCTTCATCTTCGTTCGCCGCTGGAACGCCCCACGCGCTGTCCATTTCTACCTTTTCTGCCTGGTTTCGTTCATCCTCTTCAGCTTTCACTACTCGGGCAAACTCACGACCTTTGACTACGAGGTGTATTGGGCGAACGTGGTGGCGATGCTGCTCCAGCCGGCGCTGCTCGTGCATTTCGCGATGGTGTTTCCCAACCGCACCCGCCGCCGACCCTGGCTCAGCCTCGGCCTGGTCTACTTGCTGCCCGCGGCTCTGCTCGCCCTCCACGTGGTCGTTGCCGACGGCCTGTTCGGTTTCTCTCCGTGGCTCGGCTCGCTCTGGATGCTCGACCGCATCGAGCTCGGCTACCTCGGCGTCTACTCGGTACTGGCCGCCGCCCTCTTTTTCCGGAGCCATCGTCGGGCACAGACCGGCCTGGTGCAGCGCCAGCTGAAGGTGGCGACGGCCGGCGTGCTCGCCGGCATCGCACCGTTCCTTGCCTGCTACATCATTCCCTATTCCCTGGGCTTGCCAATTGCGCCGTGGATGAATCTCTCGGTGCTGTCGCTGGTGCTGGTGCCGATCGGTTTCGGCTACGCCATCATCCGCTACCGGCTGATGGACGTGGACATCATGATCCGCCGCGGGCTCGCGTACACTGCCGCGACTGCCGTCGTCGTCGGCCTGTACTTCGCGCTGGTAGCCGCAATCGGCCTGCTCTTCCACACCGCGTGGACGACCGGGCCGGCCGGCGTCGTGCTGGCGATCGTCGCCGCCGGTTTCCTTTTCGAGCCGCTCCGCGAATGGGTGCAGGAGCGTCTGGATCGCTTCTTTTACCGTGATCGGCTCGATTACCGCCGCACCCTGGTCGAATTTGGCCGCACGCTCACCGCTGAGGTGCGGCTCGAGCCCATGCTTGCCTCCGTCCTGCGCCGCATCTCACAGGCGCTGCTGGTCGATCGCCTGGCGATTTTCGTCGAGGATGCCGCCGCGCCGGGCAGCTTTAGCCTGGCCCGGTCCACCGGCATCGGCTGGGAGGGACCGCTCGACTTGGGCTTCCTCTCGACTCAGGCCGACGGGCGAGGCTACCTGTTCTTCGAATCGGCTGACGCTCCGGGCCTTTCACCGGCTCAGCGCAGCACCATCGCGCAGCTCGGCCTTTCCTATTTCCTCGCCTGCCGGGTGCAGGATCGCACCGTCGCCGTGCTCGGCCTCGGGAAGACCGTCGACGGCGATTACCTCTCGAGCGCCGACCTCGGCCTGCTCTTCACCATGGCCGGCTACATCGCCATCGCCCTCGAAAACGGCCGGCTCTACCATTCGATCGAGCAGAAGGCCAAGCAGATCGAGCAGTTGAAGGATTTCAGCGAAAACATCGTGGAATCGCTCTCGGTCGGCGTCCTCACAACCGATCTGGATGGCCGGATCGAGAGCTGGAACACCTTCCTCGAGCAGCGGATCGGGACCAGCCGCCAGGAGGCCATCGGGCGTCTGATCGAGGATGTGCTTTCCCCCGATCTGGCCGCGGAAATCGCGATTTCAGCCGAACCCTCCCACGGCGTGGCTTGCGTCTACAAATTCCTGCTGCGGACGCCCACGGCCGAGCTGGTCGTCAACGTTTCACTCGCCCCGCTGGTTGGCAAGAACGGCGAGCGCCTGGGGCGACTCGTTCTGATCGACGACATCACCGAGCGCATCCGGCTCGAAGAGCAGATGCGCCAGACGGAAAAGCTCAGCTCGCTCGGCCTCTTGGCGGCCGGGGTTGCGCACGAGGTCAACACCCCGCTCGCGGTCATCTCGAATTACGCGCAGATGCTCGCCAAGCAGATCGATTCCGACGATCCGCGCCAGATGCTGGTCGACAAGATCGTGAAACAGACCTTCCGCGCCAGCGAGATCGCCTCCAATCTGTTGAATTTCTCGCGCACCGCCGGGTCCGAGTTCACCGACGTCGACCTCAACACCGTCATCCGCGACACGCTCACGCTCGTCCGGCATCCGCTCGCCTCTTCCCACGTCGCCCTCGATCTGCTGCTCGATCCCGAACTGCCTCCCGTCTTCGCGAATGCCAATCGCCTGCAGCAGGTCTTCCTGAACCTCTTCCTCAACGCCAGGGACGCCATGGCCGGCGGCGGCCGCCTCACCGTGCTCTCTTTCCGCTCCAATTCCCACGTCGAAGTTCATATCTCCGACACCGGACACGGCATCCGCCCCGAGCACATGAATCGCGTCTTCGATCCCTTCTTCACCACCAAGACCTCCGGTCGTGGCACCGGACTCGGCCTCGCCGTCAGCTACGGCATCATTCGCGAACACGGCGGAAAGGTCGAAATCCAGTCCAGTCCCGGCCAAGGCACTACCTTCCGCCTGGAATTCCCCGTGTCCCGGAAAGCGGTCCATGCCTGACCCTTCGATCCTGGTGGTCGACGACGAAGCGGAAATCCGCGAGGGCCTCCAACTCCTGCTCAGTTCCGAAGGCTACGAGGTCACGCTCGCCGAAACCGCCGAAGCAGCGCTCGCCCGGCTCGGCGAACGGCCGTTCGACGTGCTGCTGCTCGATGTGAGCCTGCCCGACCGCAACGGCATCGACCTGCTGCGCGAGCTGCGCGCACGGGATGCCGCCGCCTCGATCATCCTGATCACCGCCTACGGTTCGATCAACATGGCCCGCGAGGCCTTCAAGAGCGGCGCGCTCGATTACATCACCAAGCCGTGGTCCAACGACGAGTTGCTCGCCCAGGTCGCCAAGGCCGTCGATACCCGGCGCCTGCGCGAGGAAAATCTCCAGCTCAAGCGGGCTTTCAAGCAGCGCTACAACTTCCCCAACATCGTCGGCAAGAGCGACAAGATGCTCGCCGTCCTCGATCTGGTCCGCCAGGTCGCCGCTTCCCGCTCCACCGTCCTCATCTACGGCGAAAGCGGCACTGGCAAGGAACTCTTCGCCAAGGCCATTCACGCCGCCTCGCCTCGCGCCGAGCGTCCGTTCGTCCCGATCAACACCGGCTCGATGCCGGTCGATCTGCTCGAATCACTCCTGTTCGGCCATGTGCGCGGCGCTTTCACCGGGGCCGTCTCGTCCAAGAAGGGGCTGTTCGAGGTCGCCGACCAGGGCACGCTTTTCCTGGACGAAATCTCGACAATCGGCCCGGAAACGCAGGCCAAGCTGCTGCGCGTGATCCAGGAGCGCGAATACATGCGCCTGGGCGGCACGGAAACCATCAAGACCGACGTCCGCATCCTCGCCGCCTCGAATGCCGACCTGGCCGCGATGGTGCGCGAGGGCCGCTTCCGCGAAGACCTCTACCACCGGCTCAATGTCATCGCCTTGCAGCTTCCGCCGCTGCGCGAGCGCAAGGAGGATATCCCGCTGCTCGTCGCCCATTTCCTCGCCTACTATTGCCGCGAAAACGAGAAGCCCGAGCGCCGCTTCACCCCGGCCGCCATGCGCCTGCTCGTCGATTACGGTTGGCCGGGAAATGTCCGCGAACTCGAAAATGTGGTCGAGCGCGCCGTTGTCCTTTCGAGCGAAGAACTCATGGGCCCGGACCTGCTCCCCGAAAACCTGCGCAGCCGCGAACTCATGCCCGGCGTTCGTCTCCCCGCGCCCGCCCTGCTGGCCGGCGGCGCCGCTTCGCCCGGCGCACACGTCACATCCGGGACCTCGCCCAATCTCGCCGGGATCCTCGAAGATGTCGAACGCCGGTTGATTCTCGACATGCTCGAACGCACCGGCTGGAACCAGACTGAAGCCGCCGAGCGCTTCCAGATCCCTCTTTCCACGCTGAATCAGAAGATCAAGCGCCTCGGCATCGATCCACGCCGGCGCGGCCGCGCCGATTCTTCCCGCGATTCCTCACCGGTCGACGCCAAGGCCCCCATCCGCGACTGAACTGCGTCCACGTCGCTGCATTCGACTGCCGCATCGAGGCTTGGCGGCCTGGTTGGTCAACAGGCTCCCCGAGACACGAAGCGGTAATCTTATTGCCTCGGAGAAACACGCTGCCCCGGCTCGGCACTCCATCCGCGTTCGATGTTGAGGAGACGCGAACGCGCGTCAAAGGTGACCCCTATCCACTCCTAGGACACGCCGGCAAACTGCCTTTGGTATAGCTCCGCATAAAGACCGCCCTGCTCTAGCAACTCGCCGTGCGTCCCGCGCTCCACAATGCGTCCCTCCTCCACGACGATGATCTGATCCGCTTTCAGAACGGTCGAAAGTCTATGTGCAATCACCAGGGAAGTACGCCCGGACAGCGCGACTGCGAAGGCGCTTTGAATTGCCGCCTCAGAATCTGAATCCAGATGCGCCGTCGCCTCGTCGAGAATGACGATGTCCGGCGCTTTCAGCAGGAGCCGGGCAATCGCCAGCCGCTGCTTCTCGCCGCCTGAGAAGCGATGCCCTCGCTCGCCGACAAGCGTATCGAGGCCTTTCGGCAAAGACGCTACCACCCGATCCATCTGCGCGGCCCGCAATGCTTCGACCATTCCCGCCTCTGTGGCTTCGGGCCTGGCGTAGAGAAGATTCGCGCGAATCGTGTCGTGGAACAGATGGGCGTCCTGCGTCACCACTCCAACGCGCCGGCGCAGAGAATCGAGTTTCGCGTCGCGGACATCCACGCCGCTCACCGATACCGAACCGTCCTGCACGTCGTAGAGCCGCGTCACGAGTTGCGTGATGGTCGTTTTTCCCGCTCCTGAGGGCCCCACGAGCGCCACGAGTTGACCGGGCTCCGCAACGAAACTGATTCCGTGCAAAACCGCTTTCTCAGCCGTCCCGTCCGGAGCTACAACCGCCCCCAAAGAGACAAGCGAAACCTCCGATGCTTTCGGATACCGAAAGGAAACGCGGTCGAAACGGATTCGCGCCGGTCCGGCTGGAATCTCGACGGCGTGCGGCGACTCCTGAATCATCGGAGGCAGATCAAGCACCTCGAAGACCCGTTGGAAAGACACCAACGCTGTCATCATCGTCACCTGGACGTTCGACAGACCGGTAAGCGGGGCGTATAAGCGCGCCAGGTACGCCACCAGCGCCACAACCGTGCCAACATCCAATTCGTGTTTCACCGCGAGCACTCCGCCCAACCCATAGGTGAGTGCCGTCGCGAAAACCGCCATCAGCATCAGCGCCGTGAAGAAGAGGCGCCCATACATCGTACGCTTCACGCCAATGTCGGAAACACGCAGCGCCTTGGATCCGAATTCCCTGCTATCCTCCCGCGGATGTCCGAAAAGCTTCGCCAATTGCGCACCGGCAACGTTGAACCGCTCGACCATCATGCTGTTCATCGAGGCTGTCAGATCGTAGCCTTCCCGCGCGACAGTCTGAAGCTTCCGTCCCCAGTAACGCGCCGGCAAAACGAAGAGAGGGAGCAGCAGCAGGGCCAGAAGGGTGATCTGCCAGGAAAGCACGAACATAGCTACGATCACCAGGGCCACAGTGATCGCGCTCCCCACCACGTTCGACAGAATGTCGGTAAACGCGCTTTGCGCGCCACTGACGTCGTTGTTCAACCGGCTCACCAGAGCGCCGGTCTGTGTGCGAGTAAAGAAAGCCAGCGACATCCGCTGAACGTGCTCGAAAAGCTTGGTGCGCAATGAGAGAACGATGCGAGCACCTATCTTCGCCAAAAGATACGCTCGCCCCAGCCCAAGCGCGCCGTCGAAGAGGCCCAGAACGCCAGCAAGGATGGCGAGCCGAATAATGAGCGTCGTGTTTCCCTTCAGGATCCCGTTGTTGATGATGTCGCGATAGATCAGGGGCATCGCGATGGTGACCACGGAGTCGAGGATCACCACCGCCAGAAACAGCCCGAGCAGGCCTCGATAGGGTGCCGTGAACTGCAGGGTGCGCCGCACCGTCCCCGGCTTCACCTCTTGCTTCAGCACGGAGGCGTCCTGCCAAAATGAGCGCATCGATCCCATGATTCCCGCCGACCCCATCGGCACCACCGAGACTCATGATTTTCTACGGCCGCCTCGCGCCTGCCCTATCGACAAGCAGCGACTGTCCACAACCTGCCCACTCTGCCACGATTGCTTCAGGCCAATCTTCAACCGCAGCCTTTCGCCCTGCCCCTCCCTGTTGTGCTGGATTCCGAAAGCCATTTAGCCCGTTTACTCGCAGAAAATCTTCACCTTTTTCCCGTCGCCCTTCTCGATATCCACGTTCAACTCCTCGAGCGCCTGTCCCAACTCTTCACCCTTGAGCGCCCCAAGAGCCTCAAGGTCGATGCCATGCTCGACCAGACGCTCGGTCACCCGCCGCGGCATCACCGCGAGCAATCGCGCACCCGTGCGCGTGAAGGCCAGCGGCACCCGCACGTTCACGTTGTCCTCGCCCGGCCGCTCGACCAGAATCCGCAGGTAGCGTAACTTTTTCGACCCCGCTCCTGACTCGGCGACCGGCGTATTTTTCGCCGGCGATACTTCCGTGGCCGGCTTCTCGATCCTGTCGAGCAGCCGCTCTGCATCCTGGGCAGTGATTTTCCCCTCCGCCAGCATCTCCAGAACCTGCTTTCGTTCAGCCGACATCTTCCCCTCCTAAGGTTGGCTCCTGACCGAGCCGTTCGAGTGCCTCGTCCACCGTTAGCTCGCCTCTCGACAACTGCTCGAGCACATAAAGATTCGGCGTGGGCGCCTCGACCTCAAACGACTTGTCGAGCGCCGCGCCGATGGCATTTAGCCGGTTCTTCACTGTCGGATAGCTGATGTCGAAAAGGCTCTCCATCTTCTTGATCGACCCGTGATGCCGCACGAATGCCATGACAAACGCCTGATCTTCCGGCGAGAGCTTCCCCAACGGCGAGAGTTCGAAGTCCCCTTCCATTACCATTCCACAACTCGGGCAGGCCATGCGGGAAACCTTGAGCGGTTTATGGCATTCAGGGCAGATTGCCTTCGAAATATCCATTTCTATCCTCAAAAACAAGTAGATAATTGTATATGACATTTATTTTGTCAAGTACTAACTTAATTTATTTAATTAAGCCCCCAAGGTCACGAGAGAAACGAAAGCCATGGTGCTTACGGCGCACCCGGAGGGCGCTCGGCTTTGTCGGGGGAATGGCGGCGGCGAGACGCTACCGCGACGAGGCTCTGAAAGGCACCTGCCGGTTTCGGCGATAGGTCTCTACAGGAAGTGGGATAGAAACGGGAAACGGGTTCGTCTATTGCGTGCCGCCCACGGGTTTGGTCCAGCTCTCGGGCAGAAGCGCGTTCGTGAGGTCGGTGCCCGAAAGGTCCACTCCGGTTAAATCGGTTTCCCGGAGGATGGTCGTCGTGAGGTCTGCGCCCTGGAAATCGGCCCCGCGAACCTTGGCATCGCGCAGATTGGCGGCACGCAGATTGGCCCGGCACAGTTTTGCACCGCTCAGATCGGCCCGGAAGAATTCAATCCCTCCCAGCTGCGCCTCGGTCAAATCGGCGCCGGCCAGCACGGCTTCGGTCATATCCGCATTGCGCAGGTCGGCCCCGTGCAGGTCGGCCTTGCTGAGATCGGCGCTCGAAAGCCGAGCCCGGCGCAAATCCGCCCCGGCCAGCCGCGCTCCGCGCAGATCGGCATGATCCAACACCGCGCCTTGCAGATCGGCCATCACCAGGTCAGCCTCATGCAAATCGGCACGGACACCGTCCGCCAGCCCCCGCATGAATTTCATATGCGCTTCGAGGATCTTCTCGAGCGATTTGCCGTTGTGTCGAATCGATCGCCGTGATCGCAATTTCCCAAATCCTTTCCACGGTAGCGGCTTGGCGCCGCCGGCCCGCATTTCCGGCTCCCTATTTTACTGGAAATCCCCGGAGATGCCTTCCTGGCCACCGTGTGCTACTTTGATAGGCAGCAAAGCCGATGCCGATCGCCAGCCCAAGGCGCCGCTTCCGCCGTCTGGCACTGGCCGCCGCCGTTCTGCTCGCCGCAGCCATTGCCACATTCGCCACGCGAGACCATGCTCAATCCAACTCCTACGACAAGGTCAGCGAAATCGCCGCGACCCTCGCCTCGGGGCAGGTCACTGTCATTGCCGGTCACGACGGCTTTGTCGTCACCTCGATCGGCAAACCCTACGAGCCGGGAGATCCCGCTCCGCTCATCATTCCGCTGAGCGAAAACGACCTCGTTGTCGCTCTCGGCGCGGTCGATTGGGTCCGGCCGCCCGCCAACCACTCGGTTCTCAACCTCGGCAGCGAGCTGCCTCGGCTGATGATCGGCGTCAACGGCAGCGCGCCGCGTCTCTCGGGCAATACGAATTTCTCCAATCTTGAGCGCATCGGCCTTTCCGTGCTCGGGCCGCTGCGCAAGGTCTCCAGCGACCTTCACGCCCAGCTGCATTTGCCGAGAAATCTCCCGCTGGCCGAGCTGATCCTCGTCCGCCAACCCATTCAGGAAACCGGCGACCTCTGGGACCTGAACTACTGGCTCCGGCAAACCTTCCTGCAGGAACATTTCTGGCAAACGGAGGTCGAGCGGCCGCGCTACACCAAGATGTTTCCCACCAAGGAAAAGAACTCCGGCTTGTTCGAACTCAGCTACCCGCCGGCGGAGCAATCGACCGGCCCCGTCGAATGGCTTACGGAGCCGACGGGCCGGCTGGCACAAGCCATCGCCGCGAATCACAAGCTGGCTAAGGCACAGCGGCTCGTCGCCACGGGCAAGGCAACAAAGGTCAAACTCTCACAACTTGTCCCGCTGGTGAAGATGGCGATCGAGGATCAAGTTTCCGCTTCCACACCGAAGGCCATGGCCGCCATCAACTGGAATAACGGCTTTTCCTGGATTATCAAGCCGCCGCCCAGCCCGTACACCCACAAACACGCCACCGGCAGGCCCACGCTTGGGCCCCAGCCACACAATTAGAGCATTTCCATAAATAATGTAGCTTTACAAAGCGGGGGCCCGTGAGGCAAAGTATGCCTATGCGAGCCATACCGATTCCGATCCGCAAGCGCATTTTGGAACTCTACGACCGTGGCAAGAGCA
>JAKBLM010000082.1 GCA_021832085.1 Acidobacteriota bacterium | reverse complement strand
ATGGGGCTTTGGTGACGGGCCACCGTCTCGGTGGCCCGAGCAAGGCGGGGCCGCGTTAGCGACCCCGAATAGCCGCTTTGAGCGGCTCACATCCTAAAGCCCCCGGCTTTGCCGGGGGATACTTACTCCCCATGTTCCCAATCCTAGTTCATTGTTGCTGGCTGTTGGAAGTAAGGCCGCTGGTCCCAGGCCCCAAATAAGAGTTCGCGCGTGAGCTGGAGTCACAAGGAATGAAACAGTCGTGCTGCTTGCCCCGGTGGTCCCGCCAACCTTCAAAAGTGGATTCGGATGGTATGCGACCGGCGGACAATTCCACCAATGCTGAAGATCTGGGCGGAAGTAGAGCGGAAACATGGAGCCGTGATTTTCGTCGATGAAAAGGCAGTCTTGCCGTCGGATCCCGGTGGCCTGGTGCGGGCCCTGAGCTCCCTCTGGAAGAAAACTGCACAATGGGACTGGGGCAACCGGGTCTGTTTCCTGCGGCGCTGACGGGATGTTTGTCGAAATGACTCCGTGATTCACTCTCCGACCGCTCCTCCTAAGCGGGCAAAGCCGAGAAATCCTGGCGCGCTCGGTCGTGTTCGCTTTATCTTCCTGCTGCTAAACAACGAGATGCAGTTTTGCTCGGGCCCGCGAAGAACGCCAAGGGCCTGGTAGCTGTGTCTGCGCCGAATGATGTGTCGCGGCTGATGGCGGTGAACGCGAGGGAACCAAAATTACGAAACGAACTGGCCTATGTGTCGCAAAGCAGGAGGCAAGCGTTCGTAGGACTGTGGGGGACCGCTCAGGCCGCCGTGGGAACGGATGCGGCTCGGCCCGCCGGTGCCGCCGCCGGTGAAGCGGGAGGTGACGAGGAACTGAAAATGGACCGACAGGGCTGGTGCTTTGGGGAAGCCAGCACAACAAGTTCGGCAACAAAGCACGACCTGCGTACGTGAATCGGTCGGGGACGGAAACCTGGTGGTGTGGGATGGGACTCAGACAAGCAGGCCGATGCGACGCCGGGCATCTTCCGTCCAGCGCGCCTGTGGCTCGAACATGCTCCTGAGTGACCCGGGGCGAAACTTGTCTGAGGTATGGTGAAACGAGGGTGTCACGCGGCGGCCGTCCGCGCGGACGTAATGCCGGTGACCCCCTTTCTGCCGTTTGAGAACGAAACTATCGGCTTGGAGTGCGGTCGCGAGCTGGCCGCGGTGAGCGATCAACTACAAGACGAAGTGGGTGTTCATCCGCCACGTGCTCACTCATGCCGAGCACGATACGGGTAGATGGAAAAATGAGCGCAACTGCGAGCCTGTCGCTGCGTCCAATCCTCCGGAACGGTAGGGGATTCCCAAAAACGTGAAAGCGCATAAACGGGCCAATGGCTCGATGATCTTTGACCGCGACCCCGGGTTTGCCATCCCTGGTAACCGTTGGTAGTTCCACCCGCTCCTGCGCGGGCCAGAAACGAATTTTACGCGCGAGGGCCTTCCACGCTACAAAGCTACCGAGACGGTATGTCTCGTAGGCGCTGCCGTTCTGCCAGCTCCTGATCGTTCAGACGCGCGTCATAAATAGATCGCGGCTCGATGGTTCGCGCCACGAGGGTCGCTGTGCTGACGATGAGAAGCAGCGGGAGGATAAACGAACGGCTGCGGCCGGTCAGCTCCATCATGAGCACGACCGCCGAAATGGGACCCTGTGTGGTCGCACCGAGCACCGCGCCGGCTCCGAGCAGGGCGAAGAAGCCGGCGGGAATGCCTGGCCAGAAGAACGACCACGCGTACCCCAAGACACCTCCGAGCATAGCGCCAGCCGTCAGGGATGGCGTAAACATGCCGCCTGGGGCGCCGCCACGCACGCACATCGCGGTGGCGGCGGGCTTGAGGAAAAGGAGCGCCAGCAACAAGGCGGGCGCAACATGACTCGTGAACGCCAACTCAGATACGTCTTTCCCATTTCCGAGAATTTGCGGGAACCAGATCGAGACGACGCCCAGCGATCCCATGACGAGCAAAGGCGCGGCAAATCGCTGCCAGCCGGTTGGTTTGTGCCGGTCGGCCCAGGTGATCATCCGCACATAGCCGACCGAAGCGATGCCGGCGAGCGGACCCGCCACCAGCGTCCACAAGATGATCGGCGCCGTTATCGCATAGCGCGGAATTGGGTAGGTGGGCTCATTGGGCAGCGCAAGCCAGGATATTCCGGTGGCGACCAGCGAGGCAAGAAGCGCGGGCAAGACGTAGCGGAGCGCCAGCTTGCCTCGCATGACCTCCAGCGAAAAAAGCGCCCCTCCCAACGGAACGCCGTAAGCAGCTCCCATGCCCGCACCGGCGCCGCAAGCGACCAGCAGGCGCCGCTGCTCATCCGATAACTGTTCCTTGTCGGAGAAGAAATTCGCAAATATCGCCCCCGCTTGCTTGGGCGCGCCTTCGCGGCCGAG
The DNA here is from genome assembly GCA_021832085.1 of Acidobacteriota bacterium. Lineage (GTDB taxonomy): Bacteria > Acidobacteriota > Terriglobia > Acidiferrales > UBA7541 > JAKASX01. The sequence continues at coordinate 4,962 of JAKBLM010000082.1, read as the reverse complement.
AGATACACCCATGCCAACAATGATCACGGAGAGCACCGCGCTTCCGAGCGTGCGCAAGGCAGGCATTCGACCCGCTTGGAACCAAATCGCCTCGGTCGTATCTATGCCGTTGCCGCTGGTGAGCTGCGTGAGCAGCTTTTGGCCCGCGCCGGTGACGAGCGCGGCGCCGAGCAGAACGACGACATGCCTCCATGGCGCGGCGCGCAGAGCGGCATCGAGAATGTTGGTCGGCGAGCCGCTCCATGATAGCTGCTGAACAAATTCCAGGATCCCCGTAAGAACCGCGGCACCAATCCCCGTGGCGATTCCCGTCAGCAGAACCGCCAGCCAAAAATGCGCGGCTCCGGGCCGTCGAAGGGTAGTGGGTATGAGGTCTTTCTCGGCGGCCGGCGGCGTTTGGGGAATGGTCATAGCGGCGCTGATATTTGCGAACAGTCAGGCATTTTACCGCGGTGAACCGGCCAACTGGAACTCATCGGGGTTCCTAACGGCACGTCAGGCGAACGGGAGTGACCGCTCCTCTCCTGAAGGATGATTGAATGGCCTTCGCCGAGGGAAGCCCGGCGGGAATCGGGGCGAGCGTGACACTACGGTTCTGGATGGGTCGCAGATCTCGCCGCCCTTCCTCTCTCCTGGTATCGCCTGATCCACGCATATTTTCTTTCGCCGGCGTCCACGGAAGCGTGCGGGAGACGATGGGCCTCATCGAGGTCGTGGACGGACAGGCACGCCGTGGGGTTGCTGGCCCAACCGAGCGAGGTTGTCGGCCCAAGGGAGGCTCGTTACCGCAGCGCGACAGACGAGAGCTGCACTTCACAGGTCAGGGACCTGCTTTCCGAGCGCCGCGACTTCCCCTGGCCGATTGGACGAATGCTCGTTTGGCGCGGCGGACGTGCATCTTTCATGGCCGTGTTGTCGCCTTGGCTGCTGGCAGGAAGTGGTCCAGGACCGCGCGGCCCAGTCGCGCCAGAACCAGCAGCGCCGCGTTGTCGGCGGTCCACTGACGATCCGGCGAGTCGTAGGCAAAGCCGGCGAGCACGATCGGTCCCGCCGGCGTTTCCGCAATGCCGACATCGTTCCGGACGGCATTGAGCGCGCCGGTCTTGTGGTCCCAGGTGACGCCGGGCATGTTGCTCGTGTAGCGCGGGAAGGCGTCGTTATCCTGTTGCTGGCCGAGGATTTTCAGCATATGGTCGCAGGCGGCGGGGCTGAGGATCTCGTGTTTCTGGATCATCGTCAGCAGCCGGACCATGTCGCTGGCGGTGGTCATGCCCAGGCCGAATTTTTTCGCTTCCGCGCTCGCGTGACGGCGGGCGTGGAAGACGTAGCCGAACAGCTTTGTATGCTTCAACCCGAGCTTCCGCATCCGCGCGTTCACCGGCGCGATGCCGGTTTGGTGAATGACCATGTTGGCGGCCGTGTTGTCGCTCAGATCGATCATCAGCGTGATCGCGTCCCCGAGCGTCAGGCCGATCTGCGGGTTCAGGAACTGGAGAATCCCGGAGCCCGGGACCCGGTCAAAGGCCGTTTCTTTTACCGGCTGCGACCATTTCAGCTTGCCTTCCTGCATCAGGTAAAACGCTTCCACCATCACCGGCAGCTTGATCACCGAGGCGGTGGCGACGGGGCGGTTCGGGTGGAGGCCGAAACGCTCCCCGGTCTTCAGGTCGACGCCGGCCAGCGTGACTTTGCCGCCAAAGCGGGAAGCGATGGCCTCCAGGTGGCGCTGGAATTCGGCGTTGCTTGGCCGCGCCGGAGCTTTGAGGCCGGCGCCCAACGCGACCCCGCAGGGCAAAAGCAGGGCTACGGCAAGAATGGCGGCACAGCAACCCGCACGAGAAATCAGGCGCATAAACGGTGTCTGTCCTCCTCCAGGACCGTACTGTGAAGCCGTTTCATGGTGCAATCCAGTATTCGCGATCCTGATTTGTCTCCGAAAAATGAGTCCGAGATTTGCCTATTCACTCGTACCGGCCGGTTCGGAATGCCGCTGACCAATCTGGAGATTAGCGACCACAACTCGTCGGAGAACTTCCTTTCAAATAATCCCCTCTTCCGCTGTTCTTCGCAGGCGTGATACCAGGTGGGATCGGCGGAGAGATCGATCGTCAACGCGAGCGCTTGCCATTCTGGCGAACCGCGCGCCGCCGGCCGATAAAGCGGGCGCAGACTCACGACAAGCCTATGCGCCGAAGGATGGCAAGGTAGCGGGGATCCGAGCTGTATTTGCGCAGAATCGGCGAGCTGCGGAACATCACGTTGATGTAGAACATGTGGCTGTCGTGCGCCTGACAGGCTTTTTCGAGCCACCCGAAACCCTTCTCTTCGTCACTGAGCAAAAGATAAAGCCGGGCGAGATCGAAGGGTGAATGGCGATCGACCTCTCCGGGCGCGGTGATTTCCTGAAGAATCCTTCGCGCGGTTTCCGTCCGTCCGGCCGTGGCGTACGCGGCGGCAAGCTGCGGCTTGCTCCAAGGGCCACCTGCCTCGAAGATTGCCAGGCCTTTTTCCATTTCTTCGCGATCGAAGTAGAGCTTGGCCAGATTCATCTTGGCCATAAGGAAATTCGGCTCAATTTCGAGCGCCTGTCGAAGCTTTTGCTCGGCAGTTTCAGTAGGTCCTTCGCTGTGCAGAATCTCCCAACCGAGCTGAGTGAGGTAGCCGGGATCGAGCGGACTGAGCTCGACGGCGCGTTCGGCGTGCGGCCGGGCTTCGTCGAAACGGCCCTGGGAGCTGAGCAGCCAGCCGAGCAGCATGTGGGCGTCGGCGAGGTTCGGATTGAGGTCGAGGGCGCGATCGAGAGCCGCTTCAGCAGTTCGCCAGTCCCAGTCGAATCCGAGGGCGACGACCGCCTTACCGACGTGCGCTTCCGGCAGGTTGGGTTTGAGTTCGAGCGCGCGCTGCGCGGCGGCGCGTGCCTTGGCGCCTTCGGAAGCGATTTCCGGAGCCGGGAGGAAACCGACCAGCGAGGCCCTGCCGTAGCAGGTGGCCAAACCGGCCTGGCTCGGCGCGTACTTGGGATCGGCGACGATGGCCTTTCCGAAATATTCGATGGCCTGGCGGACGGCGCCGGGAGTCCATTTGTTCATGAAATAAACGCCGCGCAGGTGAAATTCGTAAGCGGCCATGTTTTGCGGCTGCTCAGGGATGGTGCTGGCAGAGCCGGTGACGCCGGAAAAGCGGCCGCGGACGGCGACGGCGATATGGCGGGAAACCTCGGTCTGGATCTGGAAGATGTCCTTCAGATCGTGGTCGTAGGTTTCGGCCCAGACTTGGCTGCTGGTTTCGACTTCGACCACACCGGCGATGACGCGGACGCGCGAGCCGAAATGTTGAACGCTGCCTTCGACGAGGAAGCCGACGCCAAGTTCCTGGCCGATTTCCTGGAGGGTTTTCGGCGAATCCTTGTAACGCATGGCGGAACTGCGGGAAATGACCTTGAGGCCGGCGATTTTGGAGATGCGGGCGTTGATCTCGTCGGTCATCCCCTCGACGAAATAATCGAATTCCTCGTCGCGGCTGCGATTGACGAAGGGGAGCACGGCGATCCCGGGCGCGGACGTGCCGCTGCGAGGCGCGATGGAGACGCGAACGCCGCTGCGATATTCGCGCAGTTCGCGAACGACTTCCGTGGCGGAAGAGAAACGATCGCCGGGCTCGCGGGCGAGCATGCGCATGACGAGATGCTCAACCCCTTCCGGACACCCTTCGAGGAACTCGGAAAGTGGCGGAGGGTCCTCGCGCAGGATGGCGGTTGCCGTTGCGACGTAGGTTTTGCGCAGCAGCGGGTGCCTGCCGGCGAGCATTTCATAGAGGATCAGGCCGAGCGAAAAGATGTCGCTGCGTTCGTCGGCCGGCTCGCCGCGGAGCTGTTCGGGGGACATGTAGACGATCGTACCGACCATCACGCCGGTCTGGGTGAGGCTGGGACCGCTGAGAGTGCGCGTATCGTCGGAGGCAAGCCTGCGGGCGAGGCCGAAATCCACGATTTTCACGTGACCGTCGCGAGTGAGCATGATGTTGGAGGGTTTGAGATCGCGATGCACCACCTTGTCTTCGTGCGCGCGGGCGAGCCCCTCGATAATTTCCGTGCCGATGCGCAGGGCATCCTCGAAGGGAAGACGGCCGCGGCGAAGCAGGGCGTAAAGATCCTCGCCTTCGATGTATTCCATGGCGATGAACAGCTCGCCGTTCTGCTCGCCGGCTTCGTAAACCTTGCAGACGTAGGGGTGGTCGATGGCGGCGGCGGCCTTGGCTTCGCGGAGGAAACGGCGGCGTGCGGCAGGATCGCTGCCGGTGGACTTGGAGAGGAACTTGAGGGCGACTTTGCGTTCGAGGATGACGTCTTCGGCGAGGCAAACGTCACCCATCCCCCCGCTGCCGAGTTTCTTCAGCACGCGGTAACGTTGGTTCTTTCCCGTGGTCACCTTGGGAATATACCCGAACCCTGTCCGGGACTGAGCTTTAACCCGGGATTTCCTTATGGACTCCTACCTAACCGACACCATACGCCAGACCGCCCCCCGAAGGCAAACACCCGTATCGCGCCGTCGAAAATGTTACCGAAGGGGGCAACATCGCGCCATTTAGGATGTTACCCAACCCAAACGCGAAAAGGAGGCGACCAGGTTGGGCAAGCAAGGACGACGGGAGTACCTGCGAGCGATTTACCAGCGCTACCAGAAGGCGTCACGAAGCGCCAAGGGAGCGATCTTAAACGAGTTCTGCGCCAGCACCGGCTATCACCGCAAGCATGCCATCCGCCTCTTGAACGGGCCGCCGCCCGAACGGCGGCCCGCCCGAGCCAGGCAGCCGCGCCGGCCGACCTACAGCCGGGAAGTTGTGTCCGTCAAGTTCAGCAAATTGGGTCTGACGTTTTCTTTGTCGGCCGCTGATTTCGCGAAGGGCCTGCAGCCCGGTTCGAAACGCCGGGGGGTGGCGTTTCGAACCGGGCTGCAGGCG
>JAKBLM010000081.1 GCA_021832085.1 Acidobacteriota bacterium | reverse complement strand
TCGGTCGTATCCTTGTTCGGGGTCATGCTCCGTCTTCCTCCTTGTCAGGTTCTCGCAAACCGATAATTGGAAAACGTCATGACCCCTTCCGCAAAATAATTTGCTGAACTTGTGCAACATAACCCGACGCGGACCCGGACGGCGAGCGGCGCTCGCGGTCGCACGGGTGGCCCTGCTGAGCCTGAGCGCTGGCTTCGGTTTGCTGTTTGTGCTGGTGCGCTGAGCGGCGGCAAAGGACTCGGCGCCGAGACGACTTCCTTGCTTTGTGGCACGGGCGGGAGGCGGGGGTGGGCGGGCCGCCTCAGTCCTTTCGTACCACCCACTTCACTCCGATATTGAGGATGCTGAGGAGCAGCGCGCCCCAGAAGGCGGGCCAGAAACCGTGCACTTCAAAACCGGGCACGAACCAGGAGACCAACTCGAGCATCGCCGCGTTGATCAGGAGGAGAAGGAGGCCGAAGGTGAGGATGATCAGCGGAAAGGTGATCACCTTGAGCAGAAGCCCAAGCGTGGCGTTGGCCAGGCCGATCAGCAGCGCGGCAAAAAGCGCGCTGCCGAAGCTGTGGATATCGAAGCCCGGCACCACATGCGCCACGAGCAGGACGCAGAGCGCCGTCAACACCCATCGCGCAATCAGCCGGCCCATGCGTTCCTCCCGGCGGATTTCGCCACGGCTTGCTTACCGTGGCTCGGCCTTGCCCACGCTCGCCGCGCGGAGCTCGGCCTGCACCCGGCTGTGCTTGCGGCTATAGAAGGTGTAGATGAACAGCCCGAAGACCAGCCAGGTCAGGAACACCTCCCAAGTGAGCCAGTGGAGCGAGAGCATCAGCACCAGGGAAACCAGCATGCCCATGATCGGCACGAACGGGACCCAGGGCGTCTTGAACGGCCGCTTCAGATTCGGCTCCCGGACCCGCAGGATCCAGATGCCGGCGCAGACAACGGTGAAAGCGAAGAGCGTGCCGATGCTGGTCAGCTCGTCGAGCGTGGTGATCGGCAGCGAAGCGGCCAGCGTGGCAACGACCAAGCCGATGATGATCGAGGAAAGGTAGGGCGTACGGAAGCGCTGGTGCACCTTGCCTGCCCATTTCCAGAGCAGGCCGTCGTGCGACATGGTGAAGAAAATGCGCGACTGGCCGAGCAGCATCACCAGCATCGTCGAGGTCAAACCGCCGATCGCGCCGATCTTCACAAGGAAGCTGCCCCAGACCACCCCGGTTCTGTCGACGCCGAGCGCCAGCGGATCGCCCACGTTGAGCAGGTGGTAGGGAACCTCGGCGGTGAGCACGCCGCCGACCAGGATGTAGAGGATCGTGCAGATGATCAGCGAGCCGAGGATGCCGATTGGCATATCGCGCTGCGGATTGCGCGTCTCCTGTGCCGCGGTGGAAACCGCGTCGAAGCCGATGTAGGCGAAGAAGATGATCCCGGCTCCGCGCATTACGCCCGACCAACCGTACTCGCCAAAATGGCCAGTATTGGGCGGAATGAAGGGATGCCAGTTGACCGCAAACGGCGCCCAATGCCGGGCATTCAGGAAAACCAGCACGATCCCGATGAAGACCAGCAGCACGGAAACCTTGACGACGACGATCGCCGTGTTGACGTTGGCCGATTCCTGGATGCCGATCACCAGGATCGTCGTCACCAGCGCGATGCCAATGAAGGCGATCAGGTCGAAATGGGAGACGACGTGCGGCAATTTGGAAGCGTTGACGCCGACAAGCGTGCTCAGGCGCTCCCAGCGACCGTGGTATTGGACGATGGTGGTGCCGGGAGCGGCGGTGACAGAGGGCGGGATGTGAATGCCGAGATCCTGGAGGAAGCTGTTGATGTAGCCGGACCAACCAACGGCCACCGTTGCCGCGCCAAAGGCGTATTCGAGCACAAGCGCCCAGCCGATCATCCAGCCGACGATCTCGCCGAGGGTTGTGTAGCTGTAGCTATAGGCGCTGCCGGCGATCGGGATCAGCGCGGCGAACTCGGCGTAGCAGAGCCCGGCAAAGGCGCAGGCGATTGCGGCGATGACGAAAGAGATCACGATCGCCGGCCCCGCATTTTCGGCGGCCACCGGCCCGGTGAGCACGAAGATGCCAGTACCAATGATGGCGCCGATGCCCAGGGTGATCAGGTTGAAGGGTCCGAGGGTCCGCTTCAGTCCGGCGGATTCACCCTCGGTTTCGTGTAGCAGCGATTGCAGGTCTTTCTTGGCGAACAGATTGAGGCTCATGAGTGGTTGACCCTCGGGAGCATTCTCCTCTACGTTCAGGCCGAATTCCCCCTCGAAGCGGCCGGGCGCAGTCGCCCATTAAAGCACATCGTGGCTTGACTGCAGTGAAAAAACGACGAGGAATTGCCGTAGGCCGCACGATTTCGCTAGTCTTGGCGGTCGAGGGCTGTATATCGTGGCACCCGGGAGCCGGCCAGGGCTGAGAGAACTGCCTGGATTCGGGCATCGGGCGCACGGCGGCAAGCACGGAGAATGCCGGGCCGGCGGCTTCCGCCCCCCCTGAACCGCGACACAGAGCCGGCAACCGGCCACCAGGAACAAAGCGAGGTTTGCCCAACGTGCCTACGGAACTTTCGAAGTTTGCAAACGGCGTCCGGCACGACTGGACGCGGGAGGAAATCGGCGAAATTTATCACCTGCCGCTGCTCGAGCTGGTCTTTCGCGCACAGCAGGTACATCGCGCCCATCATCCGCCGAGCCGCGTGCAGACGTGCTGGCTGGTTTCGATCAAAACCGGCGCCTGCCCGGAGGATTGCGGCTATTGCCCGCAGAGCGCGCACTACAAGACCGGCGTCGAGCGACAGGAATTGATGGACCCGGAAGAGGTGATCGGCCAAGCGAAGCGGGCGAAGGAAAACGGCGCAACGCGCTTCTGCATGGGCGCGGCGTGGCGGCAGGTGCCGGAAGGGCCGCAGTTCGACGAGGTGCTCCGGATGGTGCGCGGAGTCGCGGCGCTCGATCTCGAAGTCTGCTGCACACTCGGCATGCTCACCGAGGCACAGGCCCGGCAACTGAAAGAAGCCGGGCTAACGGCTTACAACCACAATCTCGACACTTCGCCCGAGTTCTACGGCAACATCATTTCCACCCGCGTTTATGAAGACCGGCTGCGCACGCTCGCCGCGGTCCGCGAGGCGGGGATCACCGTCTGTTCTGGCGGCATCCTGGGCATGGGTGAGTCAGAAGAGGACCGGATCGGGCTGCTGTATCAGCTCGCCTGCCTGAACCCGCATCCCGAGAGTGTTCCGATCAACATGCTGGTGCGCGTCGAGGGCACGCCGCTCGCCGAAATGCCGCCGCTCGACCCGCTGGTGATGGTGCGGACGATCGCAGCGGCGCGGATCCTGATGCCGGCCTCGATGGTGCGCCTGGCCGCCGGACGCAAGCAGATGTCGCGCGAAGCGGCGGCGCTCTGCTTCCTCGCCGGGGCGAATTCCCTCTTCATCGGCGAACGGTTGCTGACCACCCCGAACCCGCTTCCGGACGAAGACGAACAGCTGTTCCGCGATTTGGGGCTCGAAGCTTTTCCGAGCCGGGTGATCGGTCGGGACGGGCGCGCAGGCACAGCCCATGCGGAATGAAGCCAGCCCGTTGCGCGGGCGGATCGCCGGCGAGCTCGACCGGCTGCGGCGCGAGCAGTTGTTGCGCACGCTCGATTGCCCTGCCGGCATTCCGCTTACCTCGAACGACTACCTGGGGCTGGCTCGTGACGGACGGCTGGCCTCCGCAACGGCGGACGCGATCCGGGAAATCGGGCGCGTCGGCTCGACCGGCTCACGCCTGCTCGCGGGAAACTCCGAAGACTGGGAACAAGCCGAGCGCGAATTCGCGGCGTTTGCCGGGACCGAGGCGGCGCTCTATTTCTCCTCCGGCTTCGCGGCCAATCTGGGGCTGCTCGGGGCGCTCGTCCGGCCGGGTGACATCGTTTTCTCCGACAGCCTGAACCACGCGAGCCTGATCGACGGCATCCGGCTCTCGGGCGCGAACAAGGTGATCTATCCGCACGGGGACTTGGCGCGGCTGGAAACGGCGCTAGCGCGGCACCAAAGCGACCCCGGAGCGAAACTGATCGTCACCGAGAGCCTCTTCAGCATGGAGGGCGACCTGGCGCCGCTCGCCAGGCTGGCCGAACTGGGGCGAGAGTACGGGGCGGAACTTATCGTCGACGAGGCGCACGCGGTCGGCGTTTTCGGGCCCGAGGGCCGCGGGCTTGCGTATGAGGCGGGGCTGGCGAACGAGATACTCGCCGTCGTCCACACCTGCGGCAAGGCGCTCGGTAGCGCCGGCGCTTTCGTCTGCTCGGGTGGCGCGCTGCGGGACTTTCTGGTGAACCGGGCGCGGACCTTCATTTTCAGCACGGCCGCACCACCGTACCTGGCGCACCAGATTCGGGCCGCGGTCGGGCTCGCGCGCGCGATGGACGCTGAGCGAGCGCACCTGCAAACGATTGCGGCGGCGCTGCGCGAGGGGCTGCGCAGCGAAGGGTTCGATGTGCGGGCGAGCGCGTCGCAGATCGTGCCGGTTGTCGCCGGAGCGAGCGAAGCGGCGCTGGCGTGGGCCGAGAGCCTGCGCGAAGACGGATTCGCCGTACGAGCGATTCGGCCGCCGACGGTGCCTGAAGGCACGGCGCGGCTACGCCTTTCGCTCACTGCCGCGCTCGGCGGCGAGGAGGTTCAGCGGCTGCTGCGCGCCTGCGTGCGCGCTCGCGGCCGGAGTCGATTGGCCGTGGCGGCGCGGGAATCCGGGGCGTAGGCGGGATTTTCGAGCGCGGAAGGGCCTCGCGGGGGAATGGGGAGAATCGGTACACCGTTGCGATTCTTTCCGGGAGCAAATCGTGTGTTTTCAACCGAGTGCAATTTTGGAATCGGTACACTTTCCGACCTTTTGGCGATGCAAAAGGGACAAACGAACGGCGCGAAAGGGCGGGAAAACGGCGACGACTTGCTCCGCGTCAGCATACGCGATTTCCGGCTGTGGCGCAGAACCGATTTCACCGTAAACAGGGCGGGCCATGGCAACTGAAGGATTTTTCGTTACCGGCACGGATACGAACGTGGGCAAGACGGTGCTTTCGGCGCTGCTCGTCGCCGCGCTCGACGCCGTTTACTGGAAGCCGATCCAGACGGGCGTCAGCGAAGGAACCGATCGCGAGACGGTGATCCGGCTGGCGGAAATTCCCCGCACGCAGACGCGAGAGGAGTGCTATCGCTTCGATCCACCGGTTTCGCCGCACCTGGCGGCCCGGTGGGCAGGGGTGCGAATCGAGCTGGCAGCGATCCGGCGGCCGGTGGTCGAGCGGGGGAAGCGGCTGGTGGCCGAAGGCGCGGGAGGGGTGCTGGTGCCGATCAACGAATCGGAGATGATGATCGACCTGATGCGGCATCTGGGGCTGCCGGTGGTGGTGGCGGCGCGAAGCACGCTCGGCACGATCAACCACACACTGCTGACGCTGGCGCAGCTGGAGCGCGCAGGGATTGCGGTGGCCGGCGTGGTGCTGATCGGGCCGGAAAACAGCGACAATCGCGAGGCGATCGAGCGCTACGGTTCGCGGCCGGTCGTCGGCGAAATTCCGCAGCTCGACCAGATCGACCGCGCCACGCTCCGCGAGGTGTTTCGCACAAAATTCGATGTCCGGGTGTTCGCATGAAATCGCTCGAAATCTGGTACCCGTTTTACCAACCGGCGCAAGACCCGCCGCCGCTGCGCATCGCGCGGGGCGAGGGCGCCTATCTCTATACCGACGACGGGCGGCAGCTGATCGATGGGATCTCGTCGTGGTGGACAAACCTGCACGGCCACAACCATCCGCGGATCATGGCCGCGCTCGCCGAGCAGACCAGGCATCTCGATCACGTGCTGCTCGCCGGATTCACTCACCGGCCGGTGGAAAAGCTGACGGAAAAGCTGGGGCGCGTGCTGCCGCCGGGCCTCAGACGGATTTTCTTTTCCGACGACGGCTCAACCGCGGTGGAAGTGGCGCTGAAGATGGCGGTGCAGTTCTGGCGCAACAGCGGGCGGCCGGAGAAGCGGCGGATTGTCGCGCTCGAGAACGGCTATCACGGCGATACGGTCGGTGCGATGTCGGTGGGAGACGATTCGGTTTTCACGGAAGCATTCGGCTCACTGCTCTTCCCCGTCGAACGCGCCCACAGCGCGTATTGCTATCGGTGCCCGGTTGGCAAGAAAAGGGAGTCGTGCCGGATCGACTGCGCGGACCATTTGGCGGAAGTTCTGGAGAGCGGGCATGACGAAATCGCGGCAGTGATCGTCGAGCCGCTGCTGCAAGGCGCGGGCGGCATGATCGTTCATCCGCCGGAATTTCTCCAAAGAGTGCGCGAGGCGTGCTCGCGCTGGGATGTGCTGCTGATCGCCGACGAGGTCTTTACCGGATTCGGGCGCACGGGACGCATGTTTGCCTGCGAACATGCGGGGATCGAGCCGGACCTCATGTGCCTCTCGAAAGGAATCACCGGCGGCGTGCTGGCGCTGGGCGCGACGGCTGCCACCGAACGCATTTACGAAGCGTTTCTCGGTAGCGAGCCCGACCGCACGTTCTATCACGGGCATTCCTTCACGGGTAATCCGCTCGCCTGCGCCGCGGCGATCGCGAGCCTGGAAATTTTCGAGACGGAGCCTGTGTTCGAGCGGATCGAGGCCATCGCCGCGATTCACCGCGAGCGGCTCGCGACGCTGCGCGGGCATCCGGGCATCGGTGACACGCGGCAACTCGGCACGATCGCGGCGATCGAGATTGCGGCCGAGGACGCCGGGTATTCGTCTTCGCTGAAGCCGTCGCTCTACCGGTTTTTCCTGGAAAAGGGGATTTTGTTGCGGCCACTGGGGAACGTGGTGTACGTCGTTCCGCCTTATGCCATTGCGCCGGCGGACTTGCATGGCATTTGGGACGCCATTGGCGAAGCGGTGGATCGTGTGCAGCCGCGGTCTCGGGTACCGGCCTAGGTTCGAAGCCTTGAATGTCGCGGGGCCGTCGGTCTGGCACGGGTGCGTTTCGAACCGAGGTGCGTTTTTGGCGGATGGAAGTGGGGAGTTGGTGGAAGCCATTGCAAGACCTAGCAAGGTCCAGCTTCAGGGCCGGGGCCCCTCTATCTCTGCGGCTTTTTGTCGGAGCTGAAACTCCAACGCTCGAGACCGAGCGGTTGTGCACTGGGTTCTGTTGGCACAGGGACGAGGCGAAAAGCAAATCGCTCCCGACAGACTGCGTCGGGACTCCCTGCGGTCGTCACCGATCGTTGCAGAAAACGCCGATCGGGATGAGGACCTTGCCTGCGCGGAGAGGGCCTCTTGGGTTGCGACAGGCGTCGGTAGAGGGCGGTGACGCTACTTCTGCGTGAGCACGAAGCAGTGGCTCCCGGAGCAGGCGAACCCCAGGATTTTGCCCGAAACCTTCGTTGGGGGCGTTCTGGGACCGCCGTAAGCCTGGTCAGTCTCGACGGTGACGGCCTGCACGACCGTTTCCTTCCGGGTTTGGGACTTGGTCTGGGTTTGCGTTTGGGCCCACGCTGATGCCGGGCGCGAGAAATAGACGCCGAGTAGCAAGCCGGCAAGAAATATGGAAATTGCGAAGAGCCAGCGTTTCATCCTTTCCTCCATCTGCAACTCTAACCCAAGTTCGTCACAGGAAGGGCTGAAACCAGGCTAAGTGCTTTAGATTCAGTTCAGGCTACCGCCGAGTCTGCACTACATTCGTGATCAAAACTGAGGCGGTCGGGGATGCTGATACCAAGCTGAT
>JAKBLM010000080.1 GCA_021832085.1 Acidobacteriota bacterium | reverse complement strand
ATCGCGGACTCCTTTTCGTGTGCTTTGGCGGCTCACGTCAAGGAGTCTCCGCGATGGACTGCCGGAATTGTCAAACGCCTACTGCCACCCCGGCCGAGCCGGGGGACCTCCTATGAGGCGGTTAGCGGTCTGGACCTTCTCTTTGCGGTACTCGTCGGCGCATGGCCTGCCGTCACCGTCGGGTGGGCAGTCGCCGTCAACGTCCTCCCCCCTCCGCTTGAGAAGGACGAGCGAGCAGGGCAGGGCCTCTGGGGCCGACGCCCCTTTTAGGCGACGTCCGCGCACCGCGATTCCGCGTTTACGTTTCGGGGTCCCTGCTCGGTTCGTGGGCGCGGGGCCTCTTACTCCTGCCTCGTCCATTCCCCCGGCAGAGTTGCCCTCGCCGCGCTCGTTTTGACCGGGACAGGTGCCGGCTCTCATCAAACGCAAAGCGGCCCTGCCGAGCTTCCGTTTGCCGCGGAAGATCGGCAGGGCCGCCGGGAACCTTGTGGTTCCGGATGATTGTTTGTCAGCTACGCCTGCTGCTGAGGTTCAGGCGACGGCTGTGCTTCCTGGGGTTGGTGGCCGCGCTGCTTTTCGCGCTGCTCGCGAAGCACTGCCTTGCGCGAGAGCCGGATGCGGTTGCCTTCGATTGAAAGCACCTTCACCAGGATCTGATCGCCTTCCTTCAGCTCGTCGCGCACGTTCTTGATGCGGTGCTCGGCGACTTCGCTGATGTGGAGCAAGCCGTCGGTGCCGGGGAAGAGCTCGACGAAGGCGCCAAATTCGGCCAGTCGAACCACCTTGCCGAGGTACGTCTTGCCCGCTTCGGGCACCGCCGTGACGTCGCTAACCATCCGGTAGGCGGCCTCGCCGGAACTGGCGTCAGTCGAATAGATGTGGACTGTTCCGTCCTCGAGCACGTCAATCTTCGCACCGGTCGACTCGGTGATCGAGCGGATCTTCTTGCCGCCCGGGCCGATCAGGTCGCGGATCTTGTCGGTGGGAATCGTCAGGCTGATGAGCCGCGGCGCGTAGGGAGAAACTTCCTTGCGCGGCGTGGAGATCGTCTGCTCCATGATTCCGAGAATGTGCATCCGCGCCTGGCGAGCCTGCTCGAGCGCCTCTCGCATCATCGGGATGCTGACGTTGGTCACCTTGATGTCCATCTGCAGCGAGGTGATGCCATCCCTCGTGCCGGCTACTTTGAAGTCCATGTCGCCGTAGTGATCCTCGGCGCCGGCGATGTCGGTGAGAATTGAATACCGGCCTTCGTCACCGGTCACGAGACCCATCGCGATTCCGGCGCAGGCCGAGCGAATCGGCACGCCGGCATCCATCAGCGCCAGCGAGCCGCCGCAAACCGTCGCCATCGACGACGACCCGTTCGATTCGAGAATGTCGGAAACAACGCGAATCGCGTAGGGGAAATCAGCCTCCGACGGCAGCAGGTTGAGCAACGCGCGTTCGGCCAGAGCGCCGTGGCCCACTTCGCGCCGGCCCGGGCTCCGCAGCGGCTTCACCTCGCCCACGCTGAAGGGCGGGAAGTTGTAGTGGAGCATGAACCGTTTGAACGCCTCGTCCTCGAAGAGCAGATCGAGGCGCTGCATGTCTTCCTTGGTGCCCAAGGTGGCCGTGGCGAGCGACTGCGTTTCGCCGCGGGTGAAGAGCGCCGAGCCGTGCACGCGCGGCAGCAAACCGACTTCGCAGGTGATCGGGCGAACCTGGTCGAACGCCCGCCGATCCGGGCGCTGGCGGCGAATCAGCACGTCGTCGCGGAAGATCTGCTCGCGCAGCATTTCGAACGCCCGGTCGGCCAGCTTGCGCTGCTCGACCTCGGTTTCGGGAATCGTGGCGAGCCATTCGGTCTTGAGGGCGTCGGCCAACACGTAGCTTTCCCGCTTGGGATGTTTCGAGGTGTCGAGGTGATCCTCGAGCCTGGAGCGATATTCGTCAGTCACCCGCTTGTAGAGTGCCTCGTCGAAGGGCACAACCGGCGCCGGCAGCTTCTCGACGCCCACCTTTTCCTGCAACTCGCGGATCGCGGCGACGATCTTCCGAATCTCGGCGTGGCCGAATTCCAGCGCGTCGATGATCGTGTCCTCGGAAACCTCCAACGCTCCCGCTTCCACCATCACGATGCCCTGTTCGGTCCCGGCCACCACGATGTTCAGCCGGCTCGTCTTCTGCTCCGCCACGGTCGGATTGGCCACCAACCGGCCCTCCAGCAGCCCTACGCGGAGCGCGCCGATCGGCCCGTCAAACGGAATTGGCGAAATCGAAAGGGCCGCCGAAGCGCCAACCAGCCCGATCACATCGGGATCGTTTTCGCTATCGGCCGACATGACCATGGTGATGATCTGCGTTTCGTAGGACCATCCGGGCGGCAAGAGCGGCCGGATCGGCCGGTCGGTCAACCGGGAAACCAGCACTTCGCGCTCGGAGGGCCTTCCTTCGCGCTTGAAAAAGCCGCCGGGGATTTTCCCGGCTGAATAGGTGTATTCACGATAATCCACAGTCAGCGGCACGAAATCCTTCACCGTTGGCGTGTGGTCCATGCAAGCCGTTGCCAGCACGATCGTATCGCCGTAGCGCGCCATCACCGAACCGTCGGCCTGCCGCGCCACCTTTCCTGTCTCGAGTACCAAGTCTCGCCCGCCGATCTCTACTCGAACCTCTTTAGACATTGTCATTTCCCCTTATCTGCATGCTGTAGAGTTCCACCCCCAGGGGTGGAAGGGAATAAGAGAGGAATTCCAGGAGGGCACAACTCAGCCCAGGCGCCTTTGGTGCGCGCAGCAACGCTCGCTTGTCAGGGAAACTCCGGCCGCAGCCGGAGAAAGGCAGGCAAACTCCCGTACATCCGGGAAACTATTTGCGTAAACTGAGCCGTTCCACAATCTCGCGGTACCGTTCCGGGGCGCGACGATTCAGGTAATCCAGTAGACGCCGCCGCTTGTTCACCATCATGATCAGCCCGCGGCGAGAAGCGTAGTCCTTGCGATGCAGCTTGAGGTGTCCGGTGAGGTAGTCGATCCGCTCGCTCAAGAGAGCGATTTGGACCTCCGGCGAACCCGTGTCCTTCGAGCCCCGCCTGTATTGTTCAATCAGCGTCCCCTTCATCCCTTTGAGCCTATTACTCGATGCCATCGCCGGTCGCGCGTCCGCTCCTTCGTTATTCGTCCCTTTTTCCGATCGCAAATAGTAGCAAAACTATAGTGAATTGGGCAACTGATTCCTCCGATTCTTTTTCTTGTCGCTCAACGCTGGGAACGAGACCCGCCCCGGATCAGCGATAGGAACTCCTCACGGGTCTGCACATTCTCCCGAAATGCGCCCAGCATCGCGCTGGTTACCGCCAGTGAGTTCTGCTTCTCAACGCCCCGCATCACCATGCAAAGGTGGCGCGCCTCCACCACAACTGCAACGCCTTCCGGATCGGCCCGCTCCATCAACGCCTCGGCGATCTGCCGGGTCAATCGCTCCTGCAGCTGCAGCCGCCGCGCGTACAGGTTCACCAGCCGCGCCACCTTGCTCAACCCGATCACCCGCTTGCGCGGAATGTAGCCCACGTGGCATCGGCCGAAGAACGGCAATATATGGTGCTCGCACAGGCTAAACACCTCGATGTCCCGCACCACCACCATCTGGTCGTAAGCCACCTGGAACATCGCTCCACCCAGCAGCTTGCCTGGATCCTGCCGGTAGCCGCTCGTCAGGTAGCACAAGGCCTTTTCAAACCGTTCCGGCGTCCTTCGCAGGCCCTCGCGGTTCGGATCCTCGCCGATCATTTCCAACATCTGCCTGACGAGCTGTGCAATCGAACCAGGCGCCGCCGGGCAATTCACCGCCGTATCGGACTTTTCGCTCACGCTGTTCTCCTTGCCGGCGTCACGAACGCCATTCGCCTCGCGAACGCGCTATTCATCATCGTGATGCTCCCTCGCCACACCCGCCGTGATCGTTTTATTATAGAAACGCCATGTGGAACAGGCGAATCCTCCCTTATATCGGTCTGATTGGCGCCGGCGTCTTGTTGTTCATCTTCATCCGGCCCAGCTATCGCGAGGGCCAGCCGAGCATTGCCGGGCGCACGGCTCCAAATTTCCCTTTTACGCTCGATGGCCACGAAACCCATCTCTCGGCACTACGGGGCAAAGTCGTCATTCTGAATTTCTGGGCCACCTGGTGCCCGCCCTGCGTTGCCGAGACGCCTTCACTGGAACAGATGTACACCGATCTCAAGCCGCTCGGCGTCACTGTGCTCGGTGTCAGCGTCGATGAGAATGCCACGGCCTACCACAGTTTCATCGCCAAACACGACATCACCTTCCCTACCTACCGCGACCCCTCCAAAAAAATTCCGCTCACCTACGGTACGGTGATGTACCCGGAAACCTACGTCATCGGCCGCAATGGCAAAATCGACCGCAAGCTGATCGGGGCGCAGCATTGGGATAGCCCGCACATGCTTTCCTATCTCCGGGCCATCGCCACCGGCCGCCGCCCCACGGAGTTTTAACCCCATCCGGAGCGGCCGGTGCTCGCTCGCAATCTAACGAAGGGATTCCCTGTTCTTGAGCGCATCAGGACAGGCTTACTGCCGGTCGGCGCCGGTCGCGCGCGCACACTCGCGCGGAACGGCAAGAACAGCTCTTGCTGTTAGCTGCAACGCGAAGCGCCGATGCCAGATCCGGACGCGGCTCGCCCAGCTGAGCGAGCCGCCAAGGAGAGAATCAGGGGTGAAGAAGACAAACTGGAGGCTCCCGGTGAATTGGCCGGGAGCCTCCAGTGAGGTGCACGGCTTGCCCGGCCAAGGCTGGCTGGGCTTCAGGGTTATCCGTACCTTGCTTCCCTCTCAGAGGCAAGTGGGAAAAGTCACCCCCGGCTCCAGTAGCACGAGCCCCTTCCGTCTCTTGCTCCCGGAATCGGGTGACGGGGTCCGTGCACCTCGCCACCCCAACAAGCACGCCGGCTGCCACAACAATTCCAATCCCAGCCGGCCAACTTGTTTGCTTACATCGAGTCGAAAATTCCAGTCGACCGGTTGCTCGACCCTCAACCGAGCATTGAACCAAAATGAAATTCCTCTTCCCGTTCCGCAACAGTTCCCCTTCCCTGCTTCCATGCAACGATTCGTCGTGTCTCGCGCGCGCCAATTTTCTTTTCGGCAGTCTCGCATCGTTCAGTGGCAATTCGGTTGGCAGACGTGGGTGTTCCACACTGCGGCACCTATATGCGGGACCGAACCTATCAGCGTAAGCGGAAGCCAATAGTTATTTAGCTTGTATTTTCTGGACAGGTAGAGCCCAATCAGCATGGGTGCTTCCATTCCAAATCCCGTGCCATAGGCCCGCAGACGGCTAGGGTGGGAACCGTAAAGCGGATTCCCCTCCTGCGCTCCGCGTCCGCGTGCGGCTTCAGTGGTTTCGACGTCGGCAACAACCGACCCAGCAATTGTGGCGAAGCCCAACCAGAATTTCTTGTCCTTGAACCAGTGCCGCCTCGGCCCAGCATGCGCCGGCACGCAAACGAGCAGAACTGCCAGCAAGAGACATGCCCTCCTCATCTCATCCTCCGTTCGGGCGACTTTCTTCAATTGACTTGTGTGCGTTTTCCGGGCGGAACGACGCTCATCCCGTTCCCTTCCTTCCGCCCGACGTGGAAGCGCAACGCCACGACGATCGTCAGCGGCGGCCATGGGCAGCGGAGGGAGCGACTTCGCTGCAGAGTGCGGACGTCGGTGAGGCGCGCGGCAAGCGAAATGGGAGATCCTGAATTCCGCTACCGTTTCGGCGGCAGACGGGAGGAGCTGTCACGCTGCTTCCGTCCGCGAGCCCATCCAGTTCCCATGCTTTCGAGATCATGGGGTTGGGCTCCGTGCGCCTTTTACTTGAAGAAAGCAAACCGGCTGCCAGGGACGGGGCGATCGGCCACACGTAACTCGCGTGTTTGCAATAGCTCCCGACTAACCTTCCCAGGACTTTCTCGGGTGGAATGCGAAGGTGTACTGAAATGGAATTTCCCTTCCCATTCTGCACCTGCCTGTATCCCTTCAACGGTTTTCCCCATCCAATTGTTTGGGTGCCAAATCACTTGATCTCTGCTCTTGCCGATCTGCTGCCCCCGCACGAATTGCTCGTGTTTGTGGCGACCTCGTCCCCGATGGCCGCCATCCTGCATTTCCTCCTTCGCCACGGCTACCCGGTGCTTTTCGGATGGGTGTTTCTCGAGCAGATCGGACTGCCGATGCCTTCGGCGCCGGTGCTGTTGGTTGCGGGCGCGCTCGACGGCACCGGTCAGTTGCGGTTCATCAACACGGTCTTCGTGGCGATGATGGCCTCGCTGATTGCCGATTCGCTGTGGTTCCTGTGGGGTCGCTGGCGCGGAGCGGGCGCGCTCCGCTTGGTCTGTCGCGTTTCGCTCGAACCCGATACTTGCGTGCGTCGCACCAAGGAAGCGGTTGCACGCCATGGCCGCCTCGCCATCCTCGCGTCGAAATTCGTGCCCGGCCTCAACACTGCTGTGCCTCCGCTGGCCGGGGTCAGCGGGATGAGCCTGCGCGAATTCCTGGCGCTCGACGGGCTTTCGGCGTTGCTTTGGGCCGCCGCCTTTGCCGGGCTCGGCCGGATTTTCAGCCGTCAGCTCGACGCGCTCGCCAACACGGTGCGCGGATTCGGCGGCTTGATTCTGCTGCTGTTTGCGGCGGGGCTCGCCGTTTACATCGCGCGGAAATTCCTGGCGCGCCGCAAGCTGGTGCGCAGCATTTGGACCGAGCGCATCGATGCCGACGAGCTGCGCCGTTTGATCGAGGAAGGCTTGCCGGTCGCCGTCATCGACCTGCGCCATCAGCTCGACTTCCAGCTTCACCCGTTCGTCATCCCGGGAGCCGTTCATTTCGATCCGGAGGAACTCGACCGCCGATATGGGGAGATTCCGCAAGATCGCGAGGTCGTCGTCTATTGCACTTGCCCCAACGAGGCGACAAGCGCGCGCGTAGCCCTGCGCCTGAAACAACTTGGGATCGAACGGGTACGCCCACTGGCCGGAGGGCTGAGCGCCTGGCGTAATCGCGGTTTCCCCATGGAAATGGATCTCGGACCGGGACAAGCGCCTCCGGCCGCGCCGGTGGCCGCCGTTTCGCCCAAACCCTCCTGAGCGGGCCGCGAACGATCGAAAATTCGTCAGCGAAATGTAAATCGCTCGTCCACGAAGCCGCGAGGCCGTGATTTACAGCGCCGCAAGCGGGCGACCTCGCGAAGTGCCGCTTTCACCGAGCATCTTCCGCAAGCCGGGACTTCCACCGAACGGGGAACCAGGCGCCTGGGTGGGGTACATGCCAACCAGGCAGGTTCGACTGCAGTTGCGTGAGATAAAGCTGCTGCGGATCGATCTCTGCTGGCGGCCGTAGGGCGAAAGTTGGTCAAACTGGCCAGCCACGGCCGCTCATCGGTGGCGGAGGGCCGTGTGACGCGACGGATGTTCAGAGCTTTGCTTTCCTCGCTCTTGCCGTTTCGGGCACGGCGGTAGGAAAATGACCCGCCAGCCGGCCAATTGTGATAAAAGAGCGCCGATCGCGATAACAATGCCCGTTCGAGGCCACGGGGCGCGCGTCGTGGGGACGTGCCGCTGTGGTGTTGGGTTCTGAGACGGCCGCAGGGCAATGCTTGCCGTGGCAGAGGTCTTTTCGCGGAAACGATCGTGAGCCAGGGTTATGTTGCACAAGTTCAGCAAATTATTTTGCGGAAGGGGTCATGACGTTTTCCAATTATCGGTTTGCGAGAACCTGACAAGGAGGAAGACGGAGCATGACCCCGAACAAGGATACGACCGA
>JAKBLM010000044.1 GCA_021832085.1 Acidobacteriota bacterium | reverse complement strand
CGCCTGCAGCCCGGTTCGAAACGCCACCCCCCGGCGTTTCGAACCGGGCTGCAGGCCCTTCGCGAAATCAGCGGCCGACAAAGAAAACGTCAGACCCAATTTGCTGAACTTGACGGACACAACTTCCGCAGCCCCCTCAGGACGAGGTCCACCCAGGTCCGGTCGGATGAACGACAGGTCGCGCCAGCGGGGTCTGAGACTTGCGAGGGAGCGCAGCCGACTGCCCCCGCGCAGACCCATACCAACCGGTCCCAGCAGCCGGCCGGGCTTTCGCGGAAAGGCAAGAGGCTACGCCCAGTACCTACGGCACGGTACCGCACTATTTACTGATCAGGAACTTCTTGCAGGGAAAATACTCTTGCGGTTTATGGGGAGATGTAGTCTACGCCAAACTCGCTCCACTCGGGTTGGGAATTTTGAGTGGGAGGAAACGCGAATTCAATGTCCCGCGAACCTGGCGAATCTCTGCAATATAAGAATCAAGACGGACCACACGACCGTCCGCCCTTCAGCACCTCTCCGGGCCGTGAGCCCAATCCCCGCTATGTGGATGCCATCGGGGACATCGCCTACATGTGGTTGGAGGAAGACCTTGAGATTACTGCCTCGGCGTTCGGAATCGAGGTTCAGGCGGTGTTCAAAGACGTCCTCGCTCTCTTTGTGTCGGACACGGCCCGGCTTCACAAACCCGAACCGGATTACGCCGAGGCCGCCGGCCAACTCTTGGACTGGATCGTGGAGGACCTCGACAGCCTCGCTCGCTCCTTCGATCTCGACTTTACCAACGTATTCGAAGACGCCCTCAGGATAATTGCTGCCGACACAGAGCTATTCGGCGGGGCCGCGGCTCAAGCTGACGCCCGGGCTGATCCCTGGGGGGCATTGGGCGCCATCCTCGGCCTCGGGCCCAAGCCAGAAACTCAACCCCCGGAGGAGAAACCAGCTTTAGACGAGTCACCCGCCGCCGCCAACCTCTAACTATGGCGGAGACACCCTCCGGCGGTCGCGCTCATCCCGGCAGAAGGGAGCAATTCGAAAGGTCAACCTCTAAGGTGTCGACCCGTAAAGCTTCCGAGGCCGACCCAGTCGCCGCGCTGTGCGCACTAACACTCGGGGTCTGTCTTTCCCGCTGCTCCAGCTGGCGAATCACGCCGGAGTTCCCGAAGCGACTCTTTAAGTTGGCGTATGCGCCGAGAGAGCGCCTCGCCCCGCGCTACGTCGAGCTTGCGAATCCTCGGGCTCGCCGAGGACGACCGCTTGGCCATCATCTCCGAGTGCTCGGCAGAGAGCCGCTCCAGCTCCTTCTGAAGCCTCGCGATGCGATCTCGATGGTCGCTTGTGGACATACTTTTCCCCCTACTCGGGTCAATCCGGGCCCCACCGTCTCCGGCATGGGAGTCCGCCAAGTCGCCGGAACGGTCCAGCACAGAAAAACATAACGTCAAAAGTACTATGACCTTGCGCTGCCAAATTGTCCAGGGCAGCGCCGGACGAGAGCTCCAACCAAAAACATCAGCAAGTACCCCTGGGGCCGACCCCGGCACACGCCCTGGTCCCAATTCACCACCCCGAAGTCGGTAAGGCCGTCCGCGCCGCCTCTGCCTCCGGACCTGGCCGCCGTTGGCATTGAACCCGCCTCGTGTTGGGCTGTTGCTTGAGACGCCGCGGGGGGGCGCTAGAGTTGCCCCTTCGCATTGGAACCTGCGCCCGCGCCTCGGATCGGGCACTCGCCCGCTTGCGATTCTGGCCGCCCCATTTCCCTGTCCCATTGCCGCAACACCCTATTCAACGTCATAATTTATCAAGATGAACTTCGCGCTGCCGCTGCTTAAGGCAACGCC
Source organism: Acidobacteriota bacterium (assembly GCA_021832085.1). GTDB lineage: Bacteria > Acidobacteriota > Terriglobia > Acidiferrales > UBA7541 > JAKASX01. Next base: position 34,095 of record JAKBLM010000044.1, on the reverse strand, counting down.
ATGCCCTGCAAAATCCTGGCCGCCGAAGGTAAGCCCGAAGAAACCGACATTCTTCAGTGCGGCATTGAAGCGAGCGGGATCTTGCGATCCGTACATGCCGTAGACGTTGCTCCATTTATCCGGGGTCAGAGGGACCTTGAAAACATACACCTGATTGTCTGCTGAGCCGAGGCTATAGACAATTTGCGTCCACCACCGGCCGTCCGCACTGAACATGTTGTCGTTTTTCTGTTCGAACATCAGTCGGAAGGTTGCAGGCAGCTTATCCCCAAAGAGCAGGAACCTCGGCGACTTGCTCCTGACCTCGTAGGTAATCGACACCTCTTGCGGGAGCTGTGAGCCCGGCGCGAATGAGGTCTCGACGTAATTTAAATGGCCCACCTCGCCAAGGGTTTCATCGTAGGTGGGAAATTCAATAGACCACGCGCCCTCGGCGGGGTCCGCCACTGGGTGCTCACCCGCGTCGTCACTATAGCGGATATACCAGTTCTGCGGGTTGAGTGACACGACGCCTGGATCCTGTGGCGGATCTGGAGGAAGTTTTGTGCCCGAACCACCCGCGAGCCCGCAACCAACCGCGAATACCATGATCAGAAGTGCGAATACCGCGCAGACAAGACAAAAACACTTCAGGCGCAAAAGTAACAAGCCCCACCTCCAGCAACCTAGTCGTCCGCTGGAAGGGGGCGGCCTCCGTCACCAACTAACCGACGGAGGGATCGTAGCGGATGCCACCCCTTTGATCGGCAATACGCGCGCTTTTAATTAATGAGCTTCTTGTCTGGCGCAGGAGGACGTGTCTCGCGGCGCCGCTCGCGTGTACGTCCCCATCGGCACACTGCGCCGGAGCGGCACGGAAAACGGCACGCGCGGTCGAAACCGGGCGGGACCGCCCCTTATTCTAGCGCCCCGCTCCTAACGCTTTGTCGCTCGGTCGCGGGATTTTCGCCTGAGCCAACGCCACGGCTACGTCTTCCAAACTCGTAGCCGAATATCTATACGTGACCCTTAAGGGCGGCAGCTTATCGAGGCAGGCAGGAACGACGGCGAAAGAAAGCCCGTCGCCACACAATTGCTCCGCCATTTCCATCAATCGGCTCTTGAGAAATGCGGCCTATCGTGCCGTTGCGGATTTGAGGAATCGCATCGGAGAAAAGGGATCGAGCGGCAAATCGGTCTTTTGTCCCAGAATCCACTGCCGCGCCAGCCGCGCCGTGATCGGCGCCAGCAGGATGCCGTCGCGAAAATGCCCGGTCGCAATCGAAAGTCCGCCGATGTCTGTGGGACCGAGAATCGGCAGGTGATCGGGCGTATCCGGGCGCAGTCCCGACCAGGTTTCGAGCACCCGCGCGTTCTCGAGCGCCGGAATCATTTCCACCGCCGCGTCCAGAATCCGCCGCAGCCCGCCCGGCGTCTGGCTCTTGTCGAAACCGGCATCTTCCATCGTGCTTCCGGCGAGCAGCCGGCCGTCTCCGCGCGGCACCAGGTAACCGACCAGGTGCTCCCGCATCGAGCGCAGCACCGAAGCTGGCATGGCCGACCCCGCTTCCATCGCCACCATCTGCCCGCGCATGGGCCGCGTGGGCGCGTAGCGTGCCACCTGCTCGATTCCCGCCGAATAGCAGCCCGCCGCGATCACCACGTGGTCGGCCGGAATCTTCGCGCCGCCGGTCACCACTCCCCGGCAGCGGTTTCCTTCGAGAATCAAGCCCTGAACCGCGACGCCGATTTGCATTCGCACGCCCGCGCGGCTGGCCGCCAGGACGAGCGCGCGTCCGAGGGCCCGGTTGTCGATCGAGGCTTCCTCGGCCAGCCATACCGCTGCACCGGCTTCTTTGCTCAGGTGAGGCTCACGGCGGCGCGCTTCTTCTGCCGTCAGCGGCTCTCCGGCCAGTTCGAACCGGGCCAGCGCCGCCAGAAACTCGCCCTGTTCGTGGTCGGCCCGCGCACCGAAAAACGCCACCAGCGCTCCCTGGCGCCGGAATCCCACTCGCAATCCCGAAGCCGATTCCACTTCCTCCACGAACCCCGGATAGAGCGCCAGGCTGGCGCGTCCCAGCGGAACCAGGGGTTCCATTCCCGGTCCCTCCGGCGAAGGCGAAAGCATCCCGGCCGCGGCCCAACTCGCCTCCTCCACCGGCTTCTGCCGGTCGAGCAGTTGCACTTTCACGCCCTGCCGAGCGAGTTCGCCGGCCACACCGCATCCCACCACCCCCGCGCCCACCACAATCACGTTCGCGCTCATGGCGGCTATTGTATCAGGGTATATGGAGAGTTCTTGCTCTTCGCAGTCTCGTCCCGGTACCCCCGTAACATTAAGAAAACCTTGCAAAGATTGGTTTGACTGAGCCTCATGCTCTGTTTATTCTTTTACTCGTCCCGCGGGCCGGTTGGCTTCCTGCGAGCAATCGGCGTTGTCTTGTGTGCGCGGTCGTCGGGGCCGTTGCTCCACAATGCGTAAGCGAGTTTTTTCTACCCGGAGCTGCTGGACACGGGTGTGTGGACCGGCGTCAGGTGTGGCGTTCAGGAGGGATTCATGTTGAAAGGCGTTTTACGGCTTCTCGTTCTATTGCTCCTCGGACTGATTGCGGTGCCTGCGCTACTCGCCGGAGGCCGCCCAGTGCCGAGTCGGGCCAAGGCGAGAAACAAAAAAGCGGCGAGCGTTCACGCAACGTTGGCAAAGACTAGCAGCGCTGCGGCGCAGTCCCAGAATCAGAAGCAGCTCAGCCCGAAACAAATTCGCATTATGAATGAGGGTGTTGGTGAGCACGTCGGTCAGTGGGTGCCGATGCCCAGCACCGACGGCACTCCCGGCCTGTTCACCATTGACACCGGCATTACGCTGCCGAAGGGTGGTTTCGACGTCACCGGTTTCGGCTATAAGTATGGTCGCGCCCCCGGCTCGCTCAACCTGTTCGAGGTGGGATGGCGCGTCGGTTACGGCATCACCAATCGTTTGACCGTCTTCGGCGGCTGGGACGTCTACCGGCACATCCACCTCGGCTATCCCGGTGAGCTCAGCTCCCTTGGAAGCAGCCGGCCGGTCTACAACGAACAGTATCCCTTCGCCTATGAGAACAACGGCGGCATCGGCCCGGTCGTCCTCGGCGCTGAATACGGCATCTTCTCGGAAACCCGAGGCAATCCGTTCAACCTGGCCGTTCGCGATGAGGCCTACATTCCCACCCATACCGGACTCCACTCCCTGCTCAACGAGGGCGGCGTGCAGACAGGCGCTTTCGACGACCTGATCGGCGCCAGCGTCAGCAAGACCTTCGCCAACGTCGTGAACTGGTCGTTCGACTACGGTCACTTGATTACTCGCGATCCTCGCAGCGGTGGTGTTCACCTGGTCACTCTGGCCGATCAGGAGCAGCTCGGTACCGGCTTCATCTTTTTCCCGCATGACCGCTTCCAGGTCTTGACCGAGTACGACGCCACCATCTTTGACGGCAATGCCACGCCCACGACGACCTTCGGCCCGCGCGATCCGGTCCAGGGCATTTGGGGTTTCCGCGTCTATCCCTGGCGTATGGTCTCAGTCGATCTCGGTTACCTTTACATGCTCAACTTGCCCCAGATTCGCGACCGCAACGGCTTTATCTTCAACTTGAGCACCGAATACTGGCCAGGCAAGCGCATCCCGCGTGACATCGTCACCGTCACCTCGACCGCCCATCCGCACAGCGTCCAGCAGGATTCAGGTCAGATGGTCAACCTCACCGCCCAGGGCAAGGATTCGCTGGGCTACAATCTGACCTACACCTGGACGGCGCCGGCCGGTAAGATCGTCGGCTCCGGTCCTAATGTTCAGTGGGATCCCACGGGCGTCGATCCCGGCAAGTACACCATCACCGTTCGCGCCGAGGATCCTTACGGCAGCTACGCGACCTCTTCGCAGGAGATTACCGTTACCCCGAAGCCGGTCCCGCCGCCGACGATGGTTTGCACTTCGGCGCGGCCGTCGATCCTGCCTGGCGAGCGCGTCGGCATCACCGCTACCGTCACCGATACCAGTGGCACGCCGCTCACCTACATGTGGCGCACTACCGGCGGCACGATCATCGGTTCCGGCGCGTCGGTCATGTTCGATTCGACTGGCCTCGCTCCTGGCACTTACACCATCACCGGCCGCGTCCAGAACGGTAAAGGTCAGGCGGCTGATTGCCAGGCTCAGGTCACCGTCCAGGCGCCGCCGCCGCCGAAACCGCAGGCCAGCAAGATCGACCAGTGCTTCTTCCCGACCTTCAGCACTCGCGTCAACAACGTTTGCAAGCGCATCCTCGACAACGTCGCGCTTCGCCTGCAAACCGAGACCGGTGCCCACGTCGTCGTCATCGGCTACGCAACCCCGTATGCCAAGACGGCCCGGTCCCGTGAACTGGCCGAGGGGCGCGCCGCCGCCCGTGCGGAAAACACCAAGAAATATCTGGTCTCGAAGGGCATCTCGGCCGACCGTGTCGAGACCCGCACCGGAACGCCGACCCCTGGGGCCAGCGTGAAGCAAAACAACCGGATCGAGATCATCTGGGTACCCGAAGGGGCAACCTACTAAACCACTCCAACTGAGCGGGCTCCGTGTCGCAAGCGATACGGAGCCCGTTCCTGTTTCCGTTGCTGCTTGTTTGCCGCTCTTGTTACTCTGACAAAGGAACTGCTCGGGCCATGAAGCCAATTGCCGGAATTCTGCCTCTTCGCTGGCTTGGCGCAGCTTTGCTGCTCATCTCCCTCGCCGCGGCCCTGCCCGCTTCGGCCGACGTCTGGCGCTCCATGGGGCCTCCGGGAGGCGATGTTTGTTCGCTCGTCGCCGATCCGCACAACCCGGCCACCCTCTATCTCGGCACGACCGACGGCCACGTCTTCGTTTCGCACGACGGCGGCAACCACTGGTCCCTTGACGGCCATATCGGCCATCGCTTCGACAGCGTTGTCGCCTCGCTCATCGTCGATCCGAGCAATTCAGACCGCCTCTATGCCGGCATCTGGGACCTCAATCCGGCGGCCGGCGGAGGCGTCTATGAAAGCGACAATGCCGGCCGCACCTGGCACGCGCTCGGCCTGCTCACGCAGCAGGTGCGCGCGCTCGCCCAGGCGCCCTCCGACCTCCAGGTTCTGGTTGCCGGCACGCTCACCGGCATCTTTCGCACCAGCAACGGCGGCAAGGCCTGGGAGCGCATCTCCCCGGCCGACAGCACCGAGATTCGCAACCTCGATTCCCTCGCCATCGATCCGCGAAATCCGGACGTCATCTATGCCGGCACTTATCATCTGCCCTGGAAAACGGTCGACGGTGGCAAGCGCTGGTTCCCGATCCACGCCGGCATGATTGACGATTCCGACATCTTCAGCATCCTCATCGACCAGCACGATCCCCAGCGTGTCTATTCGAGCTCCTGCTCGGGCATCTACCGCAGCGACGACGGCGGCCTCCGCTGGGTCAAGATCCAGGGCATACCCACCTCCGCCCGCCGCACCCAGGTGATCCGCAAGGATCCGTTGCGTCCCGGCGTCATCTACGCCGGCACTACTGAAGGGCTTTGGAAGACCTGGAATGGCGGCGCTACCTGGCGCCGCATCACCCCGGCCAACTGGATCATCAACGCCTTGGTTGTCGATCCGCGCCGCGAGGGTCGCATCGTCGTCGGCACCGAGCGCCTCGGCATCCTCATCTCCGACAACGGCGGCCAGACCTACCGTGTTTCCAATGCCGGCTTCAATCATCGCGAAATCGTCGCCGTCGCCCTCGAACGCGATCATCCGCGCCGCGTCCTTGCGATTCTCTCCAACGCCCCCAATCCTGTCGTTGTTACCGATAACGGCGGTGTCACCTGGCGTCCGCTCGGCCCCGGCTTGCGCTGGACTTCGGTGCGCCGCGTCTACGCCGCTCCGCACAGCTGGTGGGCCGCTCTTTCGGGGGGTGGTCTGATGAGCTATCGCGGCGATAGCCGCCTGGGTCGTTGGGTCCGCTCGGGCGAGCTCGTCGGCCAGGCTGCCTGGACCTTCCAGAACGGCCGGCTGATCAAGCCCTACCGCCGCCCTTTCAATCTCCAGGTCAACGACATGGCCTTCAGCCGCCAGGGCTGGTACGCCGCCACGCCTTACGGCCTGCTTCGTTCCGACGATCACGGCGCCACCTGGCGCGAAGTCCACTTCTCGCCGCTGATCCTGCCGGTCCGCTCGGTGGCCGTTTCCCAGGACGGAAACCGCCTCTGGGTCGCCACGGAAAACGGTCTGGCCTTTTCCACCAACGCCGGCCGCACCTGGAGCTGGCACAATCTGCCTGCTTCGGCCGGCCACGCTTTGCGCCTGAAAACCGCCGGGCCGCAGACGCTGCTCGCGCTTACCAACAGGGGTTTGTTCATCTCCTATGACGGTGGCGCTCAGTGGCAGCATGCTGCCCACGGCTTGCCTGAAGTTCCCATCCGCGACGTTGCCGTCGCGGGCAAAACCATGCTCGCCTCGGTCGCTGTCGGGGGCCTCTTTATCTCCCACGACCTCGGCCACACCTGGTCTCCGGTTCCCGGCAATCTCGCCGACGGCTTTTTCCCCGTCGTCGCCGCGCAGCCCAAGTCAAACCTGATCTATGCTGCTTCGGCCAGCGACGGCCTGTTCGCCATCGAACTGAACGCGCACCATTCCCCAGCCACATTCGCCAGCGCCGCTTCACCTGGCGGGCACCTCGCGAACAGGAAGCAACCCTAGTTGTTCCTGTCGTGTTACAAACTGAGCAATTAGAGACTTGTGCACGCGAAGACAACCGTCCCCCCTCCCTTCGCGCATCTTAATGGTATTGTTACCCGGCACTCTTTCAGGAAGTCGCGCAAAGGCACTAGACTTCTGTAAGGGAGGCAGAGGCCATGAAACCGTTTAAAAACACATCTCTCGGCTTGGCGATTGCGTTGCTGGCGACGGTCGGCTTCGTTGGCTGCTCCGGTTCCGCGCAGAAGCAGTCAGGCCCCAATTTCGCCCAACAATCGGGTGCGTCCGGCTCTTCCTCGTCATCCGGTAATTTCGCTCGCCGTAGCCCACGTTCGAGCTCCGATTATGGCTCGCAATCGGCTGAGCGGAGTTCGCGTTCCGCTCCCAGTTCCAGCTACTCTTCCTCGTCTTCCGCTCCCAATTCCCGCTACGCTTCTTCGTCTTCTTCTTCCTACGCGAACACGGCGCCTTCGGCCCAACAGCAGGCCCCCGCGCCACCGCCGCCCATCGTGCTCCCGACAGGCACTGATCTGCGCGTTTCCGTCGATCAAACGATCTCCAGTGCCACCGCTCGCCCTGGTCAGACGTTCGGAGCCACCCTGCTCAGTCCCGTCAGCGTCGGCGGCCAGGTGGTCATCCCGAGCAATGCCCGCGTCCGCGCCCGCGTGGTCGAGGCGCGCTCCTCCGGCCGCCTGAGCCGCGAAGCCTTGCTGGTCGTTACGCTCGATTCGGTCGAGATCAACCACCACTTCTATCGCATCACCACCGATTCGCTCGAGCGCACCGGCGCTTCGCACAAGAAGCGCGACATCGTCGCCATCGGTGGTGGCGGAGCTTTGGGTGCTATTATTGGCGGCATCGTTGGTGGCGGCAAGGGCGCCGCGATTGGCGCCGCTGCCGGTGCCGGCGCTGGCACCGCTGGCGCGGCCCTCACCGGCAAGAAGAATGTTACGCTGCCGGTCGAAACGACGCTCATCTTCCGCCTCACCGCTCCGCTCAGCGTCGCCCAGTAGCAGTTGTCGGTCGCCGCAGTGTACCCGCGGATGGCGCGTCTCCCGCCGGGTAAGGGAAGCCTCGCGGGCTGTCACCGGCGAATCTATTCTTCCGCCCCGGGCGCCTCGTTGCGCCTGGGGTTTTTTGTCAAAAGGGAAGGGAAGCCCCGACCTTGCCCCGCGGGTTCTGCGCCATATTGTGTGAGAGGAACCTGAGTGCTGTCGATCGGCCCAACTCGATGTCTTCGGCTTTGTAGACAATGTCCATGCCGCTGCCACCGAGCTTCTCGATCACGCGGAAATGGGCAATGATTTCTGCCGCGGATTTTCTCCGGTATCCCTGCGGGCCAAATTCTGACGGCGCCCCGTGACCCTACGAAAGGTCGCCGCTCCCGCTCCGTACCCTATCGGTATGCTTCATTACTCAACGGCGGAATCTGGGCGGCAACTCCGGTTTCTTCGCCGAGGCTCGGCGCCGACCGCACCTCAAGCTTTGCCCCCAGCATCCCGGAGTTGCCACTCAGACCTATAGGGCGGCCTCTCGCTCCTTGGCGGCCCTGCTTTCGGCCAGGTTCAAATTCGTGATCCCTGGCCGCATTCCACTTCATTGCTCACTGAGGTAGCAGATCCCCAGCCGACTACTGGCAGCCAATGTAATTTGAGCACTCGAGCTTCGTGCAGGTAAGGGAATATTGCAGGGCCCCCTCGGCTTCGATGGCAGGTGCTTCCGCCAGGCCAGCCGGGTTCGCCGGCACTGCAAAATGGCTTCCACTCAAACTTGCGAGAAATTCCTCGTCTTTCCAAGCCCGAATAATTTCATTAGCGGACATGATGGCCTCCTATTTACTGAAGAGATACGGCCAATCTGCCCGCAAAAATGACCAATGTCAAGCTTCTTCTGCCCGCAACTCACTAGCTTCCGGCGACCGTCCCGGCCCTGCGCGGCCCCTCCAGCGCCAGCACGCTCGGGACCTCGGCGGGCCGCGCCAGTCGCAGCAGACCGTAGCCGATACCAGCCAGCCCGGCCATCAACCCCGGCGTCTCGGTTGCTCCAGGCACACCACACAGCCAGCCTCCCTTCCGCGCCTCGTCGAGGGTTGCCGCTGCGGTCCGATATACCTGGGCCCGCAGTTCGCCGTTCCCCAATTGCTCGGCCGCCTGCAGGAGAAAATCCAGGTTGCCGAATGTTCCATGGCACAGCGAATGGTTCGCGCTCTCTTCGCGGCGGGTTGCCCGGACGGCCGCAGTGATCTCCTTGCCAAATTCGGGATCGCCCAGGTGCTTCCGCGCCAGCAGCCGGCTCAGCCCGATTCCGCAAGCGCCGTGGCACCACGCGACCATCCATCGCCGCTTGCGCCGCGGTGCTGCTGGCCCGGGAAACTGCCGCAGGTCCCGCCAGTTGTCCTTCGCCGCGGAAAAGAGGCTTCGCTCGTAAAGGAAGCCTTGTGTTGCCGCCGTGCGGAAACCCTCCTCGCCGCTCGCGGCTGCCAGCTCGAGCAAGGCCCAGCTGATCCCGGCCGCGCCGTGAGAGAAGCCGGCCAGCGGTGCCTCGCTCTCGTCCAACGTCTGCCAGGCTGATCCCTGCTTCATCGGTTTCGCCGCAATCACCAGACGGCTGCCGCAGCGACACGCCGCCTCAAGAGCGCTTGCGCTGGCTCCCGCGCGATGCAAAGCCAGCAGCACCGCCAGGCAGCCGGCGCTGCCGCCGATAATGTCCAAGCGGCTGTCCCGTTCGATTTGGGATGCAAGCAGAGCAACGAAGCCCTCTGCTTCTTTGAGCAATTTCGGCTCTTGCCATGCCACCCCGGCGTGAGTCAGCAAGTACAACATTCCGCCCCAAGGCCCAAACGCCCCGATGGGCATCCCGTCTTCCGGCCGCAATTCCGCCCCGTATCGCCGTATTGTCTCCACCACTTGCCGGGCGCAACGCCGGTAGCGCGGCTCGCCCGTCATTTCGCCCAGGTAGATGAGAAACAATCCGATCCCCGCCAGGCCGCTGTAGAGGTCGAGTCCTGCCGGGGTCAACGTCCAATAGCAATCCTTCAGCAGGCTGATGCCGATCCAGCCGATCTCCCCGTCTTCTCCCTGCAAGGCCAGCGATTCCAGCCGGTCGCCGATTCGCCGTGCCTCCTCGAGCAGTTCGTCCGGGCGTGCTTCGCGCTCTGCCGCCGCTCGCTGCGTGGCCGCCCGCTGTCCGGTCCCGTCGTCCATATCGAGCGCCGCCAGTGAAGCGAGGATCAGCCGTGTCTGTCTCGAGAGGTCAGCTTCGCCCAGCCGTTGCAGGCGTTGTCGCGCCAGTTCCAGCCCGCTCTTCGCGAGCACTCCCTCGATCTGCTTGCCGCCGCTGTCCCACAGGCTGTGCGATTCCGGCCGAGTCATGAAGATCGGGATGTCGCCATTTTCGAGGTCTCGGCGTTCGGAGGCGATCAACCGGCGCCGTGCCGGCTTCCGTTCGGCGCCGATCCAGAGGTAGTCGAGGAATCGCTCGCGATCCAGGCCGTTCCGCAAGAGATTCGGGTAAAAGCTTTCGGCCAGCAGCATTCCATAGGTTTCCGTCGACCGCACGATACAGCGGATTTCCGTGCCGGCAAACCGCTCCACTGGGCCTCCGCCGAAGCCGAGCTCCTCGCGATGGCGGACCAGCAGACGATAGGTGTCCCGGAAGCCTGCCAGCAGGTCCTCGGCAAAGTCCCGCGCGCTCGTTTCCTGGCCGTCGATCCGCGCACGGTTTTCCCGCGCCGGCATTCCCACCCGTTGGCGCGAGAAATGCATTACATCTGTCCCGGCATTTCTCCAAACTGGGACCGGTCGCGCGGTTCGTTGGCCTGCCGCGCCGCCCAGTCCGCTCACATCCACTCCTTCCGATTCCCCCTCCGGCACTCCGAATCGAAAGGGAAGCAGCCCGGTGCGCACCACCGAATCCAGCAGCGCCTCGGCCGCCACCGGTTCCGGCTTGCCCGCCCCGGCGTCGGCCAGCACCGGATGCAGCAGCGACTCCAAATCCACCAGCACCGGATGTTCTCCGCTGGCAATCACATTCTCGTGGTGGAAATCCACCGCGTGGAGCAGGTAGAGCAACGCCAAATTGGCGCCCTGCCGCCGATAAAAGCGCTGTACCTCCTCGCGGCTATGGCACTCGTGCGCCTCCACGAACTCGCACCAGCCGTGATCGCCGCGGTCCAGGATCTTTAGCACTCGAAACGCCGGTTGCTGGCCACGCGCATTGAGCCACAGCAGCAGTTCCTGATAGCGCGTGTCTACCGCCAGCCCGCGCGGCTTGTACACCACCCTGTTGCCCGAAGCAAACCTTGCCACGACCACCGAACGCCCCTCCCGGTGCCTGTCGCCCGCTTCGCCCTCGATTGCTGCTAGCCGGCCCGGATTCCGACCCTCGAAAAAGGTCTCCTCGATCACGCTCCGGTCTTCCCGCACGTGCGCGAAAAACTCCAGCGTCCGCGCCTCCCATTGATGCAGCCGGATCATCACCTGGCGGGCCAACACCGGATACTCGTCGAAAAGGGCAGCGGCAATTTCGGGCTTCCCAAGCCGCTCGACGAAGCTCCCGAAACGCTCCTCGGCGCTTTCCCCGGCAAGCTGTCCTTGCAACCGCGCCACGTTCAACTCCAGCACCAGCGTGCGACTCACCATTGCGAGCAGTTGCCGCCACAATGTTCCCAGCAGGCTTTCCTCAACCACTCCATCCTCGAAAAGCCGCTCGTGGCCCATCCGTTCCTGCTGCCGAAGCCCTTCCCGCACCCGATCGCAAGCCCGTTCCGCCAGCGGCCCCACCAGGTTCAGAAAGTCCGCGTCCGGCCGGTCGGGGAAAGTCTTTGTGATCGCCGATGGACACGCGGGTTTGTACTCCGCCAACGCTTCGCTCAATTCCCGCCACCAGTCCGGCGTCGCTGCGGTCCGCCCGGTCGCTTGCGCCGGAGTGAGGACCAGCAGCCGTGTCAACGTTTCCTCCGTCGCCCCATCGAGAGCTAGCCGCTCCTGAAACAAGCACTCGCTCTCGCGAAAGGCGGGCTCGGAGCACCAGCGTGCCAGCCGGCTGCGGGCCAGCTTTGATTCCCCGTCCGCCTCAGGCCATCCGGCGCTTTCCATGGCGGCCATCCGCTCCCGCAAACTCAGTGCCTGAAACCACCCGCTCTCGGAAAGCATCGCTTCCCCCACGCCCTCCCGATTTCCTTCGCTTCATGCTTACGGCCGCCTGTGCAACTCTGCCAGGCTCTTGCCAGTGTAGTGGATGCTCCGGCTGCCGCTCTCTTTCGTTTCCAAACACTCTATCCCTTGCCGGAGCCACGTCATCTTTGCTCCTCCGTTCGCCAAGCCCCTGGAGCTCAGGCCAATCTTCGCCTTCGTGTTTACTATTGCCGAAAAGCGCCGCCGGAATTAGACTTCCCCTGCCTTGGAAATCTGGGGGAGGGTTCTGTCTGACAGATTTTGGGGGCTCTTTTGGCGTTCACACGGCAGTCCCGCACCCACGACCCCATCGTGGCGGAAAGTCCGGTCCCAACCCCTGGCGAATCCGATTCCTTCCTTTGGCTGCTCGTCGCTTCCGATGAGGAAGCGGTACGCGAACTTGTGCGCACCGAAGCCACCCGCGTCGGTGTCCACGTGCGCGCCGCGCCGAATGCCTCGCAGGCCCTCGGCTTGCTTGACCGCCAACCGATAGATCTGCTTGTGATCGACTTGGCGACGCCCTCCTTCCATGGCGTCGAGTTCGTCAAACGCATGCGCGAGGAGCATCCGGAAATTACCATCGCTGTGATTACCGACTTCGGCCACGACGATGCCGCTCGCGAAGCGCTTGCCGCCGGCGCTGCCGAAAGCGTCTCCCGCCCCTTTGAGGAAGCCGACCTCCGCGCCAAGCTCGATCGCCTCGCCCGCACCCTCGCCCTCGATCGCGAAAACCGCGTCTTGCGCGAGCAGCTCGGCTCGCGCCCTGGTTTCGGCTTGATGGTCGGCGTCTCGCCCCGCATGCAGGAAGTCTATCGCCGCATCGAAAAGGCCGCCCGCAGCCTCTCGCCGGTCCTCATCCTGGGTGAAACCGGCACCGGCAAGGAACTCGTCGCCCGCTCGATCCATTTCCATGGCCCGCGCAAGAATGCCCCCTTCGTTCCCGTTGATTGCACCGGCCTGGTTTCCACGCTGGTCGAATCGGAGCTGTTCGGCTACGTCAAGGGAGCCTTCACCGGCGCGCTGCAATCCAAGCGCGGCCTGATCGAAGCCGCCTCGGGCGGTACGCTCTTTCTCGATGAAGTCGGCGAGCTGCCGATGGAAATGCAGGCCAAGCTGCTGCGCGTCCTCCAGGAGCGCGAAGTGCGCCCAGTCGGCGCCACTACCACCGCTTCGGTCGACCTGCGCGTCGTTGCCGCCACCAACCGCGATCTCCAGCGCGAAGTCGAGCGCGGCAGCTTCCGTCAGGATCTCTTCTATCGCCTCAACGTTGTGCCCATCCGCCTCCCACCCCTCCGCGAGCGCAAGAGCGACATTCCGCTCATGGCCAATCATTTCCTCGAGCGTTTGGCTGGAGACGGCCGCTCCGCCGCCGTCTTCTCCGAAGATGCGATCCAGCGCCTCGTCTCCTACGATTGGCCCGGCAACGTCCGCGAACTCGAAAACGCCGTCGCCCGCGCCCTGGCCCTCAATTCCGGACCACTGCTCCACATCGGCGATCTGCCCACCAATCTCCAGGCTCCCGCCGCCGCCCGTCTCCCGCTTGACGAAGACCAGATCACCTTGGCCGAACTCGAGCGTCGCGCCATCTTCCGCGCCTTGCGGAAAACCCGCGGCGACAAAGTGGCCGCTGCCCGCCTGCTCGGCATCGGCAAAACCACGCTCTATCGCAAGCTCAAGGAATACGGCGAACTCGGCGCCGACGCCGAACCTGAGCACTCCTTGCCCGCTCCCTCCCCGGCTCCTTAGCGCGCCCGTCTCTCGCGCTTCATCTCCAGTCCCGCCCCGATTTGCTTTTCCTCCGAAACCCGTCGTACTGTCCAACTGTAGGTATACCTATCGCCGATTTCGATACGCGTATCGATGACGATTACTCGCACAGTTTCCGCTGGATCCTGCTTTTTGGTGGGGCTGCTTTTCCTGTTCGCGTCTCCCGCTTACGCCCAGCAGCCGTCTTCCGCTCCCTGTTGCCTGGGCGCCCTGAAGATAGCCGCGCAGCCTACGGTCGAGCTGCTCGTCACCTCGCCCGTCGGCCTGCAGACCGGCTTCGATCCGCTTACCGGCCAGCATCTCGATCAGATCCCCTCGAGCAACTATCTCGTCACCCCACTCGCCAACGTTTCCGAAACCGACGGGACCGCCCCCGAGGCCCGGGAAGTCGACATCAGCCTGCCCGCCGCCGGCCGCTACACCGTTCAGGCCATCGGCGAGGGCCCGGGCCCCTTCACCATCGCATTCACTGGCGTCGACAGCAAGGGAATGGCCACTGTCCGCCGGTTTTCCGGCACCGCCAGCCCAGGCGCTACTTTCGTCTACTATGTCCGCTATTCCTCCACTCCCGGCTCGAAGATCGCTGTCACGCCCCTCGTTCCTCTGCAGAATTTCTCATCGACCGTGAATGTCGCCGCCGGCCCACCGCCCTCCTTCGAGGTCAGGGCAGACGTTACCTTGGGTTCAGCCTCCGCCGGCTTTGATCCGCTCACCCAGCCGCTCTCGATTCACCTTGCCGGCATTTCGGCAACCGTCCCTCCTGGCTCGTTCCATCAGGACAAGCAGGGAATCTACCGTTTCGCCGGCGCGATCGAGGGCATTTCGCTCCGCGTGAGCATCGTGCCCCAGGTCAACCACAGCTTCGGTTTCCGGATCGACGGCCAGAATATCGACTTGACCGCTGCGATCAATCCGCTTCGCCTGCTCCTCATCCTGGGCAGCAACGCCGGTGCCGTCCTGGTCAACGCGGTCACCAAATAGTCGCTTGCCCGCCTCCGTCCTGGCTGCCACGGCCGGCGCTTTCCCGCCCGTGGGCCTTTCCATACGGTGAAGCCAAACCCTCCGCACCGGCATTCCCCACCGCTTTCGGTTACAATCTCGCCGGGCGCAATGACCCCATCACAGCCAAATTTCGAGTCGGAATCCTCCGGGCTCACCACTCGTATTACCGGCTTTTCTCTCGCCAAGCCGCTCCTGCTTAATCCCTTCCGGGAGGAAAGGAAATCCCATGAACCGTAAATTCTGCCTGCCATTGTTGTCGCTGTCTTTCTTTTGTTGCCTTGCCATTTTCCCCGGCGCCCTGCGCGCCGCGCCTCGTGTCGCCGCCCACGGTCGCGACGTCACTTCCCAGGGAACTGTCGTCATTGGCGGCACGACCATCCCTTACACCGCTCACGCCGGCACGCTGATCCTCCGCAATGCTCACCAGCAGCCGATCGCCAGCGTCTTCTACGTCGCCTACTGGAAAAATGGCGTCCGCAACGAGTCCGACCGCCCGATCACTTTTGCCTACAACGGTGGCCCCGGCTCTTCTTCCGTCTGGCTGCACATGGGTGGCATCGGCCCGCGCCGCATCGAAATCCCCTCCGATGCGAAGAGCGTCTCTCCGCCGCCGTATCGGCTCGTCAACAATCCCTACAGCATTCTCAACGCTTCCGACGTTGTCTTCATCGACCCGGTCGGCACCGGCTTCAGCCATCCGCTCGGCAAGGCCACCGGCAAGCAGTTCTGGGGTGTCGATCAGGACGTCCGCTCAGTCGGCCAGTTCATCCACGACTACGTCACGAAATTCCACCGCTGGAATTCGCCGAAATTCCTGCTCGGCGAAAGCTACGGCACCTTCCGCACTGCCGCGCTGATCAACTACCTCCAGAATCAGGGCATGCAGTTCAACGGCGTGATGTTGCTCTCCACGGTTCTGAATTTCGAGGCGTCATCCTTCCAGCCGGGCAACGATCTGCCTTATATTCTCTTCCTGCCATCCTATGCGGCGATTGCCTGGTATCATCGCGCCCTTTCGCCGCGCCCTGCCAACTTGCCTGCGTTCCTGAAGCAGGTCGAGCATTACGCCATCTACACTTACGCTCCGGCCCTGCTCGAAGCCGATCGCCTCAGCCCGCAGCAGAAAGACAAGGTTGCCGCGCAACTCGCCGCCTACACCGGCCTCAGCACCAGCTACTGGCTCAAGGCAAACCTGCGCGTGAACGCTCCGGAATTCGAAAAGGAGCTCCTCGCCGGCCGCGGTCTCGTCACCGGCCGCCTCGACGCTCGCTACACCGGCTACGCCATCAATCCGCTCATCGGCACGCGCGAATATCCGGTGATGTCGACCGCGATCAGCGGCGCCTTCACCGCTGCGATCAATAGCTACCTCTATCATGACCTCCACTACACCAGCCGCCGCCCGTATCTGATCCTCAACGGCATGGTCAACCGGAATTGGGATTGGAAGCATCGCGGCCCGTTCCCGAATTTCGGCGCGCGTCCCGGCTTCACCAACGTCGTGCCCGATCTGCGCCGCGCAATGATCACCAATCCCCATCTCCAGTTGATGGTCAACGAAGGCTATTTCGACCTCGGCACTCCATTCTTCGCCGCCGAATACACTACCGCCGAACTCAATCTCCCGCCGGCCCTCCTCTCTCACGTCCACACCTATCACTACATGGTCGGCCACATGCTCTACCTCAACACCGCAACCCTCGCCCAACTCCACCACAACCTCGACACCTTCATCGCTACCGCCACCGCTCCCGCCGCCCACTAACTGTTCAGCCCGGCGAAAAATGAGTCTCCACAGGGCTCTCACCCGCGCGGGTGGGAGCCCTCACTACCCAATCAACCACGATTACCCGCCCTCCTCGAGCCAAACGCTCCCACCGCAACCCGCTCCCGTTGGCATATACTCTTCCTTCGTCAAATCCGGACTCGCAGGAGCGGAATCCAACCGTGAAACAACTACGCTGCAGTTCGTGCCATTTTTTTACCCTGGTCCTTATTTTCCTGATACCTGCCGTTTTCGTACCGTGCCCCGCCGCCGCGCAGCAGGTGAATCCCGATCTCTACGCCGGCATGCGCTGGCGCCTGATCGGGCCCTACCGCGCCGGCCGCGTCACTAGCGTTGCCGGCGTTCCCGGCGACCCAGCCATCTATTACATGGGCACGCCTGGTGGCGGCGTCTGGAAAACCACCGACGGTGGCACGGTCTGGAAACCGATCTTCGACGCCGAGCACGTCGCCCCGATCGGCGCGCTCGCGCTCGCTCCCTCCGATCCCAACATCATCTATGTCGGCACTGGCGATCTGCCAAATCAGGCCTATGGCAAGGGCGTCTACAAATCCACCAACGGCGGCAAAACGTGGACGCATATCGGCCTCGCCGATACCCTCCTCATCAACGCCATCGTCGTTGATCCCCGCAATCCCGATATCGTCCTGGTCGGCGCGATGGGCGGCGCAAAGCCTAGCCCGACGCGCGGCGTCTACAAAACCACCGACGGCGGCAAGACCTGGCACCACGTTCTCTTCCGCAATGACCAGACCGGCGTCGCCGATCTCACCCTCGCCCCGAACGATCCTCGCATCGCCTATGCTACGCTCTGGCACCCGGGATTCCCGCGTGGCCCACGGGGCCCGCGCAAACCGGACGCCTGGATCTACAAGTCCACCGACGAGGGCTCAACCTGGGACCTCATCCCCGGCCACGGCCTGCCCTCCGCTCCGTGGGGACGCACCGGCATTGCCGCCGCTCCCGGCGAAGGCGGCCGCAGACTCTATGCAATCCTCGGTCAGGGACTATTTCGCTCCGACGATGCCGGCGTCTCCTGGCGCCAAATCACCCACGATCCGCGCGTCGTTGGCAGCGGCTATTTCAGCCGCATTTTCGTCGATCCGAAAAACGCCGACGTCGTCTACGTAATGCAAACCTCGGTCTACCGCTCCACCGACGGCGGCCGACATTTCATCGCGCTCAAGGGCTCGCCCGGCGGCGACGACTATCACGTCATGTGGATCGATCCCCGCAATCCCAATCGCATGATCCTCGGCGTCGATCAGGGCGCGACAATCAGCGTCGATGGCGGCCGCACCTGGACACCCTGGTACAATCAGCCGACCGGCCAGTTCTACCACGTCACCACCGGCGGTGGTTTCCCCTACTACGTCTACGGCGAGCAGCAAGATAGCGGCTCGGCTGCCGTCCCCAACCGCAGCGATTTCGGCGAGATCCGTTACCGCGATTGGTTCTCTCCCGGCGGCTACGAGTTCGGCTACATCGCCGCCGATCCGCTCAATCCCAATATCGATTACGCCGGCGGCGAGGCCGGCGGCGTCGCCCGCTACGACCGCCGCACCGGCGAGCTCACCAACGTCTTCATCCACGGCCCCGAAATTCGCACGTCGCCCAACGCTCCGCTTGTTTACGATCCGCTCGATCCGCACGCCCTCTATTTCGCCGCCCAATACGTCTTCAAGACCACTGACGGCGGCGTGAACTGGCGCCGCGTCAGCCCCGATCTCACCAAGCGCCCCGCTTCCGGGACGCTGCCCCCCTTCTTCCGCGGTAACGTGATCACCACCCTCGCCCTTTCCCCGGTCGCTGAGGGCGAAATGTGGGTTGGCACAGGAGACGGCCTCATTCAGCTCAGCCGCAACGGTGGCGCCTCCTGGCAAAACGTCACCCCGCCCGGCTTCGGCCCGCGCACCCTCGTCAGCATCATCGAGCCTTCCCGTTTCAACGCCGCCACGGCCTATGCCGCCGTCGATCGCTTCGAGGATTCCCACCCCTATTTCTATCGCACCGAGGATTACGGCAAGACGTGGCAGAAAATCGATCGCGGCCTGCCGTCCTTCGGCGTCGCCCACGTCATTCGCGAGGATCCGGTCGAGCGCGGCCTGCTCTACGCCGGCACCGACACCGGCGTCTTTGTCTCCTTCGACAACGGCCAGTATTGGCAATCGCTCCAGCTCAATCTGCCCACTGCTTCCGTTCGCGATCTCGCCGTCCATGGCAATGATCTGGCCGCCGCTACCTTCGGCCGCGCCCTCTGGATTCTCGACGACGTCACGCCTCTGCGCCAGGTCAACGCCGCCGAAGCCAGTTCCGGCGTCTATTTCTACAAGCCCGAAACCGCCTTACGCATCCGCTGGGACCGCAACAACGACACCCCGCTCCCACCCGAAGTCCCCGCCGGCCAGAATCCGCCCGATGGTGCGATCCTCGACTACTACCTCAAGTCCGCCCCCTCCGGCCCGATCTCGCTCGCCATCTACGACGCCAAGGGCGACCTCATTCGCCGCTTTTCCAGCGTTCCTCCGGCGCCCGACAAGACCCTGCCCAACGTGCCGCGCTACTGGTTCCAGCCGCCAGCCTCGCTCCCCGTCAAAGTCGGCATGAACCGCTTTGTCTGGAACCTGCGCTTTGCCCATCCCGACGCCCTGCCTGCGGTGCTCTCCCGCACACATGGCAACTACATCGTCTATTCCGAGGTCAATCACGCGATCCTCGGCAAGACGCCTTTCCACTATCCCTTCGGCCCGAAAGTCCTGCCGGGTGAATACCAACTGGCGCTCACCGTTAACGGCCACACCTACCGCCGCACTCTCACCGTGAAAATGGATCCGCGCGTCACCGCGACGCCTGCCGGCCTCGCCGCTCAGCTCAATCTCGAGCAGGAAATCGCCCGCGGCATGGCCTCCAGCGCCGCTGCCTATCATCAGGTAATCTCGCTTCACGACGCCCTCGCGCAAAAGCGGTCCGCCCTCGCTGCCAAGCCGTCGGCAAAAGATGCCGCTGCCGCCGCGGACCACTTGGCGCAGCAGCTCCACGCGCTCGAATTGGGAAGCTTCCACGGTCCTGGTTTCGGCGCGGTCAATCACGAGCTGGCCGAGCTGATGAATCTGATCGAAGCCGGCGATGGCCGCCCGAATTTTTCGGCCATCCACACCGTCTCCGAAAGCTGCCAGATCCTTACCGACGTCTTCAGCTCGTGGAATCGCGTCGCCACGCAGGACGTCCCTGATCTCAATCGCTTGCTCGAAAAGTACGGTGTTGCCGTGCTTCCCGTGCCCAACCCCTCCGCCGCCGGCCCGGCCTGCGAAAGGTAGCCGGCGTCGCATACCTTCAGTCGATCGGTGGGCCGCTCGCCCGGAGCGGCCCGCCGGATTCTGCTTTGAAACACGCGGTCCCGCTATGGCACAGCCCCACAGCATTCTGATTCCGAGCGAGCTTCTATCCGCCTGATTCCCCGCGCCTTATTTCCACCTCGCATTGGAACCGTGGGTGCATGATCTCCGCCCGGAGAAAGTCATGTACTACACCTATTCAAAAGGTGTTCGAGCCTTCCGGTTGAACCGGGGCCTCCAGATCGTTCTGGAAATCGCGTTTGCAGTGAGTTCGGCATTATTTGTCAGCTATCTGATCTTGCATCTGCCGATCTGAAGCGCACCGCTGTCGCCGGCCAACTCGAATCACGCAGGATGTGAAGGTGAGTTCAGCAATTGCTAAAAGTGTCGCTGTCGTTTCAGAGCCGGTAGAGTCGGAACTGGAAACACTTTTCGAGATTTCCGACGACGCTTTCGTCCTCTACGACTCCTCCGGCGCCATTCGCCTGGCGAGCAAACGCCTGCGCCGCCTGCTCGATCTGAGCGATAGCGAATGGGCCGGCCTGCAGGATTTCTCATCACTCGCCCGGCTGATCAGCCGCCGCATTTCTCCGGGCCGGCCGGCGCTACTACCGCCTTGGCTGCTTTGGCAGCCGGGCAACGACGCTGGCTGCGAACAACTCCCGCTGGCCGCCGGCGGTCGCATGCTCGAACGCGTCGTGCGGCCCGTGGCTGGCGATCTGGCCGGTGCCAATGGCTGGATCGAGTGCTATCGCGATTTCGCCTTCGACCGCGAACTCCCTGCTCGTCTCTTCCAAACTGACAAACTGGCTGCGCTCGGCCAGATGGTCGCCGGCATCGCCCACGAACTGAACAATCCCCTCACCTCGGTGATGGGCTACGGCCATCTGCTGCTTGAACGGCCCCTCGACGGCCGCGCGCTCGCCGATGCCCATCGCCTCTGTCAGGAAGCCGAACGCGCCGCCCACGTCGTCCGCAGCCTGCTCATGCTCGCTCGCGAGGCCAAGCTGGACCGTTCTCCCGTTTGCCTCAACGAAATCATCGAGAGCACCCTCCGCCTGTGCGCCTACGATCTCCAGCGCGCCGGCATCGCTGTCGAGGTCCATCTCGCACCCGATCTCCCGCCCGCGCTCGCCAATCCCATCCAGTTCCAGCAGGTGGTTCTCAATCTGCTCATGAACAGTCAGCAGGCGATTGCCGCCGCCGGTCGTCCCGGCCGCATTGTGCTGCGCACCCGCTCCGGCCCCGGCCGCGTCTTCCTCGACGTCCAGGACGATGGGCCCGGCATTCCGCTCGAGCTCCAATCCCGCATCTTCGAGCCTTTCTTCACCACCAAACCGGTCGGTGTCGGCACCGGGCTCGGCCTTTCCATCATCGCCAGCATCGTTCGCCAGCACGCCGGCGAGATCCAGCTGGCGAGCAAGCCCGGCTCGGGCGCCACGTTCACCGTTTCGCTGCCGAAGGCACAAACGCATCCGCAACCCGTCCTCTGCCAGGCCCTTTTGCCGCCGGCGGGTTTACACGGCGGCCCGCTTCACCTAAGATTAGCCGGCAGCCTGCCGGCTGGAGCGGAACGGGGGAAGGGCATCGATGCCAATGACGCGGAATCCTCGACTGGTTGTGGTGGAACCGAGCGGCGTGCGGAGGAACAGCGAACTCGTTTCGATGCCGTTTCGGATTGGCCGCCAGGCTGATTGCGACCTGGTCTTGCGCGACGGCCGCATCAGCCGCCAGCACGCGCAGATCACACAGGAAAACGGGAAATTCTTCGTCGAGGATCTCGGCAGCCGTCACGGCACTTTCGTCAACGAAAAAAAGATCACCCGCCAGGAGCTGCACCCCGAGGATACGATCGGCTTCGGTTTCGCCAATTCCTTTCAGATTATCTTTGCCGGCGAGGAGAAGCGGATCGAGGATCTGCTCGAGCGCGTGGATTCGCCGGCTCCCTCCTCGGCCAGCTCACGCGAGCTTTATCACCTCGGCGTGCTGCTCGAGGCGGCCGGGGCGATCTACGGTCACATGCTGCTCGAGGACATGCTGGCCGCGGTGGTCGACGCGGCGATCCGCGTGACCGGCGCCGACCGCGGCGTGTTGATGCTGGCGAGCGAGTCCGGTGAGCTCCAGCCGACCGTCGCGCGCGAGTCGGGCCAGCGCACCCTGCAGCACAGCGAAGTGCACGTCTCCAGCTCTGTCCTGAAGCAGGTGGCCGAAACGCGCCGCGAGTTGATCGTCGCCGACATCGGCGAGGAGCGGACGCTGCGCGAGCAGGCCAGCATCGTTGGCGAGGCCCTCCGCACGCTACTCGCGATTCCGCTCGAGCGGCAGCCGACGATCCGCTCGGTTGATTCCACGGTCGTGGCCTCGCGGCCTGGCCTGCTTGGCGTGCTCTATCTCGACAGCCGCCGCCCGCTCACCGCCTTTTCCGAGCTCGATCGCCAGGTCCTGCGTTCGCTCGCGGCCGAAGCGGCCACCGTGGTCGAAAATGCGCGGCTCTTCGCCGAGGGCCGCGAGCGCGAGCGCCTCGAACGCGAGCTCGAGATCGCCAGCGACATTCAGCAGCAGCTGCTTCCCAAGGCTTTCCCGAAAGATCCGCACCTGGTTGCCGCGGGCCGCACGATCGCCTGCCGCGCGGTTGGCGGCGATTGCTACGACTTCGTCGATCTGCCCGACGGTTCCCGTGGCTTCGTCGTCGCCGATGTCGCCGGCAAGGGAATGCCCGCGGCCCTGCTCGCCTCGATGCTGATGGGCTCGTTCTGTGCCACCGCCTCGGGCAGCCTGCCGCTTTCCGAGCTGGCCAAGCGCGTCAATCACCGTGTCTGCGACCGCACCGACGAGGCCAGCTACGCCACGCTCTTCTATGCCATCATCCATCCGAATGGCGCAATGGAATATTTCAACGCCGGCCACGTCCCGGCGTTCCTCTGTCGCCGCTCCGGCGAGATCGTTGCCCTCGAAGCCCAGAACCTTCCGATCGGCATGTTCGATTTCGCCGAGTTCACCACGGCCACCGCCCAGATCGAGCCGGGTGATTTCCTCGTGATGTACTCCGATGGGGTCACCGAGGCCGTCAATCCCGACGGGATTATGTTCGGCGAGGATCGCCTCCGGGAAGTGCTGAAGTCATTCAGCGGCAGCGACGCCCAGCAACTGCTCGACAAGGTGCTTGCAGCCGTCCGGGCTTTCACCGCCGGCTACGCCCAGGCCGACGATATCACCGTCGTCACCCTCCAATATTTCGGCCCCAAGCCCGCCGCATGACCACGCCCGCGTGCCTTCTGCAGGTGGCGCGAGCCGATGAGGTCTCTGTAGAGCCGCCCTTCAGGGCGGCAGCTTGTCGCCACCAGGAAGAAACGATGCTGGGCTGATGCCGCCACCACGGAATTCTTCCGCTCTCTCCATTAAGCGGCTTGTGAGAAATGCGTTTTTGCGACGAGCGCAGCGAGTCCTGACGCAATGTGTCGGGAACGATCCCGAAACGTGCCGCCCCTCCGCTGCGCGCAGCCCCGCACGCGCAGCTCCGGATCCCAGCAATCGCTTCTTACGCGCCCCCTCGCCTACAGCTGCCGCTTGAACAGCAGAATCCCAAACGCCAAAAATCCCAACGACATCGCCACCAGCACTAGCAGGTCGTGATAAATCCCGGCGATGCCGACGTTTTTCAGCAGCAAGTTCCGCAGAGCGTGCACCGTGTAATAGAAGGGATCGACGACGGCGATCCATTGCATCCATTTCGGAAAGCCCTGGATCGGGTAGATCGCCCCGGAGGGAAAGAAGAGCAGGGTATTCAGCACGCCGAAGACCGCTCGCGGCACCATCGGGTCGTCCACGCGCACCATCGTCACGAACATGAGCGAAATCATCGTCAGCGAAGCGATCGCGCACACCACCGCCAGGTATCCCAGCCGTATCGGGTTCCAGATGTCCGGAATGCCGGCGATCAGCGCCCCGATCACCGTGATCACCATTCCCGCCATCAGCCCCTTGATCGCTCCCGAGAAATTCAGTCCCAGCACCAGTTCCGCCCGTTCGATCGGCGTCACCAGATACCCCTCGTGCAGGCCCCGCGACTTGTCGTCGATGAACGTAATCCCGCCGCCGATCATCGCCACCACGAAAATCGCCATCGCGATCGACCCGGGAAGCAGGTACTTGATGTACTGGATGTACGGATAGATCTCCACGACATTCAGCTGGATTTGCGGGGCGAGCCGGGGGATCACCGCCGGCGTGTCCATCTGCTGCACCAGACTCTCCATCTCGGCCTGGAGCGAGCTGGTGAGGAACTGGTCCGTGTTGTCCTCGACGAAAACCAGCTTCGGATCGTCGTCGTGCTCGACCCGCCGCGAGAAATCGTAGGGCACCAGGATCACGCCGCGCACAAGACCGATCTTCAGGTCGCGCACCGCTGCCGGCAGCGAGGAGTAGTCCACCAGCCGCAGCGTGGCCGGCCCTGTCGTCACCGCCTCCAGCATTTCCCGCACCTTTACTGCCTCGGTACCGTGGTCATTGTCGACAAACGCCACGCGCACCCCTTTGATCTTCCCGCCGAAGGCGTAGCCCAGCACGATCAGCTGCACCAACGGGAAAATCATCGACACCATCATCAGCGTCGGGCTGCGGAAGAACTTCCGCATGTCCCGCTCCACCAGCGCCGACACGCGATACAGCTTCATCGCCCCGCTCCCCGCGCCTCAGTGATATAAGTGGCTGATGTCACGGCGTCCTTCCCCGACCTCGTCCCGCAGTCCCCGGCCGGTGTAATGCAAAAACACGTCGTCGAGCGTCGTCCCTTCCACGCTCACCCGCCGCACCACCACCCCTCGCTCCCGCGCCAGCTCCATTAGCGCCGCGATCGTCCTTGGCCCGTTCAGCGAAGAAAGCCGCGCCATCCCGTTGCGTTCTTGCACGTCTTCCACCTGGTCCAGCCGCCGCAGCTGCTCCAGCCAGTCCGCGGGCAAATGGTCGAACTCCGCCTCGACGATGTCGTTGCCCGGAATCATCGCCTTTAGCCGGCTCGGCGTATCGAGCGCCATCAGCTGCCCGTGGTCGACGATCGCGATCCGGTCGCACAGCTTGTCCGCTTCGTCCATGTAATGCGTGGTGAGCAGGATCGTCAGCTTTTCCTCGTCGCGCAGCCGCGTGATCATGTCCCACACGTGCGTACGCGAAACCGGATCGAGCCCGGTCGTCGGCTCGTCGAGAAACAGGATCTTTGGCGAATGCATCAGCCCGCGCGCGATTTCCAGCCGTCGCCGCATCCCTCCCGAAAACGTGCGCACCAGCGCGCCGCGGAATTTCTCCAGCTCCACCGCGGCCAGCAGCCGCGTGATCAGTTCGTTGCGCTGCGCCGCCGGCACGCCGTAGAGCTTGCCGTGAATCATCAAATTTTCCTCGGCGGTCAGTTCGGGGTCCGAAGTCAGCGCCTGCGGGATCACCCCCATCGATTGCCGGACCTGGTTGGCTTCGCGCACGATGTCGAAGCCCGCCACCGTCGCATGGCCGGCCGTCGGCGGCGTCAGCGTCGTCAGCATCCGGATCAGCGTCGTCTTCCCCGCTCCGTTCGGCCCCAGCAGCCCGAAGATCTCGTTCTGCTCCACGCGGAACGACACGTCGTTCACAGCCACGAATTCGCCGAACTTTTTCACCAGGTGATCGACCTCGATTGCGCTCATCGCCGTGTTCCTAGAAACTGTGGATCATCCGCTGAAACCAGCTCGGCCGCTGGCCCACACTTGGCGGCAGCAGCACGTAGGCCGTCATGCCGGTGAAGAGCCGTTCGCGGGGATTGGGAATCGCCACCTTGATGGCGAAGGTCTTGATGTCGCGCTTCGTCCGGCTCACATCGCGCTGCGTCGCATAGTCTCCCTGCACGTCCTTGAAGAAAACCGTGCCCTCTAGCTTGTTGCCCGAAGGCAGCACCACCGTGAGCTTCTGCCCGAAATGAATGTCGTCGATGTAGGTTTCTTCGACGTACGCCCGCACCCACAGATGATTCACGTCAACGATCACCACGATCGGCGACCCGGCCGAAACCACTTCGCCCTGTTTGGCCACGCGCACCGAGACGATCCCGTCGAGCGGCGAATAGACCCGGGTGTAGCCCAGTTGCGTCGCCGCCTGGTCGCGCAGGGCCCGCGCCTGCGCCAGCTGCGCCGTGGTTGCGGCAATCTGGCTGCGAATCACGTCGAGTTGCAGCCGATTGGCCTTCGCCAGCGACAGCGCCGCCCGCTGCGCCTTCACCTGGTCTTCGAGCGCATTCACCGCCGCGCGATCCGCCCGCACCGCGGCCAGCGCGTTGTCGCGATTCTGCTCTGTCTCGATCCCGCTCTCGAAAAGCTGTCGCATCCGCTTGTAATTCTGTTCGTCCCGCCACAGGTTCGCTTGCGCCTGCACCAGTTGCGACTGGCTCGCGGTCAGGTTCGCCTGCGCTTGGTCGAGTTGCGCCGCCGTCTGCGCATTGGTCATCGTCAGGGAACGCTTGGACGCCGCCAAATTTGCCGCGATTGTGCGGATGTTCGCGGTCTGTGAGTTCAGTACGGCCTGCAGGTCCGCCGGATCGAATTCGGCGATCAATTCCCCTTTTTTCACCACCGATCCCTCGTCGACTAGGAGCCTCGTCATCCGGTCGGTGATCTGCGGGCTCACCACCACGTCATTGCCGTCTACCACCCCTACGAGCCGGATCTGCTTGCCTTGCGGCGTCGTCCCCAGATAGACAACCAGCGCCGCGGCGAACACCACCCCCAGAATCACCAGAAACCGGCGGGCACTCACACCGTCCTCCTCTCCGGCCGAAACAGCCCGTAACTCAGAAAATCCAGCAGCGCCCGCCGCCGCGCCTCGAGCGCCGCCGGCTGCAGCAACTCGTGCCCGAGGAAGCGGCTCCAGAGTGGCGCCGCGAAGTAGCTGGTCGTCGCACCCATCAGCGTCAGGCACGCATGCCGGGCGTCGACCCGCCGGAATTCCCCTCGCCGGATCCCGCTCTCGATCAGCGTGACCACCCCTCGCATCAATGGCCGGTAGTAGTCCCGCAGAATCCAGTCGAGCTCGCCTTTCGATTCCATCACCTCGCGCTGCACCAGCCGCGGAAAGTTCGGGTGCGAGGCGAGAAAGTCGAAATAGCGATTCACGAAATCGAGCAGCCGCTCCCGCGGCGGGCGGGGCGGGGAATCGGCAGGGCCGATTGTCCGGCGCAGCTCTTCGAGCAGGTGCTCGAGCACCGCGCGGTATAGCTCGCGCTTGCTCCCGAAATAGTAGTAGAGCAGCGCCTTGTTCACGCCGGCGCGCGCGGCGATGCGCTCCGTTCGGGCGCCGGCCAGCCCGTGGGCGGCAAAGCCCTCCTCGGCGGCGGCCAGGATGCGCCCGGCGGTTTCCGGCCGTTTCGCTCTCTTGTAGCTCACGGCATCTCCTTTGACTAACCGGTTAGTCAAATATCTTAACCGTCCGGCTAACTTTGTCAAGCCAGCCCGGAGAATCCTGTAATCCTGAGCGCCGCGAAAAATGTTGTGTAGCGGCGGGCTTCGGCCCGCCACCTCGATTTTCCCGCGAAGAAACGGGTCCTACCCGGAAAGAATGCTGCTTGGCGGTGGCTCGATGGAGAAACGCGTGCGCTGTTTCTCGCGATGCTCCTCGAGCGCGAGCTCGATGAGCCGGTTGACCAACTCTCTGTAGCTGATCCCCGAGGCTTCCCACATGCGCGGATACATGCTGATCGATGTGAAGCCGGGAATTGTATTGATCTCGTTGATGTAGAGCCGCCCGGTGTGCCGCTCGAGGAAGAAATCGACTCGGGCCATGCCCCGGCCTTCGATCGCCTGGAAGGCGCGCACGGCATAGTCCTGCAGCTTGGCGGTTTGCCGCGGTTTGAGCGGTGCGGGCACCAGGAACTGTGTGCCTTCTTCCGTGTACTTGGCCGTATAGTCGTAGAATTCGCGGTGCGGGATGATTTCTCCCGGCAGCGAGGCTTTGGCCTCTTCGTTGCCGAGCACCGACACCTCGATCTCACGCGCTTCCACGGCCCGCTCGATCAAAATCTTCTGCGCAAACTCGGCTGCTAGATCGATTGCTGCCGTCAATTGTTTCAGGTTGTGCGCTTTGGTGATGCCCACCGACGAGCCCAGCGTCGCTGGCTTGACCATCACCGGAAACTGGAAGCGGCGCTGGATGTCCTCGAGCGCGTCCTCCGCTTTTGCTTGCCAACGCGAGCGCGAGAGCGACAGGTATTTGACCACGGGCAGCCCCGCAAATTCGAAGAGCCGCTTCTGCACTTCCTTGTCGATGCCGACCGATGAGGCCAGCACGCCGCAACCGACATACGGCAATCCGGCAAGTTCGAGCAGGCCCTGAATCGTCCCGTCCTCTCCGTAGGTGCCGTGCAGCACTGGAAACACCACGTCGATCCCGACCGCGGGACTGGCCGTCTTCGCATCGAGGTGAAACAGGCTCGCCGTGCCCGGCTCGGCCGGCAGCAACACGTGACGGCCCTTGCGAATCGTGTCGGCCAGCATCCGCTGGGCGTTGTCGCCAATCAACCACCGCCCGTCCTTGCCGATTCCGATCGGCACCACCTCGTATTTCTCCGGATCCAGCGCCCGAATCACCGAGGACGCCGAGGAGATCGAAACTTCGTGTTCGGCGGAGCGGCCGCCGAAGAGCACCGCAACACGCATGCGCTTGGTTTCCTTCATGAGGACACACCCTCGACGCGTGGCCCGCGGCCGCCGTGCCGGTTCTGGACACGAACTGTGGCCGGCTGGCGTGCGTGGATCCGCCGCGCCATCAGAGAATCTTCTTTCCGAGTCCGGAAAGGACCAACTCGACGCCGAAATCGCCCGTTTGGTTGTGAAGGTCGATCACCGGATTGATCTCGACCACCTCGAGCGAGATCATCGCCCGCGAATCGGCAATCATTTCCATCGCCAGGTGCGCTTCCCGGTAGGTTACCCCGCCGCGGACCGGCGTGCCTACCCCGGGTGCCTCTCCTGGATCGACGAAGTCCATGTCGAGGCTCACGGCCACCCCCGCCGTGTCGTCCGTCACGAAGCGGAGCGCTTCGCTCATCACCTCGCGCATCCCGCGCTCGTCGATGTCCCGCATCGTGAAGACGTGCACCCCCGACTGCTTCATCAGCCGTTGTTCCTTGCTGTCCAGGTCCCGGATGCCGACCAGCGCAACCTGCCGCGGCTCGACAATCGGCCGGAAGCCCGTCAGATCGGTCAGTTCCCACGCCCCCACACCGATCAGCGCCGCCAGGGGCATGCCGTGCACGTTCCCCGAAGGGCTCGATTCCGGCGTGTTCATGTCTCCGTGCGCGTCCAGCCACAGCAACCCGATCCGCTTGCCCTGTTTGTGAAAGTACGAGGCCACGCCCCCGATCGAGCCGACCGCGAGCGAATGATCGCCCCCGAGCACCAGCGGCAGGGAGCCATCGCTCATCGACTGCTCCACGATTGCCGCCAGGCCCTGGCATGTTGCCGAGATCTCCTTCAGATATTTCGCGCGCTTGTCGCCGTAGTGCTGTTCCTCGGGCTGCTTCACCGCGATGTTGCCGACGTCCTCCACCTGGTGGCCGAGCTGCTTGATTTGCGATTGCAGCCCTGCCACGCGCAGGGCCGAGGGCCCCATGTCCACGCCGCGCCGGCTCGCGCCCAAATCCATGGGGACGCCGATAATGCGGACTTTGTGGGCCATCTGTTTCTTCCCTTTTGTTTTTCCCTTCCGCTTTCCGCTATTTTCCCACGCCTCACGGATACAGGCGATAGATCGTCCGTGGGAAGGGAATCACCTCGCGTATGTGTTCGGCGCCCGTGATCCAGGCGATCGTGCGCTCGACGCCCAGGCCGAAACCGGCGTGCGGCACGCTGCCGAAACGCCGCAGGTCCAGGTACCAGCGGAACGGCTCCTCCGGCAGCTCGTTCTGCCGCAGCCGCTCCATCAGCAGTTCGTAGTTTGAAATACGTTCGCCGCCCCCGACGATCTCCCCATAGCCCTCCGGCGCCAGAATGTCGAAACCCAGCGCCAGCTCGGGCCGTTCGGGATCGGGCTGCATGTAGAACGCCTTGATCGCGGTCGGATACCGGTGCACGATCACCGGCCGATCGTACTCGCTCGAGAGGATCGTCTCCTCGTCGCCGCCGAAATCGTCGCCCCACGAGGTGGGATTGCCGTGCCGGTGCAGCAGTTCGATCGCCTCGTCGTAGCTGATCCGGGGAAAGGGTGGCCGCACCGCCGCCAGTTTCGCTGTATCGCGCTTGAGCGTCGCCAGCTCGCGCGGGCACCGCTCGAGCGTCGACTGGATCATGTGCGTGATCAGCCCTTCGGCCAGCAGCATCATGTCGTCGATCCGGGCAAAAGCCGCTTCCGGCTCGAGCATCCAGAACTCGGTCAGGTGACGCCGCGTCTTCGAGCGCTCGGCCCGAAACGCCGGCCCGAAACAGTACACCTTGCCCAGCGCCGCGGCTGTCGCCTCCACGTAAAGCTGCCCGGACTGCGTCAGGTACGCCTTCCGCTCGTCGATGTAATCCACTTCGAACAGGTTCGTTGTTCCTTCGCACGACGACGGCGTGAAGATCGGCGAATCGGTCAGCACGTAGCCTTGCTGGTGCATGAATTCGCGGGCCGCGAAGATTGCCTGGTCGCGAACCCGCAGGATCGCCGCCTGGCGCGGCGTCCGGATCCACAGGTGCCGGTTTTCCAGCAGAAAATCGACGCCGTGCTCCTTCAGCTGGATCGGGTAGGGGGTCTCCTCGGGAATCTTCTGGATCACGGTCACGCCGGTCACTTGCAGTTCGTGCCCGCCCGGCGCCCGCTCGTCGGCACGAACCACCCCCGTCACTTCCACACTCGATTCCTGCGTCAATCCGGCGAGTGTCTCGAAAACCTGGGGACTCTCCTTCCGGGAAACCACTCCCTGGATCACGCCGGTTCCGTCACGAAATTGTGGAAACAGCAGCTTCCCCGATTGGCGCTGATTGTAAAGCCAGCCCCGCAGTGTGATCTCTTTTCCCGCGTGGCTGGCGACTTGCTCGATGGTGACAACCGGCATGGCCCTCCTTGCTCTCCCTTTCGCGCGGCCGGCCTGCTAGGGCGCGGTCGCCAGTTTCTCGAGCCGCTCGAAGGCGCCGGCGGCCCGATCGAGCACGCCGCTCCCGCCTTCGTGGTCCGGCTCTTTCAATTCCAGCACCAGGGGCAGTTCGATCGGTGCGCTGCGCAGCACGCGCATCACCGCCTCCCAGTCGATCTCCCCTTCAAAGGGAACCAGGTGATCGTCGTGCTCGCCCCGGTTGTCGTGAATGTGCGTGGTCACCACCAGTTGCCGCATCGGATCAAAGGCCGTGTCGACCCCCTCGCCCAGGTGCGCGTGCCCCACGTCGAAGCAAAGCCGCAGATCGTGCAGCCGCGTCTGCCGCAGAAACTCCGCCAGCGCCATCGGCGCCGCCAGTTCTCCCGGCGTGTTTTCCAGCGCGATCGTGATCCCCCGCTGCTTGGCAAAGATCACCAGATATTCCAGCGAATTGAACGCCGCATCCTGGTGCCTTTCGTCCAGCGGCTCCCGCCCCGTGCCCATATGCATCACCAGATACCGGAACGGAATCGACTCGGCCAGTTCCATCGACCACTTCATCTCGTCGACCGCCTCGATCCGCCGCAGTTTGTCCGGCTCGGCAATCGAAATCGGCGCCCCGCCGTCGCGCCCGTGCCCGCCGATCCGGTCGATCGGCGCGTGCACCGAATGGAGCCTGAGGTGTGTGCTGCCGAGCCAGTCGGTCAGCTCCCGAATCTGCTCGGGCGATCGATAGTTGAAATGGCCGCTCGCTGAAAACAGCTCGATCCCATCGATCCCTTTCTGCGCCACTGCGGCCAGAATCTCCTTGTTCAGCTGCAGGCCGGAAAACAGATAGGTGGAAAGGATCCGTTGCATGGCCATCCTCACATCCTCAGTAACCCTTCGCCGAGCCGTGCCGCCGCGGATCGGCGACGCCCATTCGTTCGCCCGTTTTCGGGTTGATCGCCACTGCGTTTACTTGCCCGATCCATCCCCGCGCGTCGACCTTGTAGCCGCGCCGCTCCAGCTGCTGGACTGTCGACATCGGCATCGTCGGTTCCACGTAGAGAATGTCCGGCATCCACTGGTTGTGGAAGCGCGGCGCATTGATCGCTTCCTGCGCCGTCATCCCCATTCGCATCCAGTTCAGCACCGTCAGCATCGTTGCGCTGATGATTTCTGGTCCGCCCGGCGACCCGGTCACGAAGCTCAGCTTGCCGTCCCGCAGCACCATCGTCGGCGTCATCGAGCTGAGCGGCCGCTTGTCCGGCGCCACGTCGTTTGCCTGCGATTGCAGCAGGTGGAACAGCACATTCGGATGCCCCGGATCGGTGTTGAAATCGTCCATCTCGTCGTTCAGCAGGAATCCGGCCTTGGTCGTCACGCCCGACCCGAAGAAATCGTTGATCGTGTAGGTATTCGAAACCGCGTCTCCCTCCGCGTCCACGATCGAGAAATGCGTCGTGTGCCGGTGCCGCAAAGTCCACAGCGCCATCGCTTGCGCTGCCTCCTGGTCGTACGGCTTCGGATTGCCCGCTTTCACCTCGCTGCTCGGCGTCGCCTTGTATGGCTGAATCGTGGCTCGTAGTTTCGCCGCATAGGCCAGGCTGGTCAGTCCGATCACCGGCACATGCGTGAAATCGGGATCGGCCAACCATGCCGCCCGGTCGGCGAACGCCCGCCGCATCGCCTCCGCCACATAATGCACGTTTTCCGCATTGTCCCATGCCGAAGCCGGCCGGCTCGGCACCGGCACGAGCGGTAGCCCTTGCAAAATGTTCAGGGTCTCGATGATCGCCACCCCGCCCGAGCTCGGCGGCGGCGAAGTGACCACTTGCCAGGTCTGCCCGCCGTAGTGATAGGTCGCGGTCAGCGGTTTCCGGATGACCGCCCGGTAGTCCCGCAGGTCGGCCAGCGTGATCAACCCGCCGTGCTTCGCCATCGCGTCCGCAATGACGTGCGCCGTCCGGCCCCGATAGAAACCGTTCGGGCCCTCCTGGGCAATCAGTTCGAGCGTCTTGGCCAGCGCTGGCTGCTTGAAAATTTCGCCGGGCTTGTAGAGGTTCCCGTTCCGCAGAAAAATCTGCTTGCTGATCGGGAATTCCGCCAGCCGCTTCTCTCCGCCCTTGATATCCTTGACCAGCCGCTCGCTCACCGGAAAGCCGTCTTTCGCCAGCTTGATCGCCGGTGCGATCAATTCGGCCAGCGGCATCGTGCCATACTTGCGCAATGCCAGCGCCATCCCGGCCACCGTCCCCGGCACGCCTACCGAAAGGTATCCGATCGTCGAGGCGCCGGGTATGCGCTTCCCGTTCGGGTAGAGATACATCTTCGCCGTGGCCTTCTTCGGCGCCACCTCCCGGTAATCGACAAACGCCATCTTCCCGTTGTGCTTGCGGATCAGCATGAAGCCGCCGCCGCCAATGTTCCCCGCCTCTGGATACACCACCGCGAGCGTGAAAGCGACCGCCACCGCCGCGTCCACGGCGTTTCCGCCCTTCTTCAAAACGTCCAGCCCTACCTGCGAGGCGATCGGGCTGTCAGTCACCACCATCCCGTGCGCTGCCCGCACGGCGTGCTGTGGCCATTTCAGCGCGGCGGCCCGTCGCGCCTTCGCGTACTCCGTGTATTCGATCGACGCCTGTCCCGACGGCTTGGCTTGCTGCGTGTTGGCGGATTGCTCGGTGCCCTTGGCTGGGCCGCAACTGACTGTAACGACGAGCGCCGCAACCAGGGCCAGGGAAGAGAGGTTTCGGAAAGAAGAGCGTTTTTCTCGCATAGGGATGTTTGACTCTATGCAATCCCTCGGCGATCGTCAAGGAGCCTGTCCACGTCCCGCCCGCGTCAAGACTGGTGCGGATACCCGTATCCGCGTTCTTTTTCCTGTGCTCGCCCCTCTCGCCTGCCCGGGGCCTCGCATCGAGAATTCCGCACGCCGTAGGGTCCGGCCTCCGTTCTCTGCCGTAACCCTCTTTCCTCGTCGGCCCGTGAAATCCGGATCGCTAGGGAGGGGATAGGGTGCTCTTGCCAGCAAAAACTACGTTACGCATCGTCTCGCCCAGACTACCCTATCCTTGCCAGCTTCTCCCGACGGAAAAAGGAGGCCTCAGATGCCAACCCCTCGCCCTTGGCGCCTCAATCTGGCCGACTCGGCACGCTTCTGGGTTATGTTGCACAAGTTCAGCAAATTATTTTGCGGAAGGGGTCATGACGTTTTCCAATTATCGGTTTGCGAGAACCTGACAAGGAGGAAGACGGAGCATGACCCCGAACAAGGATACGACCGAG